>NZ_QPJQ01000012.1 GCF_003337275.1 Marinomonas foliarum | reverse complement strand
CGGTATCGGCGAAGGAAAGCTGATTCATGTCATTCGGTCTTGAGGTAATGGTCAGATCGGCATTGTCTCATATTGGGGACTTAATCGCAGTTTCCCTAGGGATAAATGGGTCAGATTTTAATTTATTTAAAAATTGATCTAGCTCTTCAAATTTTGATGGTAAGCGAAAGCCTGAATGAATTTCTTTATTCGTAATTATCTCGTGTTTGTGAGGAATAATTAGCTCATGCAGTTGGCTCAAAACTTCTTTAGCCTGATCTTCTTTTGCCCAAAACTTATCTGAACTTTGGTCGAACTCATCATACAGTTCAGAAGAAAGCTGGCTTAACCGCTCCATAACTTTCTTTTGATATTCTGTGTTGACCGAATTTAATAATCCATTTTTAGCCTTTATATAAGTTAAAACAGCAATTGTAGACCCTGTAATGTAAAACAGGACTTGGAATATCTTTACCGCTATGTCCATGAGTTCTCCTAGCAGTTAACGCCTCAGTTAAAAGGCAAAATTTGGTTGGCTATAATGTGAAGCGGAGCGAAACCAGCCAACTGAATTTTGTCCGCTTTTAAACTGTTTGTTATATGCCCATTACGGCACATACACCATCTCGACAGTAAATTTAAAATCAGCTTCAAGCTCGGAAATAGATAGCTGCATTACCAAGTCGCTAACTTCTTCTTTATCTGTCGACAAATCAACTAATGCCAGCCAGTCTTTGCCTTGCCAAATATATACTGATGAATCCCAACACTTTTCAGATAATGATATAAGTTTTTCGCCATAATCTTCTATATATGATCTCATCTGACTTGCTACATCTGGGCTTCTTAGCTCTGAATTTGGAACAACAGAACGTAAAACGTAATCTTTAGCAACCAAAGCGTCGACTATTTTAGCAATAGTGCTTCGCCATTTAGATGGTATTGGAAGCTCTGCCTCTCTATTCTTTATTACACTATTCGTTTCCATTCAACTCAGATCCTTCGAGGGCATATAACGCCTCACATCACCGGCGGTAAAAAGCAGAGCGAGGAAGGAGCGGCGCTTTTTACTGTCCGAGTGCATGTGATTGTTATGTGCTTTGTTTGCCGTTCTCTTGAATCTTGCCACTTACAAGAACCAATAGCAGCCCTGAGGAAAAATCTATGATTACCCACATTTCTTTGGGGAAATGAATTTTTATTATTGGGTTAAACACAATAGCTAAAACAACAAAAACCCAAGGTAAGACATTTTCATTTTTCTCGAAAGCGATGTATGCCGCCCATGCAAATACACCACAAGCTATAAACCGCAACAACATGTAGTAGCCATATGGCAATGGTAATACGCCAACAAACAGAAACCCTGCGGCAATGTATATAAGTGTTTTTGGCATAATTACCGTTTCACACCCTCTATGATTGAAAGGATGACTCCTGGTATTAAAAATGCCAGACCAGGAGCGGCAAACAATGCAGCAAAACCCCAATGCCAGCCCCAAACATCCATTGCGCCAAAGAAAGCCCCGATTGTAATTGGAAGCGTGAAGCGAAACATCAAAGCTGCAACGATAGCTACGCCAGCCCAGACGGCACCAAAATGAAAATCAATACCAACATATCCCGCAACTATTTGCAGAATGCCATATCCCATAAAAAGGATGAACCCACCGATACCTAACAACGCTTGCATTATTTATCTCCTTGATTAGTGCTTGTTGCACATAACGCCTCAATAACCGGAGCAGCTTCGCTGCTTCCGGCGCAGAATGCGCGTAGTTGATTGATTTGTTAAGCATTTGCCTTCTAACTCTTCAGTCTGCTCATTCCAATTACTAAGCATATTACGAAACGATTCATCAAACATCTCGTCAGCTTTCTTCGGATTATCACAGTCCCAGCTAATATGCTCGTAATCATAGGCAAGTCTTACCTCTGGAATATCTAAACTTAAGCCTCGGCAGGAACCTAACATCCAAGAAATAAACTTATCCCTTTCTTCTTTTATAGATGTATCCAATATAGAAGCTTTGATCGCGAATATTTTTTCATAAGGCAAATTGGTAGATCGTGGGAATTCGTCCCCCGGAAGCTTAGTGAGCATCTCTGGCCCTTTTAGGGATAAAGTGATCAAATCATCACTAGGCTCGTCTACAGCCTTTATCTCTTCGTCTGCCCAAGCTATTACTTCGCAACTCGACATGAAGCGATAATTCCAAAAAGCTAAGATTAATTTAATTGATTCCATTACTTTGATGCTTAACGCCTCAAGAACCGGCGCTGCTTGCAGCGTCCGTGTTGCTTGACTTGTTAGAAGACTGTTTGATGTATTGAGCTATTTGTGAAAACACTAACAACCCTACTAATGACTCTTTTTTTCCATACTGCTCAATTGAACTTGCTCCATGAGCAACTGAGTGACGGCTAACCTGATTATTCTGGCTTGATGCAATAAAGTCTTTGAAATAGCACTCCTCAAGATATCTTTTGAATCTGTCAGGTATATATGTTGTAAGCGATGACAACGTATACTGAGTCTTCTCTGTTATGTGCTCAACAAGCATATTCTGTCTACGCCCCTCTTTACCCGGATTATCCTTGATGAATTCTTGCCTAATTAGTCCTTCGATTTTAGGGTAGATAATAGAGGTGCTACTGATAAAATCTTCAGACTTATGCCTTTCTATTGCCCGTTCTAAAAAATCAACAAATGGAGCCAAGCCTTCATCTTTCTTCCAATCAGGAGTCCAGTTTTGAAGATGTTCTAGCGTATCAATCTCTATCGTATTTATGAGATCGTCAATATCCCATCCGGCCCTAACGTAATTTATAATTGACTCGATTGTAGAAAACTTTAGAGAGAAAAAAGGGAACCAATTTTGTTTTAAAATCTGGTCCCAGTCAGAATCTGATATTTTGTGGATTGTTTTAAATGAAAGATATGAGAAGTACGAACCTATAAATTTCTCCACATCATACTCGATCTTTCTTGAACTCTGGTCATCGAGTGGTGAAAAATCGAATATGTAGGCCTTATCCCAACCAAGAGATAGTACGCAAAAATATGCATGGTCATCAGGAAACTCGATATCACCCAGTTTTATCCGTTCAAATCCAGATATGTCATCTTTCTTGAGTGCTTGACCTTTATCTACTTTCTTAGCTTTTACATGTACATATCCAAATACTTCAAGCTCATTGATATAAACTTTCGCATTAAGATCATGAGATATAAGGACAACCATTGATTTAATATCAGCTGGTGTAATACCTTCATCTATCATTGAAAGAATCGTCTGAGGAAAACCTTCTAGGTACTTAATATGGAGATCCCCATCTTCCGTTGAGGTTGCTCCCATATACTGCACTTGAGCCATCTCCCCGCTGCGAGCTGGAGAAACCGAATAGCCCATGATTCTTTCTTTTAGTTTGACTTCTCGCACTCTGCTTATTTTTCCTTGCTCTTCTAACATTTTGTTAATGCGCATGCGCGTTTACACAGATTGGAAACCTTCTTAATATTACTATAAGTCACTGACTCTAAAACCATAAATAGAGATATCAACAAAAGTTAAAACAGGAAAAACGAGCATGCGTGTTATTCCTTTTATCCACAGCGCGTTATTTCTACACTGTAGATTCTTATTCATTGATATTAGAGGACTTTCTTACTTACCTCCAGCACAAAACGCGCACAACCAGTTGATTTAAAATGGTTAAACGAGCAAAAATGTCTTCATCTCAAAAATAGACTGTATATCCACCCATAAATTGTGTTTTAAATTTCATCCAAAAATAAAGTCGGTTTCAGACAATGAAAGCTTCACTTTCTCCGGCGGATCACGGTCGTACCTCCCTCATCGCGCCCTACGATTAGCATTACGGTATCGGGTATAAATTTGCAGACGATTAGCTACGAAGAAGTCAGTTCGACGCAATCCCGATTGCGCGACTTTATGGAGTTTCAGGGTCATTGTTTAACGAACCATCTCTCACTAAATAAACCATCTAAGCCTTACGGTAAAAATCGTCTTGCTAAACCTGTATTAAACAATATGAATGAGACGTTTGGGCGATAGCCCGATAAAGCGAATTTTTGGTAAGTTTTGTGGATCTGGACAAAAGTTACCCGCTCAGCTTTTTCCTGAATTAAAAAGCGGAATAAAGCCTGCAGCTCGGAGCTATTGAGAAGTAACAAATATCCTTTAAAACCCAAAGAAATAACCCCATCCTAACCTTCCCCTTGAAGAAAGGGGAAGGAACTAGCCCGCTCAGCAGAGCGGAACCAAGCTTGCAAACTAGGAATCGCTGAGAAGTAACTATTTGACCTTATAAAAACAAAAAAAGAGGCCGAGGCCTCTTTCTAGTCGATCTTAAAAAAGATCTAGGATTTGTCACCTGAGATCCGGCTACCAACCGCTGAGGTTTGGTCTTTATACTTTGCGTTATCCCGCTTGTTATAAGGACGATCCGCAGAACCCGACATGGTTTCGAAGTTGATGGCGCCGATGGTCATTCCTGGGCTGAGGGCGATGGGTAGTTTGCCGCCGTTGAGGAATTCCAACACGATGCCGCCGCTCCAACCTGGGTCGATGCGGTGTGCGGTTACATGAACCATTAAGCCAAGGCGTGCCAAGGAAGAACGTCCGTCGAGCCAGCCAACTAGGTTGTCAGGTACGGTGACGGATTCTTTGGTGACGCCAAGTACGAGTTCGCCCGGATGGATGAAGAAAGGTTTGCCATCTTCGACTAGGATTTCCTCGCTCATGACGGATTCGATGACTTTGCTTAAGTCAGCTTTCGAGCTGCTTAGATCAAGATAAGGCGCTGGGTGACCTTGAAAGACGCGAAACGAGTTGCCCAATCGTAAATCAACAGAGACGCCGCTGATCACGCTGTTATCTGGGCGTGGTTCGATAACAATAGAACCTTCGTCTAGGGCTTTTATAATATCTCGGTCACACAAACGCATTACTTTTCCTCAATCGTCGCTCATGCCAATAATAGGCATCGCTATTTGTTCATTTTGTTGGGATGCAAGGGTAGCACCAAGCTTGCGTGCAATCGACTGATAAATGCCTGCCGTATCACTTTCTGGTGCATTTACCACGATTGGTCGGCCTGCATCACTCTGTTCGCGGATCGCTAGACTCAGTGGCAGTTTGCCCAATACATTAACATCGTATTCTTTTGCTAGGCTAGCACCACCTTCGTCACCAAAAATGGCTTCGTGATGGCCGCAGTTAGAACAGATGTGTGTCGACATATTTTCCACCACGCCCAACACTGGAATGTTTACCTTGTTGAACATTTCAATACCACGGCGAGCATCTAATAAAGCGATGTCTTGCGGTGTGGTAACCACAACTGAACCGGCAACGGGGACTTTTTGCGCTAGGGTCAGTTGAATATCGCCTGTACCCGGTGGCATGTCGATAAATAGGTAATCAAGATCATCCCAATCAGTTTGCGTTAAAATCTGCATCAAAGCACCAGTCACCATAGGACCACGCCATGCAACTGGCGTGTCTTTGGTGGTTAGAAATGCCATGGACATCACTTGTACACCAAATGCCGTTGGCGGGATGAAGAACTTCTCGTCACGGACTTGTGGGCGAGTACCCTCTTCAAACCCTAGCAGCATGCCTTGGCTTGGACCGTAGATGTCCGCATCCAAGATACCAACACGAGCGCCCTCTTTTGCCATAGCAAGAGCAAGGTTAACCGTGGTGGTGGATTTCCCCACGCCGCCTTTGCCAGACGCCACAGCGATGATGTTCTTTACACCTTTCATCCCAGGAATGCTGCCTTGTGTGGCTTGGCTTTTAACTTGAAAGTCAATGTCTAGTACCAAGTGGCGAGAATCACCCAAGAGTTCTTTGATCTTAGCTTCTAGTTGAGCTTGTTGTTTTTGCGCTGGGTAGCCAAGCGTTAAAGTGACATGAACTCGGCTGTCGTCTGCAACCACATTCCAAACAGCACCATAAGGTTGGCCGCTGTTGTCATCGATTAGGGTTTCTAAAGTCGCCTGTAGTTGGGCATCAGTTAGCATGGGGGCTCCTAGTAAGGCGTAATTTAAAGAGTGTTTATTTTATAACGTTGAGCCAAGTGTGGGGGCAAATTGCAGAAAAGCAAGACTTAGAAAGAAGACTAGCGCTTGCACACGCGGGATTGAGACTTATAATGTCGCTTTTCTTAGATAATCTATCTTTAAAGCGCTTTATTCATTCGTCATCTACGCCTAATTATTGATAGAATACCCGACCTTTTTTAATCCAGCAGGCTTATCAAAAATGGCACAAACGCAACGCAAAATTTTAGTCACCAGCGCCCTTCCTTATGCAAATGGTTCTATCCATTTGGGGCATATGCTGGAACACATCCAAACCGATATCTGGGTGCGTTTTCAAAAAATGCGCGGCCATCTTTGTACAGCAGTGTGTGCGGATGACGCACATGGCACGGCGATTATGATCAAAGCCGCGCAACAAGGTATTACATCAGAAGAGTTGATCGACGGTGTTCGCCAAGAACACATGGCTGACTTTAACGACTTCCTAATTGGTTACGATAATTACCACTCAACGCATTCTGACGAAAACCGTGAGTTCTCAAACAGCATTTACAAAGCCCTTCGTGACAATGGAAAAATCGCGGTACGCTCTATCGTGCAAGCGTACGATCCAGAGAAAGAAATGTTCCTTGCAGATCGTTTCATCAAGGGTACTTGCCCTAAGTGTAAAGCAGAAGATCAATACGGCGATAACTGTGAAGTCTGTTCTGCGACTTACACGCCAATGGAAATGATCAATCCGCGCTCTGTTTATTCTGGTGCGACCCCGATTGAGAAAGACTCAGAACACTATTTCTTTAAATTGCCAGACTTCCAAGATTTCTTAGCGAAATGGACACGTAGCGGCACCTTGCAAGACCAAGTGGCAAACAAGCTATCTGAATGGTTAGATTCTGGTTTGAAAGAATGGGACATCAGCCGTGATGCACCTTACTTTGGTTTTGAAATCCCAGACGCACCGGGTAAATATTTTTACGTTTGGCTAGACGCACCAATTGGTTACATGGCGAGCTTCAAAAACCTGTGTGATCGCACCGAAGGTTTGGAGTTTGATGATTACTGGGCGAAAGATTCCGACGCCGAGCTTTACCACTTCATCGGCAAAGACATTATCAATTTCCATGCTTTGTTCTGGCCTGCTATGTTGGATTGTGCTGGCTACCGCACACCAACAGCAGTCAATGCACACGGTTATGTCACCGTTGACGGCGAAAAAATGTCTAAGTCACGCGGCACCTTTATTAAAGCTCGCACTTACTTGAAACATTTGGACCCGCAATACTTGCGTTACTACTACGCTGCCAAACTTAACTCTCGTGTTGACGATATCGACCTCAGTCTGAGCGATTTCTTACAGCGCGTGAATTCAGACGTCGTGGGTAAAGTGGTTAACATCGCGAGTCGTACAGCGAGCTTCATCAATAAGAAGTTCGATGGGCAATTGACGAGTAACGTGAGCGAAGCGGAGATGATTCAATCCTTCGTTGACGCTGGCGATGTCATTGCCGAGCACTTTGAAGGCCGCGAATACGGCAAAGCCATTCGTGAAATCATGCGCCTTGCTGACGTAGCGAATGAATACATAGCCGAGCAAGCTCCTTGGGTGTTGGCAAAAGACGAAGCGACTTTGCCGAAGGTTCAGGACGTTTGTACGGTCGCCTTGAACTTATTCAGCATCCTGGCAACTTACTTGAAACCCGTCATGCCAAATATGGTGGCTGACGCAGAAGCTTTCTTAGGCAAAGAACTAACATGGGATAACCGCAGCGTGTTGTTGTTTGGCAACACGGTGAACAAATTCAAGCCACTAATGGGTCGTATTGAGCAAGCACAAATCGATGCCATCATCGAAGAAGGCAAAGTTGAAGCAGCGGCTGAAGCCGCAGCAAAAGAAGCGGCGCAACCGGCTCAAGCGGAAACAGAACTAAGCAAAGAGCCAATCGAAGCAGAAATCAATTTCGATGACTTTGCGAAAGTGGACTTGCGCATCGCCTTGATCGTGAAAGCCGAGCACGTCGAAAAAGCCAATAAGCTGCTAAAATTGACCTTAGACATTGGTGGCGAAACGCGCACTGTATTCTCTGGTATCAAGTCTGCTTATAAGCCAGAAGACCTAGAAGGCAAACACACTGTCATGGTGGCCAACCTTGCACCTCGCAAAATGAAGTTTGGTATGTCAGAAGGCATGGTATTGGCGGCAGGCCCTGGCGGTGAAGAAATTTACCTACTAGAACCTCACGCTGGCGCAAAACCTGGTCAACGCGTGATGTAAGCCGCAGGGCATCGGCCTAAACAGCCAATAAACGCGATACAAACCAGTGCTCACCTTAGTAAATAAGAAAGATTATTAATAAGGTGGGCATTGGCATTAATAGAGAATCATAAATCGAAATTATATAAGCGTAACCTATTATCTATATACTTAATCGGACTAAAAATGTGAGATTTTTAGCTTTGTTAGTTATAAGCAGATTGGTATAGTTACGCTCACAGATGCTTTTATCCAAAAGTGTCTGATATCACACTATATTCACCACATATTTTGGACGTGAAATGACTGAATATCTCCTGATACTGGTCAGTACCATTCTAGTTAACAACTTTGTACTGGTTCAGTTTTTGGGCCTATGCCCTTTCATGGGCGTGTCTGGGAAACTAGAAACCTCGATTGGCATGGCAATGGCGACGACCTTTGTTTTAACCTTGTCGAGCCTGTGCAGTTATCTAACTTACACCTACATACTTCAGCCATTTGGTCTTGAATACCTACAAACCATCTCTTTTATCTTAGTGATCGCTGTTGTTGTGCAGTTCACTGAAATGGTGGTTCATAAAACCAGTCCATTACTTTATCGAGTATTAGGAATTTTCTTACCCCTTATCACGACTAACTGCGCCGTATTGGGTGTGGCATTACAAAACATCAGCAAACAAAATGGCTTTGTTGAATCCATTCTTTATGGTTTTGGTGCCGCGGTTGGTTTCTCATTCGTGTTGATTTTGTTCTCTGCCATGCGTGAACGTATTAACGTTGCTGATGTTCCGACTGTCTTTAAAGGCTCTGCCATCGGCATGATTACCGCTGGTCTTATGGCTCTTGCTTTCATGGGCTTCACCGCCCTTGTACAGATTTAGGAGCCGACCATGTTGACTGTTTTACTCGCCATCGGAATTTTAGTACTCCTTTCGCTTATTTTTGGCGCTATTTTGGGTTACGCCAATGTGCGTTTCCATGTAGAAGGCGATCCAATCGTTGATCAAATTGATGCTCTTCTACCACAAACACAGTGTGGCCAATGTGGTCATCCTGGCTGCCGCCCTTATGCTGAAGCCATTGCCAACGGCGAAGCCATTAACCATTGCCCTCCAGGCGGTCAAGCCACCATTCAAGCCTTAGCCGATTTATTAGATGTGGAAGCTGTTCCATTAGATGGCGACCACGGCACCGAAAGTGCGAAGCGTGTCGCGGTAATTCGTGAAGACGAATGCATCGGCTGCACTAAGTGCATTCAAGCATGCCCTGTGGACGCGATTTTAGGTGCGGCCAAACAAATGCACACCGTCATAGCGGATGAATGCACAGGCTGTGACCTTTGTGTCGAGCCTTGCCCTGTAGATTGTATTGATATGGTAGAAGTAGGCGTGACAGCGAAAACTTGGTCTTGGGATAAGCCGCAAGGTATCGCGGCAACGTCATTAAACGTTATTGCCACCGACCGCCAAGCGGAGGTGACGCACTGATGCAAGCAGCAAAACTACAAACAGCTCAGGTTTTTTCTTTTCATGGCGGTATTCATCCACCAGAAAACAAAACGCAATCTCTGCAATTACCTTTGGGTAAACCTAGCCTACCTAACGAGCTTATTTTGCCGCTTGGCCAACACATTGGCCAGAGCTCTCGCCCGTTAGTCAAAGTGGGTGACAAGGTATTAAAAGGCGAAACCATCGCCATTAACAATGGCTTTTTGAGCAGCTTTTTACATGCGCCGACTTCTGGCACGATTGCCGCTATTGAAGAGCGCCTTATTGCTCATCCATCAGGCTTAAGCGATCTTTGTATTATCCTCGCGCCAGATGGCAATGAGACATGGACCCCCCTTGAGCCACTGGACAATTGGCAAGACATCAGCAAAACCGATGTATTGGCGTACTTGTCCGAAATGGGCATCATCGGCATGGGCGGCGCAGGCTTCCCAACGCAGGTAAAACTTCAAGGTGCCCACAAGAATCCACTGACGCATTTCATTATTAACGCGGCAGAATGTGAACCTTACATCACCGCTGATGACATGTTGATTCGTGAAAAAACCTTAGAATTAGTGTTAGGCATCGAGATACTTCAACACCTTGTTGAGGCAGATAACATTGTCATTGGTATTGAAGATAATAAGCCCACCGCCATTGCGGCATTAAAAGCCATCTTGAGTGAACGCAACAGCCAAATTCAAATTGCGGTTGTGCCAACTAAATACCCTTCTGGCGGCGAAAAGCAATTAATCCAGCTATTAACGGGCAAAGAAGTCCCAAGTGGACAATACCCGGCAGACATCGGCGTTTTATGTCAAAACGTCGGCACCTGTGTGGCAGTTCACGATGCAATTACGCTCGGCAAACCACTTATTTCACGTTTTACCACCTTAACGGGTGATGCGCTGAAAGCTCCACAAAACGTCGAAGTACTGTTCGGTACGCCAGTAGCGCATTTATTGGAATACGCCGATTTTGAGCCGAAAAAACTCAGCCGCTTGATCATGGGCGGTCCAATGATGGGCTACACCTTAGATTCAGCCGCTGTGCCGATTGTGAAAACCAGTAACTGTATTTTAGCCGCCAGCAAAAAAGAACTGCCGGCGCCGGCACCAGAACAAGCTTGCATCCGTTGCGGTATGTGCGAACAAGCCTGTCCTGCCAGCTTATTGCCTCAGCAGTTATTGTGGTTCAGTAAAAGCCAAGAATTCGAAAAAGCCGAACACCATAACCTATTCGATTGTATTGAATGTGGCGCTTGCTCTTATGTTTGCCCAAGCAGCATTCCGCTAGTGCAATATTACCGTCATTCCAAAAGCAGCATCCGTGAAGCTCGTGAAGCCAATGTCAAATCAGACTTGGCGAAGCAACGCTTTGAAGCCCGTAAAGCTCGCCAAGACGCAGAAGCAGCAGAGAAAGAGGCCAAACGCCTAGCTCGCCAAAAAGCGTCATCCAACAAAGCCACAGACAAAAAGAAAGCAGCACCAGAAAAAGCCGCTCCAACAGCCGCCGCTGCGCCTGCAACAACTGACGAATCGAAAAAGCTCAAAGTCGATATCGCCATTGGCAAATCCAAACTGAAGAAGCTACAGAAACAACTGCTTGAAGCGCAAGAAAACGAACACGTGGAAGAGATCAACAACTTGCAACTGCAAGTCACTGATCAAGAAAAAGCCATTGCATCACTGGAAGAACAGCTTGCGCAAATGACAAGCGCAGCGCCTGACGCTCCAGCGACAAATACCGCCAAAGCAAGCCCTGCGCCTGTGAGCGACGAGCTGAAAAAAGCCAAAGTTGACGTAGCCTTGATTGGCGTGAAACTGAAGAAACTACAAAAGCAACTTGTTGAGACACCAGACGATCAAGAGCTGAAAGACAAGGTCAGCGCTTTTGAAACCGATCTAAAAGCCGCACAAGACACAGTAAGCAAGCTAAGTGAAAGCACTCAGGCAAGCACAAACACCGCCGCAGCCGAACCAAAAGCCGCAATTAGTGATGAATTGAAAAAGCTAAAAATCGATGCCGCCATTGCCAAAGCGGCGGTGAAGAAAGTCGAAAAAGCCTTGAAAAAGGCAGAAGAAATAAACGCGCCTGAAATCGAAGCGATTCGTCAGCAATTACAAGAAGCCCAGCAGCGAGCAGATGAACTGGAAAAAACCTTAGCTAACCCAGAAGCTGCAGCACCCAAAGCGGCTCCAGTAAAAGCAGAACCTGAAACCAACGTCGATGCCGACGCAGCTAAGAAGCGCAAAATAGATCTAGCCATTGCCAAGGCTGGCATTAAAAAGGCCGAGAAAAACATTCAGCTCCTGAAAGAGCAAGGCAAGGACGAGGCTGAAATCAATGCGTCGGAATGGCCGAGCAAATTAAAAGAGGCACAGGATAAACTCGCCGGACTTGAGAAGGAACAGGCATCTGAGGCAACAGCACCCTCTGTCGCAACAGTCACAAGTGCACCAATTGCCACCGCTAACATCGATGCGGATGCCGCTAAAAAACGCAAGATCGACCTAGCTATTGCTAAGGCCGGCATTAAGAAAGCCGAGAAAAACATTCAGCTTTTAAAAGACCAAGGCAAAGACGAAAGCGAGATAGAAGCATCGGAGTGGCCTAAAAAGCTCATTGAGGCACAACAAAAGCTCGCCGCGCTTGAAGCAGAAGAAAGCACATCAGCTACTTCCGTTTCTACGCCTGTAGAGAAAACAGCAGCTAACAGTGAAGCCAAAGTCGAGCCTGAAATGGATCTAGCGACGCAGATTAAAAAAGAAAAAATCGCCGTAGCTTTAGCTAAAGCTCAAATCAACAAATTGAATAAGCGTTTAGAAAGCTCACCAGAAGAAGCGGACAACATTAAACAAGAAATTGTAGCCACTGAACAACGTCTGCAGAGCGCCGAAACTTTGTTAGAAAAACTTATTCATTCGCAAACTAACATGCAAGAGAATCGTTAAATGGCATTATTGAGGATCACCTCCCCCCACACACAACGTGCAGGACGTCGCACCTCTTGGGTGATGCAGATGGTCATTTTAGCGACCATTCCTGGCATAGTCGTGCAGACTTGGTTATTTGGCTGGGGCACGCTAATTAACCTAATGATCGCCTGCATCACTGCATTATTAAGTGAAGCAGCTATTTTGGCGGTTCGTCGTCGTGCTGTCGGTTTCTTCTTGAAAGATTACAGCGCCCTATTAACCGCAGTGCTGTTAGGCGTTGCCTTGCCTCCCGTTGTGCCTTGGTGGGTCACGGTGACAGCGGTGGCGTTTGCGATTATCTTTGCCAAGCAACTTTATGGCGGCTTGGGCAACAACCCATTCAACCCGGCCATGGTCGGTTATGCCATTGTATTGGTGTCTTTTCCTGTTCCTATGAGCCAATGGCTTGGCGTGCAAAGCATGATCCCGGCTGGTGAAACACTGTCTTTCATGCAAAGCTTACAAGCTATTTTCCATCACTTACCCGTGATAGATAGCTACACCATGGCGACGCCTTTAGATGGCTTCAAACACAAAGACCTATTAGATTCGCAAGCCGCTTTTAGCAGCATTGCTGCTCTTCAAGGGCCCAGCTTAAACAGCTGGCTTTGGGTAAACGCAGCGTATCTTGTCGGTGGCCTTGGGCTGATATGGTTACGCATTATCACTTGGCACACGCCAGCGGCACTATTGGGTGCTTTACTGGTAATGGCTGGCGTATTCCATCTGTTTGACCCAAGCAATACGGCAACGCCTTTCTTTCAGCTAACCACTGGCGCAGCCATGTTCGGTGCCTTCTTTATTGCTACTGACCCTGTGTCGTCTTGTACCAGTAATCGCGGCAGGCTGATTTATGGCGCTGGCATTGGCATCTTGATTTACATTATTCGCTCTTGGGGTGGTTACCCTGACGGCGTTGCATTTGGCGTCTTGCTAATGAATTTCTCAGCACCATTAATTGATTACTACACGCAACCAAGAACATATGGGCATAAAAAAGCCAAAACCGGCTTAAAAGTTGGGGAGGATAACTAATGGAATTGTTCGCCTCTATTCGTCGCAATAGTTTAGGTTTGGCTATTTTCGCTGTGCTGACTGCTGGCCTTATCGCCACTACTCATCAGCTGACAGATCACACCATCAAGAACAATATTTTGGATGCGCAAATTTCAGCTTTCAATGAAATCTTGCCAGCTGATTTATACGACAATGATTTAACCAAAGACACAGCGACACTACCTGCTGATCCATTACTTGGCAGCGAAGAAGGCATAAAAATTCACATCGCTCGTAAAAATGGCGAAGTCTCTGGCATCATCTTCGAAACCATTGCACCACGCGGCTATAATGGCAATTTAGATATGCTCGTTGCCATTGATAAAAACGGTGTCGTCACAGGTAGCCGTGTAATTAGTCATAAAGAAACACCAGGGCTTGGCGACAAGGTTGACCTTAAAAAGTCCAAATGGATTTTAAGCTTTGCCAACAAGTCGTTAGAAAACCCGAGTTTAAAGGCTTGGGGTGTGAAAAAAGACGGTGGCGATTTTGACCAATTTACCGGTGCGACCATCACTCCTCGCGCCGTCGTTCGCGCTGTAAAGAACACGCTAATTTATTTTGATCAACACAAAGATACGCTGTTAGCGTATTAGGATAGCCCCATGACAACGAACTCAGAAGCGGCCGAAAGTGAGGCTACTCAAGAAGCGAGCAAGCCAAGCGCGAATTACGCTGAAATCATTTATAACGGCATTTGGAAAAACAACCCGGCCTTAGTTCAATTGCTTGGCTTGTGCCCTATGTTGGCGGTAACCAGTACAGTGGTTAACGCTTTAGGACTTGGGTTGGCGACCATGGTTGTATTGGTCGGTTCCAACATTGCGGTTTCCATCATTCGTAACTACGTTGCGGATGCGGTACGCCTACCAGCTTTTGTGATGATTATCGCGTCGTTTACCACCTGTATCGAATTAATCATGCAGGCTTATACTTACGAGCTTTATCAAATTCTGGGGATTTTTATCCCGCTTATCGTGACCAACTGTGCGATTCTTGGACGTGCTGACGCCTTTGCCAGCCGCAACCCTGTGCTTCCTTCTGCGCTTGATGGTTTCATGATGGGGTTGGGCTTCATGTTTATCCTTGTCACCTTGGGCGCAATGCGTGAGCTAATTGGACAAGGTACACTGTTTTCCGATATGCAGCTTCTATTCGGCGACATGGCAATTCACTGGAAAATCGTTGTTTTTGATAACTATCCAAACGTATTATTTGCCGTATTACCGCCTGGAGCATTTATTGGCCTAGGATTGCTGATTGCCGGTAAAAACTACCTAGACGAACGCGAGAAAAAACGTATTGCCGCACAAAAAGCCAAAGATGGCCCAAGTGCATCGAAACGTGTTCGCGTGACCGGGCAAGTAAGTTAACACTTTACACCAAGATCAAGACAACCCCATCCTAACCTTCCCCTTGAAGATAAGGGGAAGGAATAAAAAGCTCTAAGCTCCTCCCCCTGCCAAGGGGGAGGTTGGGAGGGGGTTAAAAAATTAACAACCCCATCCTAGCCTTCCCCTTGAAGATAAGGGGAAGGAATAAAAAGCTCTAAGCCCCTCCCCCTGCCAAGGGGGAGGTTGGGAGGGGGTATTAAATTAAATAAAGGTTATAAAAAGTGAACAAAGACAAGCGCTACGAGATTTTTTCTCGCTTACGAGCTGAAAACCCAAATCCCGTAACTGAGCTGGAATACAACTCGCCTTTTGAGCTTTTGATTGCGGTTTTATTCTCCGCCCAAGCCACTGATGTTAGCGTCAACAAAGCCACGCGCAAGCTTTTCCCTGTGGCCAACACGCCAGAAACCATGCTCGCCCTTGGCGTAGATGGCTTAAAAAGCTATATCAAAACCATTGGCTTATTTAACGCCAAAGCCGAAAACGCCATCAAAACTTGCCAGATTCTGATCGAAAAGCACAGCAGTGCTGTACCAGAAACGCGTGAAGAACTGGAAGCCCTTCCTGGTGTTGGCCGCAAAACCGCCAACGTGGTTCTAAACACCGCTTTTCGACAAGTGGCCATGGCGGTGGATACGCATATCTTTCGTTTTGGTAATCGCACCAAGGTAGCACCGGGAAAGAACGTCTTAGAAGTGGAAATGAAGCTACTGAAATTTGTGCCAAAGGAATTTCTTTTGGACGCTCACCACTGGATGATTTTGCATGGTCGCTACATCTGCGTGGCCCGCAAACCTAAATGCGATGCCTGTATTATTGAAGATTTGTGCGAATTTAAAGAAAAGACCTCTACTTAAACACCTGTATTGGTTATTCAATTAAGCTTCTATTTTTAGTTAAGCAAAGACTAACCTAAAATTAAATAACATCACATTTATTAAACCTTTCCGGCTCGGCATTCTTACTCTATTAAGATTTCATTTGTTAGAGGGAAAATGCCATGAGTCACCGCTTAACCCAAGCCCAGCTTGATGCCCATTGGATGGCCTACACAGGCAATCGTCAATTCAAAAAAGATCCTCGCATTATCACCTCTGCTGCGGGCAATTATTACACCGACAGTGATGGCAGAAAGATTTTTGACGGTCTGTCTGGCTTGTGGACGTGTGGTTTGGGACATAGCAACCCCGCGATTAATGAAGCAGTGGCTCAACAAGTTAAAACCCTCGATTACTCCCCTGCTTTTCAATTCGGCCACGAGAAGTCTTTCTTGTTAGCAGAGCAAATTACCGAGTTTATGCCTAAGGGCCTAAACCGTATTTTCTTTACCGGCTCTGGTTCTGAGTCTGTCGATACGGCATTGAAAGTAGCTCGCGCCTATTGGCGTAAGAAAGGCATGGGCACCAAGACCAAATTCATCGGTCGTGCCAAAGGTTATCATGGTGCGGGGATTTCAGGCTTCAGTGTTGGTGGCATTCCGGCGAACCGTACGCTTTACGGCCAAGGTTTAGAATCTTATCACTTACCTCATACACAAGTTCCAGGCAGCGAGTTTTCCAAGGGCATGGCAGAGCAAGGCAAAGAGCGCGCTGATGACCTGCTAAACCTAATCATGATGCACGATGCGTCTAACATCGCCGCAGTGATTGTTGAACCCATGTCAGGTTCTGCTGGTGTGATTGTGCCACCGAAAGGCTATTTACAACGTTTGCGCGAAATCTGTGATCAGCACAATATCTTGTTAATTTTTGATGAAGTCATTACGGCTTTTGGTCGTATGGGTGCCAAAACTGGTGCTGAAGCCTTTGGTGTAACGCCTGACGTGATTACCATGGCAAAACAAGTAACCAATGGCGTTATACCAATGGGCGCTGTGGCCTTCAAACAAGAGATCTACGATACCTTTATGGATAACGGCGGCCCTGACTACATGCTGGAAATCCCTCATGGTTACACCTATTCGGCTCATCCTATTGCTTGTGCCGCGGCGCTAGCATCACTTGATGAAATCAAGAAACAAGGTTTGATTGAACGTGTTAACAGCATGAGTTCAAGCTGGGAAAACAGCGTCCACCAGCTGAAAGACGCCAGCCCTATGATCACAGACATTCGTAACTATGGATTTGCCGCAGGTATTACTATTGCGCCAATCGATGGCGAGCCAGCGAAACGTCCGTTCCAAATCGCTATGGCTATGTGGGACAAAGGATATTATGTACGTTATGGTGCTGATACTATTCAATTAGCACCGCCATTTACAACAGAGCAATCCGAAATCGACAGCCTAATCAATGCTCTGGGCGAGACAATTAAGCAACAAAACTAACAGACGCTACCAGCCTTAGTAATACACTCTAATCAAGGTGTTGCCAATAAGTTCCCAGCAACACCTTGATTCATATCAGTTTTATCTAGCTATCACTTGTCTAGCATCTTGCACTATAATGGCTATCCTAGAAAAGTCATCAACGCCCTTGGATCTTCACCCAGTAAAGGATAGAACAATGTCTATTTCACATTCGCCTTACGTTCGCTGCTTTTGGACAGGCACATTGTATTTAACCAATGGCAAAACCATGTCTATTCATTGCACACACATATCAACACAAATGATAGAAGTGGAAGCACCTGAAGGTTTACAAGGGTCTAAAATGGTGAAGCTAGAGTTGAAAGCAATTCATGAGGGGAAAATAGCCACGCTAAAAGTATTATGTGACCCGCAACTGGATGTCTTTAACGAGCATAATAAGCACTATATAAAACTGTCTTACCATACTATTTCAGATAAAGACGTGAACTTTATCAAAGAGTTCGCTGACGCTCATTCCTAGCTCACAGCAGTAGACAAGCTAGGATAGCGGATAACTAGGCGTGAGTTTTATTCTGCGTCGTCACTGTCCGCTTTTTTCGCTGTTTCTTCGGCTTTCTTAACGCGGATTTTAGAACCATCAACATCCATGCCGTTTAACGTTTTGATCGCAACTTTCGCTTCACCAACTTTTGGCATTTCAACAAAGGCAAAGCCTTTAGATTCACCCGTTTCTTTGTCCATAACGATAGTACAAGACTGCAACGTTCCATGAACGGCAAACAAGCTTCTTAGCTCTTCTTCTGTCGTGTTACGGGCAAGGTTTCTTACTAATAATTTCATATATTTCTCTTTATAAATAAAAAAGGCACGGACGTTATGCTCCATGCCTTCAAGTTTGATTGCGCCATTCTAACGGTTTAAGACAAGGTTGTCTCAAACAAGGTTAATAATTTTTTGCTGTCTACTTCCATACAAACCTGCGTCATTGGTACATCTGTCCAATGTGGTTCAGGGAAGCTCATTCCTTGTGGTGCAAAAATAGTTTGTCCAATACCAATGCCTTCACAAGCAACACGCACCGCGCCAAGCTCGACACCAAAAATACTTGGATCCATTACATAAGCAATCGTCGATGCATCATGGAAGTAACAACCATCCATATCAAAACGACTGCTGTAGAAATTGATGTAATGCTGAGCGCAGTCATACAAGAAACCACCTTCTGCAGGATTCGCTTGCTTGATTCGATCCAAAACACTGTTATCAAGTAATACTTGATGCGTAACATCTAGACCAATCATAGTCACCTGCCAAGCTGCAGTGAACACCATATCTGCCGCATGCGGGTCATTCATGATGTTCGCTTCTGCCACTGGCGATACGTTACCATATTCAATAGCAGTGCCGCCCATTAGAACAACTTCATCAACCAAGTTGGCTACTTCTGGGTCAAGCTCAAGCGCTTTTGCCAAGTTACCTAGCGGACCAAGCGCGATAATAGTCACTTCACCTGGGAACTCTCGAACAGTATCAACAATAAATTGCGCAGCGCCTTTTTCAATTGCCTTGCCTTGCGGCGCTGGCCAATTGATATTGCCAAAACCATCAGCACCATGCACAAAGTCAGGATGCGGACGCGGCGCTATCTTACTTGGTACGGCAACGCCTTTAGCAACAGGCACATTTACTTTCGCAATTTCAGTCAATGTAATGGCATTTTGCGTTGCCAAATCCACTGACACATTACCGAATGTCGTCGTTAGACCCAACACCTCAAGCTGTGGTGCTTGAAAGGCAAAAAAGATCGCCATTGCATCGTCTATACCAGGATCTGTATCAATAATAATCTTACGAGCCATGTTTAAATTCCTCTTTTAACTATTCGTTGTTGGCTGTGTATTTTGGCTAACTGTTCTTGGCAAGAAAGGCCGTCACTTCATCTTGTGTTGGAATGGAAGAAGCTGCTCCTAAGCGAGTTACGCAAATAGCGGATGCTGCACAGGCACGAGTAATAGCCCGCGCCATATCTTCACCATTCATTAGAGAAGACAAGCAAAAGCCAATAAAGGTATCGCCCGCTGCAGTGGTATCAACCGCTTCAACGGAGAAAGCTTTTACAGATAAATGCTCTTCCCCATCAAAATAGCAAACACCCGCTTTGCCAAGGGTCATCAACACAGCAAGTTCTGGGTAAACTTTTGGAAACGCGTCAATGGTGCTGTCTATATCCGCAGTACCAATCAGATCCATTGCCTCTACTTCATTAACAATCAGCAAGTCGACTAAATCCAGCACGTTGCGCGTTAATTCTGCATCCATAGGCGCTGGATTAAATGCGACCTTAACTTTGTTCTCTTGCGCTTTGCGCATGGTATATTCGATCAGGTTTGTTTCATTTTGCAACAACACCCAGTCACCTTCACTCGCATTAGAAAGCACATTATCAATTTGTTCTTCTGTCAGCGCATGATTAGCGCCTTGGTACAAAATAATCGAGTTTTCTGCCTCTTTAGTTAGCTGAATAATCGCATGACCGGTTGGCACATCTACCCGCTTAATCAAGTCTGTATTGACACCAAGGGATTCAAGCTGATCAATAACCGCTTGGTCACTGTGATGAAGCGCGCCGACATGTTTCACATCCGCGCCCGCTTTTGCTAACGCCACTGATTGATTCGCGCCCTTTCCCCCCAATAAACACTGGTAGCTGTCTGATGCCATTGTCTCGCCAGGTCGAACAAAGTGATCAAGCTGATAAAGATGGTCGAGGTTAATCGAGCCTACGTTATATATTGCCATTATTCCCTTCCTTCAGTGCGAACATGCTTCTCGGTATACAAGCCTAACAAACATATTAAGCGATAAACTCAGTTGATCGACGAACAAACATTGACCAAGTGTACAAAAATAAAAAACGCTCCAATTCTGCAAGAACGGAGCGTTTTTTAAAAGCTTAATTTTCTAAAACGACCAAGAATTACTTGTCGTTATCTAGAAAGCCACGGCCTTTTTGAGCTGCAATACGCATACGAAGCGCATTCAGCTTAATAAAGCCTGCTGCGTCTTTCTGGTCGTAAGCACCAGCATCGTCTTCAAATGTTGCGATAGAGCTATCGAACAAGCTGTTTTCAGATTGACGACCAACAACTGTAACATTGCCTTTGTACAATTTAAGACGAACCGTACCGTTAACATATTTCTGAGACGCATCGATCATCGCTTGCATCATGCGACGCTCTTCAGACCACCAGAAACCGTTGTAAATGATTTTTGCGTAACGAGGCATCATTTCGTCTTTCAAGTGCATCGCTTCACGGTCTAGCGTAATAGACTCAATAGCACGGTGTGCACGCATCATGATGGTGCCACCAGGGGTTTCATAACAACCACGTGCTTTCATACCAACAAAACGGTTTTCAACAATGTCTACACGGCCAATACCGTTCGCGCCACCAACCTTGTTCAATGTTTCCAAGATGGTTGCAGGAGACATAGCTTCGCCATTAATAGAAACTGGGTCGCCTTTTTCGTAACCGATTTCGATGTAAGTTGCTTCATTTGGCGCATCTTCAGGAGATACAGACCAACGCCACATATCATCTTCTGGCTCTGTCCACGGGTCTTCCAGCTGATCACCCTCAAAAGAGATGTGCAGTAGGTTGGCGTCCATAGAGTAAGGAGATTTTTTCTTCTTAGTTGAAAAATCAACTGGAATATTGTGCTTCTCGCAGTACGCCATTAGAGTTTCACGAGACGTTAAGTCCCATTCACGCCATGGAGCGATCACTTTAACTCCAGGTTTCAATGCATAAGCACCAAGCTCAAAACGTACTTGGTCGTTACCTTTACCTGTTGCGCCGTGAGAAATCGCATCAGCGCCTGTCTCATTGGCAATCTCAATCAAGCGTTTAGCGATCAAAGGACGCGCAATAGACGTACCTAAAAGGTATTCGCCTTCGTAAATAGTGTTAGCACGGAACATAGGGAAAACGAAGTCACGAACAAATTCTTCGCGCAAATCTTCAATGTAGATTTCCTTAATACCCAACGCTTGAGCTTTAGCGCGAGCTGGTTCAACTTCCTCACCCTGACCCAAATCAGCGGTAAAGGTAACCACTTCACAGTTATACTCTTCTTGAAGCCACTTCACGATTACCGAAGTGTCTAGGCCGCCCGAATAGGCAAGCACTACCTTCTTCACGTCAGACATTATCTCTATTCTCCTCAACGAGCTCGCGCTCCCACGCCAATGCCTTCAAACCAGTACATGGCGGCGCAAATAATTTAAAAAAGGGGCTACAAGTGTAAGATTTCGATTCTTGCTTAGCAAGTAAAAAGCCCCGTTTCACGCAGATAATTCCGCTAAAACGGGGCTTTTTAAGAAATTAAAGACGAACGGAAAACTTATGAATCAACTTGCGTCATTTTTTTCCAAACGAATTGTCACACGTCGGTTACGCTCTCGACCTTGGCTGCTATTATTGCTAGCAGATGGATAACGCTCGCCATGATATCGCGAAATGATTTTTGCCGCAGGCACGCCTTTTTCTAACAAATAAGCCGTAACTTTTTCCGCACGAACTTTGGAAAGCTCACGGTTGTCTCGACGAGAACCGATAATGTCGGTGTGACCATCAATATAAATGTATTCCACCGTAGGATCCGACGATACGTACAAAGCCACCAGATCCAGACGTGCGCGAATACGATCTGTCAGATTTACGCCATTCGTCGGAAACAAAGCCGCTGTTCTAGCGATCTGATCGTAGTTAACGGGTAACAAGCTAGCTAAACAACGTCTAAATTCATTATAGGCTGGCGCAAAGTTAATATTAGACAACCCTACTTCCACGGTTTCGCGGTTATTTTCCCATGCGGTACCTGCAACCACGGGATGACGGCCTCGGTCCAAGCTGCTAAGCATACGCTCAGCTACCTTACCACCAACTTCAACAGTTAACCCGTATCCAGGATAAGGAAGAATATCTAAGGTTTCTGGTTTAGTGCCCGGAGACCAATCTGGCGCTTGCGACAGGATATACACCTGACCTGGGCCTAATTTTTCATTTCGTGGCTGAAGAATAAACTTCATCGGCTCGCCTGCTTCTTTGATAAAGTGGCCTTCACCATAATTAGGGACTGGGTGCGTTAAACTGCACGAAAAAATATCCCCCGTAAGCAACCATTCAGAATTCGTAATTCCGGATTGGTAATGGGTTATGGCATTGGCTTGTGCAAAGGGAGCACAAGCCAGCAATAAAAAAGTGGTGCGAATTAGAAGTTGTTGGGGAATTCCCATTTAGACATCTCGTTCAAGCATTATCAAATGTGTTATGATCCGATCCTATTGTATACCGTTACTGTTGATCAAGCGGCAGAATTAAGGACCTTCTTTTGTCAAACCATGAAATCAAAGATAGATTCCGCGGCTTCCTACCTGTTGTTATCGACGTAGAGACCGCAGGCTTTAATCAAAAAACAGATGCTTTGTTAGAAATGGCAGCCAGTATCCTAAGAATGGATGAAAATGGCGACTTATATATCCACGAAACATTAGAGTTTTTGATTAAGCCGTTTGAAGGCGCAAACCTTGAAAAAGCAGCGCTAGACTTTACAGGCATAGACCCTTTTGCACCCGATAGACTAGACATGCCAGAAAGTGAAGCACTTGGCCAAATGTTTAGCAAAGTTCGAAAAGAGCTAAAGTCTGTTGGCTGTAAACGTGCCATTCTTGTTGGTCATAATGCCGCATTTGACCACGGTTTTTTAAACGCCGCCATTGAGCGAGTGGATATAAAACGCAATCCATTCCATCCTTTTTCTAGCTTTGACACCGCCAGTTTAGCCGGTTTGGTGTTTGGACAAACAGTATTAGCAAAAGCCTGTGAAGCAGCGTCTATTCCGTTTAGCAACGCAGAAGCACACTCTGCCAAATACGATACCGAAAAAACCGCAGAGCTATTCTGTGAAATGGTAAACCGTTTAAAACGCCTTGGCGGCTGGCCACTGGTTGAAAACGAAGCAGAAAATAGTATGGAAGCTATTTTCCATTCAGGAAAATAGCGCCATAATAAAAACGGGCTGATTCATTCATGCCCGTTTTCTCTGACCATTATGTGGGCAAGCTTATGCAAGGAAAGCGAATTTTATATTTAATGCTAGGGTGGTTTTCTCTCATCACTGGCATTATTGGTATTTTTCTCCCCTTACTCCCCACTACACCATTGGTGCTATTGGCGGCTTGGTGCTTTTCAAAATCCTCCGAACGTTTCCACACTTGGCTCATTGAGCATAAGTTTTTTGGACCAATAATCAATGATTGGCAATCTTCCGATGGTATCCCCAAAAAAGCCAGAAACAGAGCCATCATTTTTATGTGGGCAGGAATGGCCATTTCGATCTTTATTGTTTCGCGTATTTGGGCGACGATTGGACTTGTCTTTATTGGTCTGTGTGTGACAACGTATTTATTACGCTTACCTTTACGGTCTGAAAGTAAAAATATTGCCGAAGAAAAAGACGAAGAAGCTTAAACTATTCACCTATTACTTATTTTTTAAAAGGCACTTTATTCTATGACACGCCGACATTTTCGACACTTTGTCTTTTATCCTTTTGCCGCTTTGACAGGTTTAATCACCCTCACTTGGTTAGTCACGCCATTTATTGCGGAATATTACCTAAAAAATTACTTCCAAGAACAAAGTGAAGATCTCACCGTCGGCAAACTATCTGTTGATTTTTTTCCGCCCAAAATAGACTTAAAAAACATCGTCATTAATGACAAGAGCCAAGACACACTCACATTAAAGCGTGCCATTGTTGAAGTTGAAATATGGCCACTCTTCACTAAAACTGTCCATATATCACAAGCTAAGATCGACGGCTTAAACTTGCTAGTCACTCAACAAGAAAAAGACTGGATAGTGGCCGGTATTAATACGTCGCAATTCGCCACACCAGAAGATCAACAAGAGCCTGAACAAGAAGTCACTGACACAGAACAAACTGAAGAAAACACCAGTACGCCTTGGTCTATAAAACTACCTGCTTTCACCTTCACTGACAGCCAAGTCAAACTGTCTCGTCAACCAGATTTAAACGTTCCAGCACAAGCCGATACGCTTACCATTAGCAATTTATCCATCGAAGGTTTTTCTGGTCAGGAACTGACATGGGAAGGTGACATTGCGCTATCAGCCTTATTGAATGACACTGCATTGTCATTAGACAGCCAATTTGACTACTCACCAGAACAAGCCAGCGCCGACCTTTCTATCCAAAATACACGTATTCTGATAGAGAGCTTTCGTCACTTTCTACCTGCGCCGTACAATAAAGGAAAAGGACAGTTGGAGTTAGAAGCTAGCCTACAATTTTCACAACAACTCGTTAATAACGCACCTGTTTTTGATATTAAAAATCTTTCGCTGAATGCTCAAATCAACAACCTTGATTTGCCATTAAACGAGCAAGACAAAGCCACCACAAAGTCCACATCACTGGCACTTTCAAAAGCCAATATCCATTTTGTTTCTGCTGAGCAATTAACGGCGATAGGTACTTTGGACCTCCAATCCAGCCAGTCATCCTTTGCCCAAGGGGAGTTGCAAGCACAACTTGAGAAACTGGCCCTAAACGTTCCCTTTGATGTTTCGCGAAATAATGCGGACTTAACCGCAAAAGGTAAGCTAGATATGCAACTGGACATGCCAGCTTTTGCGCAAGCAGACCTTAACGCAAAACTTAATAGCGTAAAACTAAGCACACCCTTTGATGTAAAACAAAATGAACTAGGCTTAACCGCAACAGGCGATCTTGATGTGCAGCTAGGCAAATCACTTATTACCCAAGCGCAACAACAAGTAGAATTTAACGACCTAACACTGAAAGCACCTTTTGATGTCAAACAGGATGAAGAAACTGGTCTGACGGCTAACCTTGCCTCTACCGAGCTGGGCTTAAATGAGCTTGCTCTGTCACTAGACAGTCTTGCCGTCCAGAACAAACAATTGCGAATAGCCTTGAACGAAGTAGCTTTTTCAATGGATTCAACAGAAGCTATGACAGCCTCTTTGATTGCTGACGTACAAAGCAATGAACTAACTGTTCAGCAAGCGGGAAATACCGCCAACTACGACGTATTCAATCTATCTAATACGCTAGCATTACAAAAAGACAGCGACAGCCTGTCGGCACAAAACTCTAAACTGTCGATCGATATTAAAGGATTAAATGCCACCCAAAGTGACGAGAAACATGTTTCCCTTGGTGCTGCAACCCTGACAGCAGATCAGCTCAATGTCGATCAAGCAGGTCAAGAAGCACCACGTGTAGAAGGTATTAACCTTAACTTCAGCAGTGAATCTCTAGACAGCAAGTTAACCAATAATAAGCGCATTGCTTCATGGAAAAACGCGGATATCAACAGCCTTTCATTTACCCAACAAGACAGCGACTTTGAGGCTTCCTTATCACAATTAAGCATTATGGATTTCACTTTCTCAGAACTTATCAGCGCACAAAATGATAAAACAGTTTTACCCGCGCTAGGCCATCTAAACAGCCTTAAAGTAGAGCGATTAAAAGCCAACCAAGATGGTGCAGATATCAAAAAAATCACCGCAGACGCGCTTGATATTAACTTAATGCTGGATGCTCAACAGAATATTGAAAACCTGGTGTTTACTGAAGCGGAAGAGCAAAAAGCCCCTACAGAAAACACTCAAAAATCACAAGTACCAAGAGTCGAAGATGCTAAAAGCACACTTGAGAACGAACAAGACACGGCCTTTAAAGCACCTTACTACGTCATTCTCGACGCATACGATACAACAGGAAAATCTCGCTTTTACTTCCAAGATAAAAGCATTTCTCCCATGCTAAAACGCGCACTAGACATAGAAACATTGTCTCTGCGAGACCTAAATACCACGAAAAAAGACCAAGCAACTGTCTTTGCTTTTAAAGCTCGCAACGGCAAATATACAACATTACAAGCCGATGCGACTATTTGGCCACTTGCCGACAAGCTAACGTTAAACACTGAAGTTGTGGTGAACGAGGCAGAATTACCGCCCTTCTCTTCTTACATCGCCAATGTCCTAGGTTATCAAATTGATTCTGGGCAATTGGATTTAGATCTCAAGCTCAATGCAAAAGACGGCGTTTTAAATGGCAGCTCAAACATAGTACTAAGGGAGTTTGATTTAGGTGGCCGCCAAGAAAGCAACTCAGTAATGAAAGCCGGTGCCGTACCTCTGAATATTGCCGTTAGTGTATTGAAAGACAGAGACAACAATATTGATTTGAATATCCCGCTTTCTGGTGACATAGAAAACCCTGAGTTTGGCTGGACAGATTTCTTATTCTTACCAGTTAAAAAGGCGCTTTATGCCGCCTCTAGCACCTACTTGATGCAAACCTTCATTCCTTACGCCAATGTTATTAGCATCGCGCAGTTTGCAGGTGATCAGCTACTAAAAATTCGTGTCGAACCGTTAATATTTGAAGCTGAGGACGAACAGTTAAATGACGCTCAAGACGCCTTCCTTGAACAACTGGTAGCGCTAATGAAAGACAAAAAAGACAGTCAGCTAAAAGCATGTGCTATAACAAGCTACCTTGATTTAGGTCTTGAGAAACCACCCGTGTCCATCGACCAAGACACCAGAGATGAGGCTATCAACTTAGCGCAAAAACGCGCAGATAACCTAAAAGACTATTTGGTCAACGAAGGTATCGCATCTTCTCGTGTCTACCTATGCACACCTGAAGTTGACCTTTCTCGAAGCAGCAAGCCAAGAGTAGAGTTAAACTTCTAACACTTCTCCCAAAACACAACCGCAGTGGCGCGAGCCACTGCGGTTTTTTTGTCAAAAAAAAGCAAATCCCCCAGCAAACTATGGACTCTTCCATAAACTGAATGCGTCATCATTGAAATTCACCAATAACAAGCCATAACTATTTAAGGAAAGCCTGACAAGCATCAAGTGCACAACTGCTTAAGTAGGCTAACCTAAACTTAAAGTAAATACTTAAAGGAGACAGTTATGCCGATTGAAGATCATGCTCTGGTAAACGAATTCCCTGAATTCAAAGAGGATATCCATCAACTAAAAATGGATGATGCGCATTTCAGGAAACTCTACGACGAATATAACCATCTCACCAAATCTGTCGAAAAAATGGAGCAAGAAATCATTCCTGCGAGCACTACAGAAGAAGAACAGCTGAAGAAGCAGCGACTTCAGCTAAAAGATACGCTTCAGGGCTATATAAAAGCCACCAGACTAGCGGCTGAAAAAGCCTAGCTAATCCTCTGGCAGAATGGCTTCTATTATTTGCTGTTCTGCCTCTTACCTTCCTTCACAGCACACGCTTTCAGCACCATCTCGCACTATCGTATGAGAAATGAATACTGTCTTGATATAAAAAAGCACATCATTTGTATTTTGAAACTTTTGTAAATTTATTCTCATTTGTAAATGAATATCATAAACATTAACATACGCAACTTACTCATTTACTCTTGGTTTACCTATGACATTAAGAACCACCTTAATGATGATGCAAGCCTGTGGTGCGCTTGTTTTTTCTACTGTGATTTTTGCTGAAAATACCGCAAATGACATCACACAAGACAGTTACCTCAATGATGGAGATAACAACGTTAAGGATGGATCCAACATAGAGCTACAAACGCTTCAGGTGCAAGGCCGCGCACTGTCTTACTACAAGGAAGATGAAGCAGCACTTGCTACTCGCACCGCCACGCCGATTGATGAAACACCTCAGTCTGTTCAAGTGGTAACAGAAGCTCTCATTCAAGACCAAGCTGCACGACAAATCACCGACCTGTATCGCTCAATATCTGGCATGTCGCAAAACAACGTATCCACTGTGACGTTACGAGGCTTTAGCCAAGACGAAGTGCTCTACGACGGCCTTAAAGGCGACCCATTCGGTGATTTTTCCATTCCACAACTCTTTACTATTGAGCAAATACAGGTCCTCAAGGGCCCATCTGGTGCAATCTACGGTGCGGGTGAACCTGGCGGTGTCATTAACTATGTAACCAAAAAGCCGACATATGAGCAGAAAAACACCCTCAAAGTCAGCGCTGGCAATAAAGACTTTTTGAGCGGCAGCGTGGAATCATCTGGCCCAGCTAATAAAGACGCTTCACAACGCTACCGTGTTGGCATTTACTCAGACGGACAAGATTCATACCGTAACAATGTGGAAGAAGAAAACCAGATTATAGATCTTGGTTACGCTTGGGACATGGATGAAAACAACACGCTTACCGTTCAGTACACAGACATTCATCAACACATTTCTGGAGCACGTTTACGCGGCATTCCAACCGATGACGATGGTAACTTCTTAGCGGATACTTCTTGGAATAATAACGAAAAAAGTGATTACCAAGAGCTGGACGCACAAGTCTTTCAGACTCGCCTAGACCACAGCATCAACTCATGGCTAGACAGTAACTTCTCTGTTCGCTATTTCGAAAACACTGAAAACCAGAAATATCATGAAATCAGCAAGCTAATAGACAGCAACAGTGACGGCACAGCAGATACCACGCAACGACAATATCGTGACCAAGTCCGTACTCGCAAAGGCATTACGCTTGCAGGTAATTTAATCGCCGAATTAGGCGATCATACTCTGCTAGTCGGAAGCGACTATTTCCACCAGAAAAATAGCTTTCTATACAGCTATGCAAACAAAGCCGATGGCGTTTCCAATCTTAGCCTAACTAACCCTATCTACGGCCAAGATGATGTTAATAGCTACACCATGCACTTAAAAACCGATGAAACCACAACAACGGATCAAATTGGTTTGTATGTTCAAGATCAATGGAAAGTAACCAATCAACTAGACTTACTCGCTGGCGCTCGCATTGATCGGATTGAAGAGAAGTACGACGGTTACAAAGTAAAAACAGGGACCACAAAAGCAGACTACAACGACACCGGCTACTCCAGCCGAATTGGTGCTACTTATAAAATCAATGACAACTGGAAACCTTATACGTCGTTCTCTACTGGGTTCGTCCCACAAGACGCCGCAGACCAACAAAAATCAGCCAATGGCCGCTTATTTGACCCAGAAGACAGCAAACAAATTGAAGTCGGTGTTCGCAGTTATTGGTTTAACAACCGCTTAAACGTAAACCTAGCGGCTTACCACATCACCCGTGAAAACATCCTACAAGAAGACCCAAATGACAGCGACTTGCTGGTTTCCTTTGGTAAAGTTCGCAGTCAAGGGGTTGAGCTAGATGTCATGGCAGACATAACCCCTCGTTGGGTAGCCAACTTAAGTTACGCTTACAATGACACCATCGTAAAAGAAGCGACTGACGGCATTCAATATGCCAACGGTGATCGTTTTGCTAACACGCCTTATCACCAACTCGGTTTGTGGACACGGTACGACTTCCCGAACTTAGATTCTTCTATTGCCTTTGGAGCCGATTTCGTTAGCGACCAGATAAACCGCCAAGGCCAAACCGTAAAACCTTACACCGTCTACGACATGTCATGGCAGACACAATGGCAAGATTGGCGATTCCAGCTAAACATCAAAAACTTGCTTGATAAAGAATACGCTGTCAGCGGCTTTACCGAAAAAATTGGTTCATTCGTCGGCGAACGTCGTCGCGTTTACCTTTCTGCTGCTTACGATTTTTAATCAACAAAAGTGAGGAAATAAAGCCCGCCAAATCCTCCCCTACTAAGAGATTGGGAGGTAGTGAATTTGCGACAAAGTAACAACCCCATCCTAACCTTCCCCTTAATAAGGGGAAGGGACTAGAACATGCCCTTAGCTCCTCCCCCTGCTAAGGGGGAGGCTGGGAGGTAGTGAATTTGCAGACATAGTAACACCCCCATCCTAACCTTCCCCTTAATAAGGGGAAGGGACTAGAATATGCCCTTAGCTCCTCCCCCTGCTAAGGGGGAGGCTGGGAGGGGGTTTTGCTCGTTTGGCTACCCGTAAAACGCCTCATTCCAGATAGGTATTTTGACCTAGATCAAACGGGTCTTAATTAGACGATTAATCCCGCCCTTAGAGCTTGAGTTCGATCAACACGCAGGTAAACTCCGCCCGTTTTGATCGATCGGTGAACCTCATGTCTCAAGAAAAAGCCTTCATGCCAGAATTACTCTCTCCAGCAGGTTCGTTAAAAAACCTACGTTATGCCTTCGCCTATGGCGCAGACGCCGTTTACGCAGGGCAACCGCGCTACTCTTTAAGAGTACGCAATAACGAGTTTGACTTGGAAAAGCTGGGCATTGGCATTAATGAAGCCCATGAGCTGGGCAAAAAGCTCTACGTGGTCAGCAATATCGCGCCGCATAACGCGAAATTGAAAACCTACTTGCAAGACTTAACGCCGGTGATTGATCTCAAGCCAGACGCGCTGATCATGTCCGATCCAGGCTTAATAATGATGGTTCGCGAAGCCTTTCCCGATCAAGCCATTCATCTTTCTGTACAAGCCAATGCGGTCAACTGGGCAACCGTGAAATTCTGGCAGCAACAAGGCATTTCCCGCGTTATTTTATCCCGTGAACTATCACTGGATGAGATCGAAGAAATTCGCCTTAAAGTGCCCGATATGGAGCTGGAAGTCTTTGTTCATGGGGCATTATGCATGGCGTATTCTGGACGTTGTTTATTGTCTGGCTACATGAACAAACGCGACCCGAACCAAGGCGCTTGCACCAACGCATGCCGCTGGGAATACAACGCCCACGGAGCCACGCAAGACGAGACAGGTCAAATCATCGCCAGCAGCGGCGCACCCTTGAAAGCCCAAACACCTACCGTGCAAATTCAAGAGGCTTCTGTTCAAGTACAAGAACCAACAGATCAGCTATTTTTACTGCAAGAACGCGGCCGCCCAGATGAATACATGCCAGCCTTCGAAGACGAACATGGCACTTACATCATGAACTCAAAAGATTTACGTGCCATTCAACACGTTGAGCGACTCGTAAAAATGGGTGTGCATTCTCTGAAAATCGAAGGCCGCACCAAATCATTTTATTACTGTGCAAGAACAGCACAAATCTATCGCAAAGCCATTGATGATGCCGTCGCGGGTCGCCCATTTGATGCCAGTCTCATGAGCAGCTTAGACAACCTAGCAAACCGTGGTTACACCGATGGCTTCTTACAACGCCATCGTCATGTGGATCTGCAAAACTATGAAACAGGTAACTCCATCAGTGACAAACAGCAGTTTGTCGGTGAAGTCATTGCAACCAACGAAGACTCACTCACTATTGAAGTGAAGAACCGCTTCAGTGTTGGTGACTCGTTGGAATTAATGACACCGCAAGGCAATGTCACTTTTGCATTGGGCGAACTGAACGACAAACAAGGTCGCCCTATCGACGTGGCAAAAGGCAGTGGCCATGTGGTGTCTATCCCTTGCCCGCAAGGCATCGATGCCTCCATGGGCATCCTCATGAGAAACCTACCGGACGGACAGACCACTCGCCAACCTCACGCTAGCGCGGCGGTATAGAGGCAAAGCCATGGCATTACTCATTAACGACCGATGCATAAACTGCGACATGTGCGAACCCGAATGTCCAAACGACGCCATCACCATGGGCGCGAAGATTTATGTTATCGATCCAGATAAATGCACAGAATGTGTTGGTCACTACGACCAACCCACCTGTGTCGCCGTCTGCCCTATCGACTGTGTTAAACCCGACCCAGACAGACGCGAAACAGAAGAAGCGCTATATGAAAAGTTTGTTGAGATGCATTTTGATACCAGCGTTTAACGTCCTGCCAATATCCAAAACATCTTAAGCCGCTGGCAAGTTCTGCGCTAACCATTGCTGAAATTGTGCTTTCGGTAAAGCGCCTGACAAGCGAGCGACTTCTTTGCCATGATGGAAGATCATCAAAGTCGGAATGGAACGAATATTAAAGCTACCCGCTGTGGTTTGATTCTCTTCAGTGTCTAATTTTACAAAACAGGCTTTTGTCGACATTTCACTGGCTAACTGTTCAAAAATAGGCGCGAATTGCTGACATGGTCCGCACCAAGACGCCCAAAAATCCACCACAACAGGAAGGTCATTATCATTGATGTAGCGTCTAAAATTATTATCACCGCCCATTATGGGTTGTGTTGAAAGAACAGGCTTTTTACACTTGCCACAAAGAGGCTTATTGCCCAGCTTGTCTTTCGGCACACGGTTCTTTGTTCTGCAGCTTTGACAAACGATTTGGATCGGTGAATTAGTCATTTTGAGCCTCGTGATTAAGTGCTTTCATTCATAAACAGAACGAGATTAAATCGAAATACGGCGTGCTTGCCAACCTTGAAAATAAAAAAAGCGAATCATTTGATCCGCTTTTCTTTGCCTTAGTAGCCTAATTAAACTCACACCACTAAGCTATTCTTCTACATCCGCATGAGCTTCAGCTTCAAAGCTTTCCACCTGCTCGAAGTTCTCCATCCAAAAATAGGAACTCACCAAGCAAAACTGACGGGTTGTACCTTCGTCTGCCACTTGCTTAAGCTGCCAAACAAGCCCAGGCGCTTCAGGGAAGTGCGTGCCTTTAATTTGGTCTTCGTATAAACGATTAATCAGCGCATCATCGCCTTGCCCATTCGCCAATAAACGCACAATGGATGAATGCAACGATTCATCAAATATCGCCATATCTTCTGCATGACCCGCGGTTACTGTCAGCGCAAGCTCAACACCAGTAGGGTTCGCAAATATGCCATTAAAAGCTTCACGCAATAAACCATACGCATTAAAGAAACGCTCATGTAGCAGACAGTCGGCATACTCTTCCCATGAACGATCATCCACCATATCGTGGCTGACTTGGTCTATTTTGCCTTCTGCCAACTCTGGAAATAAATGCGTCATTACAGCCTTGGCGGCGTCCGCAGGCCCAAGGTCATTGAGTGACATCATGCACATCTCGCGCAGCTCTGCCGCATCCATCTTCTCTACGTCATCCTCGAAATCCATAATGCTCAAAAGAGCACGATAATCTTCGTCAGACCACGCGTTTGGAATCTTGCTAATTTTCTTAAAGGAATCGATTTGAACGGAAAACGTAACTTGCATCTAGCACTCCTATTTGAACGCCATATTGCAGGGAATAACACTGATAGGCGTTTTAATTAGCCAATAAAAAACCTTAAAAAATGAACAGGTCGAACAACCAATGTACAGGGTGTAGAAGTAAGATGCTATGCATAGGAGGAAATGAATTTAGCAAATATATTGATACAAGCGTCAACAAACGAACGCAATGAGCTTTGGCAATTTATACAGCTAAACCATTGGTATGGGTCTTAAAAAGAGCTGAGTGTTGAAAGATCAACACTCAGCTTAGACCGATTAGAAATGTTCTTGTGCTGCTTTCAAAATAGCTTGAGCGGCTTTTTCATCGCCCCAACCACTGATCTCAATACCGCCATCAGCGCCTTTATAGCTAGAGAACCAAGTCGCTAATAAATCCGTGACATTTGGGTAATCAGCATTTAACTGCTGCAAGCTAGTCACACCAGAAAATGGCGATTCGTTCGTTAGCACACCGATCAATTTATCGTCCTGCTCACCATCATCAATCATCTTCATTACCGCAATCAAACGTACTGGAACCACTTCTCCACGCGGTACAGACTGACCCAAGATAATCACATCAAGTGGATCGCCGTCACCACCAAACTCTTTAGGTAAAGCCGTACGAGGGATAGATCCGTAGTTTGCCGGATAGCCAAGATAATTAACGATACGAGGCTTATTCTTTTTGTATTCCCAAATAATTTGGTTATCGTGCTCTTTGCTCAACTCCCATTTCGCCGATGTACCTGCTGGAATCTCCACAATGGCATTAATGTCACCGTCTTGGCTGACCGCTGGGTAATCGTTATAACTCATATTTGCCGCAAGGGTCGTTGTATCAAGCATTTTTAAAGTTGGCGCATGTTTCACAGACAAGTCATAGCTCAAGCCATTCCCAGAAGCACTGGTTTTATAGCGCAGCATATAATCGACCTTACCGCCTTTTTTTAGCAATTTATCCAAGCCTTTTTGCTTGAATTCACTAAACTGCCCCATCTCTTTTACCGAGAGATTAGACTCACCAACATTCGATGTATTCATCGACAGAATTGCCTTACTGGTCGCTTTAATTGCCTCGGCATAACCATCCATAGAATTCAAATCGAAATCATCTAAATCCACTTTTTTACGTAACTCTCTCGTCCAGTAAAACTCTAAAAAAGGCACTGGCTGCTTTGGCTTATTCCAACCGACGTCACGAGAGAAATACATCAGCCCACGATAACGGTCGTTGGCAAAGTTATGGATACCAAGTTGTTTAGGTAACTGATCGGTAACAATGGCTTCACCTTTTGCACCATACAACCAGACATTGCCGTCTTTCTCCATCGCTTGCCAAAACTGCGACATATCTTTTAAATCACTGTAATCTTTATCTACTACAACATTGACACGAAAATCCGCTCCGCCCTCAGCCATTTGGTAAAAAGCATTAAAAGTATGATGACCATCCGTTAAGTAATACTCGCCATTCGGCGCTACAACAATGGTCTTCATATCCTTTTTATTAGCACCGATTTTTTCGTCACATTGAAACGTACTTGGTACATTGGGATGAGCATTTTCAGAAAAAGAAGTGACGCCTTTTTGCCCATTCGCCTCACATATTTCATCAAAAAGCTTTTCACGATCAAACTGGAAACGGCCTAACTTATACATTATCTGATCATAACCAACCGCAGGTTGGGTTGGGTGTAACTCACTCAAAGTTACCGCAACCACATCCCCTTGATGAACATCATTGGCATAAACTGGCAGAGCAACAGTACTAACAACACAAGCACTGGCTAAAAGCGTTTTAAAAGACATCACCGTCCCTCATATTTGATTAAGAATACAGATATCTTAATCGAGAGATGTTACAAGTAAGTGTCGGGGTGCCTTCATAATCCACCTTACTAAAACACAAGCGTTACCATTCCAAATGCCACTACACCACATAAAATAGGCAACCCCATTGAACGAGTTCGCGTCCACACACCGTAAGTAATCAGTATCCCGACGCCAGTCGCTAACCAAGACAAGGTATCAGAATGTGTCGGTACTAAAGAAGTGCCAAACATTGCAGCGATCATGGTTGGGCCTAGTATCGTTAACCAAGTCGGCATGGATCCGATGCAGTCCTCCGTTTGCCTTTTCGCCAAGCTTCGCTTCATCCAAATATACGGTAAAAGACGAATTAAATAGGTGCCAATGGCAATGCTGACGAGCGCCAGCCACATAGACATATCCATATTTATTGCCCTCCCATATTGCGCTGGTTTTTCAAAGCGTAGAACAAGGCTGCGCCACACAAAGCTGCTAACGGAATAGCGACATTTGGGAAACCTAACACTTTCAAAATAACAGCACTAACAGCAGACAAAGCGATCGTTAATGTCCACAAGCGATTATTACAGCGCGGCACAATTAAAACGAAAAACAAAGCGGGCAATGCAAACGGCAAAACATCATTGATTAATGGCCAGCGTTGCGTCAATTCTCCACCCGCAATAGCACCTAGTGCGGTTCCTGCAATCCAGCTCAACCAAGCCAACACCGCTGCGCCTGTGTACCAGCCGATACGGGCCTGATCAGGAAGCTGAGGCAAACGTGCGTGAGCCAGCGCAAAAATCTGATCCGTCAAACCATGCATTAATGGCAACCACTTCTTATCTTGGTTTAAGTAAGGTGAGAGATTTGGTCCATAAACAACATGTCGAGCATTGATTAGCAGTGTCATGATGACCACAAACCATAACGGCGCGCCAGAAGCAGCCATAGCAACAAAAAGAAACTGTGATGCGCCAGCATAAATAAAGGCCGAAATCAGAATAGTCTCTAACACGCTAAAACCAGACTGAACGGAAATCAGACCAAAAGAAATCGCCACAGGAATGTAACCGCCTAACAGTGGAATCGCGTCTTTTACACCTTGTTTCCAAGGCGTTCCTGCAAGGGTTTGGGTTGTCGTACTCATGATTCAACCTCGTGCTTTGCGCTGCCCTGTTTTGCATAGGTAATGACCATCATTACTGTCGCCCATTCATCGCCCGTTTGATAACTGTGTTCAACGTCGGCCGCAAACGTATGCACCTTGCCGATCTCTAACTGCCGCAAGTCATTACTTTCCCCCGCCAACAACTCACCACTGATTAAAGTAATGGTTTCCATCGTCCCAGCAATATGCGGCTCTGATTGCTTAATCGTGTGTGGTGCACAAGACATCCAATACACATCCACTCGCGGATTATTCAGACCTTGGTCAATTAACCGAACCTGAATCCCATTTTCACCCACAGTGGATTCCAAACTGGCAATAAGATCCCCAAAAGGCGTATCCAGCTGTACCGCCAAACGCCAAATGGTTTCTATTGTCGGATTGCCCTCGCCTTGCTCAATACGCGACAAATTGGACTTCGCCAGCCCCGCATCCAAAGCAAGCTGAGACAAAGACAGCCCCTTTGCCATACGCAATTTTTGTATATTTCGACCCAACGAGCCGAGAATCGGTTTATTCATCATGATTCCAACATTGTTCTTTATATAGAACGTTCTATATAAAGAACAAAAGAAAGTCAATGTAATTGTGGGAAATGGGAGTTAGTTAATAGAGAGAATCAGGAAAAAGCTCTACGTCTGTTAATAGAGCTTTTCGTGCTCTTAAGGCTTACCCTATCTGGGTTTGTGGGGAATTTTGACGGTGGTAGCGCTGTCAGACTACAAGGCTACACTTTATAAGTATTTAATTTGACTCTGACCCTAATTCTTCGATGAATTTCCATTGGATTAAACTGTCCACTTTTAAATTAGCATTTCTGGGATGGTCAATGAGGGATCATTGAATTAGTATAAGAAACAGTAATTCAATACTCGTATCTTGGCCCGTAGATGCCTTATTCATAAGGATGTTATGAAGAGAAGTCCATTTTTGACTAGAAGCTTGTTCGGCGGTTTATATCTGCTTCTATTCAGTGTGGCTGGGATGCTGTATGGACAAGATATATTAACGCCCGAAGAACGGCAGTGGTTGGCAGATCAGCCTGTTATTCGTTTTGCTCCCGCACCCAATTATCCTCCAGTTGAATTTTTCAATGAAAACAATGAATACCAAGGTATTACAGCTGATTTTATTCAAATAATAGATCAGCAATTTGACTTGGGGTTAAAGCTAGAAATTGTGCAGTTTCCTGACTGGACAACTGTGGTAGCTGAAGGACGCGCACGTAGAGTTGATATGTGGGGTGCCGCAGAGAAAACCGCAGAACGCAGCGAATATATGCAGTTTACTAGGCCTTATATACGCCTGCCGGCCGTAATTATTGTCCGCAGTGAGTTTGTTGGAGAAGGCATCGAAGCACTCGAAGGCAAGAAAGTCGTCGGCATCCAAAATTATGCATCTTATGAACATTTACAAGAAAAATACCCACAACTGGATACGTTAGCCGTCCCTGATATCGAAACAGGGCTGCGCATGGTCTCTTATGGAGCGGCGGATGCGATCGTCGCTTCCAACGCAGCAGCAATCTACTACATTGAAAAAAATGGACTGACCAATCTTAAAGTTGTGGGAGAATCCGGTTTTGAATGGAGTTTACGTTTTGCAGTTCGAGATGACTGGGCGCCGCTGTTGTCCATCATGCAAAAAGGTTTAGACAGCATTACCGCACAGCAGAAGCGGGATATATATCGATATTGGATTAATTTAGATTCATCTAATAATCGCTCTTCCACAAAGGACTATCTCTTTATCGCCGCTTTAGTCGGCTTGGTAGCTATTCTATTGGTTCTATTTAGTTGGGCATTGCGGAAAAGAGCAAGACTTAAAATGCAACGGCTAACGCAACGTATTGAAGAGCAAAAAAAGATAGAGAAAGAGCTCAAAAAACTCGCCACAACCGATGCTTTAACGGGCACTTATAATCGCCGTGCTATTTTGGAAATGGCACAAATCGATTATCAAAAATGCCTGGATGAAGGATTGCCCTTTAGCGTATTGATGATTGATATTGATAATTTTAAACAAGTTAACGATCAATACGGCCATGAGATTGGGGACAGAGTGATCAGGGCTGTTGTAAATGTCTGCCGTGACATATTGAGTGCCAAGAACATCGGGCATATCGGCCGTTTTGGTGGTGAAGAGTTTGTAATTCTCCTCCCAATGATTGACCAAGAAGAGGCGTACTTAGTGGCTGAACAGCTTAGGGAGTGTGTCGAAAAAGAGTCAATCCAATGTGCCGAAAACGCTTTGCACTTCTCAACGATTAGCGTCGGCTTAGAGTCTTTGAAACACGCTGAAACGTTTGATGAGCTACTGCATAACGCCGATCTGGCTATGTATCAAGCTAAAAATGCAGGCCGCAATCGTGTCGCCATTTGGCACGAAAGCATCTCTGGGTAATTATTTGTTTAAAAGAGGGTCAGTATAAAATTAAAACACCCTCTTCTATTCTTACTAGCTATTTTTTCGCTACCTTATCTGTTTGTAGCCATTCTATTTATTTAATTTTACTCTTCCCCCAATTATCGCCTTTTAAACAGCAACTGCTCACCTTTAACAGACCAAGGTATATCTAAGCCTGAACCTATTACACCATTTTCAGAAACTGCTGCGATTAACGATAATTTCATGCGACTCCAGTGAGGGTTAACGCCTCAAACACCGGCGGAGCGCAGCGAAGTCCACGTGATTTGACTTGTTAGCTGCTTTCCTTCTCTGAAATATTAAATAATATTTTGCTTGATTCTTCACTGGTTTGAAAACTGAATACAACCTGATCGCTATCATAGCTCAATCCATTTTCATCGAAATCCTGACAGCTTAAATTCCCCCACATATCTTCGTAGCATACTGCAAAAATCTTGGGTTCATGCGCTGCTGAATGTAATAAATACTGTCCAAAATTTCCTTTTGACAATGTATTCGAGACACCAGAAAGAAAAGATAGCTCGACCTCGTTACTATCTACCTCAACTCCAACCCACTTATGAATATTAAACGTGATATCACTATACTTCAGTCCATTGATTGTTAGCTCTTTGCCATCAATATCTGCAGAATGACTATTCATTCGCATCATCCCCTGAATGCATAATGCAAATTGCGAACGATTCATTTGAGATAAAGCGACATCGTTTGACATCAATTCTCGCATGCCCTCAATTGCACCATCTAAATCGAGCTCAGAGGCATCCTGAAACAACTTTAAAAACTCTGAATTACTAATACAGTCTTTAAGATAATGCTTGCTGACACTTTTAAAGTAATAACTTTTAGTGGAAGTGCATAAAACGGTAATGGCAGGATTGGTAAAGAAGTTCTTGTCGTATTTTTTTAACCGCTTAAGTTCACTTCCATCAATATCGCTAGAGAATGAGAAAAGTACGGTAGGTGACACTCCACCAATAGCTTTAAACCTTTCAAATTTAGCTAAGGTGGTTTTTAGTTCATTTGCATTCAAACCACTTTTAACTTCAAAGTTGTACTTCACAGCTTCGACAGGGACAAAGGTCAGTTCATTTTTCATATATGAAGGAAGTATCTCATCATCATAGATGAGAATATCTGTTTCATTTGACTGATCTCCCCTTGAGTTTTCAATAATCCCTTTTGTCAGCTTATATCTCTTTGGAATAACTTCTCTTATTAGATCAGAAAGCTCGCTTTCATTTAACCCACCTTTAACCCCCTGATGAACAACCTCTTTATTACTCTCAAACTCAACCTTTAAGGCTGATATTTTTGCGCTGAATTTTTCAGATATGATGCTCATTAACTTCCCTAATCTGGATTTTTTCTTTGTACAGCTAACAGTTTAATAGTGCGCATGCGCATTTACACATCTTTAAAATCTTCTTAATGTCTCTATAAATTACTGACTTTAAAAACATTAATATGGATATCAACAAAGTCTAAACCAAGAAAAACGAGCATGCGTGTTATTCCTTTTATCCACAGCGCGTTATTTTAGCTCTACGAATCCTTATTCATTGATATTAGAGGACTTTCTCACTTACCTCCAGTACAAAACGCGCACAACTGGTTTATTTAAAATAGCTAAACGCGCAATTAAAGTTCACTTTAAAAAATAAACTGTATATGCCCCCATAAATTACGCTTTAACTTTCATCCAAAAATGAAATCAATTCAACTTCAAAGAGCACCAACTCTAGACCATAAGTGCTTGATTCCCGCCTTCGCGGGCGCTTGTCCCCTTGTGGGAAATGACGTGTCTACGCGGGGGATTAAGTGTCAATAATGAAAGCTTTGCTTTCAATGAAAGCGTTGCATCGATTGGCAAAAGTTACCCGCTCAGCTTCTCCCTGAATTAAAGTGCGGAAAAAAGGTTGGGAATACAAAGCGTTTGAATGGAACATGAACTCCGCATCAGGCTTAAGCCGCAACCTACAATGAAAGCTTCGCTTTCAGCGGCACATCACGCTGCGCTCATGATGCCCTACAATTAGCTAGGGAGTCATAGGGCTACAGCTCTATAACTCTGGCGTTGTTGCCGAGGCGACTTCCAACGTGACTGACAAGGATTAGGATATCTGGTTTGTAGTCATTCTGTAGCGAGTGACAAATCGTTTCTATGGTGGCTTTGTCGAGTCCGTCGAATGGTTCGTCTAGCAGTAAGACGGGAGACTGTCTTAGCAGCAGGCGTGCTAAGGCGAGGCGTTTGCGCTGTCCTCCTGAAAGGTTGCGGCCTTGGGAACTGAGTAAGGTTTCTAGACCATTGGGTAGGTTGCGTGCCCATTCGGCTAGGGCGACGGCTTCTAATACAGACCAGAGTTCGTCGTCGCTGGCGTTAGGTTTGCCAAGCAGTAAGTTCGCGGCGATGCTTTGTTGGAAAACATACGGCGATTGTGGCAAGTAGCTTAGTTGTGCTTGATACGTTGGGTTGTTGTATACAGAGTATTTCTCGTCATTAATAAAGGCGTCGCCAGTGGATAAACAGTCACCGGCAATGGAGGTGAGTAAGGTGGATTTGCCTGAGCCACTTGCGCCTCGGATCCAAACAAATTCACCATGGTTTACTTTAATATCAGTAACTTGGCTGCCCAAACCACTAGGAGCGTGATAGCCGCGCCATTGTTTAAACAAAAGTTGCTCGATCTGTGGGATCGTCTTTTCGGACATTGGCTCAGTATCGTGGTGAAGCTGGTTGAGTCGACGTAGACCAACTTGCGACTGGCCTTGGGCGACGAAGGATTGCACCAAGGGCAAGACCAGTTCATTTACGGCTAACAAAGCTAAAGAAAAACCGACAACCCAAGTGCCCTGCACGCCATCTATTAAGGTCCAGCGTTGGGTTTCTGGGGTAAAGGCACTGAGTAAATAGAAGCTGCTGGCGATGAGTAAGATGGTCACACCATAAGACAATAATCGCCCAAGGCTCACTGCTTGTTGAATACGGATTTCGGTTCTGCGTTGGCGTTCATCCAGTTGATCAAGACGCTGTGCGTAGTCTTCCCAGTGGCCTCGAATGGTTAAGGTAATCAGTGCCGAAAAAAAACTAACAAAGCGGCTACGACGATGTACACCCAATATTTGACCTACATGCACTGCATGGCTGGCGAAGTGTCCACAAACATAAGGCACCACCAAGACATGTAACACTGCAGCAATCAATAACGGCCACAACAAAGCTGGCAGAATGAAATAGGCCAAAATCGCCACGCCAACATAAGCTAATACAGCATACACCCAAGGTAAAAACACCACCAAGGGCCAGCGAATAATTTGATCCAAGTCGCTGACTAGGCGCTGTAGCAAGTCGCCACGGCTTTGTTGATGAAGGTTCGCAGCATCTTTGGCAACTCGCTGATCCCACACCCAAAGGCGCAAAGTGCGCAGTAACCCCAACAGGTGATTATGCGCTGTGACTTGTTCGCCATAGCGGCCTGCGGTTCTGAGGATCGCAAGCCCTCGAACAATGGCGCCGGGTGTTAAGTAGTTAAACACCAATGCACCGCCCAACGCTGTTGCCAAGCCTGCCGCGGAGATGAACCAACCAGAAAGCCCCAATAGCCCAACACCCGCTAAGGTGGCAGCCACACCAGTCAACAGAGGAATAACAAAGCCCCAAGGATTGGCTAATAAAAGGCGCTTAAGCGATAACTTCGTGGTTTTCTTTGCGTAAATGCTCATGCAAACCTCCTTTTGTTAGTGCCCAATGTTTGTCTGCCCATGCAATCGGATGTGTATCATGGCTGACGATCAATAGGGTTTTGCCTTGAGATGCGGTTTTAAGTGTGTCGAGTACCGCCTGTGCTGTGTCGTTATCCAAGCCAGAGCAAGGCTCGTCGAGTAACCATAAATCGGCTTTTGATAATAAGGCTCTGCCAATAGAAAGTCGCTGCATTTGCCCGCCAGAAAGCCCTGCTCCTAATTCGGTTAGTTTGGTATCTAACCCGTCGGGAAGCAGCTGTATAAATTCGTCGCACTGGCTTTTTATGAGCGCTGTTTGTATCTCTTCTTCATGTGGTAGCCCTGCGCCCTCTTTGCCACCCAGCCCTAAGAGTAAATTACGACGAATGCTGCCGTTTACCCATTCCGGTGTTTGTGGCAACCAAGCCAGTTTGGCTCGCCAAGAAGCCAAGTTTAATTCTGAGAATGGCTGACCATTGATCAAGCACTGCCCATCAAAGCCTTCTTCAAAACCTAGTAACAAATGCAATAGACTGGATTTACCCACTCCCGATTCACCACTCAGCCAAACTCGTTCGCCCTGGGCAATATTGGCCGTAATTGGCGCGAGTCGATAACGCCCCTCTTCCTGCCAGCTCAAGTCTTTGAATTGAATAGATTTCAACGTATTTAAAAAAGCTAATCCAGTGTTCTCTTGGTGTGAAGTGGATGCATGCACTGGTGTTTGTAGGATATCTAACAAATCCGTCGCGGCGGCTTCGGCTTTTTGTTTCGCATGGTAGTCATTACCAAGCTGACGTAGCGGCAAATAAAATTCCGGCGCAAGCAACAAAAGAAACATAGCTTGCGTCAAGGTAACGGGGGAGCTGCCCACTTGCCATGGTAAGATTTCTAATAAGCCAAGCCCTAAATACAAGGCAATCATGGCGATAGACAATGACGCGAAAAGTTCTAACGTAGCCGTTGATAAAAACGCTAATACCAAAACCCCCATGGTTGTCTTTTGGTATGAAGTAGCACTGTCGGACAAACGCTCGCGTGCTTCGCCAGTTCTGTTAAGGCGTTTGAGTTCTGATAAGCCTTGGCTTAAGTCCATGAACTGATTGGACAACATGGCCAAGACATTGAATTGACGACGGTTGGCTTGCGCGGCTTTATGACCCACAAAGATCATGAAGATAATGACCAAAGGCGCGGTCATCATGAAAACAAAGAAGGCGATCCAAGAAATAGAAACAACAGACAGTAGGATCACACAAGGAATTAGGGTCACCATAAACACTTGCGGTTTATAGCGACTAAAGAAATCGTCTAACGCATCTACTTGTTCGTAAACACGAGTAGAAAGCGCCGCATCCTCTTCTATTCTTAGGCGCGCTGGCCCAAGGTTTGTCAGATGCGACACCAATTTACGTCGCAAGCCGTAACGAATATCACGGCTTGCGCTGGTGCAAATACGTTCTCGGCCAAAGTTCGCCAAGGCACGTAGTAATAGAGCAAATAACCCCAAGACTAAAAGAGACAAGGAAAAAGACTGGTGTAGCGCCATGTCTGAAAACACATTCGCTAACGCCCAAGCTTGCAACACCAAAGACACTGCAAACAACACACCAAAGCCTTGAGCAATTCGATACTTTGATGATTGCTGACTGGCTAGTTCATCTAAAAATACACCTTCAGATGTTTTCACTCGGCCAGCTCGACGCGCCTTTTTTGTTTCCTTGTGCTGTTTCATTGGGTTTACTTCTGCTCCTCTTCACCTTCGTAGCCGCTAAATTCTAACCATACGGCATTAACAATACCGAACGAACAGGCTAACAATACGCCTAGAACCCAAGCAAAATACCACATAACTTATTCCTCTTATTGCTAGAAGACAGAGCCCAAAGCGCTCTATCTTCTATATCAATGACTAGTAAAGTGAATGATTGTTTTCTTCGATGTGTTTCTTAGTCAGACGACCATACATCACAAAGTAGTTCCATAACGTGTAAGCCAGAACAATCGGTACGAAGATACAAGCCACCACAAACATAATCATCATGGTGTTTTCACTAGATGTCGCATCCCACATAGTCAAACTCATGTTTGGAAAACTTGAAGACGGCATCAAGAATGGGAACATTGACCCACCCGCTGTAACAATAATGCCGGCAATACCCAAAGAGGAACTCAAGAAAGACAAGGCGCCTTTTCTCAGCACGGCAGTCAGTGCTGCGAACAACATGCCTGCAATACCGATAAGCGGAGCCAACATAAGTGCAGGCACTTTGTCATAGTTAGCCAACCAAGCACCAGCTTGAACTTCGGCTGTTTTCATCAAAGGTGTTACCACTGCATTGCCATCGATAGCGCTGGTCAAAACATAACCATCAATACCATAAGCCAACCACACACCCGCCAAGATGAACAACACAGCAGCTAATGCACCGGTAATTGCAGTGATGCGACTGGCTTTTTCAAGTAGCGCATCATCTGTCTTCATTTGTAACCAAGCACCGCCTTGCGTCATTAGCATTAACAAGCTGACCAAACCACAAAGAATCGCAAATGGGTTTAGCAGAGCAAAGAAAGAACCGGTGTAAGTGGCACGCATGTATTGATCAAATTCGAACGGCACGCCTTGTAATAAGTTACCAAACGCTACACCGAAAATGATTGGCGGAACAGCCGAACCAAAAGTGATACCCCAGTCCCAGCTTGTACGCCATTTGGTATTTTCCAGTTTCGAACGGTAGTCAAAACCAATTGGGCGAAAGAATAGCGCCGCCAATACCAACAACATGGCAAAGTAGAAACCAGAGAAGGCTGTCGCATACACCACAGGCCAAGCAGCAAATAACGCACCGCCTGCTGTAATAAACCAAACTTGGTTGCCGTCCCAGTGAGGCGCAATCGAGTTGATCATGATACGGCGTTCTGAATCCGTACCACCGATCACTTTCAACAAGCTACCAACGCCCATGTCAAAACCGTCTGTCACGGAGAAGCCAATCAGTAGAACACCGATCAACACCCACCAAATCACTTTTAATAATTCGTAATCCATCTTACACCCCTTGTTTTAGCTGAGCCGTTTCTTGTTCAAGTGCGTAACGTCCAGTATGCAAGCTAGAAGGGCCTTGTTTCGCAAAGCGAATCATCAAGTACATCTCAGCAATTAAGAACGCTGTATAAAGAAGCCCGAAGCCTGCAAGGCTGATCCAGATCTCTGTGGCTGTTAAGCTAGAGACCGCAACATGAACCGGTAATATTTCACCAATAGCCCAAGGCTGACGACCGTATTCCGCAACAAACCAACCTGCTTCATTGGCAATCCAAGGAAGTGGTAAACAAATTACGATAAATTTCAGGAACAAAGGACTTTGACCAATGCGACGACGCGCGTTTTGGTAAAAAGCAGCAGCGAAGACAAACAACATTAGGAAACCACAGCCGACCATGATGCGGAAGGCAAAGAACAATGGCGCAACTTGCGGAATAGAGTATTCAACCGCTTGATCGATCTCTTCAGATGTCACTTTGTTCATGTCTTCATTGAATGCTGTTACCAACAATCCGTAACCAAGATCGTCTTTTACTTTCTCGAAGTTTTCTTTTACTAGCGGATCCGTTGAACCGCTGCGTAACTTCTCAAGCAACTGGTTGGCATAAATACCATTGATAATTCGTTGGCGGTTATGCTCTTTCAGCTCTTTGATGCCTGTTACTTCTTTGTCTAGAGAGCGTGTTGCGATCAAGCCCATTAGCCCAGGAATTTTGATAGCAAACTCGGTTTCTTCAAGCTCTTGGTTTGGAAAGCCGATTAAGGTGAAGTCTGCTGGTGCTTCTTGTGTTTCCCACTCCGCTTCAACCGCTGCTAATTTCACTTTTTGCACTTCGCCTAGCTCGTAACCAGATTCGTCACCTAGAAGGATAACGCTCAAGATAGACGCTAAACCAAACGCTGAAGCGATAGCGAAAGAACGGCGAGCAAACGCAAGGTCACGGCCTTTCAATAAGTAGTAGCTTGAAATAACCAGAACAAACATCGCCCCTGTTGTGTAGCCTGCTGATACGGTGTGAACAAATTTCACCTGCGCCACTGGGTTTAATATCAAAGCACCAAAGTCGACGAGCTCCATACGCATGGTTTCGTAGTTGAACTCTGATCCTACTGGATTTTGCATCCAGCCATTGGCGATCAGGATCCACAAAGCTGACAAGTTAGAACCTAGCGCTACGCCCCAAGTCACCATTAAATGTTTCACTTTACTGAGGCGATCCCAGCCAAAGAAAAATAAACCAACCAATGTCGACTCAAGGAAGAAGGCCATCAAGCCCTCAATGGCTAAAGGTGCACCAAAAATATCGCCAACGTAATGAGAGTAGTAAGACCAGTTCGTTCCGAACTGGAACTCCATTGTCAAACCCGTTGTTACACCTAGCGCAAAGTTAATACCAAAAAGTTTACCCCAAAACTTCACCATGTCTTTGTAGACTTGCTTACCGGTAATTACATAGACAGACTCCATGATTGCCAATAAGAAAGCCATCCCTAGTGTTAAAGGGACAAACAAATAGTGGTACAGAGCAGTGAAAGCAAACTGAAATCGCGATAAATCCACTACAGCTTCGTTAATCATATAGCTTCAACCCATTCATTTGATTGAGAAAAAAAGACGATCGTAGACACTTACTTGATTGAGTGTTCTTGTTATCCAACGCCCACCGAAGCCTCAAAACATTTCAAGGCTTACTATAAGGCCAGATTATGAGTGCTGTTTTGATTTGAAACATTGCGTTAGATCAAGATAAAGAGAGTGAAAGGAATAAGTAGTAAAAAAGATTGTTTGAAGAGGTGATGAAAGGGTTCTAAAACTTGAAGATAAAAAACCAAACATGATCATGGAGGCTGTGACGCATTTCGTTCAGCCACCATGATTGCTATCTCTTGGGCTATTTTTTCAAGACTGTTTCTAAGTATCGCTTAGCGTCCTCTTGTCCCATGTATTTTGCCAAAATAGACAAAGGCACCTCTTTTAAATTCACCACAATTAAGCCGTCCAGTGAATTATGAAAAGCTGGATCGACATTAAAGCACACCAGCTTACCGTTCATTTTTAAATACTGGCGAATCAATACGGGCAAACCTTTGCCCTGCTCCATTCGCGATAAGACTTTAGACAGCAAGGTGACACTCGCCAAGGAAGACAACAAATTAGGTTGCCAAAACACGGAACCGCTGTTGCGCAGTGGCGTCGATGGCATCACCAAGCAGGCTTTCTCTTTATCGTAATAATGAATCGACAAGGTTGCAGCGATCAATTGACGTGCCGTATGGCTGTATTCATTACTGATGCTGACAGGGCCAAATAAATGCGTATATTTTGGGTTGCGAGAAGCAAAGGTAGCAATCCCCTTCCATAGCAAGAGCAGCGAATTTAAATTCTTTTGATACTTAGCTGCGACAACCGAACGCCCCATCTCAATGCTGTGATCTAGGCTATCGATAAACGCTTGGTCATAGTTAAACAAGCTGCGTGAGTACAACCCTTTTAAGCCATGCGCTTCAATAAGCTTATCCACTAACCCCATGCGATAAGCCCCGACGACTTCTTTATTGCCATGATGCCAAACAAACAATTGATGATAATAAAGGTCGTATTCATCCACGTCACAGGCCAAACCACTACCCTCGCCCACCGCGCGGAAGTTTTCTTCGCGGATACGGCCAATGTCTTGCATCAGCAAAGGGATAGATTGCGTCGGAGTGCAATAAACACTGAACTCACCTTGCTTCAGCAACAGCATATCGCCTGGCAGATTGGCAATTTCATTCTCTAAAAGACTCGGATCAATCGGCTCGATGATGGGTAAATCTTTGTTGTCATCTTGGACAACCGATTCCTGAGCATGTTGAGGGCTCATTAAATAGGTATTCAAACGTAAGTAGCTGACAAGATCTTGATTGCTTTCAAACTGGCTTACTTCCGCAAACGGTATAGCACTGCCGATAGAAATCTCAATGACTGAGGATTTTTTATTAAGCAGTTCTCGGCCCAACATAGCGGTTCGTAGCAAAGGATGGATACGACCGGCTTGATAAAACAACTCGCTATTTTTGCCATTAATAAAAATCGGCACCGTCGTCGCTTCGCTGCGATTTAAGAAATTAGCGACCGACTGACTCCATTCGATGTCGGCTAACGCCTGCTTTTCTATCGACTTTTCTGCTGACTGATCATTAGATTTTTTCGGATAAGTGGACACTTCCCCTGCAGGAAAAACAATTAACACACCGCCCTCAGCCAAATGCCGATGAGCATCTCGAATCGCCTTGCCATTGGTGCGTTGCGCCGATTTACCGCCAAACACATCCACGCCAATAAATAAGTCACTGATTTCTGGCAAACGCTTGAGTAACTCATTGGCCAGTACTTTTACATCACTGCGAACGCGTCCAACTAGGTCTGCCAAGACCACACCTTCAATCGCGCCAAGAGGATGGTTGGCAACAATTACCACAGGCCCATTTTGGGGAATATTCTCAGCGGCACCTTTGGCAATGGAATAATCAATGTTCAACGCTTCGAGGGTGTAACGCATAAATTCAAAGCTGGTCTGGCTGCTGGGCCTTTGTTGATACAAGCGATCTAATTTAGCGAGTCCTGTCGCCCATTCAAGAACGGATTCTCCAACGCCAAATGGCGTGATTCTTTTTAAACGAAAAGGACTGGCCAACATAATCAGACTCCGCTCTTGATAATTTTGTTTAGGATGCCTTGTGGATTTTTAAGATCCCGAAGCGATAAAAACACCGCACATAACCAAACCAAACACGCCATGATAAACAGCAAACCACCGTCATTGCCGACGACTTCATCGGCTGCATTAAACTCAGGCATCACTACGCCAAGCGGAGTAAATAGGTGAAAAATAATCGCACCACTCATAATGCCCATTGCCATCAAAGCCCCCAAACCATGCCAACGAGTAAAGAGCAAAACAGCAGCAATCAGTTCGGCCACGCCAAGAATGTAGCCACCGTAATGACCGAAGAATTCCAAGCCAGACCAAGTACCCAACACGCCGAAGATATGGTCGGTTTCGTAGGAACCAGTGAATTTAAAAAACAGCGACTGCACAAACACAAAGGCGATAAACACCGTTGGTACATATTTCACAATTTGCTTATTCATTTTATTGACCCTATTTATAAGTATTATTTTTTACCGATCAGGCTTGGCCAATTGGCATCCGCTTGTTTGATGTGCAACACAGGATCTTGGTCCCACTTGCGTTTAATGTTGTCGTCATAATTCAGATACAGCTTGCCATCAACCACGGCCCAATCTTTTGGATCAGAAGAGGCGAAGTCATTCTTGGCAGACACAGCCCAAGCGCAATAGCCACCATATTGCGGAGCGTATTTTTCCGGTTCAGCTTTGAACATATCGAGATGCTGTTGCGAGGCAAAATACCAATCAGCGCCTTTATATTCAGTGACGAACTTGGAACTGCCTTCGACCGGTTTTTGGTCCGTAAAGTAAGCAACCGTGTCATAGCCGCTAAGTGCTTTATTACTAAAATAGCCGGTATAAATCTCATCTTGCGCTAGGGCAAAACTGCTTATAAACACGGCTAAAAACATCATTAAACGCGTCATAACAACTCCTAAATTTTGATTAATAAGAACCAGTAACGAGGGAAACCTTTTCGTGAAAACACGTGTCTTGAGAACGATTGCTTTGAAAACCATTGTCTTGAAAACAATAGCTCTGAGACGCCAACGCTTGTGGCGCTAAATTCGAGCAAGGCGATCCGGCCACATAGCTCATTTGAAAATTGTCTTTTGCGACCTGAATGCGAGTGAAGCTCACGGTTTGAGCATCTTCTCTGTGCATACAAACCGAGAAATGAGACTGCTCTGGATGGTGCTGAGAATGAAACAACAGCAAATCGTCAGCGCTTTCGACAGCGAGTTCCTCATAGACGGATTGTCGATAGGCCGTGACTCCTTCTAGCTCCACTGCAGACGAAAAATGCGGTGATTGGGCATAAAGAATCGATGCGTTTTCACCATCCCATTGAAACTCTCTAACCTTGCTATTACCCAGCTCAAAAGCCAGCAAGGTAAAAGGGGCAAGCTGTTGCAGGTCCAGCTGAGCAAACTGCCATTCAATTTGGGCAAGCCCTGTAGCACTGGATAATTGCTTGACCAATTGCCCACGGCTCGTCAGTTGGCCTGACGGCGTTTTGCCTTGATAGTTATTGAGTAAACACAAAGACACACCGGCCTCGTTTAAGCTAATCCAACTACCCTTGCCCACAGGATCAATCGGCATGAGAACTTGGATGCCTTGCAGAGCAAAAGACTGAGGCGACAAGGCGGGAGCTCGTGCTTTTTGCTCATCACGATTGAAGAATAATTGATAACCTGATTCATCAATCCACCAAGAAACCGAACACATAATTATTGGCCTCTTAAAAACGTTGCGGTGGCTGGCGCAATGCCAAAGTCCTCATCGATACTTTTATTCATTAAACTGGCGGCCACTTTCACCATGGCAAAATGATGATTCGCATGCAGTGCCGCAAAAGTAATTTCGCGCTCCAAGGTCGAAGACATGAGACAGGCTTGCGTATGCAAAACAGAGACTCCGGTCAAAACATTCACGTTTTTCTTAAGCTCTTTTTCCGATAAGCCAGTAAGCCAGTTTGTCAGCTCGTCGATTTCAACTAAGGCAACAGAGCGCGATGTTTCCACCCTATGACCACGACGACGTTGGTTATAATCAATCACTATTCCCGCTTGATAAACGGCATTAAAGACATCTAACCAATGACGAAAATGCTCACCAATAGAACTGTTCACCACAGGCTTCATCGACGCTTGATAAGCGTCATCGTCGAGCATCTGCAAACAACGAGAAGCCTGAGCAAACACCTCAAGACAACCTTGCACCGTTGGCGTATAGGTCGCTGCTGGGAAGTCTCTGACTTGTCTTTTTTTCAATACCGATTGCATAGGTTTTCCTTACAAGAACGTCTCTTAATTTAATCAGTAGCCGGATAATGCTGAATAAGTGCTTTTTCTTCTCGCCACGCTTTTAACAAAGCTCGAATGGTCGGTGATTTAAAACCACGCTTTTTCTGCAAGGCACCTATCTCGAATAAAATTCGATACTGCTTTAGCAAGGTGCTAAAAATTTCGGATAACCTGGTATTGCGGTCCCAAATATGGGTCGCTTCGCTGCTCGCGCCATTCATTTCTAAAATGGAAAAGTTTTCGCCTGCCATGAAAGACTCAATGTCGGCAAACTTGATGTCTAAACGGCCGTAGTAGTAGCCATCAACGTCTTTTAAGATCTCATCCAATTTTCGCGTTAATGCTTGCGTGATGTATTGATTGCCATTACGAAAAATCGAGCCACGGCTGTGACTGCCAGCAAACGCGAGAGGATATTCCTCACCGTCTGCGGGAATCCAATCCAGCTTTTGTGTATGACGTGGGAAATACAAATGCGCTAACTGACCGGCTCGTGGGCAACGCTCAATCAGCTGTCTCAAACTGTGCGTGCCGTCACCAACGACACTGGGGGCGTATTTCAAGGTGATGGAAATAATCTCGCCCTGTTCTTGCCCTGGATAACGCACATAGAAGACGCCTGCTTCCGCTTGATATGGCGCTTTACGTTGCAGTAGAAACTGAGCGGAGGTAGGAAACGTTTCAATATATTCATGAAGTTGCGCTGCGGATTTCAGTAGCTTGACGCCAACACCACGACAACCTAAATCAGGCTTAGCCACAATGGGAAATGACAACTGAGCAACGTCCATTGCTTGCTGTGCGTTTTCGAATTGCACAGCAACGCTTTCTTGGTTTTTTGTCAGGGTAATAAAAGGTTCGATCCATTTCTTGGCTACCGGACCAGCCAAATTCAATATGTCTGTTTTGGATTCGCCCACCATGCCGCTCAACTTGATGCTTGGGTTAGCGATTAAAGGTAAACAAACATCACCGTGACGCAGCCCAAGAAACAAACTCTGCACGACAACTGGGGCGTAAAAAAACCAGCTCGGCATGAATTCATAAGGTGAAATACTCGCTTCCTCTTCAACTTGGAGTAGCGGCATTCCAGCATTAATTCTATTTGGCGCAATGAACTGCCCCTCAACCATGGCACTCATGACATACCTCGCGTAAACGATTTATTAAGAAAACGATTCATTAAAAACAACAGGCCAAATGCCACAGGAATAAGCAGCCATTTCAGTTCTGACACCTGCATAAAAACACTGCTGCCTATTTGATAAATCAGTGTGAACACCACCAGCGTCCAAATAGAAGTAGCAAGCAGAACAGCACTAAAAAAGACAGGTAACGGAATGACGAGAAAACCACTTAAGGTAAAACCAATGGTTCTTAAGCCGGGAATAAAACGAATTAAGAAAAGGTTCAAAAAAGCACGTTGGATCAGCTTTTGTCTCACGACTTTAAACGAAGAATTGGTTAAGGCTCGATAGCGTAACCATCTGACTTTTCGGGCGTAACGTCCCAAGACATACAAGCCCAAGTCCCCTGTCGCGATGCCGATAAAAATCGACATTAAGGCAAGTGATGAAGGCAAGTCCCCATGGGCAGACAAGGTCGCCGCTGTTGCGATGGCAAGGTCTTCGAGTAAATAGGACAAGAGCACAACACCAACGCACAACAAGGTGAGCGACGCTGTTCCCGATGTTAGCCATACTTGTAATTCTGCAATCAAGGTAAGTTACCTACCTATATCATCTAAAAACTTGGAAAGGTCCAAGCGCTCATATTCTGTTTCTGAAGATTAGACGTGGGCAGATATCACTTTCTTACAAAGAAATTTGAAAAATGAATTTAAAGCGGAATTGAATACGCGAAATAAGGTAAAGGCGAGGAAGTAAATATTGAAAATAGCTGAGGGAATATTAAGGATGTAGGAAGTCGTGCTTCTTTTTTCGTATTGAGCAATTAGCCAAAATAGCTAATTTCTCACTTTGATCTGATTGTTGCCAAACCATGATTTCCTTCATGGTTCGATAGCACCCCACACAAATCTCGTCGTCATCAAGGCAGCACTGACGAATACAAGGGCTTTTTATATTGGGATCGGTTTTATGCGTTTCTGACATAATTTGCAGACCACTACTTTTAGACAATGTTCTTAGACATATTATAACCGGTCACCACAAAACCTATTTTTTCGTATAAGGCAAAGGCGCGTTTATTATAATAAGCCACTCTGAGCTTTATCTGATGAATACCGTTATTTTTAAGCTGTTCTTCAAGCTCACTCATGGCATGTCTACCAAATTGTTTACTGCGATGAGGCTCGGTAATATAAAAATCGCAAATAAACGCCGTTTGGTCTTCTATGTTTATGGTGTACCAAAGATACCCAACCACAATAATCTGGCCAGCTACCTTAGCTTCAATACAGACTAACTCCTGCCCCTTGCTTTCAACACCATCAGGAAAACTGCGCAGCAAATCTTGTTCCGCTATCGAGACAGAATCCGCCATGGTACGACTATAATTTAATGAAATTTCTTGACTGTAATCGGCGATAAAATAATCACGATAGCTGAGAAATTCTTCTTGGCGCATTTTTCTTAGCACTATCCTATCTCCACTAGCCTTACGATGAAGTGAGTTGATTAATCCCAATTGCTCCGGCGTAAGTTTTTAATTTGCCCTTTTTGCTTTTTCTGATCAACGCGTTTTTTCTGTGAAGAACGTGTTGGTTTGGTTGGTCGACGTGCTTTTTGGACCCGAGTTGCTTCAAGAATCAGCTCTTTCAGTCTTGCTAATGCGTCTTCTCGATTTAACTCCTGTGTGCGATGTTGTTGTGCCTTAAGCACAATATCACCCTCTTTTGTTAATCGAGAGTCATTTAGTGCCAACAAACGCTCTTTATAAAATTCAGGGAGCGACGAAGCAGCCACATTAAATCTTAGGTGGATAGCAGAAGAGACTTTATTGACGTTTTGGCCGCCTGCACCTTGTGCTCGAATAGCGGTTAGTTCTATTTCGTGGTCTGGAATCGCCACGGCGAGAGTAATTTGCAGCATAAGATTGCTTTATTCTGTCTAGGTATCTATTTTAATTGGCCATTGTAACAGGCTTAAGAAGTGTTTGCTTTGGCGCATCGTTTCTCTGTACATTATCAGTTACAATCGCCGAAATATTTGAGACCTAATAGGAGTTTTTTGTGACCCAGTTCCGCCCTTGTATCGATCTACACCAAGGCAAGGTTAAGCAAATTATAGGGGGCAGCCTGAATGACAAAGGCGCCACTGAAAACTTTATCAGCGAATTTAACGCAGAACATTATGCCCACATGTACCAAGAACATAACTTACTTGGTGGGCATGTCATTGCCTTAGGTAAGGGTAACCAAGAAGAAGCGCTTAGTGCATTGCGCGCCTACCCGAACGGCCTACAGTTTGGCGGAGGTGTTAACAGCAATAACGCGGCAAGTTATTTAAATGCTGGTGCTTCTCACGTCATTGTGACCTCTTATTTGTTTGAAAATGGCGAGTTTTCCTGGGACAGATTAGATAAAATCAAACGTGAAACAGGCACTGAGAGACTGGTTTTAGACTTAAGTTGCCGCCGTACAAAAGATGGCTGGTACATTGCCACAGATCGCTGGCAAACCATTACTTCGACACAAGTTAACCAAGAAAATCTCATTGAATTGGCAAACCATTGCGATGAATTTTTGATCCATGCAGCTGATGTTGAAGGCTTGCAAGCGGGCATTGATGAAGAATTGGTCCAGTTGCTAGGCCAAGGTTGTCCGGTTGCTGTGACCTATGCTGGAGGTGCTCGCTCTTTATCTGACCTTAAACGTGTCAGCGAATTGTCCTCTGGGAAAGTCGATCTGACCATAGGTAGCGCTTTAGATATTTTTGGCGGACAAGGCGTAACACTGGACGAATGCATCCTGTGGAATCAATCTCAACAATAAACTAACGTTAGAGGCAAGTATTTTGCTTGTCTCTAACGCTTTTCTCGACATAGCACCCGCCATACCTCATACTTAGTGGTCTATTTTTTCGCCTTTAATCTCAGGATTAGTTAATGCTTATACTTCGTTCTGGCCTTTTACTTGCAACGCTCTTCATTAGCGCCTGCTCGATGCCAATTTTTCAAGACTTATCAACGTCTAAAACAGACAGTGTCGATCAAAACGTGTCAAACAACACGCCGGTAGAATCTACAAAATCAACAGATGTCGCACCGACTACTTCTACTAACGACAATACATCAAACGAAAGCACATCGAATCCGCTTAACAATGTTAGCTCGATTGATAGTTTGACCAAACAGCTTAGAGCTCAACAAGCATTGGCTAAAGCAAACTATACAGAACTCACAAACCGTACAGGGAAAGCGCCTCAGTTACCAAGCATTTCCAACGTTAACAACTTATCTTCTAACCAGATAAATGATGCAACTCAGCAGCTTCGCTCTTATGTGAGCAAAACAAACTCTACATTGGCCTCTTTGAATGCGCGTGTTGATGATCGCCAGAAAGTGGCATTAAACGGAGATTTGATTCGGATTTTCTTGTCTGAAACGACCATTACCCATGGCAACCAAACCTTTAAAGCACAACCTTTGGTTGGCCAATGGATCCGTGGCGAAAGTAGAGCAATTCGATTAAAAGATAATATTCTGTTTGAAGACCCAAAGTCAGAAGATTTGAACATTACTTTTTCTGAAACCTATCAGTTGATTGTGAATAACAAGGTTATTGCGACAATCAATCCTAATAGAGAGAAAAATGATGCTGACTTTACGGTTGCTACCCATGACAATAAAGGTTCTATTGTTGGTAGGTTAGACTTTAGAGTCGTGGATGACGAATAACCCCATCTAGGCATATGGCCTAACTGTCACAACAATTAGGCCAGTTTCGTGGGTTATACAATTCCTACGACTACCACTCTAGCGTTGAATGACCTTGGCGTTACTACGCCATTGCTTCACGTTATCCAATCCTCTTCGTAAAAAGACCAAATAATCTGCGATGATATTGGCAAAGACCTTGTCACCTAGCTGTCGTAGCAACGCCTCTATTCTTTTTAAACCCTGCTCATTTACCAGCATTACACGATTCACGAGATCCTGACCTGTATTGGCACTAAGCGCCGCCAAATATTCACTGGTAATACGACCTGCATCTTGGGTCATCAGCTTTGAGTCTTCCAGCACATTACCAACAAAAGAGAGTAGCCGATCGGCCAAGCGGCGAAACAAATTAGACAGCTTCTTAAAGCCATGTTTATCAAGCGTGTTGTCAACCTGTTCAGACAAGGTCACATTAGCAAAAAAACCATCAAAACACATAGAGATCATGTCATAAATCAACCCCGTGTCTTTATTTGACAGTGACCTTGTCGCTAAACCTCTATCATTTATCACCACTGGCTCCTTTCAAAAAAGGGTGAGCTTTGTGCAAATACGGATGATTAATACCGTGTTTCATGAAAAGTCATGGGCTTACCCCTTTGATCACCTGTAGGCCTATGATTTTATGGCCCTACAAATTTGCACTCTATTCATTCAGGGAAAACGATGATGTCTTTACCAAAGCTCTTTTTGCATGTTCAAGATCCATTATTGGCTTCAGACTTGCTAGCGCTAAAAGGCGTTCAACAATATGAATTGAACGTCAGCTATCAAGAAGAAAGCTGGCTGCAACAACTTGCTATTAGCCAATGTGATGTCGCCATTATTGAAGTGAACCCTGCCGATGGCGATTCACTGCAAGGACTCGTTGATCACCCACTACTTTCTCAAACCGAGTTTCTTTTTTTCAGTAAGGGCGAACCAGACCCAATGTTGGATCGCCTTATTCAAAAAGGCGCTGGATTTCACTATCGTGCTCCATTCAACGTTAAGTCGGTTGAATCTTCACTTAATGAAGTCTTCAACGAGCTAAATGTGCCAATGCAATACAATAATCCGCAAGCAAGCTACCTAGACCAATTTGGTTTACTAGTCGGCTCTTCTTGCGCTATGCATTCGCTTTATCGAACCATCCGCAAAGTAGCCAGCACCAACACCAACGCCTTCATCATTGGAGAAAGTGGCACAGGTAAAGAACTCATTGCCAACACTCTGCACGTGGTTAGTCCGCGAGCAGAAGGTCCATTTGTTGCAATCAACTGCGGCGCACTAAGCCCAGAGCTGATTGATAGCGAACTGTTTGGTCACGTTAAAGGTGCTTTCACTGGCGCACATAAAGATCACCAAGGCGTTTTCGAGCAAGCAGAAGGCGGAACATTATTTTTGGATGAAGTCACTGAAATGCCTTTTGAGTATCAAGTAAAACTACTACGAGTACTTGAAAGCGGTGAATACAAACCCGTTGGCGCTCAGCAAGTCAAAAAAACCAATGTTCGAATTGTTGCCGCGACTAATCGTGTACTAAGTGACGCTATTCGTGACGATATCTTCCGTGAAGATCTTTATTTTCGTCTAGCGCAATTCCCTATTATGTCGCCGCCATTAAGAGACAGACAAGGCGACGCATGCGGTCTGGCACAACACTTTTTGGCTTACCGAAACGCGCAAGATGGTCAACAAAAGCAACTATCAGCCTCAAGCCTAGAGAAAATTGGCCAATACTCTTGGCCTGGTAATGTCCGTGAACTAAAACACGCTATTGAGCGTGCCTATATTTTGGCGGATCAAACCATTCTCCCAGAACACCTAATTACCAATGCACTTAATAGCCAAGCTGAAACCAATAAAACGTCTGGCATTCCTTTTGGAATGCGTCTTGATAACATCGAAAGAATTGCCATCTTAAAAACCCTCAAAAATAACGAAGGCAACAGGACGGATACAGCTAATCAACTTGGTATCAGTATCAAAACGCTCTATAACAAGCTCGATAAATACGACCAGACTGACTTTTTATAAAGCAATAAAAGCCACATTTAAAAAATGTTAGAAAAAAGGCCGATCACTCGGCCTTTTTTCTGCTCATTTTAGCAATCAGTGTCTTTGGCGTTCATGCCTTCTTTTGCTTCTTCACACTTATCTTCGATGGCGTTACCTGTATCGGTCATGGTGTCTTCAATTGAATTGCCAGCGTTGTTTAGCGCATCACCAGCATCATCCATAGTTTGCTCAACAGCATCACCAGCATTGGACATTGCGTCTTCTACTTTGTTGTCATCAGAGCTCTGATCACATGCAGCCAATGTACCAGCAGTAACAAGAACCAAAGCAGTATTTAGTAGAGTGCGTTTAATATTCATAATGGTAACCTCCATTTAACTTCTAAAATATTGAGGACGTTCAGCACTATTGCCTGTCGCCTCACTAATTAACTCAATCAGCTAAGCACCATACATTCGGCCTTTGCTGTTGATTCCCTAAGACTATTGCGAAGGCCATGCCAGTTTTCAGGTTAATCCATAACCAATTGATAAATAAAGAAATATTATAAATTCATTATAAAATAAGCTGACTTAGCTAGCCTCTATCCAGTATTTTTTACAAAAATCCTCGGTAAGCCTTTCCGTCGAGCAATTGTAAAGACGGAAGAAATGTGACCCTAACAACTCATTTACAGCAAAATAGATAAAAATCCACTTGAATGTTTGTGCCTCTCCCATAGAATTGGCGAAAACCTTTATCCTAAAAAGGTTTTCAAGCTTAACGAAGGATCCCCTATGAGCCAGTCGCTTTCTACCTCACCAAGACTAGATGGATTTCGCATGCCTGCGGAACACGAACCGCAAGAGCAAGTATGGATGGCTTGGCCAACCCGCGAGGATAATTGGCGAGATAACGGTAGACCAGCTCAGGCTGAATTTGTTGCGGTGGCCACAGCTATTGCTCAAGCAACCGATGTGACCTTTATTGTCGACGCAAAACATTTTGATGAGGCTCGCCGTGCACTACTAAGCCATATCCGAGTCATTGAGATTCCATCGGATGATTGCTGGATGCGTGATATAGGCGCTACTTACGTTGTTAACGACAAGGGTGAACGCCGAGCGAATAACTGGGAGTTTAATGCATGGGGTGGCGAGCTAGACGGTTTATACGATTCTTGGGAACAAGATAATGCTGTTGCTGAAAAAATGGCTGAGGTTACCAATGACGACGTCTATTTTGTCCCTCTTATTCTAGAGGGAGGCTCTATTCATGTGGATGGCGAAGGCACACTTTATACAACTGAAGAATGTTTACTCCACCCAAGTCGTAATCCGAATTTAAGCAAAGAAGACATTGAAGACCTACTAAAGTCCTATTTGAATGTTGAAAAAATCATTTGGCTTAAAAGCGGCCTTTATAACGATGAAACAAATGGCCACGTCGATAACATCATGCACGTCATTCGCCCAGGCGTGGTTGCGTTAACAGATTGTGAAGATCCAAGTGACCCGCAGTACGCAATTAGTAAAGCGGCACTAAAAGTACTCAGCCAATGCCATGATGCAAAAGGTCGAGCACTAGAGATTATTAAACTCCCACTACCAGGACCACTATTTGTTTCAGAAGACGAAGCCAAAAACCTAATAGAGAGTGATTCGATGAATCGTCAAGCAGGAGAACGCCTAGCAGCTTCTTATGCCAATTTTTTAATAACCAATGATCATATTGTCTTTCCTATCTTTGGCATTAGCACAGACAAACAAGCACAACAAATTCTGCAAACAGCGTTTCCCGATCATAAACTAATAGGCGTTTACGCGCGCAACATATTGTTAGGTGGCGGAAACATTCATTGCATTACCCAACAGGTTCCTAAGAAGTGCGTGATTAAAGCAACGTAGCAGCCTTTAATACATTTTAATTGATTATCTCTTAGCGACATCTTTTTGCTTGGACACTGACATAAAAGAGACCAAAATCCGCCTTGGTTATAAGGGTAATATTTCTGTTTGTAGCTTACTCCCACTGTGCTAATGTGGCAGAGTAACGCCTTTTAAAAATGCTTCATAACGCATTGGTGTTTTGTATATTTTTTGGCTAGAACATCAACATAATAGTTAATGTTCGGTTGTACTAATTGAAGCGTATTGCTTCTAATTTACGATGGCGTATTTCGCTTGGGGTAATATTAATGGATTCCACGTTTACTTTATTGGATCTAGGCTGGCAAGCTTACTTTCAACAACAGTTATCATTGGATGATTTAGAATCTAACCGTATTGCACGTATCTGCTCTAAAACAGGCAGTAACTACGAGCTTGTTACTGAATCTGGCTTTTTCACTTTAGAAGACCACTTAGATATGCCAGATATGGCAATCGGTGACTGGGTTGTTGCCGATACAGATAACAACTTTTTACGCCTTTTAGAATCTAGCTCTACATTTGAAAATATCGCTTCAAATATAGATACTGTGTTTTTAATCTGCGCATTAAATCAAGATTTCAATCTCACCTTGATCAAACGTTATTTGGAACTGACCCATAACGCTCAAGCTGACGCTGTTGTGATTCTAACGAAAGCAGATACCTGCGAAGACGCTGCAGAAAAACGTGCCCAAGTAGAAAAGCTTGATCCACTGCTCATCGTAGAAACTGTTAATGCTTTGGATGCTGACAGCCTACGCTGCCTATCGCCTTTGCTTAAGAAAGGCAAAACTATTGCTTTATTAGGCGCGGTTGGCTCTGGTAAATCCGCACTGATCAACACCTTGATGCAGACCACAGCTGAAGGCAAAGCTCAAAGGAACATTGGCGATTCTGGTGCCTTAAAGATCATGCCATCCGGCGCTATCTTATTAGATACAGCTGGCATGCGTGAATTACAACTGGCTGAATTTGATAGCAGCACGATTGCCAACTTTGCAGATATGATTGCTCTTGAGAAGCAATGTCGTTTCACTGACTGCCGCCACGAAGGTGAGCCAGGCTGCGCCATTAAAGCGGCGGTCAAAGCGAACCAAATTGACGAACAGCGCGTTGCAGATTTCTTATTACTTCGCAACGAAGACGGTGATGACGATCAAGTGACTAAATCCAAGCCACAAGAAAAGTTCTATCGCAGTGCGCAATCTGACATTCGCGCCAGAAAGCACAGTTCTGCCGAGTAATATTGAGCACATATTCCAACAGACAAACAGAAAGCGGACTGCTAAACACAGTCCGCTTTTTTTATGTTTTCTACAATTAAAAGCCACCAGCAATGCCTCTTCCCTTTACAGCAAGCCATTGAGTGTTTATAACAAGGCCTCGATACGTTTTCTCCCACTCCAACTGAGGCAGCTTTTCTGAATCTTCATGTCTAATACTCTATTGATTTACTCTACCACAGACGGCCACACCACAAAGATCAGCAAAAAAATGCAAGCTATCATCGAGAGTCAAGATCACTCGGTTACGCTTTTACCTGTCGAAGAAGTCACAACTGACACTCTAACAAACCATGACAAAATAGTAATCGGTGCTAGCATTCGTTATGGCAAACACCAAAAAATCGTTGTTGATTTTATTGAGCAAAATAAAGCGCTGCTTGAAAGCAAACTCAGCGCGTTTTTCACCGTTAACCTAGTGGCTCGTAAACCTGAAAAATGCCAACCTGCGACCAACCCGTACATCATTAAACTTTTAGCGCAACTAGATTGGCAGCCAACTGTCCAGGGCGTATTTGCAGGTAAATTAAACTATCAAAAATACGGTTTCATCGACCGCAATATGATTCGCTTTATTATGTGGATGACTAAAGGACCAACTGATCCCTCCACCAATATGGAGTTTACTAACTGGAATAGTGTTGAGCAGTTTGCTCAAGCGGTTTGCGATATGCAGCCAACCCAATAGCGAAAACGCCTGATATAGATGAGAACATTCTCTTCTTAAGAACATGATAAGGAAACGACATAATGACTGATGCCTTGCTGTTAACCTTTATTTTTTTGGTTGCGGGAGTCATTTCTGTCCCAATCGCATCGCGGCTCGGCCTAGGCTCTGTTTTAGGTTATTTATTAGCTGGCATTATCATCAGCCCTCTATTGACGCTGCTCGAAGTAGATATCGTCTCCATTCAGCACTTTGCCGAACTAGGCGTCGTCTTAATGCTATTTATTGTTGGTCTTGAGCTGAATCCCAAGAAATTATGGGAATTAAAATCCAAATTACTCGGTTTAGGGGGCGGACAAGTTACACTAACTGCCCTTTTTATTACGGGGATTGGGATGTTTTTAAATCAAGAGTGGCGCACCAGCTTGGCCATAGGTTTGGTTCTCGCACTTTCTTCTACTGCCATTGTTATTCAAACCTTGACCGAAAAAGGCTTAATGAAGTCTGATGGCGGTCAATCTTCTTTTGCGGTTTTGCTCGCTCAAGATATAGTAGTCATTCCTATATTAGCTTTTATTCCTTTGCTCGCTACACCAGAATTAATCGCTTCTTTAAGCAATGCAGCAGCCGCGTCTCAGGGGGAAAGCCACTCTGTCTCTTTGGTAGATGGCTTAGAAGCATGGCAAACTGCTTTAATCACGATAGGCGCTATTGGCGTTGTGGTATTGGGCGGTAGCTTTTTAGCAACACCTATTTTTCGCTTTATCGCAGTAGCTCAATTAAGAGAGCTGTTTACCGCAACCGCATTGATGTTCGTGATTGGCACCACACTGCTTATGTCTTTGGTTGGCTTGTCTCCAGCTCTTGGCACCTTCCTAGCGGGTGTGGTGTTGGCTAACTCGCCTTATCGGCATGAGTTAGAAAGCGATATCGCGCCATTTAAAGGTTTGTTGCTGGGGCTCTTCTTCATGACCGTTGGTGCGGGTATCAATTTTTCTCTATTGTTTAGTGATTTTGCCTCTATTTTTGGACTAACCATCGGTCTTATTTTATTAAAAGGCGTCACTCTGCTGATCTTAGGTCGACTTTTTCACATTCGTGGCTCGAATAAATGGCTGTTTGCTCTTGGCCTTGCCCAAGCAGGTGAGTTTGGCTTTGTATTGCTGTCTTTTACTGTCAGCAATGCCGTAATCCCACAAGATGTGGCCGATGTTTTACTGCTGGTAGTGGCACTTTCTATGTTGCTCACCCCCATATTATTCATTATTTATGATCGCATCATCGCACCACGCTATGCCACAGACCAAACAGCGGGCTCGCACGACGAAGATATGCCTGATGATAATAAAATCATCATTGCTGGCTCAGGACGAATGGGCAGCACAATAGACAATCTGCTGCGATTGGCCGGTTATCACTCAACGGTGATTGATTTCAGTGTGAAACGACTAAGAGCACTGCAAAACTTTGGTGTTAAAAACTACTTTGGTGATGCGACTCGACCTGACTTACTACAAGCTGCCGGCATAGACGAGGCATCCTTATTGATCATTGCTATTGATGATCCAGAGCAAATCACCAAGCTCGTCAAATACGTTAGAGAAAGCCACCCTGATGTACACATCATTGCGAGGGCTTTCGACAATAATCACGTCTACGACTTATGGGCGTCTGGCTGTCGAGACATTATCCGTGAAAACTTCGACAGTAGTTTGCGCATGGGCCGATCAGCCTTTGAGGCACTAGGAATCTCTCATAACAAAGCAGAGCAGATGATCGATGTATTTAGCCAACATGACAAAGTATCCATGGTAGAAGTTGCCGATGCCCATCAGATCGGCGTACCATCCCACGAAAATAAAGTCTTTATTGCTCGGCTTAGAAAATATTTGGAAGAGAAGAATCCACAGCTCCAGAAAGCCATGAAAGACATTCAAGATCAAACAGATTAATGTAGTTTCATACTCGGTTGTAGCTTAGCGAGTCGTTCATTCCATTTCCCACCGTGGGAACGCTCGCAGGCTTCTTCTGTATCAAAGCCCACCTGCTGACGAAGCTTATTCAATTGAATATTTACAGCGCTTAACTCACGGTTAATAAGCAAATAAAAAAAGTCATCCTGCTTAGCGCCAATGGCGTTGGCAAGAGCCTCATCTGTTTCAAACACGCAAATGATCTTTAACGAATTTGGGAATGCATTGTAATTAACGACATGCGTTAACCAAACAAAACCGTCAACCTTTCCAAGCGCCGCTTCACATACATTGGTCAGCGCACTTCTTAGTGCATTATCGATTTTCTTGTCAGACTTCTTCATAAAAATACAGAGTAAAGATGAACAAGCAGGAAGTGTAACCTCTCGTGAAGACTCAACCAAGGCTACTAACTCAATAACCTAAGAGAGACAGAACAAAACATCGGGTCAAGATAAACAAACTTTTTAAAAATTAAGCGTTTTTATCAACTATTCAGTCGCACCTTGATGCATTACACTATTTGTAACGATAGAACCCCCTCTTAACTAGTCGATAGAAAAGCAGATATGCGTCAAAACGCCCTGCTTTTGCATTGAGATAAGACACCCAGTAAGGAATTACGCTGTGAAAAAAGTATTTATTGATGGCGAGACAGGCACTACCGGTCTTCAAGTAAAAGATCGCCTTGTAAAACACCCGCATATTGAAATCATCAGTATCGATCCAGATAAAAAACGTGATGTAGAAGAAAAACGTCGTCTGATGAAAGAAGCGGATGTGACTGTACTTTGCCTACCAGATGATGCGGCCAAAGACAGCGTTGTTTTAGCCAAAGAAGAAGGCTGTCGTATTTTAGACGCCAGCTCTGTTCACCGTGTTGCAGATGGTTGGGTTTACGGTTTACCTGAACTTGATACTACCCAGCGTGAAAAAATCAAAAACGCGCAGTTTGTGTCTAACCCTGGTTGCTACCCAACAGGCGCGATTTTGTTATTGAAGCCTTTGGTTGAGGCTGGATTACTGCCTGCGTCTTATGATTATTCTATCAACGCTGTATCTGGCTATAGTGGCGGTGGTAATGCATTAATTGATCGTTTTGAAAGTGGTAACGAGGTTCCTGTGTTTGGCGCCTACGGTTTGGCTTTCAACCACAAACATTTAGCCGAAATGAAAAAGTGGTCAGGCTTGGATAACGCACCGATTTTCGTTCCAAGTGTGGGTAATTTCCGCCAAGGTATGCTGACATTTTTGCCTATCCAGCTCAAAGACACCGTTACCATGGCGCAACTACAAGCGAAACTGGCTGAAGTGTATGCTAACGATACTTTTGTGACAGTTAATGAGCTTAATGCCATTGCGGACAGTGCAGCGCCATTTTTGACACCTCATGGGCTTGAAGATACCAATCAAATCGAATTATCTGTTCTAAGTGAGCCCGGCAATAAATCCGGCATACTTGTCGCCAAACTAGATAACCTTGGAAAAGGGGCCTCTGGCGCTGCCGTACAAAACCTCAACATCATGTTAGGGTTTGACGAGGCAACCGCCGTTAATCTTCGCTAATAAAAACATGAGATCTTCGTTATATTTACTTTAACGAAGATCTCATGTTATTCAATTTGAGCACTTTAATGCATAATAAAAACAACGCTTCAGCGATAGCCCGCCAATCCCCCAGCAAACCTAATTGGCAGCTGTATTTAGTGTTTGCGCTGACAATTGCTGTTGGAGCACTTTGCTACCCATTTCTTACGTTGAACCAAACCCTGGTCGCAGCGCTGTTGTTTATTTGTATCGCCTTTTGGGCAACCTCTCTTATTCCTGCTTATTTACCTGCACTTGGCTTATTTGCTGTCTCTACCTCTGCAGGACTAGCACCTAACCAAGTGGTTTTTGCGGGTTTTACATCTTCTACTTTCTGGCTTTTGTTCAGTGGTATGGTATTTGGGGCAGCCATCAATCACACGGGTCTCAACGTTAGAGCAACCCGTGTGCTTATGGTGATTTTAGGCAACAGTTATCAGGGAACAATTATAAAAATTGCTCTCTTCGGGATGGGGTTGGCTTTTCTTATACCGTCCGGCGTTGGCCGAGTTGTGTTAATCATTCCTATTATTGCTTATCTAGCCAATCACTTTGGCTATGATGAGAACTCTAATGGTCGAAAGGGTATGTTACTGGCGGCGGCATTTGGTACGTTTTCACCTGCTTTCTCTATTTTGCCTGCTAACGCCCCCAATATGCTTTTATCTGGTATGGTTGAAGCGCTATACAACACACCATTTTCCTATTGGGATTATTTGCTTCTCCACTTCCCTGTCTTGGGATTCGGTAAGCTTATTATTACAGTCAGTGTGATTCTCTGGCTATTTCCTGATAGAGACCCTAATCCAGCTATACAAACATCAATAGAGAAAACTACTATTAGTACAGTAGAGAAGCGCTTATTGCTCATACTGTGTGTTTGTTTTGCTTTCTGGTTTACTGATTCTATTCATCATATATCTGCTGGCTGGGTAGGTTTAGTCGCTGCTACCATTTGCCTCTGGCCCAAGCTTGGCGTAACGAGTAAGCACTGTTTAGATAAAGACCTTCAGTACGGCACGCTGTTTTTTACTGCCGGCGTAATTGGCCTTGGCGCTATCATTGCTTATTCAGGCCTAGGTGATGTTTTAGTAAACTATCTCACCACCTTAGTCCATTTCTCGCCCGATTCTCCACTCACAAATTTGAGCTTGCTCACTTTTATTTCGACCTGCGTCGCCGTTGTCATGAACTTATCGGGCGTACCTGCCATCATGACGCCTATGGCCAGTCATCTATCTGACATTACAGGCCTATCAACTAATACGGTACTCATGACGCAAGTATTGGCCTTTTCCAATGTTTTATTGCCTTACCAAGCACCACCGCTTATCACGGCTATTGCACTCGGTAATTTATCGATCAGCGCTGTCACAAAAGTATGCTTGGCAACCTTTGTGCTAACAAGTCTTGTATTACTGCCACTGAACTTCCTTTGGTGGCATATTCTGGGAATGTTTTAAGCAAGAAAAAGCCCAAGGTGATTCCATTTGATAACAGCTTTTTACGCGAAAATGTCGTATTATCCCCGCTATTAGCCATTTACCCAGCATTCTAATTATTGATTCCTATGATACGACTTTCCAATATCCAACTTCCTCTTGATCACGACGCTAGCGCAGTAGAAAACGCGATTTTATCCATGCTTGAAATTCCAGCAGAGAAACTCGTTAGTTTTAACGTCTTTCGTCGTGGCTACGATGCGCGCAAGAAAACCAACATCATGTTGATTTACACCTTGGATGTTGAGACGACATGCAATGAAGAGTTGCTTAGCCAGTTTGTCGATCACCAACAAGTTAAAGCAACACCAGACTTAAATTATCATCCCGTTGCACAAGCACCAGTAACCTTGACTGAACGTCCTATCGTGATTGGTTTTGGCCCCTGTGGTTTGTTAGCCGCCTTAGTTTTAGCGCAGATGGGTTACAAGCCAATCGTGCTGGAGCGTGGTAAAGAAGTACGTGAACGTACCAAAGATACCTTTGGTTTTTGGCGTAAAAAAATCCTGAACACTGAATCCAACGTACAGTTTGGTGAAGGCGGCGCGGGTACTTTCTCTGACGGTAAACTCTACAGCCAAGTGAAAGACCCTAAACAATACAGTCGTAAAGTACTAAACGAATTTGTGGCCGCGGGCGCACCGGACGAAATCCTTTACGTCAGCAAACCTCACATTGGTACCTTTAAGCTGGTTGCCATGGTCGAGAAAATGCGCGCACAGATTATTGAATTAGGTGGTGAGATTCGTTTCAGCTGTCGCGTTGATGATTTACATATCGAAGACGGTCAAGTCACTGGTGTGACGCTTGCGGATGGTGAACAACTGCATTCCAAACACATCGCCATCGCAATTGGCCACAGTGCTCGTGATACTTTCGAGATGCTGCACAGCAAAGGCGTGTACATTGAAGCCAAGCCCTTCTCTGTGGGCTTTCGTATCGAACACGAGCAATCGTCTATCGACAAAGCCCGTTTTGGTCCAAATGCGGGTAACGAGATTCTGGGTGCGGCGGATTACAAACTGGTTCACCACTGTAAAAATGGTCGTTCCGTTTACAGCTTCTGCATGTGCCCTGGCGGCACCGTCGTTGCGGCCACATCGGAAGAGAATCGTGTGGTCACCAACGGCATGAGTCAATATTCTCGAAATGAACGTAACGCCAACAGCGCTATCGTGGTGGGCATTGATCCTTCTGACTACCCAGGGGGACCGCTTGCTGGCATCGAATTCCAACGCAAATTAGAAAGTCTTGCTTATGAGTTGGGTGGTAGCAACTACGATGCGCCAGCTCAAACAGTCGGTGCTTTTTTGCGTAATGAAACACCGAAAGCACTAGGCACAGTGGAGCCTTCTTTCAAGCCGGGTATTAAGCTCACTAACTTAGCAGATGCATTGCCAGATTTTTGTATCGAAGCAATTCGCGAAGCAATTCCAGCCTTCAATAAGAAAATCCGTGGTTTTGCCTTCGACGATGCCTTATTGACTGGTGTAGAAACTCGCACGTCTGCGCCGATCAACATCAAGCGCGATAATGACAGCCTAGAAAGCATCAACACTAAAGGCTTATTCCCAGCGGGTGAAGGCGCTGGCTACGCAGGTGGTATCATGTCAGCAGCCATCGACGGTATCAAAATCGCCGAAGCCATGGCCTTGAGTATTAACACGAAAGCTTCAGTGTAAAACGAAAACGGGAATGCAGATTTCGCTGCATTCCCGTTGAGTATTTTGATATCAATATAGATTAAATCACATCAAAACAAATAAGCTTCTCGCCCTGATTTATAACAGTATTCTCACCTAAAGAATCCGTAACATCCGCTAGACCATTCAAGGTCCCAGTAATAAAAAAGTAGTCTTTATTACCATAACCACGATGAATACACTGAAGTATCCCCTGCGCTACTATGTCTTTTTTCTCAGCAACCAGTTCATCAATGTTTGCTGAGAAAGTGTAGTCATTACCACCACCTTCAAAGCTCAAGGTTCCAGCAATACTTTTCGAGGAAACAAACGCACCGTAGTTAAAATAAAAATCACAGGACAAATGATTCGAGGGATGGATCCCTGCACGAATTAGCTCCACCGCAGCTAAGGGAGCTAACGCTGCAACGACGCCTTCGACCGCATCAACAGAACTTGGCACCGCTAGCTGAAAACATACTTCCAGCTCAGTGCCACGAATAGCTTGCTGAGAAATTTTCTCTCCCATGCAAGAAAACACTTGGAAATCAAAAATGGGAGAAAGGATAATCACACCATCTTTGTTAACGACCTTCCAGCCAGCTATTGTCGCGCCGCGGCCAACAATCTCGGCAATTAACGCATCCTGCGCCCTGCAAACATCATCAAAACTATCCGTTAATGACAACCCTGCTTCATGCACAAAGTCCTTAACTATCTGAGAATATTCTTCAAAAATCATATAGTGGCAACTTTAAAGTAAGCTATAAAACATTTGCTCGGGGTAGTCTCATGGTTTATCTACCCGAACTTAACTTGGCTCTAAATCAATATACGCTGAAAGCTTGTCCATTGTATTGAGTCAGTAAGCAGTCTCCGCCCTTTTCTTTTAGCATCTTGCAAAAGTCAGAGCTAAACGACTTACTATTAAATGGTCCCACTTTCACTTGATACATAATTCGACCATTTACCTCTTTTTCATTGATAAGAGGAGTTAAACCTTCAAATGACGTAGGGGATTTTTTTTGCATAGCTTGCCAGCCAATAATAGCGTCTTCCCTTTTTAGATAAGCGGCAACCTGAACACCATAATCTGATTTTGGCGTCGCTACAGGTGCTGATGCTACGGGGGCGGTAACAACTGGCGCAGCAGCACTTTCCATGGCGATACTTGTACTCATGCCTGAATCGTCCATATCCGAAGCAGGCGTGACTGCTGGAGCCACATCAACGGCTGCCATGCTCTCACCAGTAATCAGGTTTTCTTCTGCTGAAACTTCAGTCATATTGCCTGTATCTTCTTGTTTCAATGCGGCAAGTTCAGCTTCTAAAGCATCAAGGCGTTCTAATTTAGGTTGAATTGCCTGCCACTGTTCATCGTGAGCACGCACTTTGTCCTGCAAATCGTTATAGGTCATGAAAGTGTTCTTTTCATCCACTGATGAGCAAGCGGCAAGTGATAAGCCTGCAATAGCAACAACAAGTAATTTCTGGGATGTTTCCATCATTATATTCTCCGTGTACATCATTTAGGCTATTCGCTTACTTTCATCTGAGCTATCAAATTATGAGCTGTCAGGTAAATAGTAAGTGATGCCCCAACAAAATTAAGGCATAACGGGCCGCTTTGCCAATCAAAACCAAGGGTAAAAAATACCAAATAGGTGTTCGTAACACACCTGATACTAAAGCAATCCCATCACCAACAATAGGAAGCCAAGTGAATAACAGACTAACCATGCCATATCGATTGAAAAAATGCTCGGCTTTCTGGCGAGAAGTTGCGCTTATTGGGAACCACTTAGCACCTTCAAAACGAATTAAATAACGCCCTAGTAGCCAGTTAGTTAAACCACCTAAGGTATTACCTAAACTGGCCAAGCTCCATAATAAAAATATCGATAATGAAGCATCGCTAGCATAATAAAGTAGTATTCCTTCTGATCCCATAGGCAAAATCGTTGCTGAAAAAAAGGATACTAGAAATACAGATAGGTAACTCCACACAATATTGCCAACCTATTCTCTTATTGAAATATTAATTTATAAATAACAAAACCTTGATCCAGCTCAATTTTATCAACTAGGCAATTAGCATAAAAACGATTACTCTGTGGAAAATGCTTTTACACATTTATCTATTCAATTCATTCCTTAATGAGCAGAAACTATATTCTGAGCTCACGTTCGGTTTACTAAAACTACTCTAAAATATTTCATCTATTCGGAGCAGGCATGCTAGAACGCGTTAATGATATCAAAATTCGTTACAAGCTATGGGCAATTATTGCCTTGATGTCCATGGGAACGGCAGCGTTAATTCTTGTTTCTCTCACTTCTTTGTTTAATAGTCACGTAGACGCCCGTAAAGATCGAACTCAAGATATTTTAAATATCGTCAATACTACGTTGACGCCATTTTACGAAAAGCAAAAATCTGGTGAACTAACCGAAACTCAGGCCAAACAACACGCCATGGCGCTATTGTCATCGTTCAAATATGGAGACCAACAAAGCCTCTGGATAATTGATCAAGGCAGCCAGTCACTACTGAGTTCACCTACTTCCTATAAAAACACAACACTGCCAACCAGTTTAAAAAATGTGTTAAAAACACCAACTTCCACCACCACTAATAACTATCAACCAATAGAATTTGAGTACCAGGGCAACGACAATATTACACATAAAATGATTGCTACAGCGTCTACTTTTACGCCGTGGAAAATGACTATTATTGCCACTGCGTCACTAAACGCAGTCATAGATTTCTTTCTTGTTGCTCTGGTGGATTATGCCATTCTTGTCGGTGTGTTAACGGTACTGGTCGGCGGCTCTGCTCTTTACATTATTCACCTAGTGACTAGTCGAGTAACGTCTCTATGTAAAACTATGACGTCAGTACAGCATTCAGGCGATTTGACACAGCGAGTGGAATTTACAGGCAAGGATGAAATGGGAGAAATGGCCCGTGCTTTTAATAGCATGATGAACGATTTCCAATCTATTGTACGTAACGTTAGCCATTCCAGTGAAACCTTAGACAGTATTGTCGATCAAACCAATAAATCTACGACAAAAACAGCCCAAGGCGTTACCAAGCAGCTATCAAATACAGGCCAAGCAACGGACTTAATGCAAAGTGTCATGACCTCAGTAGAAGACACACTGTCCATTGCTGAACGTGCCAATACGACCACCCAAGAACTTGGCAAACATTCTAAGCAAGGCCTTGGCGTTATGGACAAGGCTAACCAAGACATACAGCAACTGTCTGTGGAAGTTGGCGAAGCTGCATTGCAAATCCAAAAATTGCGAGAAGATGTCACTCATATTAGCGATCGATTAGGCATTATTAGCGAAGTGGCTGATCAAACAAATTTACTGGCCCTTAACGCAGCCATTGAAGCAGCTCGCGCCGGCGAGCAAGGCCGAGGGTTTGCCGTAGTGGCAGACGAAGTTCGTCAACTTGCACAGCGCTCACAATTAGCTGCAACTGAAATTGGTGGGCTTATAGAGCAGCTTACACAACAAACACTAGATACAGTCAAAGTCATGGGATCTGCTCGCAATACGGCAAACCAAGGTGCTGAGCAAACCTCTCAGGCAGGGCAAGCATTTTCTGAAATAGCCAATGGCGTGTTATCTATATCTAAACTCAATGGCGATATAAGCCAAGCAGCTGAACGTCAATTTGAGTCTTCACAAACCGTGTATCAAACACTCGAAAGTATCGCCAGCATTTGTGAAGAAACCAACCATAACTCAAAAGATATCCAATCTTCTGTTAATAACCTGCAACAATGTGCCAGTCAGCTGCGCCAACTTGTTCACCAGTTCAGTACCTAAAATGAAACATTGCCATCACTTCTTGCTCTTATATCGTGCATAGAAATAGGATTTCGTTAAAATCGCGACTTTTTTATACGTTATGTAAGAAAGAAGTCTCTTTACTACTTTAACTTATTGGTGAGTCCTATTAAGTTTGGGTATAGTGATTTAAACCTACTCCATTCATCACGTTTGGATTGGGCAACAGGTCTTTAACGGTACGTTTTTTAAAGGATCGAACATGGCGTCTGATAATCAAGATAAGCTAGATTCTCTTTATCAACATATTCAAGCGGTGATCTTGTCCCGCCAGCATCCTGTCACAGGGCTTTTTCCAGCCAGTACCAGTATTAATAATCACGGTAACTATACCGATGCTTGGGTGCGAGATAACGTTTACAGCATTCAGGCAGTATGGGCTTTACACCTAGCCTATAAACGCGCATCCAATCCTCAAAAGCGCGCGCACGAGCTTGAATTTGCCTGCGTAAAGATGATGCGTGGCCTGTTGTTCGCCATGATGCGTCAATCCCATAAAGTAGAGGCATTCAAACACAGCCTTGATCCCAAAGATGCTTTACATGCCAAGTATGATACAAAAACTGGTTTAGAAGCCGTAGCAGATGACGCTTGGGGGCATTTACAAATTGATGCCACCAGCTTTTATTTGCTAATGCTGGCGCAAATGACCGCAGCTGGCAGCAAACTCATATTTTCGCGAGATGAATTCAACTTTATTCAAAACCTCATTTATTATATTTCTCGTACTTATCGAACTCCAGATTACGGTATCTGGGAACGAGGAAATAAGGTAAACAATGGCAAAGCTGAAATAAACGCTAGCTCGGTTGGTATGGCAAAAGCCGCCATGGAAGCAATGGATGGACTAAATTTATTTGGTGAAGAAGGTCCGGAATGGGCGGTAGTCCATTCCTTTGCAGACGCCGTTGCTCGTGCAGGCTCTGTATTACAATCCTTGTTACCGAAAGAGTCTCGCTCAAAAGAAGTCGACAGCGCCATTCTTAGTATCATTGGCTTCCCTGCCTTTGCGGTAAACGATGAAAAACTAACTCGCCGCACACGTAAAGAAATCATCAATAAATTAGGTGGCGAATATGGCTGTAAGCGTTTTTTGTTAGACGGTCACCAATCCGAGCTTGAGGACCAAAGCCGTATTTACTACGAATACGATGAGCTGATTAACTTCGAGCACATCGAATCAGAATGGCCACTATTCTTTACTTACCTTTATATTGATCGTTTGTTTGCCAGAGATTGGGAAAGCGCCAACTTCTATCGTCATAAACTTGAGTCTCTCATGGTCGAGAAAGATGGCCAAATGCTGCTTCCTGAACTGTATTATGTGCCGCAAGAAAATATTTTAGCGGAGAAAGAAAAACCAGGCTCACAAAAACGCGTGCCAAACGACAACTTGCCTTTGGTTTGGGCGCAAAGCTTATTTTTAGTTGGTAAAATGCTCGATGAAGAGCTCATCACTACTGACGACCTCGATCCACTTGGATTACACCGTGTTCAGCACAGACCAAACAAAGTCACCACTTCCATGGTGATATTGGCACAAAACGACAAAGTAAAACAAAAGCTACTGGACGCGGGTTGTTTATGCCAAACACTGGATGATATTGCACCGCTTAAGGCCATCAGTGCAGATCAGTTAGTTGAAACCTACCAACACCTTGGTGATTCTGAAGCGCTAGGCTTAACCGGTCGCCCAAATCGCGCATTAAACAGCTTAGCCACGTCTCAGGCATTTAATATCGATGGCGAAAGCTATTTATGCTTGTCTTGGATTCAGAACGAAGACAAAGACTACCGAAAAGTGGACCCAGCTCTTTTTCAAGCGCATATTCGTAACGAACTTAAGATAATTGCCGAACACTGGTATTACCAAGCCAATGCGGTTTTTAGCATACTCATAGACGAAGCCATGAGTGACATGCAAGGCAGCGATGAACTGTTTGAATTTATCCGTTTGTTACAAAAGCGAGAGCATGAAGAGTTCCGGGTTATTCCACAATCGGCTAAAAATGCGTTTAAGTCAGGTAACCGTCGATCCATTATTATTAATGCCACTAACCAGCAATCCTTATCTGCAAAATTGCCGGTTCATGGTGCACCTTGGCCATTATCAGACAAACCTAAACCTTACGATGTTGCAGAGATAAAAACAGCTGAAACAGATAATCTGCTGGCCAGATTTATCGACACTCCAAGCATGGCAGAAGCGATCGATTGTCTTATGGAGTTAGGTGCTCGCAGGGCCTTAATGAATACGATACCAAATTCAAACCCTGCAGCTACCGCCTATAAGGTATTAAATAGTGTCTATTTCCAAGCGCTCCTTGCAGAAGACTGGCACTCAGCTCGACGCTTGTATTCTTTGGTGCTAAAGCCCTCTACTGACTTGGCCACGTATATTGCGGATATTACCGTTCGACAGCGTTTACTGGTCATCGGAGAAACGCCTGAAACCGAGCTGGACATCAGTTCACCGCTGCATCAAGACGTTATTTTGGACATGTTAAAAAGCGTCTCATCATCCCCGATTGGCTTGGTTATTTGTCATGAATTGGTGGCGATCGCAGGTACCTTGATTAAAGTTCATCCTGAGTTTTTCTCTGGGGTGCGCACAATTCGTATTCACAACTTGGCGATGCTTTGCGCTCGACAATTTGCCCCTGAAGATGATGCACCTGTTTTTGACACTTTATCAAAGGTTTCCCCAAGTGAGCTTTACGAAGCACTCAAACAAGTGTTACAACAAAAGCACGACGAATTCGCACACGTTGCAAATACCATGCGTTATCACAATACGACCGATGCGCAGAGTAAAATGAAAGATGTGGATTGGTTCGACTGGCGTTCAGAGCAAGGTATGATTACCAAATTACCAGAATCTATGTTGTTGCAACTCTGGGAAAGCCTAAGTAACGCTAATACGATCGTCTTTGGTGATGTGCAAAGTAACACTGCATTAGACTGTAAGCGCGCCCTAAGTTCGATGACACCTGGTGAAGATACCTTCGCCCTCCTGATAGAAACACTAACATCAGATATTCATCCGAGCTGGTATAAAAGTCTTATTTTTGAAGGATTGTATGCCTTCATACGGTTCTGCCAGCAACACAAAAATTGTAAATTTGAGCAAGAAATAAACTTACCGGTTCTCGTATCCCAAGCCGCGTTGGATCATGCTAAGCAACACCAAGCAGAGCATCCAGAAGAAAGCTGGGCCGAGGCGGCTCTAGATGAGTTCGCACAAATAACACCGAATAAAGTAAACCAATATTTGCGTTGGGCAGTGAGCAAACTTCACAGTCATCAGCACCAACACTCATCGAGTTAATAGGCTCACTCTTGCTGGAGAAGTGAATGGATCTAATCAAAAACGCCCTCACAAATGATGTGCTGAACACACAATGTTCAGATCCATTTGGCTGTTTGGGACTACAAGAATCCCCTTCTAAGAAAGGTTTATCTTTAATCGTCTGGCAGCCAGAAGCCGCCTCTATACGAGTATTGGCTATCGATTCAGACAAAGAGCTTACCAAAATGAGCGAGACCGATAATCAAGGCCTCTTTCTGGCTGAATGGCCAAAAACCACCACACGCTTTCATTATCGTCTCGAAATTACCTACAAAGATGGCAGCGTATACACCCTCGTTGATCCTTATCAATTTCCTAACACCACCTTTGTAGACCCAGAACACCATCAAGCCAGCTTATACAAAAGCCAAGGTGCTATTCGTGCTGGTGCTAAAGTGAATGACCAAATTACTATCCAAGGAACACGTTTTGCCGTTTATGCTCCTGCAGCGCGTTCAGTCTCTGTGGTGGGGGACTTTAATGCTTGGGATGGTCGCATTCATCCAATGTCGAGTAATGGCGATGGTGTGTGGCGCTTATTTATTCCTGATGTGAACCATGGCGCTCGCTACAAATTCGAAATTCGCTCCAAAAACGGTGACGTTCTTCCACATCGTAGTGACCCTTATGCACATCGCATCGAACAGTTCCCATCGTTTGCCAGCGTCACTTGCTTTGATAATAAACACGTTTGGCAAGATCAAGCTTGGGTAAACCGTAAAATTGAAGACATTTACGAAAAACCCATGAGTATCTATGAGCTGCACATTGGTTCATGGCGTCGCAGTGACGACAATCAGCCACTGACGTATCTTGAAATCAAAGACCAGCTGGTGCCTTATGTTAAAGAAATGGGCTACACCCATGTTGAGCTTTTACCGATTACTGAATACCCATTCGATGGTTCATGGGGCTATCAGCCCGTCGGTTTGTACGCGGTTACCTCTCGATTTGGTACACCTGAAGACTTTAAAGCCCTAGTCGATGCGCTGCACCAAGCCAATATCGGTGTGATTATGGACTGGGTTCCCGCTCATTTTCCTGCCGATAGCCACGGTTTAGCGAACTTTGATGGCTCTAAACAATACGAATACCCAGACCCTAAAAAAGGCTGGCACCCTGAATGGAACTCTTTAATTTACGATTTTGGCAAAGACCATGTAGTAAATTATCTCATCAGTAATGCTGTGTATTGGCTTGAGGAATTCCATATTGATGGCTTACGTGTCGATGCCGTTGCGTCCATGCTCTATCTCGACTATTCCCGTGAAGACGGCGAATGGATTCCAAACAAAGACGGTGGTAACCACAATTACGAAGCCATTGATTTTTTACGCCGTTTAAATGAAACCGTGTATTTAAATCATCCTCGCTGCTTTACAGTAGCTGAAGAATCCACAGCGTTTCCGGGTGTCTCTAAGCCTACTTACATGAATGGCCTAGGTTTTGGCTTTAAATGGAATATGGGCTGGATGAACGACTCTCTTACCTATATCAAAAGAGACCCAATTTATCGTCAACACCATCAAGGCGAACTCAGCTTTAGTATGGTTTATGCCTACGATGAACAATTTGTTTTGCCTATTTCTCACGATGAAGTCGTCCATGGCAAAGGTTCAATGATTGCAAAAATGCCCGGCGATGCTTGGCAAAAATTCGCCAACTTGCGCGCTTTCTCGGCTTATATGTATTTTCACCCAGGCAAAAAGCTCAATTTTATGGGGAATGAATTCGCTCAAGGCCAAGAATGGAGCCATGAACGCTCTTTGGATTGGCACTTGTTGGATATTGATTTTCATAAAGCCCAACAATCCTTGTCGAAAGACTTGAACCACCTGTACCAAAATGAGCCAAGCCTACAGTACGATCACTCTCACTATGGTTTCGAGTGGATCAGCTACGACGACAGTGCCAACAGTATTTTAGCCTTTGCTCGTAAAGCAAAAGACAGTGAAGAGCACACTGTTGCTATCATTAACTTTACCCCGACCCCGCATGGTAACTACCGTATTGGCGTTCCTAGAGCCGGTCGCTATCAAGTTATTATGGATACTGATGATACGCACTACACTGGCAGTGGTTATGCTCAAATTAAAGAGTACAGCACCGAGTTTTCTGTTAGCCACGGTCGTAATCAAAGCATTGAGCTGCAAGTACCACCACTTTCTGGTGTACTGTTAAAATGGCTGGGCGAATCTTAAAAGCAACACTAAGCAACCGTAACCCGAATAGCATCTAGAGGTCTTCATGAACCAAGCGTACCAAGTTTCCAATGGCTCTTCTTTTCCTTTAGGTGCAACGGTCACTGAGCATGGCGTTAATTTCGCTGTTGTGTCTGAAGATGCTCATCAACTGTACCTATGCTTATTTGCCCCAGACGGCAAAGAACAAGAACCACTACCATTTATCAATAAGCACAAAGGTATTTGGCACATGGAAGTACTTGGTTTAAAGGAAGGTCAACAGTATGGGCTAAGAGCCAAAGGTGACTTCAAACCAGAACAGCAGCTGCTATACAATGAACAAAAACTACTGATTGATCCTTACGCGAAAGAGCTTAGCGCAAAGCTCATCTGGCACGAAGACCAAGCCGCGATCACCAAAGAGGGCCAAGTACACCAAAGCGATTCCGCCCATTGCGTACCTAAATCCATTGTACGAGATATCAAACCTCTGTCGGAGCGCCCTGCTCGCGTCAATGTCACCCCTTCTAGCCGCGCCTTGTATGAATTGCATGTCAAAGGATTCAGCAAAAACCTGCCGATTGAAAGCGAACTACAAGGGACTTATTTAGGCGTTATCTCCTCGGCTGGTATTGAGCATTTAAAAAAGCTAAATATCACCACCATCCAGCTGATGCCGTGCTTTAGCTTTATGACAGAGCGTCACCTTCAGCAATTAGGGCTCAACAATTATTGGGGATATAACCCGATTAGTTTTTTTGCAGTGGAGCCCAGTTACGCAATAAAAGACCCTATTACTGAATTCCAACAAATGATAGACGGACTTAGACAAGCGGGTTTTGAAGTGATTTTAGACGTGGTTTACAACCACACAGCGGAAAGCGAACTTGACCAATCTAGCGTATGCTATCGCGGTTTAGACAATGCTCGGTATTATCGACATAAAGACGGGCAATATCTGAATTACACCGGCTGTGGCAATTGTGTTGATACTTATAGCCCCACAAGCATCCGTTTGATTTGCGACAGTATGCGTTATTGGGTTGAGATAATGGGTGTGGATGGTTTCCGCTTTGATCTAGGCGTTGACCTGGGCCGAACTGACCATGAATTTTCAGCAAAAGCCCCCTTGCTACAAGCCATTCTGCAAGACCCTGTTTTAAGCGAAACCAGCTTGGTAATGGAACCTTGGGATATTGGTCCAAATGGCTATCAAGTAGGGCAATTTCCACGAGGTTTTCTGGAATGTAACGATCAATATCGGGATTCTGTTCGCCGTTTTTGGCGTGGTGACCGTGGCTCCGTTCCTGAATTCGCTACTCGCCTAATGGGATCAAGAGACTACTTTCATAAAGGCCAAAAAAGCGCGCTTAATTCGGTCAATTACATCACCTACCATGACGGCTATACAATGAAAGATTTAGTGTCTTATCATCACCGTCACAACCTCGCCAATATGGAAGAAAACCGTGATGGCCATGGCGATAATATTAGCCAGAACTTTGGCGCGGAAGGCGAAACAGATGATAAAGAGATTCAAGAAAAACGCCTAAATCAGCAGCTTTGCTATATGGCAACATTATTGTTGAGCCAAGGCACTCCGCATATTTTGGGTGGTGATGAGTTATCTCATACGCAGCAAGGCAATAACAACGCTTATTGCCAAGATAACGAGATCACTTGGCAACATTGGCAAGACGCTAACAGCGAAATAACGGATGCTAGAAAAGTGATTCAAGACACCATATCAACCTTAATGACCTTGCGCAAAACCTACCCAATCTTGGCGGAAATACGCTTAGAAGACGACCCACTTTACCAGCATACATCAGCAGACAAGATTCACTGGCTTAACGAACAGAGCGAGGCAATGACGATCGAAAACTGGGCTAACGAACAGCGTCATTTTATTGCATTAACACTGACGCCCTCTGATTACTCGAATACATTCTGGATCGCCTTCTATAACGATGACTCACCACTTAGTGTCCCACTGCCTAACTCAGGCACTGAACTTGAAACGCTTTATCAAACACCAGGATTATCTATTGTGGATAACGAACTCCATTGCGCCTATCGTGGTGTGTTTATCGGACGATTTTAAACGACTTAACGCGAACACAGTGTTGATTTCGTGAAACAGTCAAGATCAAAGTTCAGGCTTAAAGCCCATGCGAAAACCACCCCAGTGTTTACCATTCACAAAAATGGGAACAGAGAGATCGTGAAGAATTTCACCAGTATCTCGCTTATAGGTTTGCAACAAAAAGCTGTCTGTATGAGCGCCGCATCGACTGCCAGTCGCATCATTAAAAATACGCTTAGAACGGTTGTTCACTAAATCTTTTTCATAATCACCGGTTAATGGCTGATTGAACTTTTGATTATGAGTTGGAAAATAGCCATTCACATCCACCGCTCCTGCAAACATAACGTGCTGATATTTTTCTAATAAGGCCTCTTGCACCGTAGGGAAAAACTGATCACTAAATGCATCATAAGGTGTACTGTACTTTTGTGGGTTCGTATTACTAATAGGTTGATAATCTCTGGAAAACACGGCTTGCTGAGTCAATTCACCTTTTTCAATCGCCTCTTCAAATAGACGGCCAATGGCTTGCGCTGCTGCTTTGGCTTCATTAAGCAATGTGGAAAAAAACAAAGATTGATCCACTTTATCTAATTCCCGAAAAACCACTTCTGCGCCATTACTTAAACTTGAAGCTTCTTTAGATAATCGATCACTGCGTTCTGAAATATCATGCAAGGAGGTACTAATACGGGAAATAGATCCATTAATTTGCGTACTGGTCGCTCCCAACTCTTCACCTGCACTTTCCACTTCAGATAGCACTAAAGAGGCATGCTGTACTTCTTCTGTTAACGAAATAAAGCGCTGAGTTTCCCCTAAGAGCGTTGTAGATAATGATTCAGTCAGTTCTTTTAATGAAGACATTTCATTGTTTGTTAATTGGCTATTTTGACGAACATCGCTCAATAATCGTGATATTTGCTCTGAAGCATCGGCACTTTTACCCGCCAATGCTCGTACTTCATCTGCCACAACAGCGAAACCTCGACCTTGCTCGCCTGCCCGAGCAGCTTCAATTGCGGCGTTAAGCGCCAACAAATTGGTTTGCTCTGAAACCGCTTTTATAACAGCTGTGATACTGTCTATGTCATCGGCGCTTTTAGTTAAAAGAGCCAGCTGCTCACTGGCTGTTTGTACTTTTTCAGTAAGCTCATGAATCTGTTCGGCACTTTGCGACAAGGCATTTTGGGCTATATGGCTGGATTTAGCGGTTTCAGTCATGGTGACAGCCAGCTGCCCCAGATTGGTTGATAAGGTTAATCCGGTTTCTGAAAGAGTGACTACGGCTTGTGTGATCTGTTCGCTGTCATCGCTAGTAAGATGGATGTCTTTACTTAAAGTATCAACAAAGTAAGAAACTTCAGCGGCTCCCATCGCCATTTTAGAGGTGGCATGAGTTACTTTTTTGCTCATATCTGAAAATACTACCTCAGATGTATTTACCTCTTCGCCCGATTCATTAGCATGACGATTAGACATTTTACGGCCACGCACAAGATTCGGGACAAACACAAAAATGGATAAAATAATTCCAACTAGAGCTAAGTCTTGCGGTATAGAGCCTTGTGAATAGCCGAAAACAAACAGAACCAAAAGCCCCAATGCTCCGCCAAATTGGAAATAAATCATTATCTTCCCTTATTCTAATTTTTATATTATCTAGTGTTTAACGGCAGCAAATTAAGGTCAACACAAAACAAGGATCATAAGACTAAAGTCGTAGCCTAAAATTCAGCATAAATAGCTACCCTTTTCGCACGTTAGAGCTAAACTTAAAAAGTCGCCCACAAAGCGGTCTTACAATAATAACGTTGCGCACGATCTGCCAACGACTGTAATGAGGACAACACTATGATGACTAATAAATCCATTACTGAGCCTTTTTATCTTGAGCTTGGGCAGCTTAGCCCTGATAGCGTTAACCACCTCACTCCTTCTTTTGAACGGTTACCACCCAATCCATACGCAGATGGCGAGTTTCGCCTACGTCGTTATTCACGCTTTACCGTTGAAAAAGGTTCTCTACAGCGCCTTCCTGCACAAGCGTTTGTCCAAGATGAAAGTATTAATCACTTTCAGGGCAATGTTGTGCGTCAATATGAAGAGATAGACGACAAGACCGTAGTCGATCCTGCATTTATTGAGTTGTTTCACTATTTTCAGAAAATGGCCAGTGTTTCCGATAGTACGCCAATTGAGGTTCACCAGTTACGTATTTTTGCCGACCATAAAAGCGCAGAAGTTGCCCCCGAAGGCATTCACCAAGATGGCTTTGACAGAATTGGTATTTACGTCATGCAGCGCCACAACATTAAAGGTGGAAACATCAATGTTCACCTAAAGAAAAACAGCCCAGCATTGATAAGTCATAGCTTTGATCATGGCGAATTTGTAGTCCTGAACGACCGTAAATTTTTCCATAGCGCTCAAGCTATTCAACCAATTAATGGCGAATTGGGGTATATGGATATTTTTGTTCTCACAGCAAATATAGTGCATTAAATAATGAACAGGTTTAAGACCCTTAATTTTCCAAATTACTGAACTAAAAGTACTTTGTAGCTCCCATAAAACGTGATATAAAACACCGATTGTAATTTTTTGTAAATATTCACGTTGTTTTGTAAGCACTCAAACTAGGGAAAGTTAATCTGTGACAAGTACACCAACAAAAAATACTAAAGCGGTCAAAGAAGATGTCAGCAAGAAGACCGTCTTAATTATTGAAGACATGAACGAAATGCGCCTAATGCTGAAATCTATGATGCTTTCTTTAGGCTATACAAACATAGAACTTGAAGCCTCTGGACAAAGCGCGCTTAAACGCATGGAAGCGAAAAGCTTTGATATTATTCTTTCTGATTACAACCTTGGTGGGCAAATTAACGGTCAACAAGTGTTAGAAATATCTAGAAAAAACAATCTGCTCAGCCATTCCAATATTTTCATAATGATAACCGCAGACACAGGTTATGATAGCGTGTCGAGTGCCCTAGAACACAGACCTGACAGCTATATGGTGAAGCCCTTCACGCCATCAACGTTGCATCGAAGACTAGACCGGATAAAGAAACAAAAGAGCATCTTTTCGTCTGTGTATGAAAGTCGAAACAACGACAATTATGAAAAGATGGAAAAAGAAGCCAAAACCATCATGAACAAATATCCCCAATATCGCAATTTATGCCTAAAGGCAATTGGGGAATCGCTACTTTCTAGAACAGACTATAAAGCAGCCAAAATACACTACATGGGAGTGCTCAAGGAGAACAAAGAGCTTTCTTGGGCGTACTTTGGTGTTGCCCAATGTGACTTAAGTTTACAGCAGCCAATGTCTGCGATAGAGAACCTAGAAAAAGCCATTAATATTAGTCGTCACTTTCTACCCGCTTACGATAACCTTGCTGATGCTCATGAAGAATTAAGAGACTTCCAAGGGGCCCAGAAAGCCATGGCAAAAAGCCTAGAAGTATCACCTAGATCCCTGGCAAGAACCAAACGCCTTGGAAAGCTGAGCATTAAAATAAAAGAATGGAAAACGGCTGAACAAGCTTATTCACGAGTCATTCGTTCAACAAGAAACACTCAGCATGAAAAAATAGAATACTATTATGAACATTTAAAATGCCTTATTGCGATCCAGGAAAATGACGCTCAAGATCCGCAAATAGCAGAGAAGCTAAAGCGCTCTTTGACAAGGTTACGACAGTTAGGGAAAGACAACCCAACTGCCGTTACGAACTCTTTCCGTGTAGAAGTTCAGCAGTACCTACACCGTTCGCGTCGAGAAGATGCTATTAAATCTTGGAAGCAATGGAAGCAACTCATCGCGTCAGGAAAAGCCTCATCAATCACACGAGAACAAGAGTTAACCTTACAAAGAAAACTAGGCATCGCTTAATTTCCACAAGAGATCAAAAAGGAATAAACGCTTTTTGATCTCTATCGTTTTCCTTATCAACAACCACGCCTCAGCACTTTCAAATGCACAAAAACACACGCTAAAAAAACGCCTCGGCTTGCTATAATTCGAGCACATCGTTATGGTCATCGACATTTCTTTTTTTAGCATTAGAGTACTCCTTTATGACGGCAACCCATTCTTTCTCGACTCTTGTTCCGGATGCCATTTTAGATGCAGTGGAATCCACTGGCTTGTGGAGTGATTCGCGCATTTACCCACTAAATAGTTACGAGAACCGCGTCTACCAAATTGGTATCGAAGATAGCTCCCCCGTCATTGCAAAATTTTATCGGCCTGAACGATGGAACGAAGCACAAATTCAGGAAGAACACCAAACCCTACTCAAACTGAAAGCGGCCGGTGTTCCAGTAGTGGCGCCACTAGAGTTTAATGGTGCCAGCTTATTTCAACATAATGACATGCATTTTTGCTTATACCCAAGATTGGTTGGACAACACCCTGAAGCAGACAATCTAGATCAGCTATACCAACTTGGCGAACTGATTGGACAACTACATCAAACGCTATCAACAAGGCCATTTCTAGAGCGAATAAACGTTTCTCCGCTAGCTCAAATGGATGCAGCAACCAATCAAATTTTAACAGGCAACACGCTTCTCAAAGCCCCTTTACCAAAAGCGCTGCAGTTACCTGAAAAGCTTAAGCCCCTGTATATAAAACAAATAGCCAAACTAAGAGAATTAAGCGAGGCCAGAATCCAAACATATTGGCCAACTCAGCTTAGGCCAATACATGGCGACAGCCACCGCAGCAACCTCATGCTTCATGAAGGACAATTTCACCTATTGGATTTTGATGATTGCCAAAATGGCGTTGCAGTACAAGACCTCTGGCTACACATCACGCAAACTGAAAACCCCAGACAGCAGTTAAGCGAAATAATTGAAGGTTATGAATCTTATCTACCTTTTGAAACGCGCGAATTGGATTTGATTGATGTCTTTAAAAGTGTACGTGTAATCAGCTATGCTGCCTGGCTACAGAGCCGCTGGCATGATCCGGCATTCGTCAAAGCGTTTTCATGGTTTGGTTCTGAAGAGTATTGGATAAATCATTTAAACGAATTAAAAAGTTGCGAATTAGAATGGGGGCAAATTTCTCGATGATCTCTCTAGAACAAAACCTACATTCACTTTTTGGCTTTGGTGAGTTCCGTGAGGGACAACAGCAAACAATAGAGCAGCTCCTATCTGGGCACTCTTCTCTGGCGGTTTTTCCGACAGGATCAGGTAAATCCTTATGCTACCAATTTACAGCGACACAACTACCTAACTTAACCTTGGTTATCTCACCATTAATTGCCCTAATGCATGATCAATTGGCTTTTCTAACATCAAAAGGTATCAATGCTGCCTGTTTAGATTCCAGCCAAAACAAAGACGAAAGCCAGGCTGTCATGTCCGGCGTTCAAGACGGATCGATTAAAATTTTAATGATCTCTGTGGAACGCTTTAAGAATGAGCGTTTTCGCCGCTTTATTAAACATATCCCTATTTCTATGTTGGTTGTTGATGAAGCACACTGTATTTCTGAATGGGGTCATAACTTTAGACCGGATTATCTAAAGCTGCCCTCTTACCAACAAGAGCTAGCGATTCCTCTGGTGCTTTTATTGACCGCAACCGCAACACGTCGAGTTCAACGAGATATGGCACAAAAATTTGCCATCCGACCGGAACACATAGTGCAAACGGGGTTCTACCGTCCAAATTTAGATATCGATCTAATTCCTATCCAAAGAAGCAATAAGCTTGATACCTTAAAAAACCTAATCGACGATACCCAAGGCGCAGGGATAGTTTATGTGACCCAACAGAAAACGGCAGAAGATGTAGCTCGCCATTTACAAGCCAGCGGTTACTCTGCCACGGCTTATCATGCAGGGTTAGACAGTGATACGCGACGCATTATTCAAGCCGATTTTATGGCTGACAGAACTCGCATCATTGTCGCAACCATCGCGTTTGGTATGGGCATAGACAAAGCGGATATCCGGCTCGTTGTGCATTTTGATTTACCAAAATCCATTGAAAACTACAGCCAAGAAATTGGCCGTGCTGGTCGAGATCGCCAGCCTAGCCGCTGCGCACTACTCGCCAGTCTTGAAGGCCTAAGTACACTCGAAAACTTTGTCTATGGAGATACACCAGAACCACAAGACATAGACAAACTGCTCAGCAGTATTACAGAACAGACCACCCAACCCACGTCTTCATACAATGATGTGAACTCACTATGGGAAACTCAGTCTTATAGTTTATCTATGCAGACCAACATCAGAGCTTTGCCATTAAAAACACTATTGGTACAGCTAGAGCTGCTCAATGTCCTTACTGCAAAATACACCTATTACTCTGACGTCCGACTAAAATGGGAAGGCGATCGAACCGCGTTTGCTAACCGTATTCCCGATGAATGGCAAGCCGCCTACCAAGCATTATTGAAAGGGGTTCAATATAAAAAAATCTGGGGCACACCTGATTTTGACAAGCTATTTAACGAAGCGGGATTATCTCGAGGCGATGTACTAGAAATATTAGAATTTGCGGCAGATAACAACGTCCTTACTCTAGAAAGTAAAGGCTTAACTGACGTCTATGAAGTGCATACAGAGCATTTTCATCACCAGACTTTGGCTAACCAGTTGCATCAATATGTTGATGAAAAACAAAACACGGAAGTAGAGCGAATCGCCACCATGATTCGCTTTTTCCAACTAGATCGCTGTTTGAATAACAATTTGGCTCGATACTTTGGTGATCAGCATTCACCCGAGCACTGCGGCCATTGTTCGGTTTGCAGAGGAAAGGTTCTGGTGTTTGCACAACCAACGGATGAGCAAGACTCAACCGCTTGGCAAAGTGATATCGCAGAATACGCCAGAGAATTTGCCCAACAACTTAGTAGCAAAAGTCCAACGACACAGATTACTGCTGTGTTAATCACTCGTTTTCTAACAGGATTAACACAACCTATTTTTACTAAGATGAAAGCTCGCCAACTAAGTGGATTTGGCATTTATGAGGAAAGGAGTTATTCATCGGTTCTAGAGGCGGTTACTCAGCTTCTTGATCATCGCTAAGTGGCTCTTCATAGACACTAACTTCAATCAGATTGTTATCTAGATCGTTAAAATAAACAGACTGGATTGGCCCTTGTGCACCGGATTTAGACACAGGGCCTTCAAGAATCATGACCTTATTGGCTTTTAGATGAGCAACCACCTCTTCCAACGTCCAGCTTGTTATAAGGCACACATCACCAGCACCTTCCATTGCATGATTTCTTAGCTCTTGACCGAGCACTTGAAAATTAATTTTTTGCTGACCAAAACGCACAGCCTTTCTGCCATTGGCGAAGGTGAATGACTCAAGCTTAAGCACGGATTCGTAAAAAGCGACCGCTCTATCTATATCTGCAACGGTTAATACTATGTGGTCAATGTGACTAATCATAGTCCCTTGCCTCCCTATGAAAGCACTACAAATGACATAACATGCTACGAATGATCCCTTAGAAAAACAAGCTAAGAAAACACGCTTTATTCATCTGTTTTTGGCTGCAAAGCAGCAAGCTCGATACCACCATCAATTAGACTTAATTTTTGCCGGCGATTCAGCTTTTTGACTCGACATTCTAGAATCAATGCCTCGCTCTTAGAACCTACGGACTGGGACCAAACTAATTCTAGCGGCCCCTTTCCTCGAAGATACCGAGCAGCACGTTTACTGCTGCCAGAATGCTCTTTAAAGCGACGCTCCACATCGGTACTGATACCAGTATAAAGCGTGTTTAAACGAGTCTTTATCATATAAAGACTCCATTGAGATTCTCTCAAAGACGCTTTCTGCTCTTGATTTTCTATCACCTTAATCCCTTTTCAGCACTTAATAACCCACAATTAACTACCAACAATTAAAAACAGTGTTGATGCTGTCGCTATGCCCATCGTCAGATTAAATAATCGCTGCCGTTTTCCATCTGTCAGCCATTGGCGAATTTTTATACCTGCCCAAGCCCACACAGAAATAGCCGGAAAACCTACTGCTGCAAACAGAACAATAATCCAAAAGCCGGACAAAGCATACAAATCACCTGCTATGGCAAAGGTGCTTACACAGCCAATTGCCATCATCCAAGCCTTAGGGTTCACATATTGGAACAACAAAGCTTGCCACCAGCGCATTGGTATCGCTTTAGGCTTTTTATCTTCTTGCTTACTTTCTAGGCTCCCAACCGGCGCACTGCCTATTTTCCATGACAACCACAACAGATACGCACAGCCGACCCATTTGAGCACACCGTAAAGCGGAGGATATAAGGTAAACAATGCCCCTAACCCCAACAATGTAGAAAGCAATAAGCAGGCTACACCCAATACAATACCAAACATATGCGGGAGCGTTCGACGAAAACCGAAGTTCGCGCCAGACGCCAGCAACATTATGTTATTAGGCCCTGGCGTAACAGAAGTAACAAACGCAAACATGGCAAGCGCCAAGAAAAAAGAGGAATCAATCATTGGGCCCTCCTGTTGCTTTTCATCAACAGAACAATATCACGTAGTAGCTTTAGAACGGTTGCCTGAGACACTTCTACTTGTTGACGTTCTTTGGTCATGCCAATGTCATTCAGTTGCTCTGCAGTGAGTTTTGCAAGTGTTTTACGTGTTTGAAAGCGTTCGACACTTTGCTGAATACAAACAAATAAGCTAACGATTAACATAACCTTCTCCTTCTAAATCGCACCATGATTTGTTTCATGAGTGCTGTGTGTATGAATAACTACTTTAAGAGAAGGGAGAAAACCAATACAGCCTCAGAAAACCACTTTAATAAACACACAGATCTCCATTCAATCCACCTGTATGGCAAAATAAACTCAAATCTGTATGGTAATCTACGGCTATTTATCCTTATATAATCCATACAGACACAGCTAAAAAGACAAAAAAGAGCCTCAAAGGAAAGACAATGACCCTGTATCAAAAGCTTGCGACCCGCTTACGCGAACACATACAGCATGACTTTTATAAGTCTGGCGATAAATTACCTTCGGTACGACAATTGGCGCAAGAACATGGCGTCAGCATTTCTACCGTACAAGAAGCGTATCGACAGCTTGAGCAAGAACAGTTAGTGGAAGCACGTCCAAAGTCTGGCTACTTTGTCTGCGTGCCCAAAAAGGACAATTTACCCAGTATTTCTCGACCACCTCAGCGCCCTTTGGAAGTCTCCCAATGGGAAGAAGTACTCAACATGTTAATGAATCGTAGCGGCAACAAAGGCGTACAACTGCAGCACGCCATGCCAGATATGAAAGCCTCGACCTTAAAACCTTTGCTAAAAACATTATCTGACTTAACAAAACAGAAACCGGAACTGGGGTTAGGTTATGCGGACGTTCGAGGATCAGAGGAACTGCGCGTACAACTTTGCCGCCTTGCTGTAGCCTCTGGCTGCCAACTTCACCCAGACGATATTGTTGTCACATCTGGCTGCCAAGAGGCGCTGTCTGTCTGTCTACGAGCTGTCACACAACCTGGCGATATTATTGCCATAGAATCACCAAGCTTTTACGGCTCCATGCAGGCGATCAAAGCGGCAAATCTTAAAGCGATGGAGATCCCAACGCACCCAGAAACAGGCATTAGTTTAGAAGCCCTAGAGTTGGCACTCGATCAATGGCCTATTAAGGCAATTTTTGTAACTCCAACTTGTAATAATCCAATGGGTTACACAATGCCAGAAGACAAAAAAGAACAGCTCTATAGACTAGCCCAAAGCTACGATATTGCCATCATTGAAGACGATATTTATGGCGACATTTCTTATCAGTTCCCTCGCCCAAAAACGATCAAATCCTTTGATACTGACGGGCGTGTTTTACTGTGTTCATCCTTTTCCAAAAGTATTGCCCCAGGCATGCGCGTCGGCTGGATTGCACCTGGACGCTATCGGGATAAAGTCACCCATATAAAATACGTCAGCAGTTCTATGTGTCCTGTACTTCCGCAACTAGCGATCGCAAAATTTATCCGCTTAGGTGGGTATGCCAAACACATACGTCAAATGAGACATAACTACGAGCAACAACGTGACCACTTGCTCAATGCAATCAAAATACATCTCCCCAATGACACCAGAGTCAGCTTCCCTGTTGGTAGTTTTATTTTGTGGGTTGAACTCCATCCAAGTATCGATACGATGAAATTAGTCCAACGTTGTCGCGAAGAAGGTGTGGGCTTTGCCCCAGGGCCGTTATTTTCAGCAACTGGCAAATATCGAAACTGCTTTAGGTTGAATTTCAGCGAGCAAAATCAGGAAAAAAGAGAATGGGCAATCAAGGCATTAGCGGCTATTTTGCGTAGTTTCGACAGTAGGATAAAACGCAGTGAATCAGAGATCTCTGTTTTGACATAAGATCCAATGTAAAGAAACGCAAATACTCTTAAGGCATTAATTTAAAGACGACATAATCCTAAAACGCATTCACTGGATATATCAAACTAGCGTATAAATACAACACCAACTAGTCCCTTTTCACTAGGATAACTTTAATGCTCAAACGGTCTTTCTTAAACATCACAATACTAAGCCTCAGCTTGGTATTAGCAGCCTGTAGCAGTTCACAGCAACGTGAAGATTATGCTGACAGAGCGCAGCAAGAACTAGACTCAGTGAGCAAATCGACAAGCTCTCAATGGCAATCAATGGACAACGTCGCTCCAACCAGTTATTTGACCGATTTGATAACCGATACACAACTCGACGAGCTAATAAACAAAGCACTAGAGGCAAATCCAAGTTTGCAGAAAACCCAACTCACTTTACAAGCCAGCTTATGGAGTATAAAAAGCCAGCAAGGCAATTCACTTCCTAGCGTCGAAGCTGGTTTTTCAGGCAACAGAGCTGAAGGCAGTGACACCTCATATAAAGCCAACATAGGGATAAGTTGGGAAGTAGATTTATGGCAAAAGCTCGCTCAGTCAGAGCAAGCTGCTGAAAAATCTCTCGCCAGTGATGAAGCGCTCTATCAGGCCAGCCGCGATACATTAGTGGCGAATGTTATTAAGTCCTGGCTCTCAATTACCGCCAAACAGCATGCAATAAATATCGAACAAAAACGCTTAGCCTTATTAGAGTCAAATGAAAAACTGATCCTAAAACGCTTTAGAAATGGCTTAGGCACGCTAGAAGAAATGGATGAATCCCGCACTTCTACTTCCCAATCCAAAGCAGATTTAGCCGAATACAAAGAAGACCTTGCAATTGAAAAGCGTAATTTGCAGCTGTATTTGGGAGAAAGCAGCCTTCCAAGCTTTGTAGCCAATTCACAATATCCCAACGTTATAATGAGCCTAAGCGAACTCCCACAGCAGAATTTGCAGCGTCGTCCAGACTTGAAAGCCGCCTACCTGGCCATTGAAGCCGCTGATTTAAACACTTCGGTAGCGTATAAAGACATGCTTCCTAGCATCAGCTTGAGCGCGACATTAAGTGACACAGCATCATCACCCAGTGCCGCTTTATTTGGCTCTCCCATTTGGTCTTTACTCGCTCAAATTACCCAACCACTCTATCAGGGGGGGCAACTTAAAGCCGCGGCAGAAATTGCTAAGTTGGAAACAGCTCAAGCTTATCAAGATTACCGCGAAACACTGCTTACCGCAGTCAATGAAATTGAAAATACCCTAGGGCAAGAACGCGTGTTAGCGCAACAAGTACTGCACATAAAAGATGCCCTGAGTAGTGGCAAAAAGAACTTAACTCAGTATGAAAAAAAATACCGCTCAGGCTTAGTTGAACTAAGTGATTTAATCAATGCCCAAACCACAGCATTTAATTTAGAAGCGCAGTTAGACAACTTAATTTATCAGCAACTATCAAATAGAGTCGATTTAGGGCTCGCACTCGGGCTTGGAGTAAAACCTTAATGAAACATCTTTCACAGTGGATCACGTTATTATTAGCTGGCGCTGCGATTGCTGGCGTGTATCTGTATGTCACCAGCGCCATGGATGCACAAAAAAATAGAGTACAAACACCGAGACCTGCCACACCAGAGCAAGCCCTTGAGATCACCACCCTCACGGCCAAAGCAGACAGCTACGCTGCCACTATTAAGGCTTCAGGCATCGTAAAACCAAGATATGCGTTGATGATGACCAGTCAAGTCAGCGGCGAAATCACCCGCTTATCAAATCAATTTGAAGCAGGGCAAGTCATTAGTAAAGGCCATGTGTTAGCTCAACTGCAAAACACGGAACTAAACAGCAATGTTGCCAGCGCAGAAAATTCGCTAGCGGCCGCGAATCTGGCGTTGAAAGAAGAAATGCGTCAAGGCGAGCAAGCCAGAGCTGAATGGGAAGCCGCTGGCTTTAATGGTGACCCCGATTCTGACCTCGTTTTAAGAATGCCACAACTTGCTGCAGCAGAAACTGAGCTTGATGCCGCAAAAGCCGAATTAAACAATGCAAAATCTAAACTGCAACACACAAAACTGACTGCTCCCTTTAATGCCTTAGTCGTAGCTCGCGAAGTTTCACTTGGCTCATTCATTAGTTCTGGCAGTGAAATAGGTACGCTTTACAGCACCGACCGAGCAGACATAAAAATCGACTTATCCAATAACGATTGGATGAAACTCCCCGACATGCAAACTCTGTTAAACAATAACTGGCCCGTACAAATTTCAAGTATGGATAAACAAGACTCTTGGCAAGGCAGGATTCTTAGTGTCAATCAACATATTGATGAAACCACTCGGATGCGAAGCCTATTAGTTAGTCTTGATAACCCTTTGAGCCAAACACCTATTTTACTGCCAGGGGCGTTTGTTGAAGTTTCTATTCAAGGAAAACAACTCGATAACCTGTGGAAATTACCCAACACCGCACTTAGCCAAAAAAGTGAAATCTGGTATATCGACGAAAACAGTCGTCTTGCCGCTTTTGAAACCACGCCACGTTTTGTCGATTCAAAATACGTTTATATCCAAGTTCCGACCAATATGCTTAGCAACGCTTACCAAGTGATTGTTCAGCCCTACAACAGCTATTTAAAAGGCACCCTCGTCAAGTCATTGACCGTACCAGTAAATAAAGGCGCGAAACAATGACTCCTATTGATCAACCCAAAGGGATTATTCCATGGTTTGCCAATAACCCTGTTGCTGCCAATTTACTACTCATTTTAGTCATTAGCCTAGGCGTTCTAAACATGGGCTCCATCAATAAAGAGGCCTTTCCCAGCTTAACGCCAAACAGAATTGCTATTTCGGTGAGTAACGACAGTGGCTCAGCAAAAGAAAACGAAGAAGGCATCGCCATTCCCTTAGAAACAGCCTTGCAAGGTGTATCTGGCATTAAAAACATCACCACATCTTCCACCGCCAGCGCCACCAGCACCACTGTAGAAATGCTAGATGGCTATGACATCGACACACTGTTTGACGATGTAAAAGACAAAGTCGCCCAAATTTCATCCTTCCCTGATGAAGCGGATCCAGCTGTTGTCAGTAAGGCGACTCGAGAAGAGCACGCTATTTGGATTCAACTATATGGTGACGCGGATCGTCGCACGCTCCAAAAACTGATTGACGAGCTGGAATCGGATTTATTGGCGAACGAGAACATTAGCTCAACGTCTATTTCTGGTTGGTTAGACCCAACCATCATGATTGATCTCGACAAGAACGCCTTAGAAGCCTATGGGCTTACTTTGTCTGATATAGCGACAGCCATCAATGCAGAATCATCACCAGCCCAAGTAGCCACACTACGTGATGAAGAAATCTACCTCACCATTAGCGCTTCCGAGCAAGCCTACATGAAAAGCGAATTTGCTCGTATTCCAGTGCAATATAATAGCTCGGGTGGGAAGCTATTATTAGGAGATATTGCCACTATACGCGATGCTTTCGATGAAGATGAATACGTATTATCGCGTTTTAACCGTCAAAACAGCTTAGGCATTCAGGTTTTAACCACGGGAAAAAACGACATATCCAATTCGGTTATCGGTGCCAAGGCGGTTATTCAGGATTGGGAAGACAGCGGACGATTACCGGCCAATGTAACGCTTGGCACTTGGTATGATCGCAGTGAATCCATTAATCAACGTCTTGACTTAATGATAGGAAACGCCGTCACCGGCGTATTGCTAGTATTCATTTTATTAGCAATTTTTCTAAATGTTACCGTGGCATTTTGGGTTGCTATGGGGCTGCCTTTTATTTTCTTCGGTACTCTATTTTTCATGGGAACAGAGAATGTCGGCCTAACCTTAAACATGTTCACAACGTTCGGTTTTATCATGGCATTAGGCATAGTCGTCGATGATGCTGTTGTCGTGGGGGAAAGCGTGTATACCGTTCGCTCCAAAGAAGGCGACACTATCGGCAACACGATTAAAGGCACCATGATGGTAGCGGTGCCCACACTTTTTGGGGTTTTCACCACCGTTGCTGCTTTTTGGGCGTTGTCCAATATCGAAGGTCGTTTAGGCCAACTCTATGCTCAGTTCGCAACCGTGGTGGCAATTTGTTTAATCCTATCAGTCATTGAATCCAAGCTTATTTTGCCTGCTCACCTTGCCCACATAAACACCCAAAAATCGACTAAAACCAATCCACTATCTAGAGCATGGGCCATGGTTCAACATGGAGCAGATTCCGGCTTACAATGGTTCAGTAATCGTGTTTATAGCCCAACCATAGAACTAGCGCTCAATTATAGATACGCGGTGTGCCTGCTTTTTATAGCTGTCTTTATATTGGTCATTTCTATGCCATTTACTGGCGCGATTCGTATGAGCTTCTTCCCTCAAATTCCAGGAGATACAGTTCGCGGTACATTGACCATGTACAACGATGTTAGCTATGGACAGACTAACAAAACCTTATTCGAACTAGAGCAAAAAGCCTATCAAGCAGACATTGCCTTACGCAGTACGCCAAAAAACACAAAACCAAGCAACTCAGAAATAAGCAAAGAAGCCCAAGAAACCAAGGGCGATGTTGCTATCAAGAACATCCAAGTCACCGCAAGCGATGATCAGTCCGGTAACATTCGCATAGAACTCGACGAGAATAGACCCTATACTTCGGCGCAATTCGCTAGCAAATGGCAGCAGTTTGCAGGCATGCCTGAAGGCGTAAAAAACCTCCGTATTCGCAGCGCTCGTGAAACCGTCGATGCATTGAAAATTGAGCTGCGTGGCAATGATACCAGTGTCCTAGATGGCGCTATGGAAGAATTATTAAAACAGTTAGCCACTCTTCCTGCTGTCACTGGGATTGAGCAAAACAACACCCCTACCGAATCTAGGCTAATTTTAAATCTGACAGATCAAGGGCGCTTATTAGGTTTATCCACCAGTGGCCTCGCCACTCAAGTAGCACGGAATTTTGATGGTCAAGTCGTACAAAAATACCAGCGAGATAACTCAGAGGTAGAGGTTCGCCTTGGTTATCCCAACGACCAAAAAGAATCCCCCGCTGCGGTCATGAATACCAAGATTGTTTTGGATGACGGTACGCGGGTTCCTCTTTCTGCTGTCGCCACATTGTCTCAACAAGATGCTGAAACACGTATTATTCGCATTGATGGTAAACGCTCTTTGTATTTATCTGCCGAAGTCGATAAAGACACCATGTCATCAACTGAAGTAGTTGAGTACTTGCGAAGTGCCGTGGTGCCACAGATGAAGCGTCAGTTTGCCGGTGTTTCTATCTTTTTCTCTGGTGAAGCAGAGCAAAGAGAAAAAACACAATCATCTATGTCTGAAATGTTCCTTATCGCACTTTTAATTATATATGGGCTATTGGCGATACCATTAAAATCTTACTCGCAGCCACTTATCATTATGATGGCGATTCCATTTGGGATAATTGGTGCCTTGTTAGGCCACTGGATGAACAACTTAGCTCTGGGGATTTTTTCTCTGAATGGCATACTTGCGCTAAGCGGTGTTGTGGTAAATGATAGTCTATTATTAGTGTCGCGATTCAACGACCTACGCTACGAAACGAGTCACGTTAAAAAAGCCATTAGCCTTGCCTGTCGAAGCCGCTTGCGCGCAGTATTGCTGACATCTTTTACCACTTTTGCTGGCTTGATCCCCATTCTGTGGGAAACCTCAAGGCAAGCACAGATGCTGATTCCTGCCGCAGTTTCTCTCGCTTACGGCATAATGTTTGCCACTGTCATTACACTGATTTTGATCCCAGTTTTATTGATGATCAAAGAAGATATTCATCTGCTCATTTATCGATTAAAAAATAAGGCTGCGGATGCGTTGGAACCAGCTAACGAAGGCGAGTAGGACAAACAGGCCAAGAGACCTGATTTATTCAACGGTCTCTTGGCTTTTCTGTGCCATTTATTGGCAAGCGCAGCAGACTCTCTTAGAGTACTTTTGCTAGTCAAAGGTGCATCAGCGTACAACAAGTTTTATAAACGAGTAGCTCAACGTTTGCCATTTAAATAAATATCGTCGCTCCTGCAAAGTTTTAAGGGGGCAATGAATCACACGAATCCAACAGTTCAAAAATTAACGCCTGAACGTGATTCATTAAAAAAACCAGACAAGGTCTATAAAAATACGGTAACCAAATAAGGCTTCCAACTTAGTAAGATAATCGTCAATATCACAACAAACAAAAATGGCAGCAAAGACATAAACACTTTCATTGGAGGCACACCAGTCATGGCTGAAGAGACAAATAATCCAGCCCCCACGGGTGGTGTTAATAGCCCCAATACCAGTGTTAGGCACACTACTACGCCAAATTGATAAGCATCTATTCCATATTGTGTTTGCGCAATCGGCAGTAAAATCGGGACAACTAATATCAAAGCTGCAACGCCATCTATCACCATTCCGACCAATAGCAGCATAGCGACAATCATCAATAGAAACATAAATGGGTCGTTCGTTTTGCTCGCTATCCAAGTGGCCAGTTGCTGAGGTACTTGTTCAAAAATAATAACCCAACCAAATACGCCCGCTGCAGCAATCAGTACTAAGACCATACCGGAGTTCATCGCCGTGCGCTTGAGAATATCAAAAAGCTGTGAGTACTTAAGATCTTTATATACATACTTGCCAATCAGTAATGCACTTAAAGACGCTAGTGCTGCAGACTCCGTTGGTGTTGCCAGTCCTAAAAAGATACCAAGCACAATGATGATAGGAATCATGCCCGCTGGAATGCCCATCAATAAATAATTTAATGCTTGTTTTTTATTAGGCCACTCACCTTTGGGGTATTCATAGATGATTCCCATAATGCTTATAACTAGGCAGAACATGAATGACAAAATCAATCCGGGTACAATACCGGCAATAAACATCTCGGCAATCGGTACTTGAGCCAACACGCCAAAAAGAACGAAAAGCATAGACGGCGGTATGATGGGAGACAGTAAGCCGCCTGCTGCCGTTATTGCCGCCGCATAGGGTTTGTCATAGCCCTCTCTTTCCATCGCTGGCACCATCGCTCGGGACATGATCGCAATCTGTGATACGGCAGACCCCATTATCGCAGCCATCATCATGTTACTGACCAGGCTTATATAAGCAAGTCCACCTCTAAACCCGCCAACAAAAATACGAGCTAAGTTAATTAAACGGGATGTTAGTCCGCCTTCATTCATTAACTCACCAGCTAACATGAACAAAGGAATTGCCAGTAAACCGTAGCTTTCAATCGCACTAAACATCTGTTGTGGATAGGAATCTAGTAGCACTAAATTACCTGAGTCGTAGATATACCAAAGTGCTGTTAGCGCGAGCACTAAAGCAATGGGCACGGACAAAAACAATAATATAAAAAATACAGATAACGTCACACCCTGTCTCCTGATTCATCATTAGTAGGTTCTAAGCCATGAATGAGATTATTTAAGGCATGCACTGTGAGGGATAAAGAAAATATCGGTATTACTAACCAGATCCAAAATTTCTTTAGCTCAAGTGTGTTGGTTTTTTCTGCGTATATAAAATTAAAGGTATTTGCCTGAAAGCTTTGCAGATCGAAATTTGCAGCAATGACATTAATCGGGTCATACCATTTAAAACAAAGCACTAACATGAGTAGCGCAAACACCAATACCATCACATCACTGAATTTCTCTAACCTTTGGCGATTCGTTTTTCCCAGGTATTCACTTAGGATAGTCACCGCAACACTTTGACGTTTTTTAAGAATCATTGAAGTGCTGATAAAACACATCCACACCATGGCATATATCGCCATTTCATCAACCCAATACAAGGCCATCCCTAACGTTCTACTAAAAATATTTAACAATATCAGTAAGGTCACAATGGCAGCCAAAATTGCCGCGAAAAAGCCTTCAACCCGAACTAGAGTGTCTGAAACTCTAATCAGCCTAAATTCAGATAATAAGTGCGACACTGCAAATCAGGTGTAGAAGAAGCCAACTGCTGAAGTTGATACACTTCTTCTTACCACAGATAAAGCAG
>NZ_QPJQ01000011.1 GCF_003337275.1 Marinomonas foliarum | reverse complement strand
ATGTAAGAGTAGATCGTCCCGCAATAGGGGAAGTATCATCAAGCTTTATATTAACAAGGCCCTGATAGCTATGCTGTCAGGGCTTTTTTTCGTCTCAAGGAATCCTATCTTAGTATTGTGTTCGCTTGCAGCAATTTAGCCATTTAGCATGTCTCTCTATTATCTTGGTTTAGTTATTAAAACTTTAATCCATTTGTATGTGCCAATGGCGGGGCCTTTGTTGATCTTCGTGATGCTTTGTTAACGTTGAGTGACAACATGTATTCAATCTAGTCTGGGGGTAAGGCACCATTTTATTCACAAAAAATCTTGTCAGGCGAAGGGATTCAATCTGTTAAGTTTATCTGCAATCAGATAGTCTGTGCGATACCCATTAAACAAGTTATTCCTTTTATGCCGTCAACTTCAGTCGATTCACATTCTCCTTTGTCTATCTTTTCTACGAAGCAGGATACTGTTTGGTGGTTACCTCGCCATGAGGAAAAGCTGGCTGAAAAAAATGCTATGGCGCGAGTGGATTTGGTGTTTCTTGGGGATTCCATCACGCAAGCTTGGGAGAAAGAGGGCGCCGATGTTTGGCAGGATTTTTATCAATCAAGGAATGCGCTGAATTTGGGCTTTAATGGCGATAAGACAGAGAATGTTTTATGGCGATTGGCTCATGGGGAAATTGATAATATTCAGCCTAAGTTATTGGTTTTATTGATTGGAACCAATAACGCTGGCCATCGCATGGATAAGGCCGAAGACACGGCGTTAGGAATTAAGCAGATTCTGTCTGTATTGGCAGAAAAGTTACCGAAGACTAAAGTGTTGCTGTTGGCTATTTTTCCTCGTAGTGCCAAACCAACACAAAAGCTGCGTATGCTAAATAACGAAGTGAATCAGATTATTCGAACTTACGCTGACGATGAAAAAGTCTTTTTTCGCGATATTAATCACGTTTTTTTGGATGAAAAAGGCCGAATCACCAGTGATGTGATGAATGACTTTTTGCATCCGAATACTAGTCAATATCAACTTTTTGCTGAGGCAATAGAGCCAACACTCGTTTCATTGTTGGCAGAAGGTTAGCGCTTTAATTTGGACTGCTTTTCATTTATTTCTACGTAGTAATACTGAGTCATGTGCGTAGTTTCCGGTTTAGTACTCGGTATTCGTACGAATTGTTTGCACTTTCTGTACGCGTCATTATCTATCCTGCTCGATCTTAAATTATAAAAAAATAAGACTCACAGGATGATAAAAACAATGAAATCCTTAAAACTCACAACTCTTGTTGCTGCAACTGCAGTGGCTCTTAGTGCTTTCTCTTTACCTGCTATCGCAGCGGATAAAGTTTATAAACTGAAGATGGCTGAAACTTGGTCATCTAATTTCCCTATCTTTGGTGATGCCCCTCGAAATATGGCGCGCATTGCTGATGAAATGTCTAATGGACGTTTAAAAATCACTATCGACTCAGCTAACAAACACAAAGCCGCTTTGGGTGTGTTTGATATGGTGCGTTCTGGTCAGTACGACATGGGGCATTCTGCGTCTTACTACTGGAAAGGCAAGGTGCCAAATACGCTATACTTTACCACTATGCCTTTTGGCATGATTACGCCTGAGCAGTACGGCTGGTTCTATCACGGCGGTGGCATGGAGTTGATGCAGAAAGTGTATCAACCGTTTGGTCTATTGTCGTTCCCAGGTGGTAATACTGGCAACCAAATGGGTGGCTGGTTCCAAAAAGAAATCAATTCTCTTGACGACCTACAAGGTCTGAAAATGCGTATTCCAGGCTTTGCGGGTGAAGTCCTAGCGAAACTGGGCGCTAAGCCTACCAATATCGCTTCTGGTGAACTTTACACAGCGCTTGAGCGTCGTACTATCGATGCACTTGAGTGGGTTGGACCGTCTCTTGATTTACGTATGGGGTTCCACAAAATTGCGCCTTACTACTACACAGGCTGGCATGAGCCAGCAACGGAACTTCAGTTCCTAGTAAACGAGCGCACGTGGAAAAAGCTTCCTGAGGATCTTCGTGAAATTCTTCGTACTTCAATGAAGTTAGCGTCTTACGACATGTACATTCAGTCTTACCACGAGAGCGCGGAAAACTGGGCGACAATGAAGACAGAATACCCGAATGTTCAGGTGAAAACCTTCCCGAAAGAAGTGCTTGTAGCGATGAAAAAGGCTAACCAAGAGCTACTTGATGAAAAAGCGGCCGAAGATCCTTTGGCGAAAGAGATCTTGGACTCTCAAGCTAAGTACATGAAGAAAGTACGCGTTTGGACCAACATTTCTGACCGAGCTTATTTGGACAGTGTTGATAGTTTAGCAGAATAAAACCTCTAAGCACGGCGAACAGCATGTATTCGCCGTGCTTTTTCTAGGAGTTTGTCATGTTGTTAACCACCCTAGAACGAGGCATCACTCGTTTTTCTAATTTCCTTGGTATGCTTTCGACGCTGTTGTTTATCGTCTTACTGTTCAATGTTTTCTACGATGTTTTGATGCGTTATGTCTTCAACGATGTGTCTATTGGAATGCAGGAATTGGAATGGCATTTATATGCTGCGATTTTCTTATTAGGTATTCCGTACGGCATTCAGCACGGCGGTCATGTTCGTGTGGATTTGATCTATGAAAATTTGTCTATTCGAGGAAAGGCATGGATTGATCTGTTTGGCTGCGTGTTTTTCTTAATTCCTTTTACTTTGTTAGTGGGATATTACGGCGTTGGCTTTGCTCATGAAGCTTATGCTTTGGGCGAAACCAGTGGCGATCCGGGTGGTCTTCCTTACCGTTGGATAATTAAAGCGGTTATTCCTTTTGCTTTTTTCTCTATGACGATCAGTGGGTTAGGAATGGTTATTCGCTGCATTAATGTGCTGCGAGGCGTTAGCGAAGAAGGTTTTTCGCACCCTCCCATTCAACATTGAGTCTTGTCTCCATTTTAAGTTTGTAGGTTATTTATGATTGGAATAATCATGTTTTTCGTTGCCCTAGTAATGCTTTTACTGGGGTTCCCTGTTGCCTTTACCTTTGGCGGCATTGCTTTGATCTTTGGCGTATTTGCTGAAGGTTTTGATATGTTTGCTTTCATGCCGTTCCGCATTCAAAGCTACATGGAAAATACGGTGATGATGGCGGTGCCATTATTTGTATTCATGGGTATCGTTTTACAAAAGACTAAGTTGGCAGAACAGCTATTAGAGGCCATGGGCAAACTGTTTGGTGGCGTTCGCGGTGGTTTGGCTATTTCGACTATTTTAGTGGGTGCGCTGTTAGCGGCATCGACTGGTGTTGTTGGTGCAAGTGTCGTGGCAATGGGTCTAATCTCTTTGCCAGTTATGCTGAAGTACAACTACAGTAAGTCGTTAGCTTGCGGCACAATTTGTGCGTCTGGCACCTTGGGCCAAATTATTCCACCATCGATTATTCTGATCATCTTAGGGGATGTTTTAGGTATTCCTGTGGGCGACCTTTTCCAGGCGGCTTTGTTTCCTGGCATGATTCTCATTGCTTGTTATATTGTTTATATCTTGATTCTTACTTTCTTAAAACCTGAGCTTGCGCCAGCGATGCCACAGGATTTGGATGATGAAACTCGCGCACAGCAAATTCGTAGTGCGTTAAAAGCGATTATTCCGCCGTTGGCCTTGGTATTGATTGTATTGGGTTCTATCTTTACCGGCATTGCTACACCGACAGAATCTTCTGCATTAGGCGGCGTGGGAGCAATTATATTGGCACTTATTTATCGTCAGTTTAGTTGGAAAATGCTTTATGACAGTGGCTTAGAAACGGTAAAAGTCACGGCGATGGTGTTTGCTATTCTAATGGGTGCAACGGCCTTTTCTATGGCGTTTAGTTACACTGGTGGCGATGCGATCGTAGAAGAAGTGTTATTGAATCTTCCAGGTGAAAAATGGGGCTTTATTATCTTAGCCATGATTGCGATCTTGATCTTGGGGTTCTTTATCGACTTTGTTGAGATTGCCTTTATTATTGTGCCGATTTTAGCGCCTGTTGCCGAAGCGTTAGGGATCAATATGGTGTGGTTTGCGATCTTGATTGCGATGAATCTACAGACATCTTTCTTAACCCCGCCGTTTGGTTTTAGTCTATTCTATTTAAAAGGGGTGGCTCCAAGTTCGATTAGAACAACGGACATTTATAAAGGCGTCATGCCATTTATATTGATTCAAGTCTTAGTTCTGGTCAGTATTATGGTTTTCCCAGAGTTATATGGCATGGACTGATTTATAACGGGATAAAATATAGAGCAAGGAAGCGGGTCTTTACCCGCTTTTTTGTTGATAGCGTTTTCTGACCATCATTAAATATTGAAAGCCTAAAAAATAATAAAAAAGGTCTTTGTCCGTGGGATTAAAAAGTAAAATTATTCTTCTTGCTGTCGCACCGCTCATTGTAGCGACTGCCATTATTACGTATCTAGGCTTTCAATCTGCCCGTGATTTAGCTTCACAAGAATTATCTATTTATGAATTTAACTTGGTTAATGCCAAGAAACAGGCATTAAAAAACCACGTTAATATCGCCATGTCTGCGATTCGCCCTATATTGGAAAATGACGAATTAGACGACGCAGAAGCGCAGGACCGCGTGAAGAAAATTCTGGAGGGATTAAGTTATGAAGATGATGGGTACTTTTTCGCTTATGAAATGTCTGGGGTCAATTTAGTCCATCCAACCCAACCGGATTTTGTCGGTAAAAACTTATGGGATTTTCAGGATCGTTCAGGGAATTTCCTGATTCAGGGGTTAATCCGAGCTGCTCAAGCAGGTGGTGGCTATCATAGATATATATGGGAGAAGCCGCCACTGATGAAGCAAGAGGATAAGTTGGGTTATGTAGTTGCTATCGATCGATGGGATTGGATGATGGGAACCGGGTTGTATCTCGATGACATCTACGCAGAATTGGCGAAAACCAAAGCGACGATGAATGACAATATTCAGCGCAGCTTTTTTACAGTCATTGAAGTGGTTGTGGTGACTGTGGTGTTGGTTATCTTGTTGGGGTTGGCGATCAATCTCCATGAGCACAAATTAGCGGACTCAAGGCTAAAGGAACTGGCGCAGCGTTTTATGCGCTTGCAAGTTAGTGAAAGGCGAGGCTTTTCTCGTGAACTTCATGATGGCATTAATCAATTATTGGTGAGTTGTAAGTTTCGAATTGAGTTAGCAGAAAACAAGTTAAATCGCGGTCATGAAAAAGAAGTGATTCATCAGGAGTTGGAAAAAGCCGGTGATTTAATAAACCAAACCATCAGTGAAGTGCGGCAGATTTCCCATAACTTACGACCTACTTTATTAGATGATTTAGGCTTGGATACAGCCTTACAAGCTTTGATTGACCAGTTCATGGAGCGAACAGGAATCCAGGTGGCGTATCGTTTTGATGTGGCCGCTAAGTTGCCTGATGAAATAGAAATTACGGTGTATCGCCTTACTCAAGAGTCGCTAACGAATATTGAAAAGCATGCCGAGGCTAAGAATATTTCGCTACAGGTTTCGCAGTTACATAGGCAAGTTGTGTTTGAGTGTTTGGATGATGGTAAAGGTATCTCGAAAAAATCGGAGCTGTTTTCAGGGATCGGTTTGATCAATATGCGCGAGCGAATCGAATTGATTGGTGGTGATTTCATATTGGAGTCGCAACGTGATAAAGGCACTACAGTGCGTGCGCTATTGCCCCTTGAGCAACATCTTTAACCAGTAAGTGAAGAGTGATAATAATGACAAAAAAAATTCGTGTTCTCTTAGTCGATGATCACATGCTGGTACTGGATGGCCTGCAAGCTCGCTTGGAATTGGAAGGCAATATCGACATTATTGCCACTGCGTCGAATGGCTTGGACGCCTTAGCAAGAGCCAAAGAAACTCAGCCCGATTTGGTTCTCATGGATGTATCAATGCCAGTGTTAAATGGCTTAGAAGCCACAAAGAGATTCAAAGTAGAACAGCCCAATGTGAAGATTTTGATGCTGAGTATGCATAATGACAAAGAATATATTTTGTCTTTGATTCAGTCTGGTGCGAATGGCTATGTGTTAAAAGATGTATCGTCTGAAGAGTTGGTGCAAGCCATCAATACCGTACACCAAGGTGGTACGTATTTTAGTTCTGGCGCTTCAGACTCTTTGTTTTCTCTCGCGTCTTCTGCAAAAGAAAGTGAAGAATTGACCAAGCGTGAAACCGCGGTATTAAAAGCGCTAGCGGCAGGATTATCCAATAAAGAAATTGCTCAGACTTTGGATATTAGTGTCAGAACCGTTGAAACCCATCGTCAAAATGTAAAAAACAAGTTAGATATTCATACTTCTGCAGGCTTGATAAAATACGCTTTAGCTAAGCAGTTGATTGATTAAGAGTCTTCGAAAGAATTGGTAGAGAGCGAATGATTTTTTAGATTGTAAGCTTTTGCCGTCATAACAGAGTAGAGTGATAGATTACGGCAAGACCTGTCGTGGGCTTTTTAGCCTTTTGAGCATATGGGGTCCACTATGCGCGTACTACTTTTTCCAATTCCTGTGTTGTGTCTTTTTCTGTCGACTTTCTTTTCTCCTCTTTATGCGGCGGATGATTGGTATCGTCCACCGGTGTCTGCGACTTGGCATTGGCAACTGGATGGGGTTGTTAATGAAGGTTACGACGTGGATTTATACGACATTGATTTATTTGATTCTTCTGTTGAACTGATTCAACGTCTGCAAGCCTCCGATAAAAAAGTGATTTGTTATTTCTCGGCCGGTTCTTACGAAGACTGGCGTCCTGACGCTGCGGATTTTGCCATCAAAGATTTGGGCAAAACGCTGAGTGGTTGGGATAATGAGCGTTGGTTGGATATTCGTTCTAGCCAAGTGCGTGAGGTGATGATTCGCCGTCTGGATTTAGCCGTCACAAAAGGGTGTGATGGCGTTGAGCCGGATAACGTAGACAGTTATCGAACGAATACGGGTTTTTCGTTTCGAGCTAATGATCAGTTAGATTATAATCGCTTTTTAGCGGCAGAGGCTCATAGTAGAGGCTTGGCAATTGGTTTGAAAAACGATCCTGATCAGGCTCGAGCGCTGAGCAGCGATTTTGATTTTGCTGTCACAGAGCAATGCTTTGAATACTCTGAATGCCGTTCTTATTCGAACTTTATTAAAGCCGGCAAGCCTGTTTTTAATACAGAATATCGTCGCATTTATGTGGACGATGAATCAGAGCGAAATAGCGTATGCAAACAATCAGAACGCTTACAGTTCAGTACTTTGGTACTGCCTAAGGCGCTGGATGACACGTTTCGCTTCAGTTGCTTACCGTAAAAGATTTGACCTAAACGGTTTGATTGATAGGAAGATAAGATGACACCTTTTACCCATCCGATTTTTTGGCGAGATCCGGCTTTGCCTTATGTCGAACTTCGCCAAGTATTGGATGGCAGACAAGTCAGCTATGCACCGCATTCCCATCAAGAGTGGTCGATTGGTGCCATTGTGCAAGGCCAGAGTGAATTTCTCTGTGCAGACCGCTTACACGGTGTTGAACGCGGCGCTTTGGTAATGATGAATCCAGATGTGGTTCATGCCTGTAACCCTTGTCAAGACTCCCCTTGGGCCTATTACATGATGCATCTAGATAAAGACTGGCTTGCGTCCTTGTTGTTTGCCCGTGGCATTAGAAGAACTCAGGTCTGGCAAGATACCCTGGGTGATACTTTAATGTCAGTTCAGGCGTATCAAGCGTTTGTAGAAGTATGTGAATGTCTAATGGCTGCAACTTTTTCGTCTTTAGAAAAAGGCCAAAAGCTAGAAGCGGTGCTGGTGGACTTGTTCACGGAGTTGGATGCGAATAACATCGAATCTTCCACAGCTTTGCCTGTGAATAACCTATATCAAGTGGCGGACTATTTGAATAACTACTGTTTGCACGATACTTCGATTGAACAAATTAGCGCCGAGTTTGGATACAGTACTGGTTATTTAGTTCGTGCGTTTAAGCGCCACTTTAATATGACACCACATGCTTATCGTTTGAATCGTCGTATTCAACTTGGTCAGCAAGCCTTGAAGCAAGGTCAAGCCATTGTTGATGTGGCACAGACCGTTGGCTTTAGTGATCAAGCGCATTTTCAGCGGGTGTTTAAAAAACGCGTTGCGGCAACGCCAGACCAGTATCGGCGCTCGGTTTCTTCTTAGTGAAGGTCGGTTAGACCAGAATCAACACACAACTTCCTGCTAGTAATATCGCCAAGGTTTTATTCATTAAGCGCATTTTTCCGGGGCTTTGAAAATACCGCCCGAGTATTTTTCCTATCCACACCCAAATTCCCAAAGACAGCCAGCAAATTGGCAAATATAGGCTGGCAAAGATGAGCACCTCTGCTGCTTCCGCATTGGGAGTATAGGCTGCAATGCCAGACAGCGAGGCTAGCCATGCTTTTGGGTTGAGCCATTGCATAATGGCACCGGTCATAAAGGTTGGCGCCTTGCTATGTTTGTCGGAATTTAGCTCGCCATTGTCGGTGAATAACTGATAACTCAAATACAACAGAAAGGCGATGCCGAACCATTGTAGCGCTTGGGTAATCCAATTTAATTGATCAATCAAATAGTGCAGCCCGAAGCCAATCAGTAAAAACAGCACAATAAAGCCAAGGGTTGCTCCCGTTACAAAAACAAGTCCTGTTTTAATACCATAACGCGCACTGCCACTCAGCGAAACAAGGTTCACCGGGCCAGGTGACAAAGACGCCGCTAAAGCAAACAAAGACATAGAAGTGATTAATGAAAGGGTCATCAGGTGTTCCTAGACAAATAATAAACAGGTGCTCACTATCGTTTTTTAGGTATCTAACGTATTGAACAAAATTGACCTTTTAAGGATTGTTTGTGATTCGCGTATTTTTAGCCGAAAAGGCGGAGTATGATTTTGCTAAATCATTTATTTAAACAGGAGTCTTTATGATTCGGCATGTATTGTTTATTAAGTACAAAGAGCAAGCGACCGCGGCGGATATCGCAACGTCTATGGCTAACTTCGAGAAAATTAAGAGCAAGATCGATGGCATTGAATCGGTTGAATGGGGCTTAAACAACAGTCCTGAAGGCCGCAACAAAGACTATACCCATTGTGTTTTTATGACCTTTGTGGATGAAGTGGCTCGTGATACTTATATTCCTCACCCTGAACACGAGGTGTTAAAAGCGCAATTAGGGCCGATTTTAGAAGACATTATTGTTTTCGATTACGCCATATAGGCGCTTTTTAATATCGCGCAACTAGAACGAGAAAACCCGCTTCAAGTTTCCTTGAGGCGGGTTTTTTTTCGTTGGTATGATTGGTTAATGGCGCTTATTTAGCTAATTGAGCCAATAGTTTTTCAGCGACCAATTCAGAACTTGCAGGGTTTTGCCCTGTGATCATCAAGCCATCTTGCACTGCGAAAGGTGCCCAGTCCGCCGTGTTTTTGTAATCCGCACCGCGTTTCTTCATTTCATCTTCTAACAAAAAAGGCACGACTTCGGTCAATTGAACCGCCGCTTCTTCGCTGTTAGTAAAACCAGTCACGGTTTTACCTTTAATGAAATACTCACCATCTGCGTCTTTGATGTTCAAGAAAGCGCTTGGTGCGTGACAGACAGAAGAGATTGGCTTGTCGGCTTTAATAAAGCTTTCGATCAAGGCAATGGATTCTTTGTTCTCAGTCAAATCCCAAAGTGGACCGTGGCCGCCAGGATAGAAAATAGCGTCGAAATCGTCTTGTTTCATATCGCTCAGTTTTAGTGTGTTGGTAATCACATCTTGCGCAGCCTGATCTTTATAGAAGCGTTCAGTTGCTTCGGTTTGTGCATCTGGCGCAGTACTGTTTGGATCAATTGGCGCTTGGCCGCCTTTTGGCGTAGCGACAGTGACTTCTGCGCCAGCATCAATAAATGCGTAATAAGGTGCGGCGAATTCTTCTACCCAAAAACCTGTTTTGTGGCCTGTGTCTCCCAAATCGGAATGGGATGTTAGAACGACTAGAATTTTTTTGCTGCTCATAAGAGGCTCCTAAATGTTTGGATGTGTTGTTTAAATAACTTGTGATTAGTCTATCTAATTAATCTAATCAACATAATGGGAAGCTTTTTGACTTCATTGGTTTAATAATTGATACAATTGGAATCGTTTTCTTTATCTATAAAAAAAGAGCCGTAACGATGGAAGTCTCGTTTGAACAGTTAAAAAGTATGGTGGTATTTGCCCAAGTGGTGGAGCAAGGCAGTCTGACGGCCGCAGCTAAATTCATGGGGATTTCCCGTGGCGTGGTGAGTTATCACCTGAAAAAGCTAGAAGAGCAACTTGGTGTAAAACTGCTGAATCGCACCACGCGTTCTTTGTCCTTAACCGAGACGGGCAAAGCCTATTATCAGCGTTGTCGTGCGATTGCCTTTCAGGCCCATGAAGCCAATCAGCAAATAGAAAAAGCCAAACAAGAGCCTGTTGGTAAACTGAAAATTACCTGTCCGGTGAATTTAGGTCTGCAGGTGATTGTGCCCGCGCTGAATGAGTTTCGACAACTCTATCCGTTAATTGAATTGAATGTTTCCTTGAGCGATGAAGTGGTCAATATCATCAAAGATGGTGTTGATCTGGCGATTCGAGGAGCACCGTTATTAGATTCCGGCTTACAAGCGAGTAAGTTGACTACATTCGAAACCTGCTTGTGTGGCTCACCAGAGTATTTTCGTCGACGCGGTAAACCCACTCAACCAGAAGAGTTGTATGACCATGACTGGGTGGTGTATACGCCAGCAGCCAATACCGTGCATCTTAGCCAAGGCTCTAAGTCGTTTAGCTTGTCTGTGCGTGGTGCAGTGAGCACTAATAATGCCGCCGCTAGAACCATTTTTTTAGAAGGGGGCAATGGCATCGGTCGAATTCCCATGTACGACGCACAGCCTCGTATCGCCAATGGCACGTTAGAGCGCATTTTGTCGGATTATCAATGCACGGGAATTGATGTCTACGCCGTCTTTCCACCGGGCACGGCTGAGTCTAAAAAACTGCGTTTGTTGCTGGATTTTCTAAAAAAATCGTTTGCTAGGTTTTGAGACGTAGATGTTGTTCTGTAACAAATCTCGGTTAGCTTTGTTATTTACTGTGACATTTATTATGGAATTGTGTGACTCGAGGATATTCTGAGCTTAATACATTAACATGCAGGTAGAGATGGAGTTTTTTTGGTGTCAGTAAGGGAGTGATTTCTTTTGGATGAGAGGATAAAACCGTGCTTATTAAGCATAAACTAATTTTGAATACGGCTTTGTTGGTTGTAGCACTCGTGGCCATGCTGGGACTTTTTTATAATACGCAGAGTAATATTGAAAAGCTAAACTACGCCAAGAATCTTATAGTGCATCAGCAAGTTAATATGCTGACATTGCGCCGCAATGAGAAAGATTTCCTCGCCCGTCTAGACCTTTCTTATGAAACAAAATTCAACGAGACAATGGCTTCTCTTTTTACTGATCAAGTTTTGCTCGAAAATGCAATGAATGAGTTTTCTATCGACATTGCTACCTTGTTAGAATTGACTGAAGATTTCAAAGAATATCAGACCGATTTTGCTGCTGTGGTGTCAGCTTCTAAAAAGTTAGGGCTAACACCTGAAACAGGGCTGCAAGGGCAACTTCGCGGCGCTGTGCATAACATTGAGAGTGAATTGTCGGCACTGAACCAAGATGCTTTGCTTGTTACAATGTTGCAGCTTCGTCGGCATGAAAAAGATTTTATGTTGCGCAGCAACCTTAAATACATTATTTCTTTTAATTCAACTTTGGATAAATTAGAAAGCGACTTACGCAGTGGCTCATTACCTGCGGATAAAGTTCAGTTATTGCTGTCACTTTCTGAGCAATACAGAAATGGCTTTAATCAATATGCAGAAGGAAAAAAAGACTTAGGTTTGACTAGTAAGGAAGGCAAATTACTGGCAATGCGTAAGTCCATTCATAAAACTGAAACAGCGCTAACCTCGGTTGAGACTCAGTTATCCAACGTGATACAGGAAAAAGCCTCGTTTGCGATGATGTTAACAGCGATTCTTTGTGGCGTTATTATCATTATTGGTGTGTTAGTAGCTTGGATTATTAACCGCACGATCAACACAGCATTAAATACAATTCAGTTAACGATGCGAGAGATACAATCGACTCATAATATCGCCTTGCGGGTCGAGGTATCTGCGAAGGACGAAATTGGCACTGTGGCGTCAAGTATTAACGATATGTTGGCGGATTTCAGTCATGTCATTGCGAATGCTAATCTGATAGTGAAAGAGATGAACAGTACCACTGTGCAGTTATCACAGAATGCTGCTAGAACATCCGATGATGCCCAGAGACAGCGAGCAGAAACGGATATGGTCGCAGTATCTGTCACTGAAATGGTCGGCACAGTAGAAGATATTTCGCGTAGTATGGAAATGGCTGCTTCGAAAGCCGTATCAACACAAAACAATGCCCGTGAAGGTCAATCAAAAGTAAATTCAGCTATCGAACGTATTCGCCAGCTGTCCGATCGCTTGGAAGGTTCTGTAGAAACTGTTGGTGCTTTAGCAAAAGAGAGCGAAAGCATTGGCACGGTATTGAATGTCATCCAAGGAATTGCTGAACAAACGAATTTACTGGCGCTGAATGCTGCGATTGAAGCTGCTAGAGCGGGAGAGCAAGGACGTGGCTTTGCCGTTGTTGCCGATGAAGTTAGAGCGTTAGCGAGTAGAACACACACAGCCACAGAAGAAATCTCAGACATCATAGTGACGTTACAAGAGCGTACTAAGAGTATTGTTACGTTAATGGAAGACTGCCGTCAGGATGGTGCCCTAAGTCGTGATGAAGCCGTTATGACAGGAAGTGTATTAGAAAAAATCATACATGATGTGACTGAAATATCAGAGATGGCAGGCTCGGTGTCTACAGCAATTGATCAGCAAACCATCGCGGCGAATGAGATAAGTAAAAATGTCGATACCATCAGAGATATTACTGAAGATACCTCGGAGTCGGTGGCGTTAAACTCCAAAGCAAGTGAAGCCATTGCTAATCAAGCGGAATCATTGAATCGGAGTATTTCAATTTTTAAAGTTTAAATCATTAGCTAGATGGCGCTTCTGATAATAACTCAGGCTCCATCTAGCTATTAGGTGATTGATACCGCTATGATAGAACAGGTTACTGATTGCTATTTTAGAGGTTCCCCATGTTATATCGAGTGTTGTTCTGTATATTCTTGAGCGGTTTTGCGTCTTTTTCTATGGCTGAAAAGAGTGTCTCTGAAGATCCAAAAGAGCTTGCTCAGACTGTTTTTGAACTTGAGCGAAGTGTTGCTATTCTACAATTATCTACCGCCTCGCTGGGCGATTACCAATCCTTGTCTACCAAAATAACCAATGTGAAATCACTGGAATATAGAGTCAATTTCTTGGGGAATTTAACCTTCTTATTGTTTATGACGCTGGTGGTACTTTTCGTTAAGTTACATCATCAAAATAAACGTTTATCTGCATTGGAAAGCCGCACCGATGACAAAAGCTAATGCAGCGATTTAAAAAATAAACGAGATGGTTTTAGGGGAGCTAACGATGGAAAATTCAGCAGTATTGATGATTATTGATATGCAGCAAGGTATGTCTTGGCCGCAAGCTGGAGAACGAAATAATCCTAATGCAGAACATGAAATTGCTGAGCTATTGGCGCATTGGCGATCCTTTCACGCACCTATTGTACATGTCCGTCATTTATCCACTGAGCCTGAATCCTTGTTTTGGCCGGATCAAGAAGGGGTTCTTTTTCAGGATGCCTTTCAGCCCTTGATTGACGAGAAAATTATCGAAAAGTCGGTGCCTGATGCGTTTGTTTTTTCGGACCTAGAAAAGTGGCTACGAGAACAAGACGTTCAAACTTTGCTAGTTGTTGGTGTGAGCACAAATAATTCTGTTGAGTCGACGGTACGAAGCGCTGGTAATCTTGGCTTTAAAACCTATGTTGTCGGTAGCGCTTGCTTCGCATTTGAGAAAGAAGACTTTTTCGGTCAGTCACGCAGTGCCGATGAAGTGCATGCCATGTCATTGGCGAACTTGCATGGTGAATATGCGACTGTGATTACGCAAGATGAGGCGTTTGCTCTACTACCAAAAGAACATGCCTCGTTACGAGAGTAATATCATTTTTTAAGTCATAAAAAAAGCCAACGGAAGTGATCCGTTGGCGATACATTGTTCGCTGCATATAAAGGATTTATCTAATGCCTTTTAGTGAAAAGTTAAAACTCAGTAGACAGTGACAATTTTATTTCACGAGGCTGACCCTGTGTTAAATAGCCGCCCGCTGCTGATGCCCAATAGCTTTCATTCGTCACGTTGGTGATATTCAAACGCCATGTGACATCTTGTTGAGCAATGCTGGTTTCATAGCGAGCATTAATGTCTACTCGAGTCCAAGGATCTACTTCCAGCGAATTACTCGCATCCAAATATTGTGAGCCGTTGCGAATGATTTTACCGCCTAAAGTTAGTCCTTCAAATGTGCGCAGATCGTATTCACCGCCCAGTACTAAACGGTACTTAGCCACACCGACAACATCGTTGCCTTCGTTGGTTCCGTTTTGCGCTTTTTCTAGTTTAGGGTCTAGCCAAGTTGCAGAAGTATTAATGCGCAGACCTTGCATAGGCTCACCAAATAGGCTTAATTCCAGACCACGGTTGCGCTGTTCACCGTAGTAGCCATAAACACCACCGGCGTCTCCATAGGCTTCTGGTTTGCTAATTTCAAACAGAGCCGCGCTTGCTCCTAATGTGCCATCCTCAAACTTGATACCAATTTCATTTTGCTCCGATGTGTATGGTTTCAGGCTTGCTCCACCATTGGAATAATTGTTGGTGTCGTTAGGGACCGTTTTACCTTCTTGTAATGCTTCGATGTGATTGGCGTATACAGATAGTTTTTCTGATGTTTTATAAACAATACCGTAAATTGGAGAGATGGCCGAGTCACTGTAGGCGGTGTCTACTGACGTATCATAGTTGTAATTGGTGACATCAATTTCTTGATAACGAGCACCAAGGGTGACAAGAATGCTGTCGTCTAAAAAGCCTAAGGTATCAGCAAAGGAAAAGCCTTTCGCTTCTGTTCTAGATTTAAGGTCTGGATTGTCCATATCGCCACCGGCAAAGATGGTATCAGGGTAGGCGATTGCAGTAGGGTTATAGATATTCGTGTTGCTTGTTCCTGACATGGTATAAGCCGTGTAGGCTTTATTTTCAAACCCTGAGTAAGCTATATTTAATTGATGAGTAATGTCACCCGTTGTAAGGTCGCCTAATAAACCAACAGAAGAAGAAATAGTCGTTGATTCATAAGGAACCGATAGACGATAAACCGTTGCGTCGCCATTCGCAGCATTAACAGTTGGCGAACCGTAGATGCCAGACTCTTTGTTTTTGTTTGCTCCAACTACCGCATTCAGTGTCCAATGATCATTTAATTCGTAGTCGGCTTTTATTATTGCAAAGGTGTTTTCTAACTCAGAACCAGCCCAAGAGGGCGCATAATTAGTATTGGCGTCCGGTGCTCTTGGTACTTTTGTGATAGAACCTTTGTAAACTACAGAACGGCCGCTTTCGATGGTTTGTTTTTGGTAACCTATGTCAGAAGAGATATTGAATTTATCTGCTTTGTAATCCACGCCAACATTAATGGATGTTTCTTCGCGACTTTCGTTATCAATGGCGCTGTCGCCATCACGTTGTAATGCGTTTACGCGCAATCCCCATTGATCGTTATTCCCAAAACGTCGTGAAACATCCGTATTGATACCAACTTGACCTTCGGCGCTTGCGTCCATTGTCAAAGCGGTAAGGTCTTCATCAGCGCGTTTGGGCTCCAAATTTATGGCGCCACCAATACCTGATCCACCGGGTGTCACTCCGTTTAAGAAAGCGCTTGAGCCTTTTAAGAGTTGCACGCTTTCTACCGCATTAGTAGAAACCACTTGACGGGGCAGTATGCCGTACAGTCCACCATAGGAAATAGCATCGCTGTCGAGCTGAAAACCTCGAACCATGAACCTTTCTGAGAAGTTACCGAAGCCATAGCCTGATTGAACTGAGGCGTCGTTATCGAGCACTTCAGCAATGCTTTCTAGCTGTTGGTCCTCAATAGCTCGGTTAGTGTAAGACACCACGCTAAAAGGCACATTGGAGCTGTCTTGTTGTCCTAATACACCCAATCGACCACCGGATTCTATTTGGCCGCCTTTGTATTCCGTCAGCACGCTGTTATCAATTTGATCCGCTGAAATCGCTAAGCCTGGCATAGTGTAATTACTCTGATCCATTAGGCGATAGGTACCGTCCGGATTGGCTGCCATGATGAGGTTAGTACTTTCCAACAGAGCATCAATCAATTCAAGCGGTGAAAAATCACCAGAGACGGCATCATTTTTTAGCCCTTGGGTTAACGCTGGATCAAAAGACAAGGCGATGCGATAGCGCACTGCAATGTCTGTGAGCGTTTTTCCGAGATCCCCTGCCGCAATGTTGACTGACTCTCGCAATTCTTGCTGAGAGGGTTCAGCCTGTACAAGCGTACTTGCTCCAGTTCCAACTATAAGGCTGGTACTAAAAATTGCGGCACTGATGGCGCGGTGCAAACGTGTTTGTCTGAAATTTTTTTTCTGGGTAGCCACAGCTACCTCCTTTTTTTAATCATAGGGTTATTTGTTGTCTATCTAATAAGCCACGTGAAAATAAAAAAGGTATCAATGATAATGAAAATAATTGTCATTAATTTTTGTCGGCTGGTTTTTCATTAAGCTGACTCAAGCGTGACCCAATAACCGCCTAAATGAGTATTGACTTTGATCGGGTAGGTCTGTGTGAGCATCTTTAAAATGGTATCCGTGTTAGACGTAGGGAATGAGCCAGAAATCATGACATTTTCAATGTCAGGAGACACTCGTAAATAACCCTGACGATAGCGCGACACTTCCTGTGCAAACGCTTTAAGGGGCACCTTGTCTGCCGCTAACATTCGATCGATCCATGCGTTTGTTTCGGGTTTGATTAACTGAGTCGATAGCAGTGCATAACTAGATAATTGCGCTTGATAACCTGATTGGATGATTGCATCGTTCGTGGTCTCAATAAGTCGAGGCGCAGCATGAATATCGCCATTGATGGCAGTGAGCTGAGTCATTTTTTCACATTGTCGTACCGTGAGTTGGCTACCTTGTGGCGATAGTAGCGCTTCTTGGGTTTGGATCCGCAAAGGACCAAATTGGGCAGAATCTATTTGGTTTATTTGTAATTGGATTTCCCCTTCTCTTAAGGTGAGCAATCGTGCGCTGTGATCGAACGCCATATCGAAGGCTGTTGCCGTATTCAGTGTGACTAACGAACCATCTGGCAGCGTGACTTCTTGGACCTCACCTTTTGCAGTACGGTAATCGGCAGTCCATTGTTGGGCTTCAATGGTTTTAAAACTGCCCCACACCGTTGGTCCTGCTGCCAGCAATAGCACCAGTTTACCAATGGCAAAACGGCGGTTTTCGTCCTCTGGACGATTGAGTACGACCGCTGCCATCTCCTTGGGCAAAATATTCATATGGCCCATAAGCTTTTGGGCGCGTGACCAAGCGTGTCTGTTATCCGCACTGTCCGCTTGCCACTGCTCTAGTTGTGCTTGTTCTTCTGTGGACAGAGGCGCCTCTTGTGATCGGATTAGCCATTCTGCGGCTTTTTCAAGACTCTGCTTGGATACTGTTGTGTGTGTCTTATTCAAAAAAGTCGTCCTCCATTAAGGTTAGACACTGCACATAGGCCTGTTTCATGTAGCGCTTAATGGTGATTAAAGATAGGTCCATTTCATCGGCAATTTCTTGGTATTTCTTGCCGTCAATTTGAGACATCAAAAAGACCTTTTTCACATTGTGAGGCAAGTCATTAAGGAGAGTGTCCACTTGTTCGAGGGTTTGTAAGACAATGTGTAAGTGTTCTTGCGAGCAAGTGATTAGTTCTGGTTGTAAGGCGATGTATTCCAAATAGGCATCTTCTAGCGATTTACGTCGATAAAAGTGACTAATAATGCCTTTGGCGACGGTAATGAGATAAGCCCGAGGCTCTTTTATTTTGTTGGCTTCTTGGCGAATGTGGATACGCGTGAAAGTATCTTGAGCCAAATCTGCCGCATCGAATTGATTGTCTAAGCGCTTACGAATCCATGTATACAGCCAGCTGTGATGATCTGAATAGAGCGCATGTATGGCACTTTGTTGCGCTCTTGGATCCGCATTGTGCGGCATGAAATAACCCTCGAGATTAAATATTAATGATAATTACTCGCATTAAACTATTTGATTACTTTTTTGTCAATCACAGAGGTCGTTGCTAGGTTGAATTACTCCACCACACACATTGGCGTTTTGGCTATCGGGTCTTGATGAATTTGCGCACTCAACGAGAAGACCTCTTTTAATAATCGCTGGGTAAGCACTGAGTCTGGTGAACCTTGGGTGACAATTTTGCCTTTTTTCATCACGATCAAGTGGTCGCAATAACGTGCCGCTTGGTTGATGTCATGGAGCACCGTGATGATGGTTTTGCCTTGCAAATTCAACTTGCGTAGCAAGTGCATGAGTTCGACTTGATGGCTTAAATCCATGTAGGTGGTTGGCTCATCCAGTAACAAATACGGCGTATCTTGCGCTAAGGTCATGGCAAGCCAAACACGCTGACGTTGACCGCCAGACAGCTCACTGACCAGTTGCTCAGCTAGCTCGGTAATGCCGGTTTCTTGCATGACTTGAGTAATAATGTCGTGGTCTTCTTTGCTAATCCGTCCCCAAAACCCAGTGTATGGGCTGCGTCCATAGGCGACCAAATCTTTGACTTTGATACCTTCTGGAATCGGCTGGGTTTGTGGCAACAAAGCTAATTGTTGTGCCAGCTTTTTAGACGCTATGCCGTGAAGGTTCTGGCCTTGCCAGTGAACTTGTCCATCCATAGGAGAAAGAATACGCGCCATGGCTTTCAACAAGGTTGATTTGCCACAACCGTTTGGTCCAAGTAACGCAATGATCTTTCCTTCAGGAATGGTTAGGTCGACCTGTTTTACAATGGCTGTATCATGGTAGCCAACAGATAAATTATGAGTGCTAAGAGACATAAATCATTTCGTCCTAAGGAGTAGCCAAAGAAAATACGGTGCACCAATAATGGCGGTCATAATACCGGCAGGTAATTCAATCGGTGGATCAATGGTGCGAGCCACGAGATCAGCAAGCAGCAACAAAATGGCGCCAACTAACATGGTGGCAGGCAAGAGTATTTGATGACGGCCGCCGACCAATTTTCGGGTTAAATGCGGAGCCACTAAGCCGAGAAAGCCAATAGGGCCGCATATCGCCACACAAGACGCAGTCAGCCCAACAGCAATAGCCAAAGAAGCCAAACGCAGCTTGTTCGCCTTGATACCAAGGCTAATGGCGCTGTCATCACCGAGATGAATGAGATTGAGCGGTTTCGCAAGCCAAAGGGCAAAAGGAATTAACAGCAGCCAAGGCAATAACATAGCAAGCTGATTCCAGCCGCGTCCCCATAAACTGCCTGTTAGCCACAATAGAGCGTTGTTGATTTCTAATGGTTTAACCAGCATCAAAAAGTCGATACAACTGGCGTATAAGGCCGCTAATGCCACACCCGTAATGGCCAGTTTTATGGTGCTGCTGTGTGAGCCGCATAACCACCACAACATTAACGCTGCCACTAAACTGCCGACTAGGGCGACCGCAGGTAGCCAGCTAATATCGGCATTGGGGAAAAAGGTCATATAGAACACAGCGGCCAATCCAGCACCATGGCTTACACCCAGTACATCTGGGGATGCCAGAGGGTTACGAATTACTCCTTGAACCAAGGCACCTGCCAGCGCCATCATGGCACCGACTAACATGGCGAGAATAGTGCGCGGCAAACGATATTCGTGGATGGTGAAGTAGTGTTCGTTGCCGGTTTGAAGACCAGCTAAAATCTGTTTGAACGGTATCGAAACCGCACCAAACATGAGATTAGCGATCAGCAGCCCTATCATGGCAAGTATTAAAAAAGGCAGCGAGCGCGTGGCCATTATAAGGTTCTCTTACGGACGAGGTAGATGAAAAACGGCGCACCGATCAAGGCCAAAATAGCGCCAGCCGGTGTTTCTGCGGGATAGATAATGCCTCGGCTGACTGTATCGGATAAGACGACCAAACAAGCGCCCAGTATCATGGCGATAGGCAAAAACTTACGATGATCTTGCCCCGCGAGCATGCGTGCCATATGTGGTACCAGCAAGCCGACAAAACCAATTGCACCGACGCTGCTGATGGCGCTCCCGACCAATAATAAGACGAGAAAGCTGCCGCCTAGTTTTACCCACATCAGCGACACGCCAAGGTTTCGCGCATTGTCATCACCAAGCTGCAATAGATTCAGTGTGGGGGCAATCAGCATGGCACCTAACAAACCAATAAGGCAGACAGGCCAAAGGGAATCGAAGGTTTGCCATCTAGCATCAGTCAAACTCCCCGCGAGCCAAGTTAGTACGCCTGCAGCTTGATCTTCAGCAATGATAATTACGGCCTTGGTTAGGGCGGCACATAAAGCGGAAATAGCGACGCCAGCCAATACTAATCTTCCGTGTTCATTGCCGCCGCGCCATGCGCTGCCAAGCAGCATAACGAAAGCCCAGGCAATGCCGCCACCAATAATGGCGGCGATTGAACTGCCGAGTAAACCAAACCAAGGGGCGATCGTGGAAACACTTGCCATTCCCAGAGCTGCGCCAGCGTTAATGCCAAGCACAGACGGAGAAGCAAGAGGGTTTTGTGTCAGGCCCTGCATGATGACACCTGCCGCCGCGAGATTAGCGCCCACCATGATGCCAACGAGTACTCTAGGCAGTCTTAAGTCATGAACAATATGCTGGGCAATGCTGTCCTGATTCATATTGTATAAGGCATGCAGAGCGTCCGCTGGCGTGACGGTAATAACGGACCAGCTAAACAGGCTGATCCATGAACAGGCAAACAGAAGCAGTAGTAGCAATAGGCACTGGGCAAAAAAAGAAAAACGTAACGAGATCATTTTTTCGCGTTGAAGACCTTGATTAGATCTTGCCCCATGGTTTCGGCTGAAATAATGCCGCGGCAACGGGACCAGGTATTAGGATTAACCGCATAAATGTGGTTATTTTTAGCGGCTTTTAAGATTGACCAAAGCGGCTCACTTTTCCATTTGTCGACGATGCTGGGTGTGACGTAATTACCGACGATAAAATAATCTGGGTTGACCGTAAGTAGTTGTTCTAAGCTGGTTTGACGGTAAGCATCATCGCTGCGGCCAGTATTGGCATTTTTTAAGCCCAATGCGCGTATCACGCCGCCAGCATAGGAATCTGCTGTGTGAAGAAATAAGGCGTCATCACGGGCAACACCAAATTGCACTTCTTTGCCCTTTGGTAATTGGGCCGCTAGTTCCGCCATCACTTCGTCATGTTTCTTCAGGCGCGCTTGCATTTCTTTGTCTTTGCCTATGGCTTTACCAATAATGGCCGTGGCTTGAAGGTTTTCTTCATAGGTGGCTCGGCGTGAAGGCAGAATCAAGGTGGGGGCTATTTTTTGTAGATCAGCATATACGCCTTCATGGCGGGAAATATCGGCAATGATGAGATCTGGTTTTAGCGAAGAAATGGTTTCAAGGCTAGGCTGAGAGCGCGTACCAACCGATGCCCAATCGCCAATTTCATCACGAATTTCTTTGAGTATGCGATTTGAATCTTTGTCATCAGCAATACCGACAGGGCTGACACCAACGGCAGCTAATGCATCGACAAAGGAAAACTCCAATACAACGATGCGCTGCGGAACGTAATTGATACTAAAGGTACCTTTACTGTCCTCCACGGAAACGGCCTGAGCAATAAGAGAAAAACCAAATAATAGAGTAGATAAAGCAATGACTAATAAGCGCTTCATAGCGGACCTTTAAGAAGAGGAAAACTATCAATAATGATAACACTTCTCAATAATATTTGAAGGCTTTTAGTCCATCGTCATGCAATGGTTAAATACTTTCGCCAGCTTCTATTTTAAATGGCAAATCAATGATTTTTTGTGAGACGGGGTTGCCCTGAAGGCGAGAGAGTAGGTGCTCGGCAGCCAAACGCCCCATTTCTTCACGAGGCGTAATGACAGTGGCAAGCAGTGGCACCATGGCGCGAGAAATATCATGACCGTGGAAGCCTGCAATGCTGATATCTTGCGGGACTTTAATACCGGCTTTTTGGCAGGCGTAAAGCGCACCAATTGCCAAGTCATCGTTGGTGCAAAATATGCCGTCGGTGTCGGGTTGCTGCTGAAGGGCATCGTGTAGAAAAGTGGCCCCAAGGGTGAAGGAAGACGCGCTGTTGGTTTTTAAGCACAAAGGCGTTAATCCATTGTCGAGCATAGCGGTTTCGTAGCCTTTGATTTTAAACAGAGTCCGTTGGTCCATTCGCGCTGCGAAGTAAACGATTTTCTTGCGGTCTCGTTTGATCATGAAATCCGTCATCGCATACGCAGCGGCTTCGTTGTCTATGCCGATGGCTTGTTCAATCGGAGGGGAAACGGAGTCCATGATTTCAATAACGGGAATGCCAGCCACAGCAAGCATTTTTCTCACACGTTCTGTGTGATAGCTTTCAGAAATAATCAAACCATCCACGTTGTAAGACAGTAGCGTGGCAATGCGCGCTTCTTCTGCTTCTTTGCTGTAACCGTAGTGAGCCAACATGGTTTGATAGCCAGCAGGTTCAACAACGGACTCTATGCCGCGAATGACTTCAGCGAATACTTGGTTGGTTAAAGAGGGCAGTAGAACGCCAATCGCGTGGCTTTTTGATTTGGATAAAATATCAGGTGCTCGATTAGGTATATAACCTAGATCTTCTAATGCATCGGCGATTTTAGTTTGTAGCGGCACAGAAACTTGATCTGGATTTCTAAGAAAGCGACTCACGGTCATTTTTGTCACGCCAACTAAGTCAGCAACGTCTTGTAGTGTTGGGCGTTTGTTTTTCATAGTGGGGCTTTTCTTGTCGGCGCTTTTCATACCAGTGACGTATCCATGTTTTGTTACAGGTAACATTATCATAAGCCATTCATGGCGAGAAAGAAAAAGTCGACGTTTTTGCGTAAGATATTAACTAATTTAGGTTTTATACTGACAGTGAGTGTTTACTTTTAATAAAGAGACGCAATCCAATCACTGCGTCTCTTACGTTTTTATTGATTGGCTAAAAGCGTTAGTGCTTCGCTTAATACTTGGTCGGCATCTTGAGAAATATCGATTATCAGAGCTTCTTCGTCTGTAGGCTCAATTAAGGTGGCAAACTGGCTTTCTAACATTTCTCGACCATTAAAATAATGGCCATCACGTTTTTGATGACGTTGCCAAATAGTATCGATACTGCCTTTTAGATAAATCATAGTGACATCATCTAGGCCGTTGCGCAGCATAACGCGATATTCTGGTTTGAGCCCTGAACAGGCAATCACCGCTGTTGGGTTGTCGGTCAATATGGTGTTCAGTGTTGCTAACCAGTCTTTACGATCGTCATCGGTTAGCGGTGTTCCTTTACGCATTTTGTCAACGTTTGCTTGACTATGAAAGTCATCACCATCAAAAAATGGATAACCTAGTTTTTCTGCTATGTTGCTGCCGATCAGAGATTTACCAGAACCTGATACACCTAATACTACAATTTTCTTTGTCATCTTCTTAAGTCCTTATCGCCTTGCTGTTATCAGCAAGGCTGTGTCGTTCAAAAAGCCGTGTTGAACGGCATGGTCTCAATGGGTTATTTCCACCAAAGGGCCAGCTCAGGGAAGAATATGACCAAGGCAAGAACCAAAACCTGCAAGCCAATGAAAGGCAAGAGAGAGCTAAAGATCTCGCCCAGACTAATGTCTTTCGGCGCCACAGATTTAAGATAAAACGCCGCGGGGCCAAATGGAGGTGATAAGAAAGACACCTGCATGTTCAAACAGAACACCACACCAAACCAGATAGGATCTAAGCCAAGGCCTATGATAATAGGAACAAAGATCGGCATGGTTAATAACGCAACACCTACCCAATCTAAGAACATACCGAGTACCAGTAAGATGATCATCATGATCATGACGGTACCCATGACGCTGCCGCCACTTAGGGCAAGAATGGTTTCTTCAACAAACGAGATACCGCCCATCAGGTTATACACACCGACCAGAGCAGTTGCCCCGATACCGATCCAGATGATCATGCCACAGGTGCTCATGGTGGCTTTGGCGCTGTCTTTTAGCATGGCGAAATTCAGCTCGCCACGAATTGCTGCACTGATGATGATACCAACCACACCGAGTGCAGAGGCTTCAGTCACAGATGCCACACCAGTATAAATGCTGCCTAGCACCATCATTACTGTAAGCAATGGGAAGAGTAGGGCCTTGAAGTAATTAACGTCGTTATCAGTCGCCAGCTCTTCGTCACTTGGCAATGGAGCGTATTCTGGATTAAGACGACAAATGATCAGCACGTAAGCCATGTAAGCGAAGGCAAGAATAAACGCAGGCAAGAACGCCGCTTTAAACAAATCACCGATGGAAACACTGGCTGTTAAACCGTAGATAATCAACACGATACTGGGCGGTAGCATAGTGCCTAATGCACCACCGGCACAGGTTACACCAATGGCCAGTTTGCGGTTGTATCCAAGGCGCAACATTTGCGGCAAGGCCAAGATGCCAAGCAATACCGTTTCACCGCCGATCACACCAGACATTGACGCTAGTACGATAGCAACCAATAAAGTCTGTACAGCAACACCGCCACGTAGCTTGCGGCCAAAGACCTTCATAGCGTCGAACAGGTCTCGGGCGATACCAGATCGATCTAACAATGCGGCCATGAGAACAAACATGGGAACCGCTAGAAATACATAGCTACCAACAAAACTGTACAAACGGCTAGTGATCAAAGGCAAAGCGCCAACGCCAAACCAACCAATAGCAAAAACAAGCGCTACTAACGCGGTAACGAAGGCCAATTGCATGCCCGTTAGTAGCAATAAAATCATAGAACCGAGCATTAGTAGACTGCCGTAGCCTATGCCCATTGCGGATAGATCAAACATCTTTGCGTTTCCTTAAGCCATTTAATTCTTGTATTAGGTGCAAGGAGAACTGCACAAACATGATACAAAGTGTCATGAATATCATGCCTTTTACCAAGGCTGGGAAAGCGGGGTTCCATGCGGATCCAGAAGTTTCTAATCGGACATCACCAAATGGGGTGAACCATGAGTCTTGAACCATTTGATAAGCCGCCCAGCTAAGTAGACTAGAAAACAGCAGCCCCATAACATGATGAAAAACATTCAGCCAGCGACGTGTTCTATCAGAAACAATGTCGTAGATAAGTACCACTCGAACGTGCTTATTGATGGATAAAGCGTAAATGCCGCCATAGACAAACAAACAGCCCCCTAAAAACGAAGCAGTTTCGTGTACCCAAATAGTTGGGGCATTAAATACATAGCGCATCAGCACTTCATAAAATGAAATGGCAACCGTAAAAACAAACAGCAAGCTGATGAGATTTCCAAACTTGAAAATCGCACGATCTAGGATGTTTCTTGGTTGTTCTGAACTATCGAGATTGTCTGGATGAATTTCGTCTTTCATGATCATGATCCAATGAAAAGCAGGCGCAGATGCAATAGGTTGCAGTGCGCCTGTTTTGCAGGGTTAAAAGGCTTTTAAGAGAGCTTAATTAAAGAAGGCCATTCGCTTCTAAGTACGTCGTAATAGAGTCGTATACTTTCTGAGCATTGTCTGAACTTTTAGCAAACTCTTCCCACTGTGTACGAGCAATCGCACGGAATTTTTTACGTTCTTCCGCAGACCAATCGTGAATGGTAATGTTCGGATCGGCTTGTGCTGCTTTTACGGCTGCTTGGTCTGCAATACGTAACTGAGTTGTCATGTCTTCAGCGAAGTCACGAACAGAAACCGTTAGGATAGATTGGATATCCGCAGGTAGCTTGTCCCATTTTTTCTTGTTCATTGAAATATCAATCAATGGCAAAGAGTGGAAACCAGGCTGAACTGGGTGTGTTGCAATGTCGTTCATGCCAGCTTTCTGGTTTGTCGAGAAAACAGTGTAGTCGGCTGCGTCGATAACGCCTTTACTAAGACCGGTGAATACTTCAGAACCCGGTAGGTTAACTGGCGCGGCACCTGCTGCGGCAAATACGCGTTGAACCAAGCCTTCAGGAGCGCGAAGTTTTAGACCTTTCAGATCGGCAACGCTGTCCAGTGGAACACGAGAAACCAACGATTCAACACCTGTTGTAGAACCACCAATGAACTTCACACCGTAAGGAGCGTACAGTTCATTCATTAGCTCGTAACCGCCACCGTAGTTGACGTATTGCAGAAGTTGTTGAGTATTAGACCAAGCACCTACTGTGTTACCAATTAGGCCGAATGCTGGATCTTTACCAGAGAAAAACTCGGTAGCCGTAATATGACCATCTAGGATGCCCATTTTGATGCCGTCTAGCGTTTCAGTGTGTTTGAAAATACTGCCAACAGGAAGTAACTCGATATGAACACGGCCGCCCGTCATCGTTTCGACGCGTTTCGTCCACTCTTTTTGAACTTGGAAGTTTTTGTCGCCCGCTGGATCAGAGGATTGGAACTTGAAATTGTAATCCGCTGCGATTGCAGACGTAGATAGAATGCCAGCCATAGTGGCGGTCATTAGCGTAGTGCTGAATTTACTCATGATATCGCTTCCCGTTGATTATTTTTTTAATAACAGTTTTTAGGAACAGTGCTTTTGCTGATGTTACCGGTAACTAGGGTGGCAATGTTACCGATAACATTTAAATCTAGTCAAGCCCATTTCTGGATAAAATTGTTGGTTAATTATAGATGCTTGATATTTAAAGGGATCTTTTTTGTGTCCTATGTGCTTTTAAAGGGCGAAGATAATTGAATAGTCTGCTTTAGACATTGGTCTAAGAAGCATTTTGTTGTCTATTATAAAAGCGCACACTCTTGATAGGTGTCTTCTTCTGTAAAAAGCTTCGTCTGAAAAAGAGAATAATAAAATGGCTGCGATCGACATTCCTGAAGTACATAAATTTATTGAAGCGATTCCCCCGTTTTCTAGTCTCAAGCTGCTAGATCGCAAGCAACTGCTGACAGGTGTGTCTATGCTATATGTTCGCCAAGGGCAGACGTTGGCATTGACAGGTGACGCAGCGACCGTGCACTTGATTCGACGTGGAGCTTGTGAAATTCGTACGCCTAAAGGTGGGCTAGTGGATCAAATTGCCGACGGTGAGTGCTTTGGTATTTCTAGCCTTATGGCGCAAAATCCGGATGGTTTGCAAGTGGTCGCTATGGAAGACAGCTTAGTTTATCGCTTCGATAAAAAACGCTTTATGGAAACACTAGAAAAGAGCGAAGCTTTCGAACTCTTTTTTGAACACACTCGGCACAATCGTCTACGCAAACTTTCTCGTAGTCAAAACAATGAATTAGCCTCTCCCGCTTTGCAATTATCGACACCCATTTCATACATTATGACGAGGCAGCTGATTCTTGCGACTCCAGACGAAAGCATTCAAACCATCGCCATGCGCATGACTGAAGCGCGAGTCAGTTCTATCTTGGTGGTAGAAGACGACAAACTCACTGGCATCGTCACCGATCGAGATTTACGCTCGCGTATTTTGGCCCTCGGTGGCTCGGCGGATTCATTGGTAAAAGATGTGATGACGCGAGACCCCGTTAACTTGAGACCGGACGCCTTGGTGATGCAGGCGCAAACTTTAATGAGCGAAAGCAATATTCACCATTTGCCTATTGTTGATGAAGTGCAAAAAGCCGTGGGTATGTTAACCGCTGCGGATTTGTTACGACATCAAGAACTCAGTCCTTTGTTATTGATCAACCAAATCCACCGACAGCAATCTATTGACGATTTAGCCCGTGTTTGCAAACAATTGCCGACCTTGATCATGAATCTGATTGTGACGGATATGAAGCCCGCGGATGTGGGCAAAGTGTTGGCAACCGTGAGCGATAATTTAACACGCCGAGTGAGCGAATTGGCCTTGGGAAAATTTGGCCCAGCGCCCATGGCATTTCAGTTTTTAGTGTTTGGATCACAAGCGCGACGCGATCAATCCTTGGGCAGCGATCAAGATAACGGCCTGATGTTAGAGCGCGAGCCAACAGCTGAAGAAAGTCAGTACTTTGCCGATTTATCCGAGTTTATCTGCCAAGGCTTGGGGCTTTGTGGGATTCGCCTTTGTCCTGGAGACATCATGGCGAGCAACCCTGAATGGCGCAGAACAGCAGTCGGCTGGCAGCAAGCTTTTTCCACTTGGATAAAAAGCAGTGCGCCTAGTGCATTACTCCACGCCAGCATCTTTTTCGATATTCGTTGTGTGTATGATTCAGGGGACAAGCAAGGCGATGCGGTGAATAAGCTAATCAAAGCCATGCAGTTGGAGATAAGCAAAAACAGTGTGTTTTTAGCGACGTTGACACGCACTGCGTTGGCAAGCAAACCACCATTGGGCTTCTTCCGTCATTTTGTTTTGGAGTCCTCTGGTGAGCATAAAAACCAGCTTGATCTTAAGCATCAAGGTTTGGCGCTGATTAACGATTTAGCGCGCTTGTATGGCTTGTCTTGCAAAACCTATCGAGCTGGCACCTTGGATAGAATCGAGCAAGCCATTCGTGAAAAACTCATCAGTGTCGATACTGCACGGAACCTGATGGACGCTTGGGACGAACTCAATGGCTTGCGTCTTGAAGCTCAAGGACGACACTGGCAAGCCACTGGTAAAGCCAGCGCGTATCTGGATCCGAAAGATTTGAGCTCATTAGAGCGTAAGCATCTGAAGACCACCTTTAGCATCATCAATGATGTGCAAGATGTGGCACAGCAGCGCTTCTTAAAAGGATATAGCTAGATGTCGTTTGATTTTCTGCATAAGCTAAGCGCGTGGAATTTGTCTCGACAATCGGTTAAACGAGCCTGGTCTGAATGGGATTTTCTTGTATTGGATATCGAAACCTCAGGATTAGATCCGAAGCAAGATCACATCGTCAGCTTTGGTTGGGTGTGCGTTCATAAAGGCGTGATAGAACTGGATACGGCGCGGCATATCGTGTTGGATAGCGCACAAATTGGCGACAACGTCGGTATTCACATGATTACTGATTCGGACGTTCAGCAGCAGGGCAAAAAACAAGAAAGCGTGCTGCGTTACTTAAGACACCTTCTACGGGAACGCGTCTTGGTAATACATCATGCACCAATGGAACTGGGTTTTTTAAAACAAGCGTGGCAAACCGAAGCCTTAGCGACATTTTCTGCTAACTGGCTAGACACGCTTGCCATCGAACGCACCAAAGCCAACCGATCCCAGCAACCCATTCAAGACGGCGGCTTTCGCCTTGGCGCCTGCCGAGAACGCTACGGCCTACCAGAATACCAAGGCCATGACGCCTTAACCGACGCCCTAGCCACTGCAGAACTACTACTCGCCCAAATTGCCTACCAAGGCAAAGACTGCCGACTTCACGACCTAAACCAAATGGGAGGCGGAAGAGTTAGGCTGGCGACGCGTTAGCAATAGTCCCCTTTGGTATTTTATAGTATTTTAGTAATGACAATTAGGCCGTCCAACCACCGCTTATATCAAGGACTGCGCCAGTGACTTTGCTTGCTCTAGGGCCTGAAAGGAAGCTAACCGCAGCGGCGACATCTTCAATTTCAATCGTGTCTGGAATGGCCTTCATGTTTAGAAGGATATCAGGTACGTCTTCTATCCCTGCTTGCATATCTGTTAACATGATGCCCGGCTGTATAACGTTTACGGTGATTTTACGAGCACCCAGATCTCTCGCAGCTCCCTTTGAATAGCCTACAATCGCTGCTTTTGTCGCTGCATACTCTGTAACACCAGGGACGCCAACATGTGTCGCTAATCCGGTACCAATTGAAATGATGCGGCCACCATTACTCATTTTTTGTGACGCTGCTCGAATTGTGGAAATAACGCCTAGAACGTTAACTTGCCACATGCGATCCCAAGCTTGAGTGTCGGCGTTTGGATCATCAACTTTGCTGCCTTGATTAGCAAGTCCAGCATTGTTAACGAGAATATCTAGCTTACCGAACTCTTCTATTACTCGCTCAACAAGAAGAGGCGCAGCTTTTGTGTCACCTTGATCACTTTGTATAGCCAATCCACGTTGCCCAAGTTTTTCAATCTTACTAATTACTTCTTGTGCCTTTTGAGCTGATTGATTGTATGTGATTACAACATCGGCCCCAGCTTCTGCTAGTTCTAATGCGATAGCAACGCCTAGACCTCTAGACCCGCCTGTTACCAAAGCTACTTTTCCAGTTAAATTTTTCATCTGTTCTCCATTAATGTTAGTTTAGGAATAGCATTTAAAAGTATGATAGCGTGGTTTTTATTTAAATGCTATTATTAAAATAACATTTAAATAAATTATGAGTGTCATGGCTAATGGTTGATTACAGGTTTTCAACGTCGCTACATATTATGTTGGCGCTTGCATATAGGTCTCGTCGAAATCCAGAAAAGTTGGTGTCATCAAGTGACTTGGCTACTAGCACGAAAAGTAACCCCACACTGATTCGCCAGCTACTGGTTCCGCTGAATGAAGCAGGCTTAATCAAAACTTATAGGGGGAAGAGTGGAGGTGTGGCTCTAGCAAAAGATGCGAGAGATGTATCACTGAGGGAGATATACGAGGCTTCTTTCAGTTCAAAGCTCATGCTTAGTAGAGGAATGGGTTATGAAGGTTGCCCCATAGGCTCTAACATTCATTGCGTATTTGATCATGTCTTGGGAGAGATGGAAGGTGTGCTTATGAAGCATTTGGAAGGAAAAAACCTACTCGATCTATTGGAATCGTTTATCGAATGAGTCCTTTTAGAAAACAGCGCTGGTTTCCCGCTTTCGCGGGAATAGCAAAAATGACTGCTCCTTTTATTCCTTTACCACTAACTCCGAGCAGGTACTGGCGATAATCCCCAATCTTCTTCTTTTGGCTCTGTCGCTAAGACTCTTGGGTTTTCTGACCAGTGCATCAGGCTCATTTCCCCAGCAGTAGATTCTGTTAATGCTGTGCAATGTTCTACCCAATCGCCATCGTTGCAATAGAGAACATCGTCTTTAAGCTGAAAGGAGGCAAAGTGAATGTGGCCGCAGATGTAGCCGTCGACTTTGTGGTTTTTTGCGGATTTGATGGCGGCTGTTTCAAAGCGCTCAATAAACTCTTTTGCCTTGCTAATATGGCTTTTTAAATAGCCTGCCAGTGACCAATAAGGTAAGCCTATCAAGCGTCTCACGCCGTTGATCCATTGATTCAGCGACAACATGAGGCCGTGGGCTTTATCGCCTATGGCGAGCATGAGTGGGCTGATTTTTACCATTTGATCGAATTCATCGCCGTGGCTGACATAAAAGGTTCGGCCGTTGGCAGTTTTATGGCGAGCGTTGAGTTTTATCTCGATTCCAGAAAGCGTTTGTCCTGCAAACTGGCGAAAGAAGGCATCGTGATTACCGGGAATATAAATGACTTTTGTTCCTGACTTTGCCATCTCCAGTATGTGTTCTACGACACGGTGGTGAGCATCGACAAAGTAGGCCTTATGACGCATTTCTTGCAGGTCGATAATGTCACCGACTAAATACAAGGTATCGGTTTTAATCGATTGTAAAAAATCCAATAGGTGTATGGCTTGGCAAGATTTTGTACCGAGGTGTACATCAGAAATAAATACCGAACGAAATGTCGTCTGCATAAGCGCCTCCTAGACTGTCTATTCTTAAGGTAAAGCGCTTATGTGACAAACTTGTGAGGGCTTTGTGACAGTTCAATAAACCTTAATGCGCTGTATCAAGTAGATGAGTGTTTAGATACGGTTGCAGGTAGATATGATTGCCACCTTGTTGTTTGGCAAACTTTTTCGCTTGTGCCGCGAGCTCTGCTACTTGGTGATGATTGGTGCATTGTTTCGGATTGGGGTGAACCACACCAATAGCGAGGCTTAAAATGGGGTGGAAGAGCGTGTCGCCTTGGCGGTTTTTAGTCCAGACACCGCCGTCTTGTAAGGTGTCTTCGGTATAAAATTCGCGCACTTTTTGCCCAAAGATGTTTAATATGTTGTCACATTGCTGGCGCCAATCTTGATCACCAAAAATCACCACAAAATCATCGCCGCCAATGTGCCCGATAAAGTTGTTATCAGGATTTACTTGGTTTTTGATTAAAGAGCCAACCAGCTGAATCACTTCATCACCTATTGAATAGCCGAAGAAGTCATTAAAAGGTTTAAAGTCATTTAAGTCGAAATAGGCCACATAAAATTCTTCATTTGCTAATAAACGACGACTGACTTCTCGATGAATCGGAACGTTGCCAGGTAATAGCGTCAGAGGGTTTGAGTAAGTGGCATTTTGAATTTTTAGTTCGGTAATGCGTTTTAAGAGATCTCGAAGGTGGCCTGTGCCGATAAACTTGCCTTTTCTGACTACGATGATTTCATTATTCAGCGTATCGGCTTCTTGGTTGGTCATCAAAGTGGAAACACTGGATAAGCTGACATTGCTTTCAACAATCAATACATCATTGCTGAGTAAATTTGTGACGGGTTTGTGTTCGTATAAAGCGCGCCCATAAGGTGTAGAGAAAAGCTCGTGTAGCTGGTGGCGGCGCACTACTCCGACGGGTTCGTTGTCGCTGTTTACTACGGGGATCGCCACTAGGTCTTGTTGTTTTTTAAAATACTGAGACGCATCTTCTAATAAGCTGTTTTCGTGCAAGCTTGGTGTAGGACGACACAGTGTTTGTACTGTTTCTGAGTGGTCAACTTGAAATTGGGAGCGTCGTTGAGCTTGCTTTGCCAAATAAGGGTGAGTCGAAAACGCTGGGTGTTCTACTGGTCGACCAAGAAAATAACCTTGTCCTAGGGTGACACCTATTTCGATCAGTTGATCAAGTTCCTGCTGTGTTTCTATGCCTTCTGCAATGAGGGTGCAGTTGAGGCGCTGGGCAATGGTTAGAATAGAGCGAACAAACTCGCGTTTGATTTCGTCTTTGTCGATTCCTTGGATGAAATGTTTGTCGACTTTGACGATGTCTGGTTGTAGTTCAGACCAAAGCTGTAAGCCCGAATAGCCCACTCCAAGGTCATCAATGGCGACTTGAAATCCCATTTCACGGTAGTGATCAACACTGCTGCGTGGTAAGCCATTGTGGTCGTACGGATGCTGTTCAGAAAGCTCGATGACGATGTCTTTTTGATCCAGTCCCAGTTCGTTTAAAATCGCTAATGTCATGCCAGATTGGTGGTCGGGTGATCCTAATAACGATGCACTGACATTGAGAAATAAACGGCCTTTTAGATCTAGCTTGGCGAATTTCGATAGGGCTTTTTCACGGCATAGTAATTCTAATTTATGCAGCTTTCCTTCTTGTTGAGCGAGCGTAAAAAGAGGGTCTGGAGAGAATAAGATAGAGTTCATCGGACCGCGAGAAAGAGCTTCGTGCCCATAAATTTCGCCATTACTTAAATTATAAATAGGCTGGAAATAGGGCGTGATTAATCCATTGGTTAGGACTTTTTCAAGCAAAGTCATGTCGGCTGTTTGTCTCATTGTTCCTCTAATAGATCTTAGTCAGACAAGGGATGAGGAATTATTTTATGTCATATTTATGACGTTTTGATGACTGGAAAAGTTAGCGAAGCGTTGTGAGTGGGGATATGTTGGGTAATTTCTTAGGGAGAGGACCCCGTTACCGGATCGATTTATTATTCTTGCCTTTCGATCATCGGGAACATTGGGTTCTTTAACGTCGGTATCTATTTGCTTCTGCTACGGCTATTAACTTTCTCGTTTAATGAGTAATAACGGTGACAGATAGTTCAAATAAGCTCGACCAAAAAGTGGATAGTGCTTAGTGCTGTGGTGCAGATTTCAATGTACGGCTAGAAGCTAGGTTAGCAAAGAATGCTTTTAGGTTTACTACGGCACTTTTCATTGCTGAAGATAGGTATGCGCGACGTAATTCATACGCTTTTTCTACATAGTAATCAGCATCAAGGTTACCGAAAGCATCATATTTAAGATCGTTATTCATAGAGATTCTCCTAAAAAGTTAAGTCATTTTCGACACTTGTTATTTTAGGATCTGACCAATCATTCAGCAAACGATCAATTTTCAGCTAATAGATTAGATAAATTCATCATATGACGGGCTGGTTGGTCAGTGCTCTGAATTTACCTGGAGGCATGCCTATGGAGCGCTTAAAAAAACGAGAGAAGTAACCGGGGTCTTTGAAACCTAAGTCGTAGCTTATTTCTTCTACTGAACGAGCGGTATAAATAAGGCTACGTTTGGCTTCTAACAATACTCGTCCATGAATTAAGTCGAGTACACTTTGGTTGAAGGCGGTTTTGCTGAGTCTATTCAAACGGCTGGTGGATGTGCCCAAGACGTCGGCATATTGATGGCTATTCCAGTGCTCTCGGTAGTGTTTCTCTATTAACTCTTTGAGTTGATGTGCCTGGCTGGTTTCTGTTTTGTTGGTAATGCTATGCTCGCTATTCACTTGTTGTCGATGAAGCATTAGTAGAATCGCTCTGATTAAATACTCACTCATAAGAGCGCGACCTTCGCGTATATAAGAGGACTCGCTTTCCAACTGTTGTATCAATGGCCAAAGCTCCGCAAACATACTGCGTTGGCCATTGAAGTCGATATAGCTGGCTTTGCTTAGTAGTGGTTGGATATATTTGGCGGCTTTTTCTTTGTAAGCGTCTTCTAGTAGCGGTTCGGCAATGGTGATGACGCGTCCATCTGTATCTGGTGCAAAGCGAAAACCATGGACAACACCGGCAGGAACAATAATCGCCCATGCACCTTGCAGCTTTTGCTGCTGCTCATCGAGCTGAACTTTCACTTCCCCCGATTTTACAATCAGAATTTGAAATAGTTGCGCATGTCGATGCGGATTGATTTTCCAGCCTAAATCACCGCTGCGGGATTCTATGTCTTCTATATGGAAAAATTCAGAGTCATCAATCCAACTGGACTCACCATAAAGCCCAAAGTGAGGAATGTCGGTTTTTTGTTTTTGCATTTTTTTCTTCTTATTTAAAAGTGACATAAATGTACTTTCAGAGAGAGTTTTTACTTTTCTGCAAAAAGTACAAAAAAATAGCTATTTATCGATATTTATAGGGTAAAAGGCTAAAAAAGTCACTTATATTTGAGTTGATGATGTCTTTCTAGAAAAATAATCTTGATCAAAAAGTACAATTTTTTGAATAAATATCACCTAACGTCTTATGTGTTTATCTTCCATTATGGTTGTCATAAAGAGGTTTATCACTGAATCGACATCGAAAATAACAATAATTGGAGAGAGACATGAAAACGCAAGTTGCCATTATTGGTGCTGGTCCATCTGGTCTACTACTGGGTCAACTATTAGCAAAGCAGGGCATTGATAATGTCATTATCGAGCGAGTCTCTGGGGAATATATTTTAGGTCGAATTCGTGCCGGTGTACTTGAACAAGGTATGACGGATTTGCTCCGTGAAGCCGGCGTTGGTGAACGTATGGATCGTGAAGGCCAAGTGCATCATGGTGTGGAACTGGCGTTTAACAACAAACGCGTGCAGATTGAATTGGAAAAACTCACTGGTGGCAGCACCGTGATGGTTTATGGGCAAACCGAAGTGACCCGAGACTTGATGGACGCACGTGAAAAAACGGGTTTAACCACTTATTACGAATCCAGCAATGTGGTTTTGCATGATGTGAAAAGCGACGCGCCTTATGTGACCTTTGAGCAGAACGGTGAACAACACAGATTAGACTGTGATTACATCGCTGGCTGTGATGGCTTCCACGGCGTGTCTCGTCAAACTATCCCTGAGTCGTCCCGAAAAGAGTTCGAGCGTGTTTATCCGTTCGGTTGGCTAGGTGTGTTGTCTGATACGCCACCGGTTAACGACGAATTGATCTACTGTAAAACGGATCGTGGTTTTGCCATGACCAGCATGCGTTCAGCAACTCGCTCTCGTTATTACCTTCAGGTACCTCTTACTGACAAAGTAGAAAACTGGAGCGATGATGATTTCTGGACAGAGCTAAAGCGCCGTCTGCCTGACGACGTAGCCGCTAAGTTAGTGACTGGACCCAGTATTGAGAAAAGCATTGCGCCGTTGCGCTCTTTTGTGTGTGAGCCAATGCAATACGGCAATTTGTTTCTAGTTGGTGATGCGGCCCATATTGTTCCTCCAACTGGCGCTAAAGGTTTGAATCTAGCGGCTTCTGACGTGGCGACCTTGTATAAAGTGATGACGCGTGTTTATAAAGAAGGCGACAAAGAATGCATTTCTCAATATTCCGATATTTGTTTGCGTCGTGTTTGGCATGGGGAGCGTTTTTCATGGTGGATGACCAGCATGCTGCATGATTTTGGACAGGGTGATGTACAGGATACTGATGCTGCAACTCATGAAAAGTTCATGAGTTCTGAACTGAGTTTTTACACGGACAATGAAGAAGGGCGCCGTATTATTGCTATGCAATATGTCGGTTTGCCTTATGAAGATCTTGCTTAACGGATAACGGCGAGTTTGTGATAAAAAAATAGCGGTAATCTAATTAGATACCGCTATTTTCATTTGTTAGAGCCTAGTGATGCTAATGAGCTTAGCATTTTAGCCGCAGCACTTTTTGTATTTCTTGCTGCTTCCACATGGGCAAGGGTCATTGCGTTGTGGTGCTTTTTCAGCGATTTGTGGAGTTGGTTTATTAAGCACCATATCCAAAGGCGTAATATCTTCGGCCACTTCGCTGTTAATCGTAATTTCTGCGATCAAGTCGTTAGCGATCAAGATGGCATTTATTTCGCTCTCACGCTCAGGCGTTTGAACTTGTAAAATGAGCGGGTTCTCTTCGCTACCAGGTTTTACTTTAGGCTTAGGCTGATAATTGCCTAGGTTATGCTTACCCATGATATCGGGTCTACCACGATAAAAGAATTTTGACACTGGTGTTCCTAATGGTACGTGCAGCCACTCACAGCGAGTGGCTAATGCGGCGCAGTCTAACAGAATTTAGAGCACATAGCGTATATCTTTCATGACGGTGGAAGGCGTTAATCCAAGCGAGTTAACCAAGTAAACATGGCCTCTACAGCTTGCTTTGACCAGTTGTAAGACGCTTGCTCTTTGGCTTTGCCCTGATTTTTCGCGATGCCTCTAGAGCTGACAGTCCAAGATGCCAAGCGTGAACCCGATGGGTCGATAAGTTCTAGAGTTCCGTCTTCAAAAGCATAAAAGCGTCCATCTTGTTCTTCCGTATGTAGCACGGTTTTGCTATTTAGTTTGAAAAGCGAGCCGCTTTTGGGTGTTAGGCCAAAATGCGAGAGTGCACTGGCTAATTGGTCGGCTTGTCTTGTCGAAGACACATCAAATCCATAATGGCTTAGAGCGAGATTAAGCCGCTTTTCTATCGCTTGGATATCCGAGGCGGCTTTACCGGCGCTTGTATTCTCAACGGAGTACATTGTTAGCTCATCTACGTAGGATTTGCGTTGGGCAAAATACGGAATAAGCTGCATATAGGTTTGCCAATCCTGCGGTGCAGGATATTGGTCGTCGGCCTTGCTTAACAATGCGGCTTCTTTGCGAATCGTTGAGTCTGTGTCGTTGATAGCTATTATGAGTTTGGCAACAATGCGTCTGCGGTCAATGGATTGCATGGCATAGACGTAGTTTTCACCTGCAAAGCGTTTCTCGTTCTTGGTTTGTTCTAACTCAATGGGGGATGTGGTGACTTGAGTATAGGCGGTTTGTGTTTTTGAAACTTGCTCTCCGCCTTGTCCAGATCGAACTTGCGTGTCTTGAGTATTAATCTGACTGACTTGGGTTCGCAGCTGCTGGGCGATTTGAGCATTGCCGTTTTGCTCTGCCTGATTAAAAGCGAGAGCAATGTTTTCAATACGTGGCGCGCTGCCAACACCGTATAAATGGGTATTATCACGAGGTGGCGACAACACCCAGTCTGGTATGGTCTCTGGTGCTTGCTCGGGCTCGGTCATTAAACCTGTACAGCCAGTTAGACTGAATAATAGACCCGTTACCATTATCCAGTTATACGATGTTGGTAAAGCGGAGAGTTTCATAGTTAGAAAAAGCCTTTGTCTGCCAATTTTTTGATTTTCTTCTGACCATTCCAAACTTCTCGGTTTGTCGTCATATCAATCAATTTAAGGTCAACTTGGTAGAAGCTTACACGTTGGTCGCCATTAGAGTCCACAATGGAGTTAATGGTACCTGATAGGGCAAAGCCAGCGCCTTGTTCTAAACCGAACTTGGCGACAGTGTCCGGTGCTGCGTTTAATTCTTGCTCTTCGCGTTCGCTGCGTACCTCATCGCGTTCAGCTCCGGATACAACAAAATCGACTTTGCCGGCACGTAACAAGCTGCGTTTGATATCATTGATGAAGGTATCAACAGGAATGTGTTCAGAGGTTTTGTTACGGATGGTTTGAACAATAACTGTTGGGTTGCCTTTATTGCTGAAGTTATAGTTACGGAACCATGGGAATGTCAGCATATCGTTCATCATTTCTTCCGCGACAAGGCGAGAGTCTGTGTCATTCCAGCGGTCAGACAGCATCACATCTTCATTGGTATCAAGACGTTTTACACTGCCAGAACAGGCTGTCAGTAATACAGTCATGGAGAGAGCGATAAGCGCTTTCCATGATAGAGAAATTAGATTCGGCTGTTTAAGAGTTCCGATGCGCATAATATTTTCCTTACGTCCGTTTTAGCCTGATGCCAAGCCGTTAGTATAATCAATTTAATAGAGTCTAATAGGGGTTGCGAAGATTCCAAAGTTTAATTTCATTGGCTTCTAAGCTGACCCCACCGAGAGAGAATGTATTTTTATCCACTTTGTATTCTGGGTTGTAGTTGCCGGGTGGCAGAGGCTCACGGGTTAGTCTGACTTGCGCAGGCAGTGTGAGCCAATTCCGTGTGTCTGCTGCTGATGAGGCAAACACGGCGACTTGGCCAATTAGGTTTAAAATCAAAGCGACATTTTGGTCCTGAACACTTGATGACGCATGATAGGCTAACCAACTGCGTAGTAATTCTCTTACTAGGCCTTCATAAATATCTCGTTGAGCTTGAGCTAGTTGCTCTTGAAAGGCTATGTCGGCTAGCGATGTCATTCGTAATGCGCTTTTAAAAGGCGCGATGGATGACGTATTTACTTGTAGCGTTGGCTGATGCTGATCCAGTGTAAAGCGTTGATAATAGGGGACTGTGACACGAATGGTTTGCTCCGTGAGCAATCGGTCTACGTTGATATCCTGCAGTTGCCGCCAAACAGGCCGACCAAGTATAACTCGCTTGGTAAAGACACCTGAAAAAGTTCCCCATGCTCCTCCTGCTTTGTAATTGGCGATTAGGTTTAGTGGGTTAATGTCAGCATACACCATGGTAAACCAACGAAATGAGTCATTTGCAGTTTGGCTACCGCCACCGTGAAGTGGTTCAAGTACCAATGAATAGGCTTGAGGGTCTGCGTACAGCAATAGGGTCATTTCGCTTTTATCGGGAATAAAGCCTTGATGCTCTAAAACCACTAATTCTGCGTCGCCTTTGCTGTATTGCTTGAGGGTTTCTTGCATGTCTGCAGACAGTTTGGTGTCTATTTTTTGTTGAACTTCACTTTGACTGAAACCGCCTTTTTGCATCATACGAATCGCATCTAGCCAAGCTCGATCTGCGGTTGTGCTAGGCAAAGCATATTGCATGGCATAACCGTCTTCATACAGGTTAGCGGCTTTTTCATAGCTGATACGTGCATCATCGAATGCGCCATCGATTTCGTATTGCAGCCCAGCTAAGTAACGAGCCCAAGCATCATCACGATAGAGGAATTTATCGGTGTCACGTCCGCCAGTGTAAAAATCACCTAACCAGTTTAATGCCTTCATGTAAAAGGCTTGGTTTTCTTTGGTATTAAGGTCTTGATAACTTGGGGTTTGGGCGCGGATTTCATTAAGTTTGATGTCAATGCGTCGTACTTCTACTAAGGCTGCATCATTGAGTTGGCGCTTTTTAGCGCTATTTTTTTCTTGCTCAGCCAGAGCTAGGTAGTTCAAAGATTTAAGATAGCTGATGTAAACGCGTTCTAGCCCGCTGCCGCGATAGTCGCTTTGTCTTGGGTTGCTGAGCAGAGCCCAGGAGCGATTCGAAAAATTATCAGGAAAGAAGGTATCGCTTAATCGCTCTGCTTTTTCTAGTAATGTATTGCTGCGTTCGTAATTTCCCTGGTTTTGTGCAAGAGCACCAATTTCCATGTAATACAGTAGTGAGTCCTGCTTGTTGGATAGTACGTCTTCTAGTTGCTCCTCCGCTTCTTTCCATTCGCCAGCTTTGGCCAAACTTAAGCCTGCTTCAATATCTTGCTGGTAGGTAGCACAGCCACTCAACACGCTCACACTAAGCCACAGAAGGAGCAACCTCACCTTACATTCCCTTTTCAAAAAACTGGTTAACGACAAGAATGCCAAACAAAGCAAAGCAACCGAGATAGAGAATTAACCAGCGAGCTCTGAGACAATTTGGACAAGGCTTTTTTTTCTTCTTCATCACAGCTTCCATATTACGGAGGATATTTATGTCTTCTATTATGCAATAAAAAAAGGAAGCGAATAGCCTCCTTTTTTATAACCTTAAACTGTGTGTTTCAACCAATACAGATTATTGTGTTGTTTCAGTTTCAGCTTGTTGATTTTGTAGGCTTTCAACATAAAGCGCATCGAAATTAATTGGTGCAAGCATGATGGCTGGGAAGCTGCCTTTAACCACAATAGCATCGATGTTTTCACGAGCGTATGGGAACAAAGTTGCTGGACAGAAAGCACCCAATGCGTGGTGCAATTGCTGATCATCAAGACCAGAAATAACAAACAAACCGCCTTGCTGAATTTGTACTAAATAGCCAGTGTTGCCGCTGTTTTTCACGGTTACAGTGATTTCCAAAACGACTTCGTAGACATTTTCGCCTACTTGGCGGCTTTTAGTATTTAACTCCAAGCCTACTTCTGGTTTCCATTCTTCTTGGAAAATCATTGGTGAGCGTGGAGATTCAAAAGAAATGTCTTTTAGAAATACGCGTTGCATGGAAAGTTGTGGTGCTTGCGCTTCTTGTGTTGTTGCTTCTGGTGTTTCCGCTGTATCGGACATATTGGTTCCCTTTTTCTATGATTTTTATGTTTTTGTGTTGCGATGGTTAGTGTTAGTACGTTTATTCACTCTGTGCAGGCGAATAATTGGCGTTCTTACTTTTATGCAAGTAAGGCATCCAACTTTTGCTCGCGCTCAAGAGCGTACAGATCGTCACATCCACCAATGTGTTGTTCACCAATCCAAATTTGTGGGACGGTGTGACGACCACTTTTTTCCATCATTTCTTGTCTTAATTCACGCTCTCCGTCAACGCGGATTTCGTTAAAAGCAATATTCTTTGCTGATAACAATTGTTTTGCTCTAACGCAAAACGGGCAGTAATCACTCGAATAGATAGTTACGGTGGTCATAATAGTTACTCTTACCCTTTAACCAGTGGCAGGTTAGATGATTGCCATTCTGCAATGCCACCTTGAAGTTTATATACTTTGCTAAAGCCTGATTTTTTAAGGTCTTTTGCGCTTGCGCCGGACGTTACACCAGATTTGCAAACTATGATGATGGGGGCATCTTTGTGTTTCTCAAGACGGCTTAGGTTCTCTTTCATCTTAGTAGCTGGAATATTCATTGCGCCAGTGATATAGCCTGTGCTGAATTCTTTAGCCGGACGAATGTCAACAATGACAGCATCTTCATTGTTCATTAGGTTCGTTGCAGCAGAAGGTGTTAGCCCCTGAGCGCCGCCTTTGCTTTCAACAAAAAGTAAAGTGGCAAGAATCGCAAAAAAGACTGCGACCATTTCCCAGTGGTTCATAGAAAATTCGATAAGTTGGTTAATCATAATAGTAGGCTCATATTTAAACTGCGAGCATTATACACGGCCTGATGGATCGGTACAGGCTCTCAAGAACTACTTTTGCTTGTCACATTACATAAAGGTTTTTATCACACAAAGATGACAAAGATATGATGCTACAAGGTTTAAAACGCAAAAACGAGCCACTGGGGCTCGTTATGTGATGAGTTTTTTTCAGTCCGTTACTTGGTGCTGGTTGAGTCAAAGATTTTGTCTGCGTTGCCTTCGATAAAGCTATCAAACAGCACGCCGTTTGGCATGGTGTGACGACGAGCGAACTCATAAAAGCAGCTAGGGATGGTTTTCTGTTGGCCATCAGTAAAGGTGTATTCGACTTTGTCGGCCATGGTGGAAGATTGCTCCAAGAAGGAATCAGGTGTGCCTTTTACTAAGCCACCCACTTGGTTTAATGCGTAACCTTCGTTTAACAATAGAGTATTTACATCTTCAATCGTAGGGAATTTCTGCAAGTGATTAATGCTGACAGTGAAATGGTTAGCTTGTAATCCCATGGTCGATAACCATGCAGCGTATTCACTGTGCTCCGCTAGCGTGAGATATTCGGCTTCTGTTGGTGTATCCCATAGCTTTCCAGCCCAAAAAATAGCCGGGGATTGCACTGCATCACTCGGAATTTGTGCGATAAATTTAGCAATGATGTCTTGGCATTCTGCAGGAAGCTCTTCAACCAGTAACTCAGATAGGAACACTTTCGGAGAATCCGCATCGGCTCTGTGCTTATAACAGCGGGCTTTTAAGTGTTTATTCTCGAAAGTAAAAGCACCATAGGCAACATAGCCTAGGGCTTCCAGTTGAGGCTCTAACTTCTCTAATGACACAGGTGAATTATTGAACGTACGAAAAGCAACGTGGTCGTTAAGGACGTTTTCACCGTAGCTTTGGAACAGTTGTTGAATGCGCTGCGCTTGGGGCGTGACGTCTGTGTAATGATCCCATAAGGATGCGAAGAAATCGGCGGGCTTCATGGAATGCTCCTGAATTGTGAGTTTGGAAAGAGGTAATATATATCGAATAAGACTTACTCTAATCCACGACTTACAAGAAATGCAAAAGGTAAAAATGCACCTTGTTATGCATAAAAGTTATGCGAGACGATTTTCTGGCGCGCTCTTGTTTACTAACAATTGCTGTTTTGCCGCCAAAATTGTGTTGATAAGATGAGCTGGAAAACTACGCTCTTTTTTATGAGCTAAGCCTACCACGCGTTTTAATTTTACGTCGTTTAATGGTCGTAAACACAGGTCGCTACGCCCCCGTGATGAATGCTCGGGGATTAGCGAAATTCCTAAACCTGCAGCCACTAGGTCCAACGCATATTCTTCCGTTTTTACTTGAGCACGAACATCGGTAGTGAGCTCCTGTTTTTGCATCAAGTAGTTCCAAGATTCCAAAATGTCACATGGTGTGCGAGATATGAACGGTTGTTTGTCTATTTGTTTAATGGATAACGAAGGGAAATCCGCTAACCAATGATCCAGTGGCATGGCGATTACATAGTCATCTTCCCAAAGGGGATAAAACACATCTTCTTCGTTAGTGTAGCGCTGACAAGTAAAGCGCAGGTCCGCACTTTCTGATTCATCGACTAACTTTAACGTCAGTCCATGGACTTCATCGAGCATGGTTTTAATAACCTGACTGATTAAGGCACCCGACAAAAAAGGCGTTAAAGAAATAGAGAGAGCGAGTGGTACAGGTGTGTCGGTAAATAAGCTGCGCATCGCACTAAGATCACTGACCATTTTGCAGGCGTGAGGGTAAAGCTGTGAGCCGCTGTCGGTTGGTGATACGCCTTTGGAATGGCGAACAAAGAGTTTTGTATCTAGATCATCTTCTAATTGCGACACCGTGGTTGATATGGACGGTTGTGCCACAAAACAACGCTTAGCAGCGGCACTTAGGCTGCGCTCTTCGTAAACAGCAATAAAATAACGTAATGATCGGATGTCCATCGTTATGCTCTTTTGTGAATGGCCTTTGAGTTCTCTATCAATATACCTATAGAGCAATTCTCATGCTATAGGAAAAAACTAGACCACTGGCAGGAAAACGGTATTTCTTATTTATGATTTGGCTGGTTATGGTGTTGATAGTTAGAAATTAATACATACATAAATTTTAGAGGTTTATATGTCACTTACTTGCTTAGAAACACTGGGTGTAAATACGTTAAAACAAGGGGACACTTTTTACAGCGTATTAACAGGTAATACGCTTGCTTTGGGTGAAGGCAGCACTTTTTCAGCTCACAGTCCAATTGATGGCAAAGCATTGTCTACCTTTAACAACGCAACACCAGCACAGTTAGATAAAGTAAATGCTGAACTAAAAGACGCCTTTAAAGTATTGCGTACCATTCCTGCGCCACGTCGCGGTGAATTGGTTCGTCGAATTGGAGACGAAGCGCGTAAGTACAAACATGAGTTAGCACAAGTGATCTCTTTGGAAGCCGGAAAAATCGTCCCTGAAGCCTTGGGTGAAGTGCAAGAATGGATCGACGTGTGTGATTTCGCGGTCGGTCAATCACGTATGTTGCATGGTTTGTCTATTGTGTCTGAACGTCCTGGTCACCGTATGATGGAGCAGTGGCAGCCACTTGGCCCTGTTGCCGTTATTACTGCGTTTAATTTCCCTATGGCCGTTTGGGCGTGGAATGCCATGCTGGGTCTGGTGTGTGGTGATCCAATCCTACTAAAGCCTTCTGAAAAAGCGCCCTTGTGTGCCTTGGCTATGTACCAAATCGCACAAAACGTCATTGCCGATATGCCGGATATCCCGAAAGCGGCAGTGTCTGTAATGATTGGTGATCGTGATCTTGGTGAAGCGATTGCTGCGAACGAGATATTCCCATTGGTGTCTGCAACAGGATCAACTGCGATGGGTCGAGCTGTGGCGAAAACAGTCGCGGGTCGTTTAGGTCGTTCTTTGTTAGAGCTAGGTGGTAATAACGCCATGATAGTGTCTGATTCCGCGGATTTGGATCTTGCCCTACGTGCGATTGTTTTCTCTGCAGCGGGCACAGCTGGTCAGCGTTGTACAACATTACGTCGTTTGATTACCCATGAATCTATCGTTGATGGCTTGGTTGAGCGTTTGGCGAAATCGTACGGTTCGCTTCGCGTCGGTAGCCCAATCGTTGAGGGTAATCTGGTCGGGCCGTTAATTGATGAAGGCAGCTTCAACCGCATGCAAGCGGCCCTAGAAACCGCTAAGAAACAAGGCGGCGAAGTTGTCTTCGGTGGCGAACGTGTCACTGAAGGTGTTCCTGCTGGTGGTTTCTATGTGCGTCCAGCGATTGTTCGTATTGCTCACGATGCGCCAATCGTACATGAAGAAACCTTCGCGCCTATCATGTATGTTTTGACTTACAAGACGTTTGACGAAGCGATTGAAATCCAAAATGAAGTGCCACAAGGCCTATCTTCCGCAGTGTTTACAGAAAGCATGCGTGAAGCAGAAATGTTTATGTCACCAGCGGGTTCTGACTGTGGTATCGCCAACGTTAATATCGGTACGTCTGGCGCTGAAATTGGTGGTGCGTTTGGTGGTGAGAAGGAAACGGGCGGCGGTCGTGAATCTGGTTCTGATGCATGGAGAAACTACATGCGTCGCACCACAAACACAGTGAACTACGGTGGTGATTTGCCGTTGGCTCAAGGGATCGTCTTTGAGTAAGGATGTTCTTTTGCGGAGTGTTCTTTAGGCAAGCGCTTTTTTAGGTCAGTTACAGGCGAGGCGTTCTCGCCTGTTTAGGTTTTGGCTAACAGTTTGGCCAATGTCTTTAATGGGGTCGTCTTATGTCAGAAAAAGTCTGCAATTCGTTATGGCGAGCAAGCTCTCCAGATGCGCCAGTATTAACGCCTCTTGAAGGGCGCGTGGATGTCGAAGTAGTGATCGTCGGTGCGGGCTTTACAGGTCTTTCTGCCGCGTTGCATCTGGCTAAATTTGGTGTTTCCGTTGCTGTGGTTGAAGCGCAAGAGGTTGGCTTTGGCGGCTCGGGTCGAAATGTTGGCTTGGCGAACGCCGGTGTTTGGCTAGAACCAGATCAGCTGGATCAGGCTATTGGCGCAGAAGCGGGCAATGTTATGTACGAGGCATTGGCAGCGGCACCTGATTTTGTTTACAGCCTAATTAAAGAATACGACATTCAATGCGAACCTGTGCGTAACGGAACCTTGCACGCAGGCGTGGGGAAAAACGGTTTGGCGCAATTACAACGTCGTTATGAACAAATGAAAAAACGCGGAGCGCCCGTTCAGTTGTTGGATGCCGTAGAAGCCCAAGCTCGCATTGGTTCTGGCAAATTCAATTCTGCCTTGTTTGACCCAAGAGCTGGAACGATTCAGCCATTGGCTTACGCTCGTGGCCTTGCCCATGCGGCGTTAAAAGAAGGCGCTAAGCTTTTTGATCAGTCGCCCGTTAGCAAAATTGAACCTGCTGAAAATGGCTGGGTTTTGCACACGGAAAAAGGTCAGGTAAATGCTGAAAAAGTGATTCTCGCGACGAATGCGTACAGCGAATTCGGAGTGAAAGAACAAGCACGTAAATTTGTGCCTATATTTTATTCCCAGTTGGCAACTAAGCCTTTAAGCGACGTGCAATTGGCCTTTGTGTTACCTAACAAAGAAGGCGTTTGGGATACCTGTACTGTAATGAGTTCTTTCCGTTTGGATCAGCAAGGCCGTTTAGTGTTTGGTGGTATGGGTGGTGAGGGTGGTGTTCATTCAAACTGGGCGACCCAGCGGATATCTGAATTGTTCCCTATTCTAAGCAAAGTGGAATGGGACTATTGCTGGACAGGAAAAATCGCTTACAGCGAAGACCATTTGCCCCATTGCCAGCAGCTACAAAAAGGCTTGTTTAGTGTGGCAGGCTACAGCGGTCGAGGTATTGGGCCAGGAACTGTTGTTGGCGCTGAGTTGGCAGAGTGGCTGTCGGGTCGAAGAGAAAGCTTGTCTATACCAACAACATTACTGCGAGATATCTCGTTTCGAGAGCTGAAGCGCCTGTTTTATGAAGTAGGTGCTCATACTTATCATCTTGGGCAACAGTCTCACGCTTTGGATTAGAATGATTACTGCGCTCGCTACATCATGTAAATGTTACGGTTAGTTTGGCACTGGCATAAGTTTACTGCGAATAACTTTTACACTAAAACGCATCTTTATGGTGCGTTTTTTATTTTTCCGGTTGGGAATCAGTGTGATATAGGATAGAGTTATTCTCTTCTTGTTTTTATTTTCAATTTTTGTCTTTTAATTTACGTGAATGAGCAACGTCTAGATGCGCCGTTATATTCCATCGTCAACCGCGTTAAAATGCTTCGAAGCCTCTGTCAGACACTTAAGTTTTACTAAGGCGGCGGAAGAGTTGCACCTGACTCAGAGTGCGGTCAGTCGACAAATTCGTAACCTTGAAGAATTCTTGTCGCGAGATTTATTTATTCGTCTCAATAAGCGTTTGGTATTAACAGGAACGGGCGCGGCTTATTACAAAGAAGTGGTGCCCTTGCTTGATGGCATGGAAAACGCTTGTTTACGTATGCTGCATAGAGAAGATGAAAAAACCACACTGACTATATCGGCTTTGCCTACCTTAGCTTCTTATTGGCTGATGCCGCTTCTGGCAGAGTTTCAAACGGCCCATCCACAATTTCAAATTAAAGTTCGCTCACTAGATGACGCTGCAAAAATAGATCCTGAAAGCATTGATATCATTTTGCATTATGGTGGCGATCATTGGCCGAGAGCGATCTCCCATCAGTTGATGAAGGAAAAAGTGATTGCTGTCTGTTCTGCTGAACTATTAGCAAGAATGGGAGATAAAACTATGGATGCATGGAAAGTTGAAGACGTGACACTATTTCCATTTTTGCATTTATCGTCTCGCATTAATGCTTGGCCAGATTGGATGGTTTCCCAAGGGTTGGAAAGTGGTTCTTTCGCTGGTGCTTCTTTTGCGCATTTTCATATGTTGCTTGAAGCGGCTAAAAACAGTATGGGAATTGCCATTATGCCAAGTGTGCTGGCCGAACGTAGCCTGAAAAATGGCGAGCTGGTGGCACCATTCGGTGATGCTGTTTCTACGCCCCATGAATATCTTTTGTCTTATCCAGCGGACAAGGCCGATCTTGAGCAAGTCGTGGTTTTTCGAGACTGGTTATTAGCTAAGCGAAATCAGTCTTAGTTTATCATTAGTGAAATTAATAGTCTGAATAGTTGTGCTGCTCTGTAATTAAATTACAAGCCTGTGGTAGTATCGAGGCATAGTCATGAGCCATTTACGGGATAGATTAACATGAACAAAAAAACTACAGCTCTCTTTATTCTTGATGGATGGGGATACAGCGAAACGTCCAAATCCAATGCCATTGCTGCTGCGAATACGCCTAACTGGGACGCACTTTGGAATAATCAGCCACATACTCTTATTAAAACATCTGGCCTTGCGGTGGGTTTACCCGAAGGTCAAATGGGTAATTCTGAAGTTGGGCACATGAATTTAGGTGCTGGCCGCGTGGTTTATCAAAACTTTACTCGTATCGGTAAAGCCATTGAAGATGGTTCTTTTTTTGAAAATGCAGCCCTTGTAAATGCGGTTGATAAAGCAGTTGGTGCTGGCAAAGCGGTTCATATTTTAGGTTTGTTGTCTGATGGTGGTGTTCACAGTCACCATGAGCAAATTATGGCGATGTGCGAACTAGCGGCCAAGCGCGGTGCAAAAGCAGTTTACGTTCATGGTTTCACCGATGGCCGTGATACGCCACCACGTTCTGCTAAAACGCCAGCGGCTGAGCTAGACGCTAAACTGGCAAAGCTAGGCGTTGGTAAAATTGCTACCTTAACGGGTCGTTATTATGCAATGGACCGCGATAATCGTTGGGATCGAGTGCAGACGGCATACGATGCCATTGTTTTAGGTAAAGGCGAGTTTCAAGCGGATACGGCGGAAGCGGCTATTCAAGCGGCTTATGAACGTGACGAAAATGACGAGTTTGTAAAAGCGACTATTGTGGGCGAATCTGCACCTGTGCAAGATGGCGATGCGATTATCTTCGCAAACTTTCGTCCAGACCGTGCTCGTCAGTTAACTCGTGCGTTCACCGAAGCTGACTTTGATGGTTTCACTCGCGCTGTTTATCCAAAACTAGCGTCTTTTGTTACCTTCACTGAGTTTGCCTCAACTATCAAAGCCGACGTGGCATTTCCTCCCGTTGCCTTGACTAATACCTTGGGTGAAGTCTTGGCGAAGAACGATAAGAAACAATTGCGTATAGCTGAAACCGAAAAATACGCTCACGTTACGTTTTTCTTTAATGGTGGCGAAGAAGCTTTATTTGATGGCGAAGAGCGCGAATTGATTCCTTCTCCGAATGTTGCCACTTACGATTTAAAACCAGAAATGAGTGCGCCAGAAGTTACCGATAAGCTGGTGGAAGTCATCGAAGCGGGTAAATACGACACTATCATCTGTAACTTTGCCAACGGTGACATGGTTGGTCACAGTGGTATTTTTGAAGCCGCAGTAAAAGCCGTTGAAGCGGTTGATGCTTGTCTAGGTCGTATAATTGAAGCTTTGAAAGTGAACGGTGGTCAGTGTTTGATTACTGCTGACCACGGTAACGTGGAGCAGATGTTAAGCGATGATGGTGCTCAGCCGTTGACCTCTCATACTATTGGTCCTGTACCGCTGGTTTTGTTCTCTCCTACTCAAGGGTTAGGCATTAAAGAAGGGGCATTGTGTGACCTTGCGCCTACTTTGCTCGATATGATGGGAATGGAAAAGCCAGCAGAGATGACAGGTGTCAGCTTGCTGACACGGGATTGAGGCAAGAATGACCGTATTATTCCGCCATCTTTTTTTGAGTTTATTCCTGTTGTCCAGCATTGGCTGGGCGGCAGGTGAGCCTCAAACGCCAGAAGAGGCCAAGCAGCAGATTCAGGCTTTACAGAAAGACTTGAAAAAGCTTAACAGCTGGCTAAAAGATATAAAATCTGAGCGCTCAGATGTGGAAAAGCAGCTTGAAGGAAAAGAAAAAGATATCCAAGAGTTGCTTAAAAAAATCCAAAGTATTCAGGAAAGTCTCAAAAAAGGCGAGAAACAGCTCGGGGAGCTACGAGTCCAGCAGCGGTCTCTGCAGCTGAGTATTCAGCAACAAAATGAACAAATAGCCGCCCAATTGAGGGCGGTTTATCGTTCCGGCAATGAAGAAAGTATCAAGCTACTCCTCAATGGAGATAGCTCAGAAGATGCTGAGCGTTTAGTGCAATACAACCGTTATTTTTCTAATGCTAGACAATCGCTTATTAATGGCTTTGTGACCGAAGTAAGTGATTTAAATCTTGTCGAAAAAAGCATTCGTAGCCATAGAGCCCAGCAAGCCAAAGAAGAAACAGAGCTGGTGGCAGAGCGTAATCGGTTGACAAGTCAGCAAGCGGATCGACGCGACCTACTTGCTAAGCTAGACAAAGATTTGGCAACAGGCGACAAGCGCGCGAAGCAATTGGTACAAGACCAGAAAAACTTACAAGATATGTTACAGCGTTTAGAAGAAGCGTTGGCTGATATTCAGATTCCTGATCAGGATGTGCCTTTCTCATCACAACGAGGTAAGCTCATCAGCCCTTTAAAAAAACTGTCTGAACTATCGACTAATGGCAGCATAAATTTAGGTGGTGTGACATTACGTGCTAAAGAAGGTGAGCCTATACACGCCATATTTTCAGGTCGAGTTGTTTTCTCTGACTGGATGCGAGGGTTCGGCTTTTTACTTATTTTAGATCATGGTGACGGTTACATGTCATTATACGGTTACAATCAAAGTCTTTTAAAAGAAGTTGGAGAGTGGGTTGGCGCTAATGATACTGTGGCAATGGCTGGCAGTACGGGTGGTCGCCCAGACACGGCTTTATTTTTTGCTATACGACACAATGGCACGCCATTAAAACCACTTTCTTGGGTAAGAGCTGGGTGATTTTTTACACAACGAATAAATACGCCCTAGTAACCAGTGATAGGAATGACCATGAACAATACTTTGCGTAGACAGGTTTCTTTTATATTTATTGCGCTATTAGCTCAGCCTGTTTTTGCTGCGCAAACTCCGGAAGGAAATCAGGAGAAGTCTAAGCTGCCGAGTGCTGAGATACAGTCTTTTGTTGAAACCTTTGAAACCATTCGAGAAGGTTATGTGGAAGAAATGTCAGATCAAGATATTCTGAATAAAGCTTTGAAAGGCATGGTGTCAGGCCTGGATCCGCATTCTGAATATTTTACCAAAGAAGAATTAGTCGATTTTAATGAGCTAACGTCTGGTAACTATGCTGGCGTTGGTGTTGAAGTCGAAATGAAAGACAAACGTTTGACTATTGTTGCGCCTGTTGACGGTTCTGCGGCTGCAGAAGCTGGTATTTTAGCTGGTGATGTCATCGTGAAGATTGATAACACGCTTATTACCGATCTTGGTATGCAGGATATCGTTACTATGATGCGTGGCGAAGTTGGCACTACCGTGACTTTAGATATCGAGCGTGATGGTGAGATTAAGCACTTTGAGCTTGTGCGTCGACTTGTGGAAGATGCCAGTGTGACGGATAAATGGTTAGGCGAAGGTATTGCGTATTTTCGTATTAGCCAATTTCAAGGCGACAGCAGTGAAGAGTTTCACCTTGCTATTGATAAGCTGAAAAAAGAAAACAAGATTCAAGGCGTTGTTCTGGATTTGCGTAATAACCCAGGCGGTGTGCTGCAAAGCGCAGTAGGTGTAGTTGATGCTTTTATTGATACAGGCATGATTGTTTATACGAATGGCCGCCATGATATGTCCAAGAGCCAATTTACGGCAACAGAGAAAAATACCAAGTTGGCCAATACTCCGCTCGTTGTCCTTGTAAACGAGGGGTCTGCCTCTGCGTCTGAGATCGTTGCTGGTGCCTTACAAGATCACCAGCGGGCAGTGATTATGGGCACAGAAACGTTCGGGAAAGGATCGGTCCAAACCGTGATTCCTCTATCTCATGGTGATGCGGTTAAATTGACTACCGCACTTTACTACACGCCAAATGGCCGCTCGATTCAAGCTCAAGGTATCACGCCGGACCTAGTGGTGCCACAGGCGACACTGACGTTCGAGAAAGGGCAGTTTTTTGTTAAGGAAGCCGAACTAAAAGGCCATTTAGGAAACGGAACGGGTGGAGAGGAACGTACCAGTTCTGACGTGAAATCCGACATTGGAGAGTTGGCAAAAACGGATTTTCAACTTTATCAGGCGGTGACTATTTTAAAAACTCTGCCTAAGCTTTCGCATAAGTAGCCTTTTGTTTTATAAACGTATTTTTTTTGGGTAATGGTTCGCTTGGTTAATTTTAAGAAAATTTGTTCTGTGGTGATTTGTTCATTGGCATTGTCTGTATGGGCAAATGATTCAAGTGAATTTTTGGTCGAAGACGTGGCTTTTATTGAGGCGCAGCAAGATGCCGCTCGTTCTGAGGAGGCGGTTGTTTTGCCTGAGCATTTGGGTCCTGTCATTGACACAAACGTGTTGGCAGAAGACGAAGTTGAACAGACTAATGCAGACAAGGGTAATATTTTATTAGATGCTAGGGAGCCTTGGGCTCCTGCTATTGTGCCTTTTTTGGATGCATCTGATGGTGTTGAGGAACAAGCACCACTTGAACGCAGTGAGCCCAAGATATCGGCGCCCTCTAAAATACTGGCTGTGGATGTGCATCCTAAAATGCCAAGGATTGCGATTTTAATTGATGATCTAGGCTACAACCGTCATGGCATGGATTCGTCTTTATCGCTGCCGACAGAAGTGGCCTTGGCCATCTTGCCAAGTACCCCTTTTGCTATGCAAACGGCAACGTCGGCACAAAAGCAAAAACGTATTACACTATTACATGCTCCGATGGAAAATCAACGAGAGTTGAAGCTTGGTCCTGGTGGTTTGTATGCCAATATGACGGAAGACGAATTAAAAGCGACGCTAAGCAAAGACTTAGACGGTTTGCCGGGTATTCAAGGTGTGAACAACCATATGGGGAGCTTGTTAACCACCAAGGCCAACTCTATGGCTTGGGTGATGGAAACGCTAAAAGGCCGATCTTTGTTTTTTATCGACAGTTTAACCAGCCCGAAAAGTGTTGCTAAGAAAACAGCGCAAGAGTACGGTTTAGACACAGTCAGCCGTGACGTGTTCTTGGATAATATTCGCACCGAGGCTGCCATTGATAAGCAATTCACGCGCCTACTAAAACTTGCCAGAAAGAACGGGAGTGCGCTGGCGATTGGTCATCCTTACCCAGAAACTATGTCTTATTTGAAAAAACGCCTATCCAGTTTGGAGCATGATGGTGTGCTTCTCGTTCCGCTGTCTTTTTTGCTAGTGTCTTCTCAGGGTGAGCCAGATAATTGAGTTTTGTTTTATCATCTGATTGAGCATTGAGTGCATTATTACTCTGGCTTTGTATCAGTTATTCCTTATAGGTATGACTCTCTTTGCTTTCGCCCTCATATAGTGCGTTTATCGAACCACTTTAGTGGAAAAACCTTTTCTTATAAAAAAACCTAGTGATTAATTTTGCTTATATTTTTAAACGCAGCGTTTAATTCGATCAATTTGTACAATTTATCTGCACTACTATTGACCAAAGATGGCAGTGATATTAATGTGTAGCCTTATTACGGTGCACATTTTTTGAATAGTTGCTGTATTAAGTTCCACATTTTATACTTTTTCTATGGGTAAAATTGTTGGAACGCTTCTTGCTTTTGAATAATAACGATAAATCACAAAACGAATAGAGGCTTTTCTTATGTCAAATGCGGTTATTAGAAAAACATTAATTTCTCTTGCGGTTGCTGGTGCTGCGACACTGGCTCAAGCTGATGTAGTAATTGGTGTAGCGGGTCCTCATACAGGGGCATACGCAGCGTTCGGTGAGCAATTGTGGAAAGGGGCTGAAAAAGCGGCCATGGACATTAATGCTGCAGGTGGTATTAATGGTGAAATGATAAAGCTTGTAAAAGCGGATGATGCTTGTGAACCAAAACAGGCCGTTTCGGTTGCTAACCGCTTAGTTGACTCTGATGAAGCTTTGGCTGTGGTTGGGCACTTCTGTTCGTCTTCTTCTATCCCTGCTTCTCGAATCTATGAAGAAGCTGGTGTTCTAATGGTTACGCCTGCTTCGACAGCGCCTCTATTAACTGATCAAGGCTTTCCTAACGTTTTCCGTGTATGTGGTCGTGATGATCAGCAAGGTGACGTAGCAGCAAGTTATATTGTTGATGTTCTTAAGGCTAAGCGTGTTGCAATCATTCACGACAAAGATACTTATGGTAAAGGTCTTGCTGATGCTATGAAGTCAACACTTAACGCTTATGGCGAAAAAGAAGTGATGTATGAAGGTCTGACTCGTGGTGAGAAAGATTTCAACGCATTGATCACTAAGATTCGTTCTGTAGACGCAGATGTTGTTTACTTCGGTGGTCTTCATTCCGAAGCGGGTCCTTTGGTTCGCCAATTGCGCGAGCAAGGTTCAAAAGCCATCTTTATGTCTGGTGACGGTATTGTATCGGATGAGTTTGTTTCTGTTGCAGGCTCTCCGACATACGTTGAAGGTGTCTTAAACACTTTTGGTGCTGATCCAACCTCATACCCAGCTGGTAAAAAAGTAGTAGGCGAGTTCCGTGCTAGCGGTTACGAGCCAGAAGGCTACACATTATATTCTTACACCGCTATGCAAGTAGCTGCGGCAGCTTTGGCAAATAATGACTTAGATCCTATCAAGGGCGCTGAGTGGCTAAAAAATAACGCTACAGATACCGTAATGGGCAAAAAACAATTCGATGATAAAGGCGATTTGGTTGTTTCCGATTACGTGATGTATGAATGGCAAAATGGTAAATCCATTCAGCTAAATTAATTTTTAGAATCTCCATAAATGTATCTGCTAGCAAGGATCTGCTAGCAGATATCCTCTCTATTTGAGCTAAATTCCCACGAGGTCTTACGATGGATATCGTTCTCCAGCAGCTGGTAAACGGTCTTACCCTTGGTTCTGTTTACGGACTCATTGCGATCGGTTACACCATGGTGTACGGCATTATAGGCATGATTAACTTCGCCCATGGCGACGTGTATATGGTGTCAGCTTATATCACCGCTATTGCTATTGCGATTTTAACATTCTTCGGTATCGAATCTTTTCCTATCATTATTGTTGGTACATTGTTTCTTACCGTTGCTGTAACGGGGGCTTATGGTTGGGTGATTGAACGTATCGCCTATAGACCATTAAGAAGCTCTAGCCGTTTGGCAGTATTAATTTCTGCAATCGGTATGTCGCTGATTTTACAAAACTACGTGCAATTGAGTCAGGGAGCGAACCAACAAGGTGTTCCAACTCTATTGACTGGCGCTATCCGCTTTTCAGTGGGTGATGGATTTGTACAAATCACTTATATGAAATTATTTATTTTGTTCGTTTCCTTATTGGGAATGGGCGTACTGACTTATGTTATTCAAAAAACAAAATTAGGCCGCATGTGTCGAGCGACTCAGCAAGACAGAAAAATGGCGTCTATTTTGGGTATCGACACAGATAAGGTTATATCAACGGTATTCGTGATCGGTGCTGTGATGGCGGCCTTGGCTGGTGTATTGGTGACATTAGACTATGGCGCATTTGATTTTTATGTTGGCTTTATTATTGGTATCAAAGCGTTTACTGCAGCGGTGCTTGGCGGCATAGGTTCTTTACCTGGCGCTATGCTAGGCGGGCTAATCCTTGGATTATCTGAGGCTCTGTTTGCTGGGTTGATTAGTTCTGATTATAAAGATGTTTTCTCATTCTCTTTATTAGTTCTCATTTTGATTATTCGCCCAAGTGGCCTTCTAGGCAAACCTGAAGTGGAGAAAGTATAAATGAGCCAAGCAGTAGGAATAAATTTTAAGAAAAGTAGTGTTGATGCCTTCATTGCTGGCTTAATGGCATTGGTTTTGTTTGGGCCAATTGTTGGTGTCGTATTGGATGGTTACGGTTTCAATGCCGAATTTGGGCGAGTTGCTTGGATTGTGGCGGTAGTTGCAGTCGGACGTTTTGTTATGTCTAGCTTCTTGCAGACAGAAAAAGGCATCGCGCTGGCTTTTCGTTATGCCAATAGTGATGACGGCGTCACGGTTCTTCCTCCTGGCCATAAATCCAAAATGATATGGATTATTCCATTGGTCATCGCGGTTGGTCTCTTGATACCTTTTATCGCGTCTAAATATGTACTGACAGTTATTATCCTAGGTTTAATCTATGTCTTACTGGGCTTGGGTCTAAATATCGTTGTCGGTTTGGCCGGTCTACTGGATTTGGGTTTTGTTGGCTTTTATGCCATCGGGGCTTATGGCCTAGCATTAGGCTATGAAAACTTAGGACTAGGCTTTTGGTCGATGTTGCCAATTGCTGCCATACTTGCGGCGTTTGCTGGGGCTATATTAGGCTTTCCTGTATTGCGAATGCATGGTGATTATTTGGCGATTGTGACATTAGGGTTTGGTGAAATTATTCGTCTTATCTTAACAAACTGGGCGTCATTCACTCATGGTCCTAATGGTGTGTCAGCACCTTTGCCAACCTTCTTTGGTTTGGAGTTTAAGCGCAGGTCGAGAGACGGTGAAACCTTCCACGAGTTCTTTAATATCCCCTATGATTCTGCTTATAAGTACATGTTTATCTATATCGTACTATTTGCTGTTGTATGGGCCGTGCTTTTTATCAAGCATCGTCTGGTAAAAATGCCAATTGGCCGTGCTTGGGAAGCACTACGCGAAGATGAGATAGCCTGTCGGTCATTGGGGTTGAACCATGTGTTGGTGAAACTTTCTGCTTTCATGATAGGCGCTTCGACTGGTGGTTTGGCGGGTGTATTTTTCGCGACTTACCAAGGCTTTGTTAATCCGTCCTCATTTACTTTCTTTGAGTCTGCATTAATTTTAGCGATTGTGGTATTAGGTGGTATGGGGTCAACATTAGGTGTAGTTATTGCTGCCTTCTGTTTAACAGTATTACCTGAAATGTTAAGGGAGTTCGCAGAATACCGTGTGTTGATGTTTGGTATTTTGATGGTGGTAATGATGATTTGGAAGCCTCGGGGCATTGTTCGTGTAACTAGAACAGGCTTTTCTCCGAAAAAAGGGGTGGTGAAATGAACCAAGAAAATATTTTAGCTGTTGAAAACTTGGTGATGCACTTTGGTGGTATTAAAGCGCTAAATGATGTGACTTTTGATATTAAGCGCGGTTCAGTATCAGCTTTGATTGGACCTAACGGTGCGGGTAAAACCACTGTGTTTAACTGCCTTACCGGTTTTTATAAAGCGACTGGTGGCAAGATTCAATTATCTGCTGGCGGTAAAGAAACCAGTATTATTAAAGTACTGGGCGAACCTTTCAAAGCGACTGACTTTATTTCACCTGCCTCATTTGCCTCTCGTCTTAAGTACAAAATGTTCGGTGGGTCTCATCTTGTGAACCGAGCAGGCTTGTCTAGAACATTTCAGAACATTCGTTTGTTTAAAGAAATGTCTGTGATTGAAAATTTGTTAGTTGCTCAGCATATGCTTGTTAATCGCAGTCTGATTGCTGGAATTTTGAACACGAAAGGTTATAAAAAAGCCGAAGAAGAAGCATTAGAACGTGCTTTTTATTGGTTAGGTGTAGTGGACCTTGTGGATTCAGCAAACCGTCTGGCAGGCGAACTTTCATATGGGCAGCAGCGTCGCTTAGAGATTGCGCGTGCCATGTGTACTAATCCTGAAATTGTTTGTTTGGATGAGCCTGCTGCAGGTTTAAACCCATCTGAAACTGAAGCCTTAACGAAGATGATTCGAGTCCTCCGTGATGAGCACAACACGACGGTTCTGTTAATCGAGCACGATATGGGGATGGTAATGGATATCTCCGATTACATCGTTGTGTTAGACCATGGTGAAGTTATTGCCAAAGGTGGTCCAGATGATATTAAGAGTAATCCAAAGGTTATTGCGGCTTACCTTGGTGCAGAAGAAGGCGAGGAAGTAACACTATGACTACATTGATGCAGTTTAAAGATGTTGACGTGCATTACGGCCCGATTCAAGCGTTAAAAAAAGTCTCTCTAACCGTAGATGAAGGTGAAATTGTTACCTTGATTGGTGCGAATGGCGCGGGTAAATCGACGTTGTTAATGTCTATATTTGGTCAGCCTCGAATTTCTTCCGGTGAAATCATTTATCGCGGTGAAGATATATCACAAAAATCTGCCCATTACGTGGCTTCTCACGGTTTGGCTCAATCGCCAGAGGGACGTCGTATTTTTCCAGGCATGACAGTGGAGGAAAACCTATTAATGGGGACGATTCCAATCGGCATGGATCATGCGGAAGAAGATATGCAGCGTATGTTCGGATTATTCCCTAGGTTATTGGAGCGTCGTAACCAGCGAGCATCGACCATGTCTGGTGGTGAGCAGCAGATGTTGGCTATAGCGCGAGCTCTAATGAGTCGTCCAAAATTGCTTTTATTGGATGAGCCAAGCCTAGGTTTGGCGCCAATAATTGTTAAGCAAATTTTTCAAATTTTGAAAGATGTGGCTAGCACTGGGATGACAATTTTCTTGGTGGAGCAGAATGCTAACCATGCACTAAAACTGGCCAATCGTGGCTATGTTATGGTGAATGGTGAGATTCGATTGACGGGAACTGGAGCGGAGCTCTTGGTTAATCCTGAAGTGCGTGATGCTTATCTAGGCGGTCATTAAACTCAGTTAAAGTAAGAAAAAAGCGTGGTGACCAGTTTATAAACAAGGTCACCGCGCTTTTTTATTTTGTATTGTGGGTAAAAACTGGGCTTATACACAATAGATGGATATACCTATCCGTATTGGCTTAATTTAAGCTCGAAACAGGGTGTCTGTCAGAATGTCTCTCACTTGTGAGGGTTGTGAAGCGCCACCTAGTGATGCGTTAAAAATAGCATCCACTTTGTCACCAAAGTACGCATTTATTTCTTCTACGCTCATGGCTGGATCTAGCCCCGCAGGATTAGCCGAAGTTGACACAATGACGCCTTGATAAGCCGCACACAAACGTTGTACTGGTTGGTGCTGTGAAAGGCGTATGGCGACACTTTGATGCTCACCTCTCACCCAGCTCGGGGTGATTGTTGTATCCGGTACGACCCAAGAAATGGGAATGTCATTTTTACTAATTAAGCGTTCTGCTGCTTTTGTATCTAGCGTCTGTAGCCAGGGTGTTAGCTCGTTTTTTGCCCCCGCAATCAAAATCAGACCTTTGTATTCTGGACGATCTTTTAGGGCCAGAATTCGCCTTACAGCAGATTCGTTGTAAGGATCACAGCCTAATCCCCAAACTGCTTCTGTTGGGTAAGCTATAACGCCGCCTTTACGGATAATATCGGCCAGCTCTTCGACGCAGGTTATAAGATTCATAATAATTGGCTTCTGAAAAATATAGTAGATATGAAATAGCGGGAGATTGTAGCGAGATTTTATAAATGGGGCTAGTTGGTAATGTGATCAAATGACTGAGCGATAGTAAGTCACCGCTCAGTCAAAAGAGGGAGTTCTGTCAAACGATCAAATTGATTTATTGCATCGACTCAATTTTTACTTTGATTTCGTTAATTTTGCTATTAACGACTTTTTCTAAGTGCTCAAGTTCTTTGATCAAATCTTCTTTTGATGCTTTGGTTTCGTGCTGTCGACCGACGATTTTCTCTAGCTCTTCCATTGCACGTAAGACAATTAAAGAAGGCTCTTGTACTTGTCGATAAGTTTGTTGACCGCCGTCTGCTAAAACGGTTTTAGTCGAGCGACCAAATTTGAATTTTTTACTTTTTGGAAGTAGCGAGCCTTTTTCACGACGGTAGTAAATTTTTAAAACATCGTGGCCGCCTTCATAGCGCAAAGTGAATTTTTCAATGTCCTGTATGCTTGTGATACCCATGGACTGAAGTGTTGGATACATAACAGTTTTCCCGTTTATTAATGGTCATTTAGTCGTCTTTAATTAGTAGGGGATTGTGTCTGTAAAAGCAAGTCTAAAACAGCATAAAGCTGAGATAATGCAGGCAAATACTAATTCATGATGCCTGCATCACTCTTTTCTCTATGAGGTCTGATTAATCCTCATCTTGTTCAGCATGATCAATGTTCAATTCTTTGATTTTTCTGGTTAGTGTATTACGTCCCCAGCCAAGAAGAAGAGAAGCATCACGGCGACGTCCGCCAGTGTGAGCAAGCGCCGTTTCTATCATAATGCGTTCAAATTTTGGTACGGCTTGATCAAGGATGCCTTTCTGGCCTGTCGCTAGCGTGCTGTCTACCCAATTTTTCAGCGCTTCTTCCCATGATGCAAAAGGCTGCTCGTGCGGAATTGCCGCTAATAACTCAGGTGGTAAGTCTTCCACTAGAACTTCACGTCCCGATGCCATAACAATTAACCAGCGGCAGGTATTTTCTAGTTGTCTGACATTACCAGGCCAATCTAGTTGAGTCAGATAGTTCTCTGTTTCTTTGGTAAGCAGTTTAGGCTCAACGGCAAGTTCTTCAGCTGCGCGGCTCAAGAAGTGGCGAGCAAGCTTTGGAATGTCTTCACGACGCTCTGCCAGCTTAGGTAAGTGAATACGGATGACGTTTAGGCGGTGAAATAAATCTTCACGGAACGAACCTTTTTGCACCAAGTTTTCTAAGTTTTGGTGGGTTGCTGCAATTATGCGAACATCGACTTTCACTGGGGTATGTCCACCCACTCGATAGAATTCTCCGTCCGCTAAAACACGTAATAGGCGTGTTTGTGTCTCAGCTGGCATATCGCCAATTTCATCTAGAAATAGAGTTCCGCCATTGGCTTGTTCGAAACGGCCTCGGCGCTGTGTATTGGCACCGGTAAAGGCACCTTTTTCATGGCCAAATAACTCAGACTCAATTAAGTCGTGTGGAATTGCGGCCATGTTTAAAGCGATAAAAGGGTTTGCTGCACGAGGGCTGTGGGTGTGTAGGGCTTGGGCTACTAGCTCTTTACCTGTACCGGATTCACCATTGATCAGTACGGTAATATTAGAATTGGCAAGTCGACCAATAGCACGGAAAACCTCCTGCATGGCTGGAGCTTCACCAATAATTTCTTTGTCTACTTGTGGCTCTTCTTCGGCTTCCATATCGTCAGTGCTTGGTCGTGCATTGCGGTGGTGAAGCATGGCGCGCTTTACAAGGCTAACGGCTTCTTCGACATCGAAGGGTTTAGGTAGGTACTCAAACGCACCACCTTGGTAAGAGGCTACTGCACTTTCTAAATCTGAGTGTGCTGTCATGATAATAACAGGTAAATAGGGGTGATCTTTCTGTAGCTTTTCAAGCAACGCTAAGCCGTCCATGCCAGGCATTCGAATGTCACTGATAATGGCGCTTGGTTGTTCTTTATCAATAAGGTTGACTAGGTTTTCGGCAGAATCAAACAAGCGACATTGGATTCCTTCTTGTTCTAATGTCTTCTCTAAAACCCAGCGAATAGAGCGATCGTCGTCAACAATCCATACGGTTTCTTCTGGTGTCATGAGTGTTTCTCCTGTTCTTGGACTGTCGTCTCAATGGGAATTAATATATTAAATTCGGTTTTCTGTGGGTAACTGTTGCATTCAATAATTCCATGATGCTGGTGAATCACTGACTGTGCGATAGATAAGCCTAAGCCTGTACCATCTGCTCTACCGCTGACCATGGGATAAAAAAGAGTCTTCAAAATGTGTTCAGGTATACCTGGACCATTATCGATGATGCTGATTTTGCAGACTAAGCGATGGCGCTTTGAGCCGATGGTGAATTGTCGCAAAGCGCGCGTTACCATATGAATAGTCTTGTGATGATTGCCTTGATCTTCCATTAGCGCTTGCATCGCGTTTCGGGTGATATTTAGAAGCGCTTGTATTAGCTGTGATTCGTCCCCGATTAAGTCTGGAATACTGGGGTCGTAGTCTCTGATTACTTTAATTTGGTTCTCGGTTTCAACCGAAATAAGTTGTCTAACTCGCTCAATCACTTTGTGAATGTTGAGAGATTTATTTTTTGGTAATTGTCTTGGGCCTAATAGACGATCGACTAGATCTCGTAAGCGATCTGATTCTTCAATAATGACTTGCGTGTAGTCGTTTAGTGCTTCATCGGTAAAGGCGCGGCTAATCAGCTGAGCTGCACCACGAATACCACCCAACGGGTTTTTAATTTCATGAGCTAGGCCACGAACCAGCTCTTTACTGCTTTCATGGTTAGCGATGATTTCGTCTTCTTGCGAAATCCGCTTCATTCGATCGCGAGGGTACAGCTCTATAATGAGGCTTTCTGTGTTATTGGTCGTGCCCATAACGGGGGTGACAGTGTAATCGCAGAAAAGCTTTTTGTTATTGCTACATTCAATTTCAGCTTCACGTTTTGTGAATGGATGGCCAGATTCAATAGCGGAGTACAAAGCTTGAATGCTTTCTTCGCTTTCCCTAAATGCAACGCCGATGTCGTTGCCATAGATTCGACGACGGCTAACAGCTAACAACATTTCGGCAGCAGGGTTTAAATACTCAATTTGAAGTTGATCGTTTAATTGAACAACAGCAGTGGATAAATGGTCGATTAGTAAACTATACACAGACAGCGCCTCTCTGTTGACTCCTGCTTTCATGACTTTCTTTCAATACAGTTGCAAAAAGCGAACCAACATTGGGCAGCTTTGAATGGCTTGTTTATTAAGGGTATTGTCATGGGGATAAAAACATTATGCACTATAATTGTGCGCAATGGCTGGGAGGATTTTTTTAGGGCAAAAAAAAGCCCTGATTTGTATCAGGGCCTTTCATATTTTATTAAGTGCTGTAGCGATTAAACGCTGTAGTAAAGTTCGAACTCAAGTGGGTGAGTTGTCATTGCTACGCGCTGTGCTTCGCCAGATTTAAGATCAATGTAAGCATCGATCATACCATCAGAGAATACACCGCCTTGAGTCAAGAAAGCACGATCTTCGTCTAGGCACTTAAGCGCTTCTTCTAGGCTGCCAGCAACCTGTGGAATTGCTAAGGCTTCCTCAGCCGGAAGGTCATACAAATCTTTATCTGCTGCATCGCCAGGGTGAATCTTGTTTTTGATACCGTCGATACCAGCCATCAACATAGCTGCAAACGCTAGGTATGGGTTAGCGGTTGGATCAGGGAAACGAGCTTCAATACGTTTGCCTTTAGGGCTTGCAACGTATGGAATACGGATAGAAGCAGAACGGTTACGTGCAGAGTATGCAAGCATCACAGGAGCTTCGAAACCAGGAACAAGACGCTTGTAAGAGTTAGTTGAAGCGTTAGTGAACGCGTTCAATGCCTTAGCGTGCTTGATGATACCACCAATGTAGTAAAGCGCCATTTCAGATAGGCCGGCGTATTGGTCACCAGCGAATTGGTTAGTACCATCTTTCCAGAAAGATTGGTGAACGTGCATACCAGAACCGTTGTCACCAACGATTGGTTTAGGCATGAAAGTCGCTGTTTTGCCGTAAGCGTGAGCTACGTTGTGTACGCAGTACTTAAGAATTTGAACTTCGTCGGCTTTCTTAACTAGAGTGTTGAATTTTACACCGATTTCGTTCTGGCCAGCAGTCGCTACTTCGTGGTGATGAACTTCGATAACTAAGCCCATTGTTTCCATAGCACCACACATAGCGCCACGTAGGTCATGGTGAGAATCAACTGGTGGTACTGGGAAGTAGCCGCCTTTAACGAAAGGACGGTGACCCATGTTTCCGCCTTCAATCTTCTTGTTAGAAGACCAAGCCGCTTCTTCAGAGTTGATTTCTACTGTGCTGCCAGACATGTCTGTTTTCCAGCGAACATCATCAAAGATAAAGAATTCTGGTTCTGGACCAAAGAATGCTGTGTCGCCAAGACCTGTTGATTTAAGGAATTCTTCAGCGCGAAGAGCAACAGAACGTGGGTCACGGTCATAGCCTTGCATAGTAGAAGGTTCGATGATGTTACAACGAACAATAACAGTCGCTTCTTCTGTAAAAGGATCGATAATTGCAGTATCGTCCTGAGGCATCATGATCATGTCGGATTCGTTGATGCCTTTCCAACCAGCGATTGATGATCCATCAAACATCTGACCGTTTTCAAAAAACTCTTCATCTACCGTAATAGCTGGAATAGATACGTGTTGTTCTTTACCTTTAAAATCGGTAAAGCGAAGGTCAACCCACTTCGCGTCGTGCTCAGCAATCAAGGCAAGGGTCTTGTTTGACATAGTTGTTCTCCAGTCGTAGTTAAAGCGAAATTATTTTTCGTTGTAAAAGGTGCTCTAATATTTAATACAAAGCACCGTTTGTCGAGTTATTTATCAAATTGAATTAAGCACAACTTGTGCCAGAAATTTGTGCGAGGCAATAACTCTATATTTTACAAATAGATAGACGTTCTCACTTATAAATTGCACTTATTTGTGGCTCATGGAGAGGGCGATAAAAACTGTAATTGCACTTTTGTGGTGCGATTTTTTGTGTTTTGTGTTGTTTTGGTGCGAATTTAGCGTTTTCGTATCGAATGTCTTTTCTTTATACTGTGCGCCTTTATAAATATCCGGTAAAAACCACAATCCCTATGAAATTTATTGTTAAGTTCTTTGCAGAAATCACTATTAAAAGTCGTCCTGTTCGAAAAGCTTTTATTAAGCAGCTTCGACACAATGTTAAGTTGGTTCTAAAAAAGCATGATGCTGACGTCGTCGTATCTGGTAACTGGGACTTCATCGAAGTGTTTTCTGATAAGGATGAATTACGGGAAGAGTTTACCGAAGCGCTATCGAACATTGCTGGTATCGCACACTTTCAATTCGTACGTGAATTCCCTTTAGTTGATCTAGATGACATTGTTGAGCAAGCCATAGTTTCTTATGGTGATGTTATCAAAGATGCTGTGTTTGCTGTTCGAGTTAAACGAGTAGGTCATCATGACTTCACGTCGGTGGACGCTGAGCGCCATATTGGTGGTTGTCTTAAAGCACGTTGTGGTGCTTTGGCTGTGCGGTTAAAGAATCCTGAAGTATTGGTGCCTATCGATATTCGCGATAACAGAGTGTGGATGATTGAGCAACGTGTAGAAGGTCTTGGTGGTTACCCATTAGGTTCGCAGGACTGTGTACTGTCTTTGATGTCTGGCGGTTATGATTCGACAGTTAGTTCTTACCTCACCATGAGCCGAGGCTTAAAAACACACTTTTGCTTTTTTAACCTTGGCGGCGATGCTCACGAGATTGGTGTAAAGCAAGTGTCTAATTTCCTATGGGAAAAATATGGCTCAACGCTGAATGTGAAGTTTATTACTGTGCCTTTCGAAGCCGTTGTTGGAGAGATTCTTACGAAAGTCGATAACGCCGAAATGGGCGTGATTCTTAAGCGCATGATGTTACGAGCAGCGTCTCAGTTAATGCCTGAAGTGGGGGCGAAGGCTTTGGTGACGGGCGAGAGCGTTGCCCAAGTATCTAGCCAGACTCTAATGAATTTAAAAGTAATTGACCAAGTGACAGAAGAGTTGGTGCTTCGTCCTTTGATTACCACAAATAAACAGGTCATTATAGATAAGGCCATCGAAATAGGTACTGCGCCTTTTGCTGCAAGTATGCCTGAATTTTGTGGCGTTATTTCGGTGAAACCAACGACGCGAGCTAAAATGCACCGTGTAGAGAAGCAAGAGTCCAATTTTGATTTTGCTGTACTAGAAAGCGCCATTGAGAATGCACAGATTATGTCTATTCAAAATGTGATGGATGATGTGTCTAAGCAATATCAAGGTGAAGTGCCTGTTGTGCGCATGCCGGTTGGTGATGAAGTGATTATTGATATTCGTCATCCCGATGAAGCAAGCAACCGACCGTTAAAGGTGAGTGGACGTCCAGTCAAAGTGATTCCGTTTTTTTCGCTAGAAACGAATTGGGCTGATTTAGATAAAGATGTGACGCATTTATTATATTGCGGTAAAGGTGTCATGAGTCGTATGCATGCTTCTTTTTTATTAGGAAAAGGACATGAAAATGTAGGTGTTTACCTACCGTAATAAGTACTAAAAAACGGTAGCATTTTTGTAGTATATGAATGTTATCGTTTTTATTCGAATGCGCTTTTTACCCTATTGAAGTATTTTTTGTGGACTTTTTTTGTCACTTTAATGGGATATTGATCAATATAAGGGTACAATTGCGCGAATTTTACCCCGCACCAAGATCCTAGACGCTTGAAGAGCATGCCTGCCCGTATCAAGCGGCGGTATATCTTTTTGCTCACGCTAAATGCAGAGAACTATAAATGTCTAATGATATCAATAAGTTACGTAATGTAGCTATTATTGCCCACGTTGACCATGGTAAAACTACCTTGGTTGACCAGCTACTAAGCCAATCTGGAACACTTGATCGTAAGGACCTAGGTTCTGAGCGAATCATGGATTCGAACGATCAAGAGAAAGAGCGTGGCATCACAATTTTGGCGAAAAACACGTCAATTATGTGGCACGACTACCGTATTAATATCGTTGATACACCTGGACACGCCGACTTCGGTGGTGAGGTTGAGCGTGTATTGTCTATGGTTGACTCTGTACTTTTGTTAGTTGACGCCGTTGATGGTCCAATGCCACAAACTCGCTTCGTAACATCAAAAGCATTTGAGCGTGGTCTTCGTCCGATCGTTGTTATCAACAAAATTGACCGCCCAGGTGCTCGTCCTGATTGGGTTATGGATCAGGTTTTTGATTTGTTCGACAGCCTTGGTGCAACAGAAGAGCAATTAGATTTCCCTGTTATCTATGCGTCTGCAATCAATGGTATTTCTGGTGATGATCCAGAAAATATGGCGGAAGACATGACGCCTCTTTACCAAATGATCGTCGACAGCGTGCCTGTGCCTGATGTTGATCCAGAGGGTATGTTCCAAATGCAGGTTTCTGCATTGGATTACGATGCATATGTTGGTGTTATCGGTATTGGTCGTATTACTCGTGGCTTGTTGTCTCCAAACCAACAAGTGATTGTTAAATCGGCAGATGGCAAAGAGCGTAAAGGTAAAGTCCTAAACGTGAAGGGCTACCACGGTCTAGCTCGTGTTGATACAAACCAAGCCTCTGCTGGAGATATTGTTTGTATCACAGGTATCGATGGTCTAAGTATTTCTGACACATTATGTAATCCTGAGTGTGTTGAAGCGCTTCCTGCATTATCTGTAGATGAACCAACAGTAAGCATGACCTTCATGGTGAATGACTCCCCGTTCGCTGGTAAAGAAGGTAAATATATTACGACTCGTAATATCTCTGATCGTCTTGATCGAGAGCTTATCCACAACGTAGCCTTACGTGTTCGTCAAGGCGAAACGCCAGATAAATTTATCGTATCTGGTCGTGGTGAGCTTCATCTTTCTGTATTGATTGAAAGCATGCGTCGCGAAGGCTTTGAGATGGGGGTTTCTCGTCCTGAAGTGGTTCAAAAGCTTGTTGACGGAAAAATTCAAGAACCATTTGAGTTAGTCGTTATCGACGTTGAAGAGCAACACCAAGGTTCTATCATGGAAGAGCTTGGCTTGCGTAAAGCTGAGTTAACTAACATGGAACCAGATGGCAAGGGTCGTGTTCGTCTAGAATTCATGACGCCTTCTCGTGGTTTGATTGGCTTCCGTGGCTTGTTCCTAACATTGACATCTGGCTCTGGTATCATGACCAGCGTATTTGATCATTACGGTCCAGTAAAAGATGGTGATGTTGGTAGTCGTCAGAACGGTGTATTGATCAGTATGGTTACTGGTAAAACAGCAGCGTTCGCTTTGTTTAACCTACAAAGCCGTGGTCGTTTGTTCTTGGGTCACGCGGTTGAAGTATACGAAGGTCAGGTTATCGGCATTCACTCACGCGATAATGATTTAACGGTTAACCCAGTTAAAGGTAAGGCGTTAACTAACATGCGTGCCTCTGGTACTGATGAAGCATTGACGTTGACTCCACCGATTCGCCACACTCTTGAGCAAGCGCTTGAGTTTATCGAAGACGATGAATTGGTAGAAGTAACACCAGAAAGCATCCGTGTTCGTAAGAAATTATTGACTGAAAACGAGCGTAAACGCGCTGGTCGTAAGTAATACTCGCTATTCTATAAAGAGCAGCAGCAAATGAATTCATGCAAATGAATTCGTGAGCGACAGAAGCGCCTTCGGGCGCTTTTGTTTTATCTGGGCTTTGTTAAAGTGATAGGTTCCGGTAGATAGAGAAAAAAGAGGTAAGCCATGAAGGTATTAGTGCAGCGGGCATTGGGTGCCAGTGTGGTCGTAGATGGGGAAACGATAGGTGAAATTGATCACGGGCAATTAGTGCTGGTGGGTATCGAAAAAGGCGACACAGAAGCTGATACCCAGCGTCTAGCTGACAAGCTATTAAAGTACCGCATGTTTAGCGATCAAGATGGCAAAATGAACCTTAATGTTCAGCAGGTAGGTGGCGGTGTTTTGCTGGTGTCGCAATTTACCTTGGCGGCAGAAACTAAGAAAGGCCTTCGGCCTGGGTTTTCTACTGCAGCGGTTCCTACAGAGGGTGAGAGGCTATTTAACGATTTTGTTAATCAAGTGCGCGCTCAGTACGATAAAGTTGAAACAGGGCGCTTTGGGGCTGATATGAAGGTGTCTTTTACCAACGATGGTCCTGTGACATTTATGTTAAATTGAAAATAGCAGATGACTCAGCGTTTCGTAATAATGATGAGTCTCTTAGCTCGCTCTATCCGTTGCCTCTTCTTCATTTTCTTCACTCCCATCGACGACGACTTTTACCGTGCGCCCAGCAATCAGGCCCAGTTCAAAGAGCATCCACATAGGGATCGCAAGTAAGGTCTGTGAAAAAATATCTGGTGGGGTGATTAGCATCCCAACGACAAAGCAACCCAAGAAAATATAAGGGCGTTTTTTTGATAGTGTCGCCACTGTGGTGACGCCAGCTTTAATTAGTAGATACGTGGCGACAGGGATTTCAAAGGTAACACCAAAAGCAAAAAACAACTTCAAAACAAAATTTAGGTAGTTATTAATATCTGTCATTACGGTGACTTCGCCAGGCCCTACCGTGGTAAAAAAGCCAAAAATGAGTGGTAAAACGACAAAGTAAGCAAACAAAACCCCAGCATAAAACAGAAAAATACTGGAAATGAGCAAGGGAATGGCAATTTGTTTTTCGTTCTTATACAGCGCTGGTGCGATGAAAGACCATGCTTGAAATAGCGTGTATGGAACAGAGATCAAAACAGACACTGCAAACGTTAGCTTGAGTGGAGCCAGAAACGGTGATGCGACTTCGGTAGCAATGAGTGAGCTGCCAGCAGGCAATAATAAACGCAAAGGCTCGGATACGATCAAGTACAAGTCGTTAGCAAACGCATATAAGCCAACAAAAAGAACCAGAATAGCAACAACGCATTTTAATAAACGGTTTCTCAGCTCAATCAGGTGAGCAACCAATGGGGCTTGATTTGAAGAATCAGTGCTCATAATGCGTCTTATATCCGCCGTAATGTGAAAGGTATGAAGAAGTTATCCAACTTACAATGATAAGGATGTCACTAACGTTGGTTTGTCGTATCCGCTGCAATGTCTTTTTGGTCTGCTTTTCCTTGCTCTGTAGGATCGCTTGCCGCTTCTGGTGTTGCTTTGAGGGGCTGCATCTCTGTTTCAGGCACTGCGTCGTTTTTCGCCTTATATTCTTCTGGATAAGGTGTGATGGTGTTTTGAATGGCTTGGCCTTCTTTTAATAGGCGTTGATTGGTTTCGGTAATTTTTTGCTGCAGTTCTTCATGGTCCAACTGTGCATTAATTTCTCTCTGCACTGAACCTATGCTGCGGCGGATTTTACGAACCCAAAGCCCCGCTGTTTTTGCAGCGTGGGGCAAGCGTTCAGGCCCAAGAATAAGCAGACCTACAACAAAGACAACAAGAAGTTCTGAAAAGCCAATATCGAACACAGTTTAGGCGCTCTTATCGTCTTTTTTTGTGTCAGCATCGATAACTTTATGCTGTGCGTCTTTCTCTTTTTCTTCGTCACTGTCTTTGTCGACAGCTTCTTTAAAGCCTTTTACTGCACCGCCTAGATCAGAACCTAGGTTTTTCAATTTCTTCGTGCCGAAAATGAGTATTAAAATTGCCAAGACAATTAATAATTGCCAAATACTGATACCACCGAACATAGATTACTCCTGCTGTTTAGTTACTTCTGTTGGCTTTTTCGTCAAGCCCAGATAAGTTAAAACGACGAGCTAACTCATCAAGAATAGCATCTGGGCCAATGTCTAGGTGAGATAACATGACAAGCGTGTGGAACCAAAGGTCTGCGGTTTCATAAATTAAATCCGACTTATCGCCCGAGATAACAGCGTCTTTCGCTGCTATTATGGTTTCAATGCTTTCTTCGCCGACTTTTTCTAGGATCTTATTTAATCCCTTTGCGTGTAGGCTGGCAACATAAGATGAGTCAGCTGCTGCGGTTTTACGTTCTTCTAGAGTGGCTGCTAATTCAGCCAATACATCAGATTTCATTATAGTCTCTCACATGTTACGGTTTTAAGACAAGTAAGTATAGGCCAACTAGAAACAGCCCAAGGCTAGTAACATCGGCAACTTCTAAATGCTTTAAAGATACTGGATCGGTAATAAACCAAGCTGCCCCAATGCTTAATGCGCCAAGTAGCCGGAAAGGTAAGCCTTGTCTGCTACTTTTCAGTTCCTTGCCTAGTTGCGCGATGGCATCTGTTTGCGCTTGCATACGCTCTTCTTGATGTGACATTTGTGATAATGCGGTAAAAACTAAGTTTGGAATCTGTGGTAGTTGGCCAGCCCATTGAGGGGCTTGCTTGCGAACTTCTTCCATTACCCGTTTTGGCCCCATTTGTTCGCGCATCCAGCGTTCAAGGAAAGGTTTCGCGGTGACCCAAAGGTCTAAGTCTGGATAAAGCTGACGGCCTAATCCTTCGATATTCAGCAATGTCTTTTCTAGCAAAACCAACTGCGGCTGCACTTCCATATTAAAGCGTCTCGCTGTTTGAAATAAGCCGATAAGGACTTGACCAAAAGAGATGTCTTTAAGTGGTTTGGCAAACATTGGTTCGCAAACGCTACGAATAGCTGATTCGAATGCATGCACTGGAGTGCCCTTTGGAACCCAACCACTTTCCACGTGAAGTTCCGCCACCATACGATAATCGCGCTGGAAAAATGCCAATAAATTACGTGCTAAGTAGTTTTTATCTGCATCATCTAGGCTGCCCATTATGGCGCAGTCTATCGCAATGTATTTAGGTTTTTGCGGGTTGCTCACATCCACGAATATGTTACCTGGATGCATATCTGCATGGAAAAAACTGTGAGAAAAAACTTGTGTAAAGAAGATCTCGACACCGCGTTCAGCCAAACATTTCATATCTACATTGGCTTTGTTTAGAGCGGCAATGTCTGCAACAGGGATTCCTGAGATACGCTCCATAACCATGACATTACGGTGGCTATAATCCCAATAAACCTGAGGTACATAGAGCAATTCAGAGTTAGTGAAATTACGCTGTAGTAGCCCTGTGTTAGCGGCTTCTTTGGCTAAATCAAGTTCGTCTAGAATGGTGTATTCATAATCGGTCACTACTTCGACGGGTCTTAAGCGTTTACCGTCGGCGCTCATATTGGCAACAAGGTGGGCTAATGTATAAAGTAGGCCTATATCTTTACTAATGGTTATTTCGATTTTTGGCCGAATAACTTTTACTACAACCTCTTCACCGCTGTGTAGCTTTGCTGTGTGTACTTGTGCAATAGATGCGGATGCAAGCGGAGTAGTATCGAACTCGGCAAAAAGCTGGGCTACGGGAGCTTTAAGATCTCTTTCAACAATGGCTTGAGCAATATGTCCTGGAAATGCAGGTACTTTATCTTGAAGCTTTACCAGTTCATCGGCGATGTCGTCGTCAAGCAGGTCTCGTCTTGTTGAAAGAATTTGTCCGAATTTAACGAATATAGGGCCAAGAGACTCTAGCGCAAGGCGCAGTCGTTCACCTTTATTTTTGCTAGCGCGTTTGCGGCCGATTGAACAAACTGCCCCCAATGTATAGCGGATATACCAAGGCAAAAGAGCAAAGGGAATAAACACATCAAGGCGAAAGCGCACAATCGTAAATAGAATGCGTATTAAACGGAAAGCACTGGTTAACATGATTAGAATTTAAACCCTTTATGAAGCGCTACAATGCCGCCAGTTAAATTTTGGTAGCTTGCTCGTTCAAAACCAACCTCTTCCATCATGCCTTTTAGCGTTTCTTGATCAGGGTGCATACGAATAGATTCGGCTAGATAGCGGTAGCTGTCAGCATCGTTGGCAATTAGTTTCCCCATCGCAGGTAAGAGACGGAAAGAATACTGATCGTAAACTTGTGAAAGAAGGTCTGATTCAGGTTTAGAAAACTCCAATACCAGTAAACGACCGCCTGGTTTTAATACACGATACATAGACGCTAGCGCTTTGGATTTGTCTGTTACGTTGCGCAAGCCAAAAGCAATGGTGATACAGTCGAATGTATCATCAGGGAAGGGGAGAGCTTCTGCATTCGCCTGTACAAATTTTACATTGCCTACAATGCCTTGGTTTGCCAGCTTGTCACGGCCTACTTTTAGCATTGAGTCGTTGATGTCGGCTAGGATGACTTGGCCTTGGCTACCGACTAGGCGTGAAAACTTAAGGGTTAAATCTCCTGTGCCGCCAGCAATGTCTAGAACACAATTGCCTGCACGAACACCTGATTGACTGATGGTGTGACGCTTCCATAGGCGGTGAATGCCGCCAGACATTAGATCGTTCATAATGTCGTATTTTGCAGCTACGGAATGGAAAACTTGCGCGACGGCTTGTACTTTTTCATCGGTGGGGATTTCTTTAAAACCAAAGTCGGTGGTTTTTTTCTGATCGTCTTGCATAAACTACTTCATCCTAATGGCGGCGTCGCACGCCTATATCTAGTTTTCAGCCCTACTTACGTTTCTATAGTGTGCAAATAGTCACTCGGTAAAGTGCTGTATTGTATATGTGGTTATTGTAACCCCGACGGCAAGGCTCTGGTACTGCTTTGTCCTTTCTATTTGTGTGCCATGACACGATTTCGACCAGATTCTTTGGCCAGATAAAGCTGTTTGTCTGCACGGGAAAATAAAGATTCTGGGTCTTCTTGTGGCTTAAGTTCTGCCACACCTATTGATACCGAAATCGATACTGGCTCACCTTGCATGTTGAAAGGGGTTTTTTCAACGGCAAGGCGTATCGCTTCAGCGCGCTGGATAGCTTGCTCAATGTTTGCTTCTGGAAAAATGATAACGAATTCTTCGCCACCATAACGAAATATGTGGTCTTGTTTTAATAAGATGCTGCGTATTTGCTTGGGAACAAGGCGCAGTACTTTATCACCAGCAAGATGCCCCCAAGTGTCATTGACCTTTTTAAAATGGTCAATATCACAAACCGCTAAACAAATCGGTTTTTGTGTTTTTTGCATGATTTTGCAAAGGGGTAAAATGGCATCTTGATACGCAGTGCGATTGGGCAAGTCTGTCAATGAATCAGTCATCGCTTGAGCAAGCTTTTCTTGTAGTAAAGAGCGCAATGAGGCGGTGTCTTTCTCCATTCTTGTGACTTTATTTTTAAGCTGAGTAATAGACTGATTAGCGTGCTTTTCTTGTTCCAGCATTTGAGTACGGTACTCAGTCATGGTGCTTGAAATCGTTGTCATTTTCTCGTTGATAAGGGATTTCAGACTGTCTAAATCGCTGGCATCTTGTACGGCCTGAGAGGTGTCTGTAACTTGCATTTGTAGTCTTGTATTAAAGCCTTCGCGGCTTTCAGACAAATTCTTTTGAGAGTTATAGCTGTTACTGATCGAATCATTGATACTGGCAAGTTGTTTATTTAGCTGATTTAGATAGTTCGTTAAATTTTCTTGGGTTTTCCCTATGGCGACCATGATCAAGTTGATGATTTCATCAAGCAGAGCGGGCAGTTGTTGTAGGTTTTTGTTACCTACTAATGCTTTTTTAAGGTCGGCAATATCATCATCGTAATGGCTTGGAAGCATTAAGTTATTCATTAAGCCAGCAAGAGTATGGCTTATTTCTCCCATGACTTCATGATCATTTTTTGAGACGGCAGTATCTGTCTTAGAATTGAAGAAACTCTTAAAAAATGAGCTTTTAGGCTTATTAGAATCAGTTTGAGATAAGGTCTTTTCGGCTAAGGATAGAAAGCCTTTTAATAGTCCTGGCCATTGTGAAGACGCCTGCCAATGCATGCGTATTTGGGCCTCTAGTTGTTTTTTTTCATTTTGCGGAACGTTTTTCTGTTCTTGTTGCTCAAGAAGGTCGATCAGTTCTTGTAAACAGTTTCGGACTTGTTTTGCTCTAGCCAATTGAGCCTCATCACTTTGAATAAGCAGAGGTTCTGCGTCATTGAGCACTGCTTGTATTTCAGTGGCATTGGCGCCTTTGGTGATTGCCAAACGAATTTGGCGTACAACGGAATCCAGTTTAGGGTCATTTCCTTCGGCCAACATACTGGTTCTAGAAACGGCCTTGCGCAAAACTTCGATCAGTTTTTCACTTGATGATTCCGTCATATCGCCTCATTAAAATTATTTTTGACGTTCTTTTTCTATAAGAAAATCAACGACTTTGAAAATATTCTCGTTGCCGTTTGCTGTCTCGGCACTAACCAAATATTTACCGTTTACAATTATCCCTGGAACACCACGCGCACCATAAGCGCGAATCTTCGCATCGGCTTGGCTTAGGCGGCTATTAACCGCAAAAGAGTTGTACTGTTTGCGGAACTCATCTTCGCTTACTCCATAGTTGGCAAAGAAACTTGCCAACGCATCTTCAGAGTTTAGATTACGACGTTCAACATGGATAGCATTAAAGATATCTGCACGAACTTTATCTTCAATACCAAGTAAATCAGCGACATAGAAGGCTTTAGCATGAGCTAACCAGCCTCGGCCAAAAACAGCCGGTAGGAATTTAAAGTCGACATCGCTAGGAACATTTTTTTTCCAAGCCTGAGCGATTGGCTCAAGTTTGTAACAATGTGGGCAGCCATACCAAAAAATTTCAGTAACTTCGATTTTGCTGGGATCGCTAGTACGAACGGGAGTTTTAATTGTGGTGTAGCCATTGCCATCACTGTAGTCTGCTGCGTTTGCGGTGAGTGAGACAAATAAGGAAAGTATTAGCGCTGAAAACAGCTTTATCATGGGTTGCTCCTGATCGTATTTAATCGTTGTATTAATATTTAATGGGTATGTGTATATCATGCATAGAATTACATAGAATACGATTATTTCAACCAACGAAGGTTCTGCTTTTCCAGTAAGTTTACATAAAACTTACAACATTAAAGCGTATTGATCGATAGTTTTCAGGTGTTTCCTGTAAAATCTTGTATTCGATCAATGTTGCTCACCTAGATTTTCTTTGTTTACCGCTGCTTACTGAGTTTAACATGGCATCTTCTACTGATTGCTGGCATTATATACAGCAATTGAAATAACGCTGAATGCAAATCCGAATCTACTGACGAATATCAACTTATGACCCCTTTTGACTCCACTTTCCAATCCGCGCATTTTATTAAAAGTGCAGAGAAACTTTCCCAATGTCCTTTAGACCAAGGTGTCGAAGTCGCATTTGCAGGTCGCTCTAATGCTGGTAAATCTACTGCGTTAAATACCCTTACGAATCAAAAAAAATTAGCACGTACATCAAAAACACCTGGTCGAACTCAGTTGATTAACTGCTTTGGCCTGAATGTTGATGATCGTCGTCTTATTGACCTTCCAGGTTATGGTTTCGCAAAAGTGCCGATTGCCATGAAAAAAGTGTGGCAAGCACACATGCAAGATTACTTGATGAATCGTCGTTCTTTGGCGGGCGTCGTTTTAGTGATGGATATCCGTCATCCATTAAAAGAGTTTGATGAAATGATGCTGGATTGGGCAAAATCCAATCGTATGAAAGTTCATGTGCTATTAACTAAATCTGACAAGCTAAAGCGTGGTCCTGCTAAATCTACTATGTTGGCTGTACAGAAAGTTCTAAAAACACTGGGTGTTGATGGTTCAGTCCAAACCTTCTCTTCTTTGAATGGCGATGGTGTTGATGATCTACGTACCAAGTTGGCAGAATGGCTTGTATTAGAAAATCTTGAAGAGATTCCTGTTTCGCCAAACGCATAATATAAAACCCTTGTTCGACTGCTGTGGCCAATAACAAGTTAAGAATAGACTCTTCTTGATCTTGCCCACGACATAGCACCAAAAGGGTTTAGTACTTTTAAGACATAAAAAAAGCCTTGTTAGAGGCTTTTTTTATGTCTGTTAGGTAGATTTCTGTATTTTATTGCGGAGTTAAGTAGTCAACCAAAAAGGCATCAAAGTCCACTTCGTCCGCTGCTTCTATGGCTGCTTGGTCATGTAAAGAGCGCTCTGCTTTTTGCGCAAACTCACTCGTTAATTCAGCAGATAAAGGGCAAGACATCCATTTGGCTTGTTGCTCTTTCGATAATGCTAACATGGCATTCTGATAGCCTTGTTGTGCTTTACTGAGTTCCAGCAGCTGAGCTGACGGCAGTTTAGATACGTCGCTTAATTTTTCTCGTTGAACTTCTACTGCATTTTTATAAGCAGGGTTGCCTGTTTTACTAGATAGAAATTTCGCGACTTCTGTTAGAGAGTTCAGCATGTCTTCTGCTTTGGTACGAAGCTTAGTTGGACCTTGACCGAAATCGAAATCCATATCTAAGTCACGGCCATGAGATGCAATTTCTTGCTGCATAATACGAAGTTGACTGCATTCTGCGCTGCCTAAATGCTCATCGCCACGTAACATGCAATAGAGCAAGAAAACATCAATGAAGTACAAGGTTGAAGATTGCATGCCAATGGGTGAACTAGGATCCAAGTCCATGATGCGAACTTCAATATATTCGACGCCTCTGGCGTGCAAGGCTGCACTTGGGTGTTCACCTGGTTGGGTAACGCGTTTCGGGCGAATGTCGCTGTAATACTCGTTTTCAATCTGCAGCAGATTGCTGTTCAGTTGTCGGTATTGCCCGTCAACTTTTACGCCAATATCTTGATAGCGCTGATAGGGTGTGCGCAGCGCTTTTTTGATAGTGCTAATATAAGTGTCTACTTCGTTGTAACACACGTATAAGTCGGCTTGAGCCTTGTTTTGATAACCAAGGTCGCTCATGCGAAGTGATGTGGCTTTTGGGCCGAACCAAGTATTTTCTTCAAGTTCATTTAAGCTATCAGGCTTTTTAGGTAAAAAGCTTTCATCGATCGCCGGTGAAGCCCCAAACAGTAAAGACAGCATCCAAGAGCTACGGCGGAAGTTACGGATCAGTGCAAAATAGTTGTCCGATTGAAAAGCTTGCTTCTCAGAGTTAGATAGGTTCGATTTGCCTTTGTGATGCTCTAAAAACGACCAGAAATCCTTATCGAAGGAAAAGTTATAATGCATGCCTGCAATACATTGCATAATGCGACCGTAGCGATTGGATAAACCCTCACGATAAGCGCGCTTTAACTTGCCTGTGTTGGATTCACCATAATACGCAATAGGGACATCGTCATTGCCATTTAAATAGCAAGGCATGCTAGCAGGCCACAAACATTCGTCTTGCTTGAAGAGCTCGTGGTTTACTAAATTATGAATGTCTTCTAGCTCTTGAATAACTCCTTCAACGCTTGGGTGAACGCCAGTAATAAACTCCATCAAGGATTCAGAGTAATCTGTCGTAATCGAGCTATGCGTCAATGCCGACCCTAAGCTTTTAGGATGAGGCTTGTGTGATATGCGGCCTTCAGAGTGTTCAACTCGCAGTGCTTCGCGCTCCACACCACGATGAAACGTTAATGCAGAAGTCGTGGCAGCTTGTTGGCAATGTGCAGCCAGCGCTTGCAAGGCATCGGTTAAGGTGGTCAAGAAGTCTTCCTTCTATTAAATAAGGCAAAATTAAATTTTAAGGATTGTACTCGGCAGAGCTTATTCGCAGCAAGCAGCAGATGCCTTGTGCACAAAAAATGCTGACTTCTAGAACATATATATAATGAATCTGTCGCGCTAAGACACGATCTACAAAAATACAATTACCTGTAGATCGGTCTTTAGATCAACAATTTTCACTAGATGAATGGGTTATAGACGCATTTCGATGCCAGCATCGGTCATACGCTGCTTGGCTTCTTGAATGCTGTATTCGCCAAAATGGAAAATACTGGCGGCCAATACGGCGTCGGCTTTACCTTCAATGACACCATCTACAAGGTGATCTAAGTTACCAACACCACCAGAAGCAATGACAGGTACATGCACAGCTTCACTAATGGCACGAGTAACACCAAGGTCAAAACCATTTTTCGTACCGTCGCGGTCCATACTGGTTAACAGGATTTCTCCTGCGCCGTATTCGACCATTTTCTTGGCCCACTCAACCGCATCCAAGCCTGTTGGCTTACGTCCGCCATGGGTGAAGATTTCCCATTTGTCTGTTTCGCCTTCGGCACTGACTTTCTTAGCATCGATAGCGACAACAATACATTGAGAGCCGAAGCGCTGAGCCGCTTCACGAACAAATTCAGGGTTAAATACCGCAGCGGTATTAATACCAACTTTATCCGCGCCAGCGTTTAGCATGCGACGAATGTCTTCGCAGGTGCGAATACCGCCGCCAACAGTTAGGGGAATAAATACTTGGCTGGCAATGGCTTCGACCATATGAACAGTGGTTGCTCGGTCATCTGAGCTGGCGGTGATGTCTAAAAAAGTAATCTCATCCGCGCCTTGCTCGTTGTAACGTTTGGCTACTTCAACAGGGTCACCAGCGTCACGAATATCAACAAACTGGACGCCTTTTACAACGCGGCCATTGTCCACATCAAGGCAAGGAATAATACGTTTTGCTAAGCCCATAAAATGGCGCTCCTAGAATCTAATATACTTCTGTCTAAACAAACTAATCGTTTGTTGTTATGGCTTGCCATTCCACTGAAGGAAGTTTTTGTACAACTGAAGACCGTCTTTATGGCTTTTTTCTGGGTGGAATTGCACAGCGAATACATTATCGCGGGCGATTGCCACACAAAACTCTAAACCATAGTCACAGGTACCCGCCACTTCGCTTTTGTTCTCTGGCACAACATAAAAACTATGAACAAAGTAAAAACGAGCATTATCTGGGATATCAGTCCAGAGAGGGTGGTTAATGGTCTGTTTAACCTGATTCCAGCCCATGTGTGGTACTTTAAGCTTGCTGCCATCATGGTCGATGTGTTTCTCACCAAAGAACAGAGCGTTGCCCTGAAAATGGTTTAAACAATCAACACCGCCGTTTTCTTCACTGTGAGACATCAAAGACTGAATGCCGACACAAATAGCAAGAAAAGGTTTTTCAGCCATGGCTTTTTTAATGCTAGGAACAAGCCCTGCGTTGTGCATTTCACCGATACAGTCGCGAATAGCGCCAACACCAGGTAGCAGCACCCGATCAGCGGCATCAATCACCGCAGGGTTACTGGTGACAATGACAGACGTGTTTTCATCGGCTGCGTGTTCAAGGGCTTTGGCAACCGAGTGAAGGTTGCCCATGCCGTAATCAATAACCGCGACGGTGGATTTTTTCATCTCACTCATACTCTTACTACTCACTCCAAGAGAATTTTACAGAGAACCTTTAGTGGAAGGCATTTGCCCTGCCATGCGTTCGTCCGCTTCTAGTGCCATGCGTAATGCGCGGCCAAATGCTTTGAAAATGGTTTCCGCTTGGTGGTGAGTGTTCTTACCACGTAGATTGTCTAGGTGCAGTGTAACTTTGGCGTGGTTGATAAAACCGTGGAAGAATTCAGAGAACAAATCTACGTCAAAACCACCGACAGAGCCACGAGTGAAAGGCACGTGCATTTCTAGACCTGGACGACCAGAAAAGTCGATAACCACGCGAGACAAGGCTTCATCTAGAGGAACGTAGGCGTGGCCGTATCGTTTGATGCCTTTTTTGTCGCCAACGGCAATCTCAAACGCTTGGCCTAATGTAATCCCCAAATCTTCAACGGTGTGGTGAGCGTCAATGTGTAGGTCGCCAACCGCATGGATGTCTAAGTCAATCAAGCCATGACGTGCTACTTGCTCAAGCATGTGATCAAGGAAAGGAACGCCTGTGACGCAGTTGAATTTACCGGTACCGTCTAAGTTAATCGACACCTTGATCTGAGTTTCAAGCGTATTACGCTCGACACTGGCAATGCGATCTGACATTGATTGAGTTCTCCACAGTGATGGTGACGAATGGTCGCCACGTTTTTGTATAATAAGAGCATGACATAATTTCCCCATTATAGAACGTGGGCTCTTTAGCTTCTATGCTTTGCCTAGGTGTTTTTTAATGAGTTGTCGCTATTGCATCGATAAACACTTAGTTCGAATGCTATGATAAGGCAGATTTTAGAATAGTAACCCCACCCTGACCTTCCCTTATTAAGAAAGGAGAAGGAACTTCTGGCTCCTCCCCTTGTTAGGAGTAGGCTCGGAGGGGGAATTTAATAAGGAGTTTGTCATGGTTTGGATAAAGCGACTTTCACTGTTGGTGGCTGGTTTATTGGCCATTATTGCTATTTTGTTGGCGTACGTAATGCTGTTCGTCAATCCAAACGACTTTAAAGACGAGCTCAAGAGTGTTGCACTAGAAAAAGCCAATGTTAATTTGCGTTTAGATGGTGATATTAGCTGGTCGTTTTTTCCTTGGTTAGGTCTTAGCTTAGAAGATATTGGCGTGGCGCTCGGTACGGACGCTGAAATAGTACAATTCGATCGTGCAGAATTTGGCTTGGCTATTTTGCCGTTATTGGAGCAAAAAGTTCAGGTCAACAAGGTTAGCTTGGTAAATGTCAAAGCGCGCTTAAATAAAGATGCCCAAGGCCAAGGTAATTGGCAGTTAGAAACGGCTGAAGAAGTGAGTGGTTCGGGTTCCACAGGCTCTAATGCGCCAACAACAGCATCTGCTAGCTCTGAGCAGGCAAATGATGAAAATGACGCCATCAACAAAAAGCTACCAGATATCCAACTTGATGAACTCCGTATTGAGAATGCTCAAGTTGAATACCGTGACGAACAAACCAATCAGCTCATTAATGCTACGCTAAATGTGCAGCTTAACGACGTTCAGTGGGATAAAGCATGGCCAATGGTTATGGATGTCGCCGTCACACAAAGTGATTTGCAAGGGCAGTCTCCCATTAAAGCCAAAGCAACACTTAATGCCAACCTTGCGGTTTTCCCAGAAAGAGAGTTTTTGACACTGGATTCTTTGGTGTTATCCGCTGATGTGGAAAGTACCGCGTTACCTACAAGCCCAATTAACGCTAAGCTTAGTGCCGTAAAAGTTGATGTCGACTTACCACAAGAAAATGTCTTGATAGACGGGTTAAATTTGAGCTCTTTTGGTGTCAATTTGGATGCGAAGATTCAAGCTTATCAAGTGCTAAGTGAGCCGCAATTTTCTGCTGTGTTATCAGTAGGCGAGTTTAATCCTCGTTATCTTCTGACGCGTTTAAAACTTCCTCTGCCCGAGATGTCAGATGAAACCGCGATGACCAAAGCGCGAGCCAATATAACTGTTGAAGGCGATTTGAATTCGATTATCGCTCAGCCTATTTCTATTGCGTTGGACGACACCAATATTGAAGCGAATGCCGTGGTAGATTTATCGCCGTTGCGCTGGGACATAAAAGTAGCGGGTAAAAATTTGAATCTTGACCGTTATTTACCTACGCCTATTGAACCTAATGAAAATGGCTCAAAAGAAGCCATTACTGAAGCGCAAATTGAAGAGAAAGCCGCTGCCGCTGCTGGAGAGTTGATTCCGGTTGAGTTGATTCGTGGTTTAAATGGTCATGTTGGTTTGACATTTGAAGGGCTGACCGTCAAAAAACTAAAAATTGATAAGATCACCTTGGATTCAACTCAGCAGAACGGTCTAGTGACTGTGTCTCCTCTGAATGTTGCCTTGTATAAGGGAACGGTATCGTCAAAAGCTAGCCTAGATGTGCGCGGGAAAACGCCCATATTGGATGTGTCGCCAGCGATTGATGGCGTGCAGATTCAACCTTTGTTAATGGATTTCATGGAGATGGACAAAATTGCAGGGTCAACTTTTCTAAATGGTGACCTTAGAGCCAAGGGTAATCGCATGGATGACTTGATTTCATCATTACAAGGCGACTTGTTGATCGATATCAGAAACGGTGCCTTGGTAGGAACTAACTTGACCAAAACAGTGTGTGAAGGCATAGCCGCCACGCGCAAAGAACAGATCAATGAACAGCTCTTCGGTAAAGATACACCATTCGAAACTATGCGTTTTCCAGCTCATATTGTGAATGGCCGGGTCTCGACTCCAGGCTTGAAAATCAGCTCGGCAGGTATTCAAGTAACAGGTGATGGCGTGGTGTCATTGCCAGATTCGTCGTTAAATTATCAGGCGAACGTAGGTGTGGCAGGTAGCGCATTAGACAAAGCATGTCGAGTGAACGAGAAACTGACTAGGCTGGCCTTTCCTATTGTTTGTAAAGGGCAGTTCAGTGACGATCCAGCAGGGTTGTGCCGCCCAGACCTAAAAGGCTTTGCTTCCCTCTTTGCCAATATCGCGAAAGAAGAGTTAACGCTCAAATTAGATGAAGAAAAAGCTGAGTTAAAAGCAAAAGCCGAGGCGGAAAAAGCTCGACTAAAAGAGAAAGTAGACGCTGAAAAAGCACGCTTAAAAGCAGAATTGGAAGAAAAGCGTAAAGCGGAAGAAGAAAGAGCAAAAGAGAAACTAAAAGATAAATTAAAGAACTTGCTCTAATCACGGGTTGATTAAAACGAAGCTTGTTTAGTATTTGTTACGTGAGATATAAATGCAGCCAGTTGAAAATTTTGCGCCTCGTGTTCTAGCGTGGTTTGACGAACATGGGCGTAAAAGCTTGCCTTGGCAAGAAAGTAAAACACCGTATCGTGTATGGATTTCTGAAATCATGTTGCAGCAAACGCAAGTGACGACAGTGATTCCTTATTACCACAAATTCATGACGTCTTTCCCAACAGTAGGAGCATTAGCTGAGGCAGAGCTGGACGAGGTGCTCGCCCACTGGAGCGGTTTGGGCTATTACGCTCGTGCTCGTAATATGCACAAGGCGGCAAAAATGCTGGTGGATGAGTTCGACAGTGAATTTCCTCAAACAGTAGAAGGCGTATGTGAATTGCCCGGAATTGGCCGCTCAACGGCTGCAGCGATTTTATCTATTTCCCGTGGTGTTCAGGCCGCGATTTTAGATGGCAACGTAAAGCGGGTGTTGGCGCGTTTTCATGCGGTACCTACTTGGCCAGGCGAGAAAAAAACCGAAAATGTCATGTGGGAATTAGCTGAACACTATATGCCAAGCGAACGCTGTGGTGATTATACGCAAGCCATGATGGATCTAGGAGCGACGCTCTGTACGCGCTCCAAACCGCAATGCTTGCTCTGCCCATTACAAAGCGATTGCCAAGGTCGTCTTAGTCAAGACCCTACACAATACCCTATCCGTAAACCGAAAAAAGCAGCTAAGCCAAAGAAGAGTATTCAGCTTTTGGTATTGATGAATCAGCAGGGTCAATGGTTATTAGAGAAACGTCCTTCTACAGGTATTTGGGGCGGCCTTTGGAGCTTGCCTGAGTTGGCATCTGACGAATCAGTGGTGCTGCATATTGAGCAACGATTTGCGACGCAGGTTTCTGCTGTAACACCCTTGTCATCTTTTAGACATACGTTTAGTCATTATCATTTGGATATTTCGCCAAGCCAAATTCAGATTACCGAGACAAAACAGGTAATGGAAGGTGAAAAATATCAATGGTTTAATCAACAAGATGCCATGGCGCAAGGGTTGCCTGCGCCGGTTAGAAGTATTTTGGAACAGCTAACTTAACTAGGAATAGAACGACAATGACAGACAAAAACCTCTCTTATTTAAAACGTGTATCAGAGGTGTTTCTCTCTTTCTTCATGCTAGGCTTCACCAGTTTTGGTGGGCCTGCCGCTCACCTAGGTTATTTCAATCAAACTTTCATTAAGCGTAAGCAATGGGCCAGTGAAGCCCAATATGCCCAATGGATCGCCTTGAGTCAGATTGTCCCAGGGCCTGGTTCGAGCCAAGTAGGGTTTGCGTTAGGTTATCATCGCGCTGGACTGTTGGGGGCAATCGCTGCCTTTGTTGCTTTTACTCTACCATCATTTGTTGTCATGGTGCTGTTAGCGCAATTTGGCCATCATTGGCAAGGTCATGTCTGGTTTGATTCTGTGGTCCATGCTCTGAAGCTTTTGGCTGTGGTGGTGGTTGCCGACGCTTGCGTTAGCATGTGGCGGTCGTTTTGTCAGAGTAAAACCATGGCGGGAGTCACGGTTGCTAGCGCTGCATTTGTTATCTTGTCACCTTTTGGTTTCGCTAGCTTAGCGGTTTTATTAATGTCCGTATGTTTTGGTGTTATAACACGACATTCTGCTGGGCCTACAGTCACCGAACCTTTGCCTAAGGTACGTTTTGCTTGGTTTTTTTTGGGTGTGGCGCTGGTGATATTTGTGGTGAGCTTTTTATTAAGCAGCGGTATTACCGGATTGTTTGCTGATTTTTATCGAGCGGGGGCCTTGGTCTTTGGTGGTGGGCATGTGGTCTTGCCCATGTTAGCGACTTTTGTGCCTGCGTCGGAATCGGATTTGCTGTTAGGCTATGCGGCTGCTCAGGCGGTGCCAGGCCCTATGTTCACCATGGCGAGTTTTCTCGGTGCATCTGCGACACCAGCAGGCGCTAATGCTTGGCTTTGGGCTGGCATGGCAACCTTAGCGGTATTTTCGTCTGGGTTGCTACTGATGTTAAGTGCTCAAGGAGCATGGCAGCGTTTGTCTTGTCACGTTTTGTTTCGTTCGGCAGTCGCAAGCTTGAACGCTGCAGTGGTTGGGATTCTTTTAGCGGCCTTATATCATCCCATTGGCACATCAAGCTTGTTGAGTGTTTGGGATGTGGTAATAGTCGGGCTCGGGTTTATTTGGCTAGTGTATAAGCGACCGTCGATCTTTGTGTTGATTCTTGTGTTTGTGCTTGTTGGGTTGGCTAGAAGCCTTTAAGGATTACCCCCTCCCAGTCTCCCTCTTAGCAGGGGGAGGAGCGAATAGTTTTTTATCTCGTTTTATGACTTATTTCTATCATGCCTTGAATTCTGTGCGCTTAACGCCATTATTCAACTTATACACTTTGACAAGACAGGCAACTTCTATGGCGAATACAGTTTTTTGTAAAAAATTTCAAAAAGAAATGGAGGCATTAGATCGAGCGCCGTTACCAGGAGCAAAGGGCCAAGAAATTCTGCAAAACGTGTCTAAGCAAGCTTGGCAAGAATGGCAACTACTGCAAACCATGATGATCAATGAGAAACAGTTGAATCTCATGCAGCCTGAGTCACGTAAATACGTGATGGAGCAGATGGATAAATTTTTTAATAACGAAGCGACAGATAAACTATCAGGTTATGTCGATCCGGATGACATTAAAGAACTTTAACAGATCGTTAGAACGCTATAAATTACTGTAAAAAAGGCCCCTTGCTAAACACATTAGCAAGGGGCCTTTTTTGACTTAAAATATTGATTTGAGCCAGTTAAAGAAGGTTATTGAGTAACAAAGCTGGCAAATAAAATGTCTTTTACCGGCTCTAGTCCGGTTTCTTCTTTTAGAACCGTGTTTACTGCCAGTGCTGCTTCTTCACGAGTTTTCTCGCGGGCAATAGCGCCAGTGACTTGCTCTGTGGTACGAGAGCTTAAAAACATGACCAATGCATCTCTGATCAACGGCATATTGGCTTCAATGAGTTCTGTCTGGGACTCGTCGGTACGAATGCTAATACTGGTTTTGATGTATTTCAAACGTGTTTCGTTGCCCACATGATTAACCACAAAATTTGGCTTTAGTTCAACGTAAGCAGGTACCGACGTAGTTTCGTCGTCAGCCGCATAAGATGTGAGGCTAGTCGTACATAAAAGCAGTAATAAACCAAAGGTTCGTAACTTACTGTGTAGGGACATCATCAATGACATTTGGGACTCTCGTATTCATTCCAATAGACAGTATACTAACCGCCATTAATGTTTTCTGCAGTAGGAATTTTGCACTTTCGGATTTTCTAACTGTCGTAACCTTTATATTTGCTTTGAATTACTCTTTTAGTCAGTTTAGGAACCTTTATATATGTTTGCGTTTTTATCCGCTCGTCGTTTTCATGGTTTAGTTGCGTTTGTCGCGTTTGCGCTTTTAGCCGTGGCATTCTACATGGAGTATCAAATGGGCTTAGAGCCTTGTCCTTTATGTATGTTGCAGCGCATCGTCTTTTTCTGTGTAGGTGTTGTGTCTTTGGGCTCGGCTTTGTCTGAAAAAGTTTGTGTCAGAAAAGGCTGTGCTTGGCTTGTAGTGGTGTTGTCAGTTATGGGGGCGGCACTGGCTATTCGTCACTTATATCTGCAAAGCTTGCCTATGGATGAGTTACCGGCATGTTTGCCGGGGTTGAGTTATATGTTTGAAGTGTTTCCATGGCAGGAGATTATGCAGGCTATGGTGATGGGCACTGGCGAATGTGGTGACGTCGTTTGGACTTTTCTTGGCCTGAGCATCCCAGGTTGGACCTTGGTCGCATTTACTGGCATGGCGGTTATTAATATTGTTATTGCATTGCGAGTTAACAAAAAAATACGTTAATAAACGAGTATTTTGGCGCAGCTTTTAGCAAAGTGATGGAGGGGGAGTTATCCTATTTCTCCCTCTAAAAACGTTACAAATTCCTCTGACTATCGTCTTGCAGGGGGGGGGGTATCGGAATATGCTTTAGAAAAGATAGAAATAATAATTAACGCCTAATGGAGTCTGCATATGTTAGAAGGTTGTAAAACAGCCCAAGAGCGCTGGGGCGGAGTTCATGTCATTATTGATCGTTGGTTAGCACAGCGCCGACAGCTGCTTGAGTTGGGAGTGTACTTGCGAGAGCGTGGAGAATTTACGCCGACTGATACACCAAAGATCCAATCATTTTGTGAGTTGCTGGTAGATTATGTTTCAGTGGGACATTTCACGGTTTATGAGCAGCTGGCTATAGAAGCGAAAGAGTTTCGCGATGATGCTGCTGTGGTGCTATTACGTGAACTACTGCCTCAAATAGACAGCACTACCGAAATTGCTATCGAATTTAATGATAAATACGACACCAAAGAGCACTGTAACGAGCAGCTAGAAGCGTTGCCTTTTTCATTGCAAGCATTGGCTGTGGTCATGGCTGAGCGATTCGAATATGAAGATCAGTTGATCAAGGAATTACATGAAGCGCACAGTGAAAAAAACGCTTGAGCTGGGGGTAATCGCTTTCTGCTCAATAGCGCTTTTGTCTTGCTCGGCAGAAGCCCCAGTCCGAACGGCAAAATACGCTGTGCAGGGGCTGCATGCTGCTGTCTTGAGTGATGACGGCTCAGCCGCTTTAATTGGTTCTATTCAACATGGCGGCAGTTATTGGGTAAACGCAATTAACGAGCGTCGATTTAACTGGAATCATGCGCCAAATGAATATACGACATTGTTGGGAGTGGATATTGACCCTAGTGGGCAATTTGCCGCGACGGGTGGCGGTCGCTCCTTGGTTCTGTGGGATGCGACAACCGGTAAGTCTGATGGTTTTTGGACAACGCCTGGTGATATACAGTCGCTAAAACTTACCCAAAATGGCGATTTTGCACTGGTTGGCTTAAATGACCAAACTGCTCGTTATTTTGACATTAAACAAGGTGGCATCAGACAGACATTACGAACTAGCTCAACGGTTCGAGCAGTCGATGTCACATCAGATGGTCTATTAGGTATTACAGGGGATGACTTGTCCAAAGTGATTCTGTGGGATATGCAAACCGGCGAGAAAAAGTACGAGTGGCCTTTAGATAATGCGATAGCTAGTGTGGCATTATCGGCAGATGGCAAATATGCCTTTGGTGCAGCTCAACTTGGTAACGCCAAAATTTGGTCGACAAGAACAGGGCAAGAGCTGACAAAAATAGACACAGGAGCGTTAAAGTACCGTAATGTCACTATTAGTCAGGCGGCTTTCTCCCAAGACGACAGGTCGATTCTTCTTGGTGAGGTGACAGGGCGAGTTTCCTTGGTTCAGGTGAGTACTGGAACTGTGCTGAAAGAATGGGATGTTGTGCAAGAAAATGCTCGGCTTACCGGTTCTAGCGTCCTAGCGCTTGCGCATGGATCTGACAATCGATACTACGCCATTGGCAGTAATGGCTTTTTGAACATATTAGAATGACCCTTTCATTAAACTATAAGTCCGATAGCAATGACCGATAAAAACAGACCTTCTATTTTCCCAATAACTCAGAAGGCGCTGTCCAAGTGGGGCGCCCTGTTTGCTATCCAAGCCGCTATTTCTGTTGCAGCTGGTGCATTTGGAGCTCATGCTTTAACTGCAATTCTTGATGCTAAAGCGCTTGGCTGGTGGCACACAGCGAGTCAGTATTTAATGTATCACGCCTTGGCTGGTTTGTTGGTCGTTGCGCTGTCATCCCTTTTGTCATTTTGTAAACGCGTGCTGATATTATTTTCTTTAGGTAATCTCTTTTTTGCTGGCAGCTTATATATCATGGCATTGACTGGTCATACTTATTTAGGGGCTATAACGCCGATAGGTGGTTTTTGTTATTTATTGGCTTGGTGCTTATTCGCATTAAGTTTATGGCGCTCAACTCAGCATCAAGCCTAATTTTTGATCTGACAAAACAGGACAGATTTGGGGTTTTCGGGTAGTATTGCGTCCAAAATTTACAGTGGGTGTTGTGTATTATCAAATATTGATAAATATGCCCATTCAAATCGAACATATTTAAGCTAAGCGATACGAAATCATGCAAGAGCAAGACACAGAAATACAAGAACCAAGTCACAAACGCACCATCAGAAGCTTTGTGGTACGTGGTGGTCGTATGACAGAAGGCCAGCAAAAGAACTATGACGCAAACTGGGTCGTATACGGTTTAAACCTTGCTGATGGCCGAATTGACTACACAAGTGTATTTAATCGTGAATCTGATGTGGTGATCGAGGTAGGTTTTGGCATGGGAGCATCTCTGGTCGAAATGGCAAAGAATGCACCAGAAAAAGACTTTATCGGTATTGAAGTCCACCCGCCAGGTGTTGCCAAGTTGATGATGCTAGCGAAAGAGGAAGGTGTTACCAATTTGCGTGTGTACTGTGATGACGCCATTGAGGTGATGGCAAATTGCTTACCGCAAAACACTGCAAGCGGATTCCAGCTGTTTTTTCCAGATCCTTGGCATAAAAAGAAACACAACAAGCGTCGTATTGTACAGTCATTGTTTGCTCAGCAAGTGGCAAATGTCTTAAAAGAGGGTGGCCTTTTTCATATGGCAACGGATTGGCAGCCCTATGCAGAGCATATGATGGAAGTGATGGAAGTTGAGAAAGGTTATCAAAATGCCGCTGGCAAAGGACTTTATCATCCGCGTCCTGAATGGCGTCCTTTGACTAAATTTGAACAACGTGGCGAGCGTTTAGGTCACGGTGTTTGGGATTTGATTTATTCAAAATTATAAACTAAGCATTAAAAGTACTAAATTAGAATTCCGCTTTTAATACTTAGCTAATAAAAAAGCGACCCTAGGTCGCTTTTTTATTATTCGAAAGTTGAGAATCAAATATTATTTGATTTCTACGCTCTCACGGCTGTTGCCTGCGTCAAAGTATTCTTGGAATACTTTTGGTGTACGGCCACGGCCAGTCCACTCGTGAGTTTCACCAGCAACGACTAGACGGTATTTAGGCTCTACAGTTTTGCCTTTTGTCGCGCCAGCTTTTGGCGTAGTTAAAAGTGCAACTTCTTCCATTGTTAAGCCGCTTTTAGCGATCAGGCTAGCAATTTCTTCTGCGCGAGCAGATTTCAGTGCTTGCTCAGCTTCGCGTGCCGCTTCTTCTTCTTTCGCTTTCTCAAGCGCATTAGTGAAGCCTGCAATTAGGTTTTCAAGTTGTGCAACGCTTAACTCTTTACCAGCAGCGCGAGCTTTCGCTTTGTTGCCTGCTAATTCAACTAATAAACTCATTGGTGTCCCCTATCTATCTGTTAAGAACGGATTGTGTGATCCTGTATTGAAAAAGAGATCCATCTATTACACACAGTGGTGTGGTAAAATTGGTAGTCAAAACACGTTACTTTTTAATAAAAAGTAGCTTCGTTTACTCTTGTTCATGAATTAAAATTCAGACAAGAGATGACTTTTTATCTTCTAATGACGCTAATTCAATATTTAAGAAGATGTTGAATTATTGTCATTATATTGTGGCGTGATTCTATACTATTTCAAGTTTGTGTGTGGATTTTAATAAAAAATAACCTAACATGCTAATCAAATAATGTTCTTAGACTGTTATAAAAGTGTAAATAATAGGGTAATAAATGAATTCTATACCAGATAACTTAAGCACAGAGTTTTCTATATTAAAAAAATACAGCAATAACATCATTAAGTTATTTGAAGAAGGCGCTACAGTACCTTTCATTGCTCGCTATAGAAAAGAAAGTACTGGCGGTATGAGCGATATGAATTTACGTGCATTTTTTGATAGATGGCAATATTTAGTTGAATTAAACAAACGAAAAGAAAGCATTCTTTCCTTATTAGCTGATGATACAAATGTCACCGATATAGTAAGACGGAAAATACAAAGTGCCACGTCAAAGAATGAATTAGAAGATTTGTATGCACCGTTCAAAAAAGTGCGTAAAACAAAAGCAGATGAAGCAAGAGAGCAAGGCTTACAGCCACTGGCGGCCTTGATTTGGTCGGGAGAAAGGTCTGATAGTGTGTCCGCAATCGAGGCTTGGAATAGACGAAATAATATTAAGATGTCGGCTGACTCAGCACGAGAAGGTGTGATTGAGATATTGAGTGACGCTATTTCAAATGACAGTGATGTTCTAAAGCAAGGACGTGTAGAGTTACTTAAAAATGGTCGTTTAGTCAGCCGAGTATTGCGAGGTAAAAAAGAAGTAGGCGAAAAATTTAGAGACTATTTTGATTACCAAGAAGACATAAATAAAGTGCCACCCCATCGATTATTAGCACTATTTCGAGGAAAAAAAGAGACTCTATTAAAGTTGAGCATGACCTTAAAAAACGGAGATTCTTATCCCGATAGCTTAATGTTCCCTCACTTAAACCAATTGCTTGATCATGAACAAGTTGAATCGTATAGACTAACTTCTGTGCAACGACGTTATTTAAACATTGCCTGGGAGAAGAAACTTCTTTCCAAATTAGAAAGTGATGTATTAGCGCAATTGAAAGAGCGAGCAGAAGAAGGGGCTATTCAGGTTTTTGCCGATAACCTTCAGGATTTACTAATGGCGGCGCCAGCGGGGGCGTACCGAGTACTGGGGGTCGATCCTGGTTTCCGTAATGGTGTGAAGCTGGCGGTAATCAATGAACAAGGCGACGTATTAGATCATGGCGTTATTTATCCGCATGGTCCGCAAAACAAAACACAAGAAGCAAACGCTCGATTATTGGCGCTAATAAATAAGCACCGCATTACATGGGCAGCAATTGGTAATGGCACAGCCTCACGTGAAACTGAATCTTTACTAAAGGCTTTGATAGCGGAACAAGAATTAGACTGTCGCGCAGTGGTTGTCAGTGAGGCTGGCGCTTCTGTGTATTCGGCATCGCCTATTGCGATTCAAGAATTTCCAGATTTAGATGTCACTATTCGTGGCGCGGTGTCGATTGCCCGACGTTTTCAAGATCCATTGGCCGAATTGGTAAAAATAGACCCGCAAGCCATTGGGGTTGGGCAATATCAACATGACGTGAAAGTAACACTGCTCTCAAAGTCGCTGGCCAATGTTGTGGAAGACTGTGTGAACCGAGTAGGAGTAGATATCAACTTAGCATCGGTTTCTTTGCTGTCGTATGTCTCAGGTCTAACCAATCGTCTTGCTCAAAATATTGTTGATTATCGACAGGAAAAAGGCCGAATTGAATCCAGATCCGAATTACTGAAAATAAAAGGTGTTGGCGATAAATGCTTTGAACAATGTGCTGGTTTTTTGAGAATATTGAACGGTAAAGAGCCACTGGATCAATCAGGTGTTCACCCAGAATCTTATCCTTTGGTGAAAAGAATGGCTGAGCAGGTTTCTCTCAAAGCCAACGACCTTTTAAACAATGCCCAAGCTTTACAGCAATTAAAACAGTTGGCGCCAAGCTTTGCGCAAGCGGGTGATTTTACCTATTCTGATATTTTGGCAGAGTTGGCCAAGCCAGGCCGAGATCCTCGTCCAGAATTTCGCTATGCGTCTTTTGATCACAGTATTCAGAAACTTGAAGATGTACAGGAAGGTATGACATTAGAAGGCGTTGTGACCAATGTGGCGGCGTTTGGCGCCTTTGTGGACCTTGGGGTGCATCAAGATGGTTTGATTCATATTTCGCAGCTGGCTAACCGATTTGTGAAAGACCCAAGAGAGTTAGTTCGAGTGGGACAAGTGGTCAATGTCACCGTGATAGAAGTGGATATACAACGTAAGCGAATCGCGTTGAAAGCCAATGGGCTTTAAGAGAGATGCTTATGGACGTCAGATCACGCCTCGTGCCTCGTCTCATCAGACCTACGGAGTGTCTCATTTATGATGTTTTTGTAGGTTGGATGAGGGAGGTACGGCCGTGATCCAACAAGGACTTATAAGTATCTACGAGTGTTGGTGTCATGATGTAAATCTAGGCAAAAAAAACCGATTAGCGTGCTAATCGGTTTTTTTAGGTATCGCGTTGGGCTATTAAATTAAGCCGCAGTAGCGATTTTTGCTTTTGCTTGGTTGAAAGATTCTTCACCAGGCTCGCCCAGTGCTTGACCACCAGCAATGAAAGTTTCTTTTACAGTGATACCAACAAAACCTAAGAAAGTGTTCAGGTAAGGAACTTGGTGATCCATTGGTGTCTCTGCCAAGAAGCTACCGCTTGCAACGAAGATGTAAGCATCTTTGTTTAGCAAACCAACTGGGCCAGTTTCTGTGTATTGGAAAGTGCGACCAGCGCGAGCGATGTAGTCAAAGTAAGACTTCAATGTAGAAGGAATACCGAAGTTATACATAGGTGCAGAAACCGTCACAACATCAGCCGCTTCGATTTCGCTAATAAGCTCATCACCAATCGCAACAATGGCTTTTTGCTCAGCGGTGCGGTTTTCTTCTGGTGTGAACAATGCACCCAAAGTTTCACTTGTAAAGTGTGGTAGTGGATTAGCATCAACATCACGAACAATAATTTTGCCGCCTGGATTTTTTGCTAACCAGTTTTCAACAAATTCATTTGCTAACTGACGTGATTTTGAGTTTTCGCCAGAAGCACTAGAGTCGATACGTAATAATGTAGCCATGTTAAGTTCTCCGTAATAAGGGGTTTAGAGTCTTTGAGACGCTATGTCTTGATGAATAAAGCTATCATATAACCAATATATTCGATAAAAAAGTGACATTTTTTGGGGATATTAATCGAAAAATGCGATACATTATTTATTCATATTTTTAAAACGAGAATGACCTTGAAAGCCCCAAGAGTAACCCTAGAACAATGGCGAGTGCTGCAATCAGTTGTTGATAAAGGCGGCTTTGCCCAAGCAGCGGAAGCGCTACACAAAAGCCAGTCTTCGGTGAGCTACACAGTTGCGAAGCTTCAAGAGCAGCTCGGTTATCCGCTATTAATTATTGAAGGCCGAAAGGCCAAATTAACAGAGCGGGGGGAAGTGCTATTGCGCCGGTCTCGCCATCTAATAAAAGAAGCAGTAGACCTAGAAGAATTGGCTCATACGTTAGGCCAAGGTTGGGAGCCAGAATTGGAACTGGTGGTGGATCAAACGTTTCCAACACCGGCCCTATTGCGAGCGCTGCAAGCATTTGAACCGCAAAGCCAAGGCACGCAAGTACAGCTCAAAGAAGCGGTATTGAGCGGAGGTGAAGAAGCTCTTAGAAAAGGCCGCCCTGATTTAGTGCTTAGCAGTATCGTTCCGAAAGGTTATCTTGCCGACCCGATTGTTGAAGTTGAAATGATCGCCGTCGCGGCTAGCAGTCATCCATTGCTACAAGAAGTAGAACCCATTAATAATGAGCGACTGAGCCGAGAGCTGCAGATCGTCATTCGAGATTCTGCCTCTGAAACCTCGGTTGATGCGGGTTGGTTAGGGACGGATCGTCGCTGGACGGTATCGAGCGTGCAGTCTGCTTTAGAAATTGTCACGAGCGGTATTGGTTTTGCATGGTTGCCAAAGGCTGACTTGGAGTACGCACTGCAAAGCGGAAAGCTGCAAAAGCTGAAACTAATCTCTGGCAGTGAGCGAAATTTCCACATGTATGCCATCTTCGGCAAAGGTGAACGAACGGGGCCCGCGACTAGACTGCTGGTTGAACTTCTTCAGGCGGAATGCAATGCATGCCCAAGTCGTAAAGCTTCTTCGTTATTGTGACAGCCCCCCAAGTCCCACATTACTCTGGGACTTGGTCTTGAATGATGGTCAATAATGAAGGTAGGAAAGAGCGTTCTACTTTATTCTCTTCGCTCCAAAGTTTGGCAACGGCAATGGCTTTAGGGCAGTGAAACAGTAATTTATGCACTTGTATTTTAACGACTAACTTGGGTGGCTTATTATCTCCAGCGAACAAATCAAGTGTGTCCTTGTCAGTGTGTAGGCTAGCTGTGCCCTTTATACGTACAACCTCACCAATCCCAGGAATCATAAACAGCAGCCCTACTTCAGGGCGCTCAACAATGTTTCTAAGGCTGTCTAGACGATTGTTACCAGGAAGGTCTGAAAAAGCGATCGTATTAGAATCTAAAACCTTAATAAATCCAGCGTCCCCACCACGAGGCGATACGTCAGCGAAGCCGTTTTCGTCCGATGTCGACATTATCATAAAAGGGCAATATTCAATGAAGGTGATGGAGTGCTGCTCCAACGCATCAATCTCCTTTTTTAATGCTAAAGGATGTGCCTCTTTATAAAGTGCATTAAGTTGTTGTGGTTCGCTGAGTTTACTCATGTTCGTCCTTTATTGTTGCAGGTGTGGTCAATCATTGATAATGGTTACTATTAATATTAGAAGGTATTTTATACTGCAAACGCCTTAATGTAACCTCCAACCATCAGATTGATAATTCTCTGACAATATTGGTTTTTGTCTTGTGCGGAAGCGTTGAAAATCATTGATTTATGATTTTTTATAAAAATTGTCAATTTTTTTGTGACAATTTGGGTTGTAGCGTTTTTTGCAAAAAGGTCTAATGGCTCCCATCCTAAATTTATTCATTATTTAAAGACGCCAATACAAGGACGCTTCATGACTCAGGACATCGTAATTCTTGCTGCCGGAAAGGGTAGCCGAATGAAATCTGCATTTTCCAAGGTACTGCACAAAGTAGGTGGTATCGCTATGGTAAGAAGAGTGCTGACAACCGCAAGCACATTGGCAGATTCGAAATTACACCTTGTTGTTGGACATCAAGGCGAACAGGTCGAAGCGAATTGTCAGGATTTTTCAGCCAATATTGTTTGGCAAAACGACCCACAAGGTACTGGGGATGCGTTGCGCCGCGTTGCGCCTTTTCTTCAAGCTGATGGTGCGACTTTAACTTTATACGGTGATGTGCCGCTTATTCGTGCTTATACATTAGAAAAAATGACAGCACTTTCGAATGCTAATACCTTGGTTTTATTGACAATTTCTCTCGATAATCCAACAGGCTACGGGCGTATCGTGCGTAATGAACAAGGTAAAGTAACCGCAATTGTTGAACAAAAAGATGCCTTAGAAAGTCAGCTGGCTATTAAAGAAGTCAATACGGGCATCCTATTGGCGCCAAATGCACGCCTTCAGGGGTGGCTTGCTGCTTTAACAAACAACAATGCCCAAGGCGAATATTACCTAACTGACGTGATTGCCATGGCGGCACGTGACGGCGTTGATATCGTCACTGTCAATCCAGAAAACGAAGCCGAAGTCGCTGGAGTCAATGACCGTGTACAACTTGCAGCATTAGAGCGAGAGTTACAAAGTCAGCAAGCCATTAGTCTTATGCAAAATGGTGCGACCTTGTTGGATCCATCTCGCATTGATGTTCGTGGTGAGCTAGTAACTGGAAACGATGTCATTATCGATGTGAATTGTGTCTTTGAAGGAAAAGTTGTGTTGGGTTCTGGTGTGGAAGTTGGGCCAAACTGCTACCTTAAAAATTGCATTGTGGGCGACAATACCATTATAAAAAGCAACACCTTGATTGAAGACAGTCTGGTGGGTGAATCTTGTGACATCGGGCCATTTGCACGCTTACGTCCAGGAACTCAACTGGCTAATAAAGCCAAAATAGGTAATTTTGTTGAAACGAAAAAAGCCATTATTGGTGAAGGTAGCAAGGTAAACCACTTGAGCTACATTGGCGACACCGAAATGGGTGCTAACGTAAACGTGGGCGCAGGTACCATTACCTGTAATTACGATGGCGTTAATAAACATAAGACACAAGTAGCCAATAACGTATTCATCGGATCCAACACCTCATTAGTTGCCCCCGTCCAAGTAGCCGAAGGCGCAACCATTGCAGCAGGCTCGACCATCACTAAACAAGTTGGTGAGAAGCAATTAGCTTTCGCTAGAGCACGACAAACCAATAAAGACAATTGGCCTAGGCCCACCAAAAAATAAACGTTTAAAATAATTTAAATTTAAAAGCATTAAAGGGGTCAGACCCCTTTTCGCAGACACAAAAAGGATTCTCTCATGTGCGGAATAGTTGGTGCCATTGCACGTCGTAACGTATCAAAAATTTTAATCGAAGGCTTAAGCCGCCTTGAATACCGTGGTTATGACTCTTCCGGTGTTGCGATTAACAACGAAGACGGTGTGTTTTCACACCGTGCAGTAGGTAAAGTTCAAGCGTTAAAAGACAAGTTTGAGGCTGAGCCACTAGATGGCAAAATGGGCATCGCACATACTCGTTGGGCGACCCATGGCAAACCAACGGAAGCCAATGCGCATCCGCATTTCTCTGGTGATGACCTTGCACTAGTGCACAACGGCATTATTGAAAATCACGAGCCTCTGCGTCGCGAATTAAAAGCCAAAGGCTATGAATTTAAATCTGAAACAGACACCGAAGTTATTGTTCATCTTATACACGATGCAATGAAAACACAGCCGGATTTGCTGAAAGCGGTTCAAGCTGCGTTGACAAAACTACATGGTGCTTTTGCAATTGGCGTGGTGCAAAAAGACGATAACGAACGCTTTATAGCGGCTCGAAAAGGCAGTCCGCTTGTCGTTGGGGTTGGTATTGAAGAAAACTTCGTAGCATCAGACCAGCTTGCTTTGTTACACGTTACCGACCAATTCATCTTCTTAGAAGAGGGCGATGTCGCCGAAGTTAGCCGTGATCAAGTCTCTATCTATGATGCAAAAGGCGAATTGCAAGACCGACCAATTAGCGTGTTTAACCACAACGTCGATGCCACAGACAAAGGCGAGTTTCGTCATTACATGATGAAAGAAATCTACGAACAACCTAAAGTGATTAGCGCCTGTTTAGAGGGGCGGATTAGCGAAACCAAAGTACTTACTAGCTGTTTTGGTGTTAATTCTGGCTTCTTAAAAGAAGTTGAAAATGTTCATATCGTTGCTTGTGGTACCAGCTACCATGCCGGCATGGTGGCAAAATACTGGATCGAAGATTTAGCTGGTTTGCCATGTACCGTGGAAGTGGCCAGCGAATATCGCTATCGCAAAGTGGCAGTGCCAAAGAAAACCTTGTTTTTAACCTTGTCTCAATCGGGTGAAACAGCAGATACCTTGGCTGCACTACGTATGGCAAAAGAGCTTGGCTATTTAACGACGCTAGCTATTTGTAACGTGCCATCTAGTACGTTAGTACGTGAGTCAGCGCTTACTTTGTTGACCAATGCGGGCCCAGAAATTGGCGTGGCATCAACCAAAGCCTTTACAACTCAGCTAACGGCACTATTAATTACTAGCGTAGCAATTGCTGTTGAAAACGGCTTGTCTGCAAAAAAAGAAGAAGAGCTTGTACAAGCGATGCGTTCTTTGCCTGCCTATGTGAATGACGCTTTATTGGCAGACGCTCATATTAAGAAAGTAGCAGATCGATTTGCGAATAAAACCAATGCGCTATTTTTGGGACGTGGCACCATGTTCCCAATCGCACTGGAAGGCTCATTAAAGCTGAAAGAAATTTCTTATATTCATGCTGAAGCTTACCCTGCAGGCGAACTGAAACATGGCCCATTGGCATTGGTCGATGAAGATATGCCGATTATTGCCCTGGTTCCACACAACGACATGTTGGACAAGCTTAAGTCAAATCTACAAGAAGTCGCCGCCCGCGGTGGTGAACTGTACGTCTTTGCTGATAAAGATACCGACCTTCATAATGAAGACAACATCATCTTCACAGAAGTACCAAAAGTAGACAGCATTCTAGAGCCGATTGTGCATACCATTCCGCTGCAGTTGTTGTCTTACCACGTTGCTGTTGTGAAAGGTACAGACGTAGATCAGCCGCGCAACCTAGCGAAATCGGTTACCGTTGAGTGATATAAAAAAAGAGTTCGGTCTTAGTGTTGCAGGACAATAAAGTTGTTAATAAGACAATAAAGTTACTAACAAAACAAAAAAGTTGTTAACTAGCGTCACCTAAGCTATTTTTAAATGAATTAGTTAGGGTGGCGTTTTTTATGGGCAAGAAACGGTATTGGAATACAGAAGTAAAAAACAAACGTTGGCTGAAAGAGGGGCGGGGTCAAGGGCGAGGTTCGAATTATAAACCATGGCTGACTGTCAGGGATGTAGCTTCAGAAGGTCGCTCCCATAGAATATTTGGGCATCTCACTAATCGTACCCACCATTTACTCTCAGATCTTGAACTTGCAACCTTTCTACTACTTCAATGGCGAAGTTCTACCATTGATATACGTGAGCAATTCCCTCTAGATCTAGAATTAACTATGTCTTTAAGTGATCGACTAGGTATTAGACATCCTTCTTTCCAAGGCATCGCGCAATACATGAGTAGTGATTTTGTTGTTGATGCTAAAGAAGGCGGTTGTCCGCGCTTCGCTATTCAGGTAAAGCATACAGAAGCATTACTTAACCCTCGAACGATAGAAAAGCTTGAAATTGAGCGTAGATATTGGCGTGATAAATCGATACCGTTTTATTTGGTTACAGAAGCTCAGATTCCTTCAATCACATTTGATAACATCAACCTGTTGTATAACCATAGTTCTCCATTAGAAGAAGCGGACTTTTCATCTTTACATACTTATTTTGAAATATTTCAAGCACAGCTGGAAAACAAGCATAGCGGCGTCTTTCAAGGTAGTTGTCGCCTAAAATAATTAAGCAGCGTCTTTGTGTTGCTCTGGATTTAATTCCACATCACCTATTGGCTGCCAGTTT
>NZ_QPJQ01000010.1 GCF_003337275.1 Marinomonas foliarum | reverse complement strand
GAAGTGTTTAGGGTTCAAGCAACCAGCCGTAGTGTTTAAAGAAATGTGCTTAGTTGCTTGAAGTGAAAGTGTCGCACTTCGGACTTGAATTCAGGAGTATTCTCATATGGCTCTCCATTTAATTGAATAGATCAGTATGGACGCAACAATTATTACGACCACACTGATTTAGAAGTAATTACATATTTTTGATTTTTGCAGCTGCAGCGCGAAGCTCAGGCAACATTTTACTTTTACGAGACCAAGTTTCTTCCCATACCTTGATAGCATCACTGAAGTCATCTGCATTACCTTCTGTAATAGTGATATCAAGATTGCGCATCTCTTTTTCTTGGTATTTTTCTTGGTCTTGGAAGCGACCTATTATGCCGTCTAGCTGGTCTTTCATATTGGAACGAATCAAGGCTTTATCTTCATTGCTTAGCGTTTTCCATACTCTCCCTGAAACAACCCCGACCATTGGAAACATCATATGATTTGAGATCATTAGGTTGTTAGCCTGCTCGTAAAACTTGAGGATCAATATAGAGTCAAAATCCATATCTATGGCATCAACTTGACCATTTGCCAATGCATCGTATACCGCTGGCAACGGCAATGGTGTTGGCGCGGCACCAATCGCATTATAAAAATCACGAATAGGTTCAAATGGCGTAATACGTATTTTTTTTCCTTTCAGGTCTGATGCGTTATCGATAGGGTCGCGGCTTAAAACTTGACGCAAGCCTGCCATCCCATAACCAATACCAACCACACCTAAAGATCCTGGCAGTTGATCAAGCATCTTTGTCGCAGTTTCTGACTGAAGTAGTGCTGCTGCTTGATCGATATTATCTACCAAATATGGCGCATACAGCGCTCCAAAGTCTGGGACTCGATTGGAGACTTCTGCAATGGACAAAAAAGCCATATCCAAAGCGCCAGTCTGTAATTGTTGGACCATTTGAGCTTCATTACCTAGCTGACTTGATGGAAAAACAGTCACACTATGCTCACCATTCGTCTCCTGTTTAAGAGCGTCGCCAAATGCTTGGGCAGATTGTGTCCATATATGGTTTGCAGGGGTAATTAGTCCTAACCGAAAATCTCGAGCCTCAGCCATCAATGGCTGAATTGACAAAGTTATTGCGCCTGCGGATATTAAAGCAGCGTGTATTATATTTTTCATGTATGACTCCTAGGTATCTATTTTCACCAAAGTTAAATCAATAGTATTGAGATGTGTAACGAGACCTTTCAATGTAAAAAACATCCACTAATTAGTGCTATTTTCATCATTTATTTAACCATTGCTTTATATATAACAGCCAATTAGATAAAGAAAATATCCAAATAGTAGAGAGCACCTATCCACAAAGTAGAAATAATGGATATAAATGATAGGAAGCAAGATGAAACTGGGAAATGAAAGCCATCAAAAAAGAGGGCTCCGCGAATTCAACTCCGATGACACCTTTATTTCAAGGGTTTTAAAGGCATAGCCAATGCTCCACAGACACAGCACTTCTTATTACTAGATTCTTTTTTATTCAATGATAAAAATCTAAAAATCAATTTTAAAATAAGCCAATCTTTATCCTTATGATAAACAAAACTAATTTTCCGGATAGCATTCATCAACAAACTGGATATTTCCAATATAAAACTAAGCCTATAACTAATAAACAATTAAATAACGTACTAGTGAGGCTTATTATGAGTACTACCACCTCTTCCCCACAGTGGCGAGATTATATTTCCCAGTGTTTGGATTTTCGCCCTGAAGAGTCTACATACCGTATTGCACGTGATATTTTTACAACACCAGAGTTATTCGATTTAGAAATGGAGCACATTTTTGAAAAAGTGTGGATCTATGCTTGCCATGAGAGTGAAATCCCAAATCCGCACGACTATGTAACGATGCAAGCTGGCCGTCAGCCGATGATCATAACACGCGACGGTAAAGGAAATTTGAATGCTCTAATCAACGCTTGCCAACATCGCGGCACAACGTTGACTCGGCTATCTAAGGGCAATCAATCTACTTTTACCTGCTCATTTCATGCTTGGTGCTATAAAAGTGATGGCCGTTTAGTAAAAGTTAAAGCACCTGGAGGATATCCAGAAGGATTTGACTTAGCGACTCGTAACTTGAAAAAAGCACGCATTGAATCCTATAAAGGCTTTGTATTTATCTCTTTAGATACTGAGTCCACTGATAGCCTAGAAGACTATCTCGGCGATACAAAAATATTCCTTGATATGATGGTGGCACAATCACCTACAGGCGAGTTAGAGGTTTTGCCAGGCAAATCTTCTTATAGCTATGAAGGTAATTGGAAGCTGCAAAACGAAAATGGTCTAGATGGATATCATGTCAGCACCGTTCATTATAACTATGTGGCTACTGTACAACATCGCAATCAACTAGACGCAGAAAAAGGCGCTGTTGAGACCTTAGATTACAGTAAATTAGGTGCCGGGGATGCCGAGACAGATGACGGCTGGTTCGCTTTCAAAAATGGTCACAGCCTATTATTTAGCGACATGATCAATCCAACGGTTCGTCCAGGTTACTCGGAAGTCATGCCTCGCTTAAAGGAAGAATATGGACAAGAAAGAGCCGAGTGGATGATGCATCGCTTGCGCAATTTAAACCTATACCCTTCTTTGTTTTTCATGGATCAAATTAGCTCTCAACTTCGCATTATCCGTCCTGTTGCCTGGAATAAAACCGAAATTATTAGCCAGTGCATTGGCGTTAAAGGTGAATCTGCTGAAGCCAGAGAAAGTCGCATCCGTCAATTTGAAGACTTTTTCAATGTGTCAGGTATGGGAACTCCAGATGATTTGGTGGAATTTCGCGAAGCACAACGAGGCTTTCAAGCTCGTCTCGAGCGTTGGAATGACATCAGTCGTGGTTGCCATGCTTGGCAATATGGACCAACTAAAAACTCTGAATCGTTAGGTATTCATCCAGCTATCACAGGCACAGAATTCACTCACGAAGGGCTATATGTCAATCAACATGGCAATTGGCAGAAGCTTATTCTTAAAGGCTTAGAAAAAACTGAACTAAGCCTAAAGGAGGTATAAAAATGACTACACTTCAACATGAGATTGAACAGTTCCTATATGAACAAGCGGCTCTATGTGACCGTCGTGATTGGGATGCTTACCTAGATACCTTCACGGAAAGCAGTGAGTTTTGGATACCCCAATGGGAATCTGAATACAAGTATGTGTCTGATCCTAAAATAGGTATGTCTTTGGTCTATTATGCCAACCGCTCAGGGTTAGAAGACCGCATCTATCGTCTTCGCACAGGTAAATCTGCAGCATCTAACCCCCTGCCTAGAACTCAACATCAAGTTAGTAATGTTCGTATTCAAGAGAAAACAGACAATACATTAGACGTTTTATTGGGATGGCAAACAAATTACACCCGCTTAGGGCAAACTGAAATGCTATACGGTGAAGCGACACTCACCTTAGTTAAGGTAGAAGATAGTTGGAAAATTCAGCGTAAATTCGTTGTTGTGTTCAATGACATCATTAATTCAGTCATGGATTTTTACCACGTTTAATTTTCTTGCACGACCAACGAAAACCACAAGCTTCACCGACTACCACAACCGCGGTCGGTGAAGCCGATGTTCTGGAGATCTCATTATGAATCATCGAGTCGCAGTCAGTTTTTCCGATGGACAGACTGTATTTTTTGAAGCAAAACATAACGAAATATTGCTAGATGCAGCATTTCGTAACGGATTAACACTACCTGTAGATTGCCGCGAAGGGGTATGTGGCACGTGTAAAGGCTTGTGCGAATCTGGTAAATACGAACAAGATTATGTTGATGAAGATGCATTAAGTGAATCAGACCTGAACGCTCGACATATCTTATCTTGTCAGACACACATACTTTCGCCTTCTTCATTCTACTACGACATTGATTCGACCCTTTGTTCGAAGAACCAACTCCGCCAATTCCAAGCCCAGATAACGGATATAGAACAAGTCGCTGACTCATCAGCCAACTTACATTTAGAAGTAATGAATCAGGATATCAATCTTGATTATTTAGCAGGTCAGTATGCTCGTATAAAAGTACCGAACGATGACGTTTGGCGCTCGTACTCTTTTGCAACATCAAGCAGTGGTGAAACAAACCATTTACAATTTCTTATTCGCCTACTACCTCAAGGTGCAATGAGCGACTATGTCCGTGATCGTTGCAAGATTGGGGACACATTGACGCTTGAAGCACCAATGGGCTCCTTTTATTTACGAGAAATACAACGCCGACAAATTTTTATTGCAGGTGGAACAGGCTTATCTGCATTTTTAGCAATGCTGGACGAAATAGTAGCGTTAAAAGCCAGTAGCCCTACTCTTGAAACAACGCCTATTGAACTGTATTACTGTGTCAATAACGAACGTGATCTGTGTGAAATAGAGCGAATTGATCACTATAAAACTCAACTTTCAAACTTCCATTATCAACTTGTAATTAGCAACCCTAGTGACAGTTATGAAGGTAAAAAAGGCTTAATCACTGAAGCATTAGACTCTGACAATCTTAAAGAAAATGCATTCGACATGTACATTTGTGGGCCACCTCCTATGATAGAGGCGATCAAGTCTTGGCTGCAAACTAACAACATTGAAAATGGTAAATTATATTTCGAAAAATTCGTTGCTAGCAACAATTCATAATTGCCCTAAAAACATCCCCATTGCTTTATCCTCCCTATTTTTGCACCAAAGCTGTTCGCTACATAGTTGCTAGATCTAGGGGGGACTATTGCAAGAACAACAGTCGACTCGAAAACATCCGTTAAGAAGTCATGTCAAGGTGTGAACACAAGGTATAGAGATCAAAAAAACACTTTGATTTTTCTTATTTCTATCGTCATCGCCCCTTATTTCTTGAAAACTCTACCTTTCGCTAATCTTCACTTTTTTAATGCTATATGCCGAAAATGGCATAGAATTTGTACGGTAGAAAGCATTATATAAAGAGACTAAGTTCACAGGTTTGAGCTTAGTCATCAAAAATAAAAATCACCGTCCAGAAGTAAGAGTTATCTTCGGGGAACGTTATGCTTAAAGAAACTAATAAACTTGAATCACACTGCTCTACAGCAAAAGATGCCAAATTATGGATGGACAGTATATGTGGTCCACATGACTTAGATGTATATGGACATTCAGACTTAAACTTTCATCACAAAGGTAATCGATTTCCAGAATTAGGAATTGTAACTGGTTTTCTTTCTTATGGATGTGATGTGGCTATTAATATCAATCCTGAAAACAATCTAAAAGGCTATAGCATTAGCCTTCCGGTAGCAGGACATCAAACACTTCGTCACGATGGTTTAGAATTATATTCTGATGAAAATCAGGGCCTTATTGTCTCCCCAGCTTCACAACAAGAGCTAAACATAAGTTCTAACTGCCAAAAGTTTCAGCTTTTAATTCCTTCTAAATCAGTGGCCTATGTCGCCGAAAAAATCATCGGTAAAACTATTCAACAGCCAATCCAGTTTGATGCGAAAATGGAACTCATACGCCCTGAAATGAAAGCCTGGTGGTGTATTGTTCAGCAAACAGCAAAACACTGGCAGACGATGCAGGCACTCTATACGCAACCACAGATGATGAAAGATCTCGAGTTCTCGCTCATAAAGGGACTATTACTTTCACAACCTAATAATATCAGCAAGCAATTTCGAGACAGCTTATCAGCACCCTCCAATGATTCTATTCCGGCTTACTTAATACATGCCTGTGAATGGATGAAAAAAAATGCCTCAGAGCGAATATATATTGAAGAAATTGCCAAACATACTGGCGTAAGCAAATTTATTCTTTTTGCAGGCTTTCGCGATTATTTTAACGACACACCATTGGGTTGGTTAAAAAAATATCGGATGAATAAAGTGAGACTCGCTTTATTTGATTCAAATAATCGAGAAAAAATATCTAATATCGCAATGGAGTGGGGATTTACTCATTTTGGCCGATTTTCACAGCAGTACCAAGAATATTTTAACGAGTTACCTTCTGAAACCATTAATAATGCACGGAAAAATAAATGAAATTTAAATTTCCAGTGAGCATCTTGATAAACTATCCTCAACCGTTTTTAGGATAACTCATCGTACTTTTTAAGGTGGCCTTATTGCAGAGAAAACGCATAAACACATTTGATCAGTTAATACAACATTTGCATTTAATACATGTTTTATCGATGATCAAAGAAGATATTCATCTGCTCATTTATCGATTAAAAAATAAGGCTGTAGAAGTGTTAGAGCCGATTAGCGAAAACTAAGAATAGTAAAAAAAGACTCCCGATCTTAATAAGACAGGGAGTCTTTACGTTTATTTAATGAAATACGATCCTAAGCAACTTCATCCCACTCAGGAAATGGATCAGGTAATGTTGCCCATGCCGCTTTACCGGCGAGAAGCTCTTGCTCACTTAATAAGCAACCATCTAATGCCTCAATGACAGCCTCTTTATTCAGATTCTGACCAATAAACACCAGCTCCTGACGCATGTCACCGAAAGGCTCGACCCATTGATTGGCTATCGATTCAAGGTATTCTGGATCTTGTGGCCATTTGTCTTTGGGAACCGCCTTCCAAAACATGCCTGCAAAACCATAATGTGCAATACCACCCGCCTGACTCCATTGCCCAGCAAACTCGGGGCGAGTTGCTAACCAAAAGAATCCTTTCGAACGCAACAGCTTTCCATAAGCTTCTGTTCCATGAAGAAAGTCAAAAAATCGCTGGGGATGAAAAGGTCGTCGAGCCAAATAGGAAAAACTGCCAATGCCATACTCTTCTGTTTCGGGTACATGCTCACCACGCATTTCTTTTAGCCAGCCAGCTGCTTGCTGTGCCTTTTCAAAGCTAAATTTACCTGTGCCTAGCAAGCGCTTAGGCTCTATTTTGCCTTGATGAATGGGGATAATTTCCGCTTCTGTATTGAAACTACGCAGGATGGATTCTAATTGCCGCAATTCTGCTTCGCTCACTAAGTCGGTTTTACTGATCAAAATAATGTCGGCAAACTCGACTTGATCAATCAACAAATCCGCCACGCTACGTTCATCTTCCTCACCAAGTGACTCACCCGTTTCCTGCAACGAGGTAGCCGCTTCATAATCCTTCATGAAATTTACCGCATCAACAACCGTAACCATGGTATCAAGACGCGAAATATCCGATAAACTCACGCCATCCTCATCCGCAAATGTAAAGGTTTCTGCAACAGGTAAAGGTTCAGAAATACCGGTTGATTCAATCACTAAGTAATCAAAGCTATTCGCCTCGGCAAGCTTTCGAACCTCTATTAATAAGTCTTCTCTTAGCGTGCAGCAGATGCAGCCGTTGCTCATTTCTACTAATTTTTCTTCACTGCGGTTTAACGATACTTCTTGTTTAATTGTCGCTGCATCGATATTGATTTCACTCATATCATTCACAATCACCGCGACTCTCAAACCATCGCGATTATTTAATATGTGACTTAATACCGTCGTCTTTCCTGCACCTAAAAAACCAGATAACACAGTCACCGGCAATTTGCTTTGTATAGCTGTCATGAATCTCTCCCACAAGAATCTATTAAAATGTTATGATATAACATCTCAATAGATTGAGATAGATGCCTTTTTAATGGAACATTCACAATAAAATAATGAACTAAGAAATAGACTTAAAACAGTCCTCTATTAGAGGGCTTACATAGAGGGTCAGAGCGATACACAGGAATAGATAATAAGCCGTTCAATCAGCGGTATTTGAAAGTAAATCAGGGTTGGTTATTAAATTTCTCACACCGTGTGCGTGATCTTCTTGGTAGATATTTTGACTATCGCACCAGTCTCCTACAGATTGAATATCAACCTTCGCGATTTTAGGACGAACATTCCATGTAACTTGAAAGGGTGAGGCTTTTGTATTGTAACTAGGTCCTGTCGTGGAACCTGCGTAAGTGACAGGGTCACCAGTGTGATTAGGAATTCCCGTTGCTTGATACAAACTATTTCGAACATCATGGGCTGTCAGAGCATTAAATTTCAGTGCCTGATCATCATTGACCAGAACATACACTTGAGCTTCTACTCGCAACTGAGGCATAGCTTCACCCTTGACGACACAAGCTGCTAAAGTCGGCCCTGGTTCAACCTCAGCACTGGAATACACATAGTGCACCTCAATAGTATCACCAGGGTAAAGCTCACTATGTTTGCCCTTGCAGATAGCACCATCCTTAACTGGCTTCAGCTCTTCCAGAGTAAGCTGACCAGAATAAACATAACCCGTTTGAAATCCTTGGCCGTCCCCATTCCCTGCATACTGAATAAAGTCTCCGCCCTTGTGTTCAGCATTTTTGTGAAAATGGATATTACATAGGTTCATCTTGTTCGATGCTGATGCTTGCGCGAAGGTTTGAGGGTTGCGTCCGAAGAGCTTATCTATATCCCTTGGAGATTGTGGCCCAACATCTCGTCCTATTGCGCTTTCTTGTAATGCTTGGCGCTGCTTCAAAATAACGTCATCTGACACAGCACCTTGATTCGCAGCAAATGCAGCGCCTGAAACTAAAGTTAAACCGACACCGCGAACAACATTAATCGCTTTCATAAATATCCTTAAATAGAAAACCCCTAATACATTTTTAACGCAGCGTTGGGACTACAAAGCCCAAAGAACATTCAATCCAAGCCTTTCATTGCTAATTTTTTGCACTTAACACCGCCTTAATTTACTTTCTCCTTAAATAATTCGAATTAATACGATATTTTTTCGCACCAAATAAAAAATGAGATTCCGCTATCTAGCATGGCGAAAGGATGAGATTGCAGATGACAAGAAAAAACACGACAATAAGAAATATATTTCTAAAAACTAAACAAAAAAGAGAACAAAATGCACTTAGATGATATAGATTTGCAACTGCTTGCCTTAATTCAAAGTGATGATAGTATTTCCACAGAGTCTATGGCTCAGCAAGTTGGCTTATCCAAAACCCCTTGCTGGCGACGCATTCAAAAACTAGAAAACGCAGGTTTTATCAAACGCCGTGTCGCGCTGTTAGACGCAGACAAACTTGGCCTTGGCGTATCCGTTTTTGTACAAGTGAAAACCAACCAACACGATGCAAGTTGGGCAGAAGAATTTGCCCGCGTCGTGGCAGAATTTCCTGAGGTGGTTGAGTTTTACCGCATGGCGGGAGAGTACGATTACTTATTACGAGTGCTGGTCAAAGACATTCCAGCGTATGACAAATTTTATAAACGATTAATTAGTGCCACCGCATTAACCGACGTCACCTCAAACTTTGCCATGGAGCAGATCAAGTGGACAACTCAGTTGCCCTTGCCTAACCCAAAAGAGTAAGCGGTGAACGAACAAGTGTATTGATGCGACCAGCCAAATGAGGAAAGAGTTATGTCCATTGCTGCCGCGGAAAAAAGCGCAATACCAAAGACTAAAGAACAAACTGATGCAGAGGCCCTACTTGCCCATATTCGCGACGGCATCATAGGTAAAGACACGCAAATAGACACGCCATTTGGCAAAAGAACACTCACTTACGCCGACTACACGGCATCGGGTCGCAGTCTCGATTTTATCGAAGACGCCATTCGCAATCATGTGTTGCCGCTTTACGCCAACACACATACCGAAGCCAACGCCACCGGCCAGCAGACCACCACTTTTCGTGAACAAGCTCGTCAGCAAATTCGAGAGGCAGTTAACGCATCGGTAGACGACTTGGTAATATTCTGCGGCAGCGGTGCCACCAGTGCGATTAACACCTTAATTAGCCAATTAGGCTTACGCCAACTTAATACCGAAGAAAAAGCCCAAACGACGGTCTTCATTGGGCCTTACGAACATCACTCCAACGAACTGCCTTGGCGCGAATTAGGTATTGAAGTGATTAGAATTCCTGAATCAAAAGACGGCGGCGTATGCTTAGTCACCCTAGAAAATCAGTTACAGGCGAATCAAGGTAAACGTCTGATTGGTAGCTTCAGTGCTGCTTCTAACGTCACTGGTATTTTATGCGATCAAGATGCCATCACAACCTTGTTGCATCGTTATAGCGCGCTGGCTTTTTGGGATTTTGCGGCCGCTGCGCCTTATGTCAAATTGGATATGAACCCAAATTCAGACCCAGCACGAGCCAAAGATGCGATATTTTTCTCTACTCATAAGTTCATCGGTGGCCCTAGCACACCAGGAATTCTAGTCGTCAAAAAAGCCATCATCGACAATCAAATACCAAGCCACGTGGGCGGTGGAACCGTGTCTTTTGTGACACCGGAAGACCATACATTTTTGCCCGTTGGCGAGCGCAGAGAAGAAGGCGGTACGCCAAGTATCATTGAATCGATTCGCGCTGGATTAGTTTTCCAACTCAAACAAGCGGTTGGCGAAAAAACCATCGAAGCACGTGAGCACGAACTAGTGCAACTGATAGATGAACATTGGCACCAGCATCCAAGTATAGAACGTCTTGGTCACGCTGAAGCAGAACGCTTATCGATCACTGCGTTTCGTATCAAAACCGAATTGGGTTATTTACATCATGGCTTTGTCACAGCCCTATTAAATGATGTATTTGGCATTCAAGTTCGCGGCGGTTGCTCCTGTGCTGGCCCATATGGCCACCAGCTTTTAGGCATAGACAAAACCGAATCTGAGCGCATTCAATTAGCATTGAAACAAGGTGAAAAACTCGTAAAACCGGGTTGGGTTCGCTTCAATTTGAATTATTTCTTAGACGATGCTGAAGCGACATTCATTCTAGACGCTATCGATTTTGTCGCCAAACACGGCACCACACTGTTGCCTTACTACGCTTATGATCAAACTACGGATTTATGGCGCTTCCAAGGACAATCCAACACGCCTAAGTCGCTTAACGAGCTATTGTTCTCGCAAACAAAAGTGCAACAACCAACAGCAGAACACAGCACAAGTTCAACTGAAGATAGAGATACTTATTTAACGAAAGCAAAAGAGATAGTCAAAGACTGCATGGCTGGAAAATACACCAAGCAACCACAGCCTTTTAACAAAGAGTTCAACGACATCAAACGCTTCGTGTTGGCTGAGGATTTTATTTAGTTAATACAAAATAAAAACGGCTACCATAAGGTTAGCCGCTTTTATAATTAAGTTTTCTTAGTCTACCTTATCTGATAGAACTTACACGCCACAAAGATGCACTTCTATACCAAGCTCTTTTGCAAGAGCCCCTTTCGCGCACATCGCACGCTCAGCATCCGCCTCGGAATGCGCATAAACAACTTGGATGTGGTTAGCTTTGTGTCGTGCCATCATTTGATCACGGCTCACACCTTTAAGTACGGCATTCATAATTGGCCATTCTGGGGTGGTAGATTGAGAGCGGCGAGCAACCTCTTCTTTGGGTAGATCAATCGCTTTACCACGACCAAGGTCCATATGAAGAGCACCTTGTTGGACATATATTCTTGACCAGATAATATTTCCTGCTTTCGCAATACCTCGTAAAGAACCGCCGCCAAATGGGAAATACATCAACGGTTGACGTAAACTCTCTGAACCTGCCCAACCACCTTCATGATGGGCTGGCGGTACAGCACCCGAAATTTCAAAAACCCAAACATAATCATCACTGCTACCAGTAGGATCAAATGATCCCCAGCGAATATCATGCAGAGTATTTTCAACAGGCTGCCCAAGCGCTCGATGCAAACGATTAATTAAAACACCATCTAACGCTGCGCACTCATCCACTTCATTAAAATGCACTATAGCTTGTCCTTGGCGAATAACACTTCCATCTGAACGCTTTACATCAGGGCGATCTTCATTATTTAGCATGCCTTCAGCTAAATCAGAAGCAGGCAGCAAATCCTTCAATCCTTGCTGATATTGAATACCTATGGCTTCACAGCCAAACTGATCAGCTAAACGAACAGATGCAATGTACATTTTGCATTGTCCAAGAACTTGCTCTTCCGTTAAATCTGTCTCAGGGTTTGGACCATAATGGAAAGTCATGCCTTTATCTAGCATCCATTGATACGCTTCGGCAGCTTCTTCATCAGGCACTTGCAATGTTGCATGATACAAAGTTGATTGTGACAACCTTTCTTTAAAAATGCCCATAGGCATGAGTAATTCATCAGGAATGATAGCGTTATACATTCCCATACAACCTTCATCAAAAACCCCTAAAATCACTTTATTGCAACGAATATCGGCAGCTATGTCTGCAACCAACTTATGATCTGCTTCATTTATAGTATTTTCGAATGCTCTGACGTGTGATGAATCATGAGTAATTTTTTTAGTACTCAACCATTCTTTGATGCCTTTTAAGAAAAAATCATCGTCAAAATTTTCCGACCAAATAGTAGAATAGTCCACCTTAGCTTTGGTCATAGAGGCATTAATATTCAGTAAGCCCACCAAACCTGGATACTGACCGGACCAATTAGCAACAGTCAAAATTGGTCCTCGATGAGTCGTTAAACCCGCTAATACATGATGCGAATACTGCCAAACCGCTTCTGCAACAATTAAGGGAGCATCAGGATCAATCGTTGCAAATATATCCATACCTTCACGCTGGCTTGCTATAAAGCCATGTCCAGCCGCTTTTTCTGGGTGCGCACGAACTAACTCATGCCCAAGATCTGCCAATACTTTGGTTAGCTTTGCTTCCATGGCCTTTTGTGTCGGCCAACATACAATATTGGCACCCTCTCTTAAATCACCACTAGCAACTAATATAATTTGGCTCATTGACTATTTCTCCTTTGTCATCATCATGGCGTTATACTCGGAATAATCGTCTTGCATCTTCCGAAACACCTTGTATTTATTATTGTGATAATTATTGATAGAACCTTGTCTTGGTTCGACCATATGACCTTGACCAGACATAACCTTCATTGCTTGCCTTAGATCAGTAAACTCACCCGCAGCAACAGCTCCCAACATGGCACAGCCTAATAACACTGGTTCTTGTTGATCTGGCACCAACACCTGACAACCTGTAGCATCAGCATGCTCACGAACATAAAGTACATTTCTAGCTAAACCACCACTCATAACAAGCGTATTTATAACCGCTCCCTGAGCGCGCATTTCTTCAATAATATGCCGTGTGCCATAAGCCAAAGCTTGTATCGTGGCTAAGTAGTCGAGTGCCAAATCATCAAGGTCTGCACTCATACCTAGCCCAACTACGGCACCTTTTCTCCAAGGGTCAGCCAAAGGAGAGCGGTTTCCATGAAAGTCAGGTTGCACATGACGAGTCGACGCTAAAAACGCCGTTTCCTCAGCCATACTAGCGAGTCTGTCTTCGATCAAATCGGAAATTCTTTTGCCTTGTTTTTTTAGCTTCAATAGCAAGTGGGACAGAGGCGCTATGACGAGCGACAACAGCGTCCATAAGTGCACCAGCTGCAGACTGACCGCCTTCTAAAGCCCACATATCAGGTAGGGTTACGCCGAAATATGGCCCCCAAACACCGGGAACAAAAATCGGCTTAGTATTAAAAGCAATATGACAAGTCGACGTACCTGCAATAACTGCAAGACGAGAGTCTATAGGCGATTCACCAATATCAAGCCCCAATGTCCCTAATGCACCAGCATAGGCATCAATTAAACTAGCGGATACCGCAATACCGGCAACCAAACCAAGTTCCGCTGCCGATTGTTCGCTCAGCACACCACAACGTTCACCCGGAACAGCGAGCGTTGAGCCAATAGAGGCATGTCCATCCGCAACTAAATCTTCCAGCCCTATGGAAGACAAAAAGTCATCGTCCCAACCTTCTCCAGCAAAGCCTTTGTGACCTAAATAGGTCCATTTACATACGGTTGAGCACAGCGAGCGCGTGAAACTATTGGTGGCCCGGTGAACTAACCAATCTGGCAAGTCCCAAAATTGAGCAGCACTTTTCCAGCTCTGTGGTAGTTCACGCTTCATCCAACGTAATTTTGGCAGCTCCATTTCAGGAGAAATACGACCACCAACATGCTTTAAAACCGAACCGCCAATTGCATTTATTTCATTGGCATCTTCTATGGCACGGTGATCCATCCATAACATCACGTTTTGGTGAGCCAAACCTGCTGGATCCACACTAACAGGCCCATCACTGGCATCAGTAACGACAAGAGAGCAAGTGGCATCAAACCCCACTCCCACTATTTCTGACGACGATATGTTGGCATCAGCTATCGCAGTTTTCGTCGCCGTACAAACTGCCTCCCATATGTCAGCACTACTTTGCTGTGCAAAGTCTTCTAGTGGACGATATGTTTCGATGGCTTGAGCTGACGTACTTTTTAAATTCCCCTCAGAGTCAAAAACTCCTGCCCTTGCACTGCCAGTACCGACATCAATACCAATAAAAAAGGTCATATTATTATTTTTCCTTATATATTTTTATATTCATCGAATGGGTTCCTGAAGCAAGCACAAAGTCCTTTTCTTCTTGAAAGCGCCACGGATCAGACAGTGTTATCGATGCGCTAACACTTGGCGGTAGCTCTACAACCCAACTCACTTCTTCTGGGTTGTCTTTATTCATTTCCCAATGACTTTTTATTAGGCCAGTGCATGCCTCATATTTCGCTTCGACGAACCCAATTCTTTTATCGAAGATAGGGCTCATTTTTACATTGGTATAACCAGGGGACGCCTCATCCCAGTCAATTCCAGCAAGTCGAGCCCAGACCCATTCACCAATAGCACCGTAGGCATAATGATTGAAAGAGTTCATAGCTTTACTTTGGAAGCCCTTCTCTGGCGTCCAGCCATCCCAGCGCTCCCATATCGTGGTTGCACCTTGCTTTATTGAGAATCCCCAAGACGGATATGTGTCTTTTAGCAGTAAATCGATCGCTTGAGTGGGAGAAAGGTAGTCGCTAATAACGGGGGCTAAATGACGTACACCAAGGAAACCCGTTTGCAAATGTCCATTGGAGCTCTTAAACAAACGAGCGAGATGCTCTGCAGCAGTAGGAACATGGCTTTGAGGTAATATTTTAAAATCTAAGGCTAATAAATACGCTGTTTGCGTATCACCAGATAATGAACCGTCCTCTAAAACAAACTGCTCTAGAAATACGTTTCTTAGCTTTTTCGACAGTGCAGACCAAGACGAGCTATCTTTATTTAAAGCTTTAGCCATGCTTGTCATGATATCTGCAAGATAGATCCAATAAGCGGTATTAATAAGCCCTCTATCTGTTTCATCGCCAACGGCTAACCAATCACCATAGTTGTTATGAACATCATTGACTCGAATACCATTAGGGTTTGTCGACTCAATGACTTTCATCCATTTAATAAATGGCTGCCAACATCGCTCTAACATATCTAGATCGGCGTAACGTAAATAATGATGCCAAGCTAAAATAATCGGTGCATCACCCCAAGCAGGCGCACCTGGCTGTGGCGTTAATCGATATGGGTTTAATGGTTTAGTAGGCGCAACATCGGGGAAAATGCCCTCTTCAGACTGACCATCAATAAGATCTTCCATCCATTTTTTAAGGAAAGCAGAGGTATCCATAAAATAGCCAGCGGTGCGCCAAAACACTTGAGCGTCAGCAGACCAACCATATCGTTCGTCGCGCTGAGGACAGTCTGTTGGCACGCTTAAAAAGTTCCCTCTCTGGCTCCAGAAAATATTGGATAAAAGCTGATTCAGCATAGTATTACCAGTGTTAATCTTCCCACTTACTGGTAAGTCGCTCTGAATAGCTATGGCTGTGACGCTGAGGTCTGAAACAGCTTCAGACAAACTAACGCCTGCATATTGAAAGCCATGAAAAGTAAAGTGAGGTTTAAAGTACTCAACACCACCGCCCTTACAAATATAAATATCTTCAGAAACGGCATACCGTAAATTTTCAGTGTATAAATCGCCTTTCTCGTCAAGTCTCTCAGCGTGTCTAATTCGTATTTCAGTTCCTCTTGGCGCTGACACTTTTAACTCAACATAACCCGCTAAGTTTTGACCAAAATTATAAATAAGTTCGCCTGAGGAAGCCTTTTCAACAGATGCTGCTTCAAGTCGGGCGACTTCTTTAACACCGTCCGCTCGACTCGCGTCTAATAATGGGGCATTTGGCTCAGGCAAATATACTTCAACAGGTTGCCAGTTATCCTCAGCATATTCCGATGTGAGCCAATCCACTAGCTCCAAACGTGCGTCATACATTTCCCCAGCCAAAAAGTCTGAGTAACAAATAGGGCCTTGCTTAGTGCTCCATTGATCATCACTAACGATTTTCTTAACGCTTCCATCGGCGTATTCAATGTGCAATTGGAACATTAGCCCTGGACGACCACCATAATGATTGCCTGCACGTCTTTGATTGTGCCCAACACGTCCAGAATACCAACCCTCTCCCAATACGGCGCCAATGACATTCCTTGAAGGTGCAATCAAGTCAGTAACATCGTAGCTTTGATACTCAACACGACGATGATAGTCGGTCCAGCCTGGCGCCATAACGTCATCACCAACTCGTATGCCATTTAGGTATAACTCATACAAGCCAAGAGCGCTGACATAAACAAACGCTCTAACTGGCACAGCGCTTAAGGTAAATTGTCGGCGCAAATAATCGGCTGGCCGAGCTTGGAAGCGGTTATCATAATGATTATCTTGTGGTATCTCTCGGCCTGCGGGCAAAACGAAATAGCGAGCTACCCATTGGGCTTGCCAGTCGTCTTCACCCAACCCAGTAAAGAAATGCGCTGGCTCAGAACGCCCTGCACTTTGCCCCTCTTCATCCCAGACTTGAACCGCCCACCAAATTCGCTGATCACGTAATAGTGGATTACCACCCCAAGTAACAAAACAGCAAACGTCTTTGATAACACCGCTATCCCAGACAGTTCCATTACCTTGGTAGACATTGTCTTTTGATTCACTAGCAATAATCTGCCAAGAACACATCCTCCCCTTACCTTTTAACCCCCAAGACAACACAGGGGACAATTGATTCAGGCCACGAGGTAATCTTAAACTCTCGCATTTTAAATTTTGAGCTTGAAGATAGATGCATTCCCTAGACATATTACAACTCCAAAGCTCGCTCTCTAGCATTACCAATATGATGATCCATTGCTTCCATTGCCGCATTTCGATCACGTGCTAACAGTGCATCGATAATTTTAATATGATCACCAAAGGCCGCAGGTAAAGTCAGAGAGTTCAATCGTATTCGATCTAACTTGATCAGGCGTATACGTATATTATTAATATCATAAGCGCCCATGAGTAACTCATTACGCGTTGATTGCATTAGCAATGAATGGAAGCCACTGTCTATTTCCTGCCCTCTGCGAAGTAACTCTTCTGATGAGCCCGCTTTTACGGCTTCAATAATTTCAAGGTGAAGTGCTTTTTGCTCTAGCAATACCTCTTCAGGCATTTTTTTCAAAGCATACAGAACAGCCTCTCTTTCTAACGCTGCACGCATTTGGAAAGCATCACGAATCATCTGTAAATCAATAGCAGGAATCATGATGCCTTTTTGAGGTAGCACCGTAATCAAATTTTCAGACTGTAACCTCGGCAAAAGCTCTCTTAATGCACCAATGGATAAATGCAGCATTTCAACTAATTCTCGCTGACTAACCATTTGTCCAGGTCGAAGTCGCCCGTCTAATAGAGCTTCTTGAAATTGTTCATAAGCCACCTGACGTATACGACCGTCATTGTATTTAATTGGAGCTGTCACTACTTTTGCATTCATTTTTTGCCTCGATCAATCAGTTTGATAACAGGTACTAAAGGTCTAATTCTAACTTCAGCGCGGTCCTAATATCATCAGAAAGAGGTAATAAAGGGGGTAAAGGCTTATAAAAAGAAGGTTGATTGTATTTATCTGATAGCAATGCTTTTAAGGAGATCAAACCACCATTACCGTCTATAGCTTCAATACGTTTTGCAGCGCGCGATTCAAAAGCATCATCAACACCACCTTTATACAAAGTCACGCTATCTTCTGGGAAAAGATTAGGTAAACCGCCTATCATGCCAGCACCACCAGCACTAACCATACGACTCAGAATTCGATCATCTCCGGTAAATATTGATAAATCAGGGAAACTAGCAATCAACTCCAATCCATCTTTAAGATTGCCTGTAGAGTCTTTGATACCAACAATTCGCGCCCCCAACCTTGCAACAACATCTTTAACTAAAGAAGGCGTAAATGGCACACCACTAAAGAATGGAAAGTTATACAAAACGATATCGAGATCAGGAGTCCCAGCTGAAGCAACTACCGCTTCATAAAAATTCACAACACCCTCATTACCTGAAGGCTGATAATAATAAGGAGGCAATATCAGCGCTGCACGACAGCCTAGATCCGCTGCGGCTTTATAAAGTAACGCAGCATCATCAATGGATGAGGCAATGACCCCTGGGATATGGCGTGACATATCCACCCCAAGGGCCGATAACTCTTCTAACGCTTGTATTTTTTGTTGAGCAGAAAAGGAAGCGCCTTCACCTGTTGTTCCAAATACGGATACAAATCCACACCCTTTAGACAACATATGATCACAATGGCCTTTAAGTGCTAACACATCAATCCTTTGATGCGAATCAATAGGCGTTAATGAAGCTCCAATTACTCCCTTTAAGTCCGTATATTCATGCATTGAGATAGTCTCCAATAACTTATTGTTGTTTTGATTAAACCTATAATCATACAACTGATACAATAAGTCTATACTTTGATAAAATTTCCCTGTAAAGTTTTATCAAGCTAAGGGAAGCTGGTAGATTAGAAACCAGCGCCTAAGCCGCAATCTCTACAAAAATAAAAATTGATGAAAATGGAGAAAAGCATGAAATTAAAAACAATAATTGCCGCGATTAGTTGCTGCACAACTCTTGCCATTCCAGCGTTTGCGAATGAAACTATTGAGCTTAAGTTCACCACTGCGTCTGTTCCTTCAGACCTACACACTAAAGCAATGTCGGTGTTTAAAGACTCTTTGAATACCTCCGTTCCAAATCGATTTGATATACAGTTATACGATTCAGGTGCTCTATTTAAAGCTGGCGCGGATTTAGATGCTATGCAGCGTGGCAATGTAGAAATGACCTACCTATCCTATCAATTAATTGCTGACGCTATTCCAAAGTATGGCGCACTTACATCTGGCTATTTATTTAAAAGCCCTGCGCACTATCGTGCGTTTCTAAATTCAAAAGTGGGTCAAACCTTTAAGAAAGATGTATCAGAAGAGATGGACGTTCAAATTCTAGATGCCTGTTATTTAGGTACTCGTGAGCTGAACCTTAGAACCACTCGCGACATCAAAACGCCAAAAGATTTAAAGGGTGTTAAATTAAGAATGCCTGGTTCTGACGCTTGGCTCTTCCTTGGTGATGCGTTAGGTGCATCGGCAACCCCTATGCCTTTTGGTGAAGTGTATTTAGGGCTACAAACAGGCGCCATCGATGCACAAGACAATCCGCTTCCTACTATTGAAGCCGCAAAATTCTATGAAGTGACCAAACAAATTGTCATGACCGATCATTTAGTTGATGCCATCAATATCGTTGTTAACAATGAGACGTGGGATAAGCTGAACAGTGGTGAGAAAAAAGCCATGCAAAAAGCAGCCGTTACGGCTTGTGATTGGAATAATGAAAAGCGTCAATCTGAAGAAGCACGACTAATCTCTGTCTTTAAAGATGCAGGTCTAACCATTACCACTCCTAACGTTGAAGCCTTTCGCAAACACGTTCAAAGCTATTACTTAAACTCTGATCGTTCAAAAGACTGGCCTAAAGGTTTAATAGAAGAAATAAACAAACTAGCTCAGGAGTAATACTCTATGACAACTCCTATTCGTAGGAGAGGTCTGACAAGAATCGGCAAGCTACTTTCCAAACTTGCCGATTCCATCGGAGCACTCTTCTTTCTAGCAGCGTTCAGCGGATTTATCATACAAGTATTCTATCGATACGTGCTCAACGATCCCATTCGATGGAGCGAAGAACTCATTATGATAGCCTTTATTTGGGTTGTCTTTTGGGCGGCCGCCTTTATGGTACCAATTAAAAGGCACGTAACGTTGGAAGTGGTTTATGACATCGTTCCAGCTAAAACAAAACGTATCTTTGCCATCGTCTCTATGCTTGTCATTATCGTATCTTTCGTTATTTTAATGCCTGCGACTCTAGACTATTTAGACTTTCTTACTCGCAAAAAAAGCCCCGTTTTAAGAGTACCAATGCACTTAATTTACAGCTGCTACATGCTCTTTTTAGTTGGCTTTACCGTTAAATCTGGTATTCGCTTATGTAAGTTATTTGGCTCTGACTGGCGTAGCCACATTTAATAGGAATCATGATCATGGATTTTTTCTCTGAATACGCACTCTTAATCATGTTCGTTATTTTAATTGCCATTACCATAACAGGCGTGCCACTTGGCATTGCCATGATTGTTTCGAGTATTTTCTACCTACTTATGTCTGGAAATGATGTCGGATTAGCCGCAGAAAATGTATTGAATGGTGCTTTTGGAAACTTTGTTGCCCTTGCAGTTCCTTTATTCATTTTTGCAGCGAACATTATGAATGCAGGTAAAGTAACCGACCGTTTATTAACTTTCTCTCTCGCCCTAGTCGGACGAATTCCGGGCGGTCTAGCTCAAGTAAACATAATTACCTCTCTTATTTTTTCAGGTATGTCTGGTTCCGCTATCTCCGATGCGGCTGGAGTTGGTAAAATAATCACAGATATGATGACGAAAGGCGGCCGTTATCCAAGAGGTTTTGCTGGCGCCCTAACCGCAACATCGGCAGTTGTCGGACCAATATTTCCACCGTCAATTCCTATGGTGTTTTATGCTCTTATTTCTTCAACATCAGTGGGTGCACTATTTTTAGCCGGTGTTGTGCCTGCTCTGATGGTGTGTTTGGTTTTAGGAATTGCAGTGTTCATTATGGCTAAAGTAAGAGGCTTTCCTGTCGAAGACGCCATTCCATGGAGAGCTTTACCAATTGCTTTTATCAGAGCTTTCCCCGCTCTTTTGATGCCTGTTATTTTACTGGGCGGCATCTACTCTGGTGTATTTACCCCCACTGAAGCGGCTGCTGTTTCCGCTTTTTATGCTTTATTGTTAGCCGTCTTTGCTTATCGAGTAATGGGGTTAAAAGACTTCTGGAATGTTGTCATTGATACGGTAAAAACAACGGCTGTTGTTACATTAGTACTGTGTGGCGCCTTTATTTTTAATTACGTCATTACTGTTGAACAGCTACCTCAGAATGTCTTTGAGCTTTTTAGTTCTTGGAACTTAAGCCAGACCGAATTTTTAATTTTGCTCAACATTCTCTATTTGGTAATGGGATGTTTCTTAGATGTATCAACCATTATGCTGGTAGTAACGCCATTATTTATACCTACAGCGATGCTGCTTGGCATAGACTTAAACCATCTTGGAATAGTGCTAGTTTTCAACATGATGATAGGTTTATTAACACCGCCTTACGGTATATTGCTGTATATAATTAAAGCGCTGAATGGCATTCCTGTTGGAGAAATGATTCGGGAAATATGGGTATTTTTAGGAATACTTATAACTTTACTCGTCATATTCACCTTTTCGCCAGATTTAGTACTTTGGTTACCAAGGCTAGCAGGAATGCTATAAATCAAAATATAAAAGTGACAACAAAAAGTTCAGGTGGTCTTAAAAATTTAAAATTGGCCGCCTGAACGAAGCTAACAACGTAACTATGACTACTTATTAATCAAATTAAACTGCATGCCCGTTCTTAATATGCCAGTACTTAAAACATTAGCTCTTAAACCACCACGATGTAGCCAAGCTCTAACCACTTGCGGTGATGATATAGAATCGTTGGCAAGAGACTTTCCTAACGAGCCACAAGGTTCACACAGTTCGACACCATAAAAGCGAACATCGCCAATAGAGAATTCTTGCCCAACTAACTGGTTCAGTCGCACACCTTGGGTCACTATGTTTCTTCTGGTCGCTGAAAGGCCAATATTTTGTGCGAAGTTAGCATTAAAGGCGGCTATCTCTTCACTTTCGACAAAAGTAATATTTGGACCATCTGTGCCTTTCTTACCGTAGTATCGGTCACCTACTATGCCTTTACCGGCATCCACTTTGACGGCATCAATCCCTATCTGTGATTGTTTGGACTTTTTCGATACGAAAATTGCTTGAATCACCCATTGTCTCCTAAGACATGTCTGTCACTGGTCGATTATGACATACACAATGATTAAAAACCTTCCCCAAAAGATCGGTTATTAAGAAGGTTACTCTTCTTGAATGAGGCTATGTGCTATAGATTTAATTGAGCCACTCCAATCCATCATAAGGTTTGACTTTTAATGAATCCAGACGCGAAGCAAGAGAACCAGAATGCAATTCTAATTTATGGCCGTCTGGGTCTTCAATATACAAGGAATCCCCTTCGCTACTGTTTGATTGCCACTGTCTCGCAGCCTTAAAAGCCGTTTTTTGTTGAATCTGAGTCATAGCGTCTAAATCATAAGTAAACGCGAAATGCGTGTAATCCTGACTGGGTTTTGCTTTACCTAAAGATAAACAAAGCCAGCAGTTTCCGTATGACAAATAGGCGCCAGTATTCCACCGCACTTCGCCTTTAAAGCCCAGCAGGCCACCATAGAATTCAAGTGATGCGTCAAGATTAGACACACTCAAGGTCAGATGGTTAAAGCCATTATGCTGTGCTGCTGTCGAATTCGAGTAAGCTGAAGTATCGTCTAATGAAGCCACCATAGCGTAAATCTTGGTGGCTTTTTCAAAGTGATTCAATTGCTGTTCTTCGATCCACCAGCGTGCAACGGTCATCAAGGTAACGGGATCATCGTTTTTATTCGCAAAAAACGCATAAAAAGACACCTGAACACCATCGCCTTTTTGTTTGATTTTCTCAGCACAAACCAAAAGAATCTTTTGTTTAATCTTAGTATTCACGTCTCTTAATCCCTTTTAGAAAGAAATCTTGCAAGTATCACGCATCAACATATATCGATTGAAAAATACACTATGCGACTAAAGTCTGACTTCTTATCTATCGACTGCCTGCTAAATTAACAGTGCGTATAAAAATAATTATAAGGAGATCTACCATGTCAGATCATAATATTAATGCAGAAAAATACTGGCAAGCAAACCTAAGGCTGATACTAGGCAGCTTGGTGGTTTGGGCGCTAGCCTCTTATGGCTGCGCTATCCTACTTCGTCCCATGCTCTCAGGCATTATGATCGGAGGTGCTGATTTAGGCTTCTGGTTCGCTCAGCAAGGTTCCATTCTTGTATTCATCGCTTTGACCTTCCACTACGCGTGGAAAATGAACAAGCTTGATGAAGAATTTGGCCTTCAGGAGTAAGTCGCATGGATCAGTTTACTATCAATTTACTTTTCGTCGGTGGTTCCTTTGCGCTTTACTTCGGTATTGCCTTCTGGGCTCGCGCTGGTTCAACAAAAGAATTCTACGTAGCCGGTGGTGGTGTTCATCCTGTACTAAACGGTATGGCAACAGCAGCAGACTGGATGTCAGCAGCGTCCTTCATTTCTATGGCGGGCTTGATCGCGGCTGGTGGTTACGCTAACTCAACCTATTTAATGGGTTGGACTGGTGGTTACGTATTGCTTGCTATGCTTCTAGCACCTTACTTACGTAAGTTCGGTAAATTTACCGTGCCAGATTTCATTGGTGATCGTTTCTACAGCAGCACCGCTCGTTTGGTTGCCGTGGCTTGTTTGATCATTGCTTCTGTTACTTACGTTATCGGTCAAATGACTGGTGCGGGTGTCGCTTTCTCTCGCTTCTTAGAAGTCGATAACAACACTGGCCTTATCATCGCTGCGATTGTTGTATTCTTCTATGCGGTATTAGGTGGTATGAAAGGTATCACTTACACTCAAGTTGCACAGTATGTTGTATTGATCATAGCCTACACAATCCCAGCTGTTTTCATCTCCTTGCAGCTGACTGATACGTTTATTCCTGCTATCGGCCTTTTCTCTAACCATACAGAATCTGGTATACCATTGTTGCAAAAACTGGATGAAGTAGTGCGAGAACTGGGCTTCCAAGATTACACTGCGGACGTAGATAACAAACTAAACATGGTTCTGTTCACACTGTCATTGATGATAGGTACCGCAGGTCTACCACACGTTATCATTCGTTTCTTCACCGTTCCTAAAGTAGCTGACGCTCGTTGGTCTGCTGGTTGGGCACTAGTATTCATTGCTTTGTTATACCTAACAGCACCAGCTGTTGCGTCTATGGCTCGCTTGAATCTATTGACCACTATCTATCCTTCTGGCCCAACAGAAGCCCCTATCGAGTACGCAGAGCGTCCTGATTGGGTACAAACTTGGGAAACAACAGGTTTAATTAAGTTTGAAGATAAAAACGGTGACGGTCGAGTTCAATTCTACAACGATGTGCCTGCATTCCAAGAAGAAGCGACAGCACGTGGTTGGGAAGGCAATGAGCTTGTGGTTAACCGAGACATTCTTGTATTGGCAAACCCAGAAATTGCGAACCTTCCAGGTTGGGTAATTGGTTTGATCGCTGCAGGTGGTCTAGCAGCAGCCCTTTCAACGGCAGCTGGTTTGCTCTTAGCTATTTCGTCCGCGGTGAGTCATGACTTAATAAAAGGCTCCATAAATCCAGACATAAGCGATAAGGGGGAACTACTGGTTGCTAGGATATCGATGTTTGTCGCCATCATAGTCGCCACCTATCTCGGTATGAATCCACCCGGATTCGCCGCGCAGGTAGTAGCATTGGCATTCGGTATTGCCGCAGCCTCTATCTTCCCTGCTTTGATGATGGGTATATTCTCTAAACGAGTAAACAGCACTGGTGCGGTTGCAGGTATGCTAGCTGGCTTGATTGCTACCTTGGTTTATATCTTCCTATTCCTTGGCTGGTTCTTCATTCCAGGTACGGCGTCTTTTGCCAACACGCCAGATAATTGGTTGTTCGGTATTTCACCATTGTCATTTGGTGCTATTGGTGCGGTCATTAACTTTGTGGTTGCATTCACTGTGTCTTCAATGACACCTCCGCCACCAAAAGAAATTCAAGACCTTGTTGAAAGCGTTCGTTACCCTCAAGGTGCTGGCGGTGCAGTTGACCACTAAGGTTTAACAAAAGCACTCCCTATCAAGTGGGCCTCACTTCTTTGTGAGGCCCACTTTCCCTATAATAAGAATCCATACAAAATCAAAAAAGAGAGCACTTATGTTTTGGGAACTCATAGCTACTGTTTTTGCCGGTATTGGCGGCGCAGGTATTGCCCTTTTGTTAAGGAAGATAACCAAACAAACCGCTCCGAAATGGTTGGTTCCTGTGTTTGCAGGTGTTGCCATGCTTGGTTTTCAAATCCAAGGCGAATACGACTGGTACGATCACCAAACTAGCCTGTTACCAGAGGGTGTTGTCGTTGTAAAAACCGTTCAAGAAGAAGCCCCATGGCGTCCTTGGAGCTACGTATTTCCACAAACTCTTCGTTTTATTGCTGCTGACGTAGAGAACTCTGCAAAAAATAAAATTGATCCGAATCTTGTTCTCGTCGACCTATACTTTTTTGAACGTCGCCACATGGCGAAACGCGTTCCACAAATAGTCGATTGTGTTCAAGGTGCCAGAACCGACTTTACTCAATCATTTAGTGCGTCATCAAGCTCAAAAAGCCAATCCACTTCAACGTGGTATCCACTTGAAAGCGATGATTTATTACTAAAAGCGGTTTGCAGTGATCAAGCCTAAAAAAGTCTCTTTAACCTAAGTTTTCCTCATTAGCATAAAACACGATAACGTCTCATAATATCGATTTACCCAATAGCGAAAGTCGATATTATGAACATCACTCCAGCAGAACGCGACGCGGTTTACAAAACCATTTTTTCCCGCCGAGATGTGCGACGAGAATTCAAACCCGATCCTATTCCAAATGATGTTTTAGAACGCGTTTTACTGGCTGCGCACCATGCACCGAGTGTCGGTTTTATGCAGCCTTGGGACTTCATTCTTGTCTCTAAGCCAGAATCCAAAACACAAATTAAAAAGGGGTTTCTAAAAGCACACGCAGAAGCCGCCGAGCTATTTGAAGGCGAACGCAAAGAGCAATACAAGAGTTTCAAACTAGAAGGCATTGAAGAAGCACCATTGGGTATTTGCGTGACTTGTGATCGCAGCAGAACAGGGTCTGTCGTACTAGGACGCACAGCCAAGCCAGAAATGGATTTATTCAGCTCTGTGTGCGCGGTACAAAACCTATGGCTAGCCGCGAGAGCAGAAAACCTAGGTGTTGGCTGGGTCAGTATTGTTCATGACAAGGCGATACGCGACACGCTCAACATTCCTGAATCCATCGATATCATTGCCTATTTATGCGTGGGCTATGTCGAAGAATTTCATGATACACCCGATCTTGAAAGAGCAGGCTGGCTGCCAAGGCGAGACGTCAGCTCGGCCGTTCATTACGACTCTTGGCCAGATCCAAAGAGCGAATAAGACAAATTAAAAAATAGAGACAAGACAGATGGTTCGTCTGCCTTGTCGCTACAAAAATACGACTAAAAGAGCGCCCTATCTAAAGCCTCAATCAACTGATCCATTTCTTCGTCATTGGTATAATGCACAAATGACAAACGAACCACGCCCGTATTTGCATCCACTCCCATAGCCTCCAACAAACGCACTGCGTAAAAGTGCCCTGCGCCACAAATTATGCCCTGATCCACCAACTTCTGCGCCAGCTCTTGAGGCGTTTGTCCTTTAGGAATAATAGATACTGTTGCCGCTTTATTGGCAGGATCGGCCGTTCCAAGTAAGGTCAATTTGGGATGTTGGTCAACAAAATTAAGCAACCTAGCCAATAAGACTTGCTCGGCATCATGCAACAAATTTCGCACACGTTGGGCTTTTTCGGTAACAGAATCCGTCGCATCAAAGTGATGATCGTGCAAGGCATCAAAATAATCCAATACTCCACGGCTCGCTGCCACTTGAGCATGATCAGGCCCAGCTGGCACAAACCATTTTTGACGATAAGCTTTGTTAAAATAATGCGCTTGATTGCCCAATTCATCCGCCATAGCATCGCGAATAACCATGACACCAAGATGTGTTCCGTAGGCTTTATAAAGCGAGAACAAGTAAATGTCAGCGCCAAGAGAACCCACATCTGGCAAGCCATGGCCCGCAAAGGACACACCATCCACCACAGTTGCCACACCCGCTGCTTTCGCTCGTGCGCAAATATCCGCTACTGGATTAATTTCTGCCACAATATTTGAGCAATGAGTAAAGGCTAAAAGCTTGGTTCGCTCAGTTAAGAGTGCTTCTAAATCCTTTATATCTAACGACCCTGTCTTTGCATTCACTTGCCATTCTTTAATCACGACCCCACGCGATTCCAGCGCACGCCAAACACCAATATTTGCTTCATGGTCTTGATTAGTGACTATGATCTCATCGCCAGCTTCTAAGATCTTGCCGAAGGCTTGTGCCAAAACATAAGTATTCTGAGACGTCGAAGGACCAAGGTGCACTTCACTAGTATCTACATTCAAATAAGAAGCTAAGCGTTCATACGTTAGGTCCATCTGAGCTCCCGCTTTTTGTGCCGCAGGATGAAGATGATAAGGTTGTAGTTTCGTCTCTCGATAATATTGATCTAAATGATCAATCACCGCCTGACAAGCATAAGACCCACCAGCATTATCAAAAAAGGCCTGACCCGCTAAAGAAGGTTCGTTAAAAGCTGGGAATTGGGAGCGAGCAAACGCTAAATCTAATCTAGGTGCCATCACTTTATCTCCATATTAAAAGCTATTCACTGTCTTTATTAATCACACATTATCTTAGTCAAAGGTATAGCTAACCAACATAGCAGCCCTAACTTCCTCTGTGAATAGGCTGACAGAAAGCACAACACTCATTGATTAGTTTTTTTCACCTATGGCTGTATTTTTTATCGTTTGTCTTATTTACACAGAGTTTCTACTATATAAGCATCAAAACGAAGTTTGTTTTGGCCCTAATTTAAACAACGAACTGATAAGGATTACATCATGAAAAACACTCAAACTATTGCAGACCTTCTACAAAACGTTAACACTTCTTATTTAACTGACGCTGAAAAATACGAAGCTATTGCTCGTGCTGAACGCGCTGAATACATCGTTGCTGGTTTTTCATCTGCAGTTCAAGCGGTTAAAAAAGCAGTACTAAAATTGAAAACGACATTCGTTTCATCTTCTGCTCAGCACGCTTAATAAAACAAAGAGTCGAACTATTTTGGAGAAGCATCCACTTTCATAAGTAGATACTTTGGCTTACTCCAACAGACTTTTTGAACAGGAAATGGCGCTAGAATAAAAACATTAAGCGCTTCCCCTGCTCACACCTCTCTTTATATCTCCTTTTCTTCTTGAATAAACACTTCCCTTTTGCTTCCACACACTAGTATGCCGAAATGCTATTTGATTAAGACAATTTGCTTCTCATTCGACTATCGCTTAAACATTATGCACTTTAGCGTTAGAATATTGCGATTTTCAACAGGGCAAGAAGCAGCATGAAACTATTTATCAAACTTATCCGTAATTTACTGGGCCTTATCATTGCAACACTGGATGTTTTAACACGAGGAAAAAAGCTCAAGCGATCACTAGAAGAACAGCAGCAAGTAAATGCTCAGGCTGCTAATTTAGCGCTTTATCAGTTTTTTGCTTGTCCATTCTGCATTAAAACACGTCGAGCTATCTACAAGCTGAACCTTCCTATTGAAAAACGCAATGCCCAAGAAGGATCACCGCATCGTGAAGCCTTATTGCAAGGTGGAGGAAAGGTAAAAGTTCCCTGCCTACGCATAGAAGAAGAAGGCAAAGTCGAATGGCTGTACGAATCAGCTGAGATCATTCGATACCTTGAAAAGCGCTTTGCTTAGTACATAAGCCAATTGAATTTTTCCATTAATAAAACATAGGAAACAATATGATCTGGCATTGCCAAGCGTTTAATGAGCTAACCACTCACACCTTATACGCTATTCTCAAGCTTCGTAGTGACGTCTTTGTTGTCGAACAAAATTGTGTTTTTCCGGATTTGGATGATGTCGATACCCTGCCAGATACCCGACATATTTACGCCCTAAAAGACAATCAAATCGTCGCATATGCTCGACTGCTAGCAAAAGACGTTTCTTACTCAGGCTACACCAGCATAGGACGAGTCGTTGTCGCACAAGAAAGCCGTAAAGATAAAATTGGCCACGTACTAATGACAAATGCGATTAAAGCCACTCTGAAACTTTGGCCAGACAGCCCGATTAAAATTGGGGCGCAGTCTCACCTTGAGCGCTTCTACCAATCCCACGGTTTTATTACTGTGTCCGATCCCTATATGGAAGATGGCATAGAACATTACCTCATGACGAGGATGACTGACGTAAACAGTTAACCCGCGATTTTAGCTCAGGCATAACTTCTGCTTCAAACCAAGGGTTTTGCTTGAGCCAGCGGTTATTCCTTGGGCTTGGGTGAGGTAATACTAATTTACCTTGCTCCATCCAATACTGCCACTGCCTCACCTGCTCCGTCACGTTTCCTGACTTACCTAAATGATACGTTTGCGCATAAGCTCCCAGCACAATAGTTAATTCAATATGCTTCAGCTGACTAAGTACAGCCTCTCGCCATTTAATAGCGCATTCAGGGAGTGGTGGTAAATCACCGGACTTTCTCCCAGCTGATGGCCCATTTTTATGAAAGCTATTCCCAGGAAAGCAAAAACCCATGGGAACAATAGCCACTTGCTGTTCATCGTAAAACTCATCTACTGACAATCCAAGCCAATCACGCAAGCGGTCTCCACTTAAATCATCAAAGGGACGACCAATATCATGGGTCTTTTGACCTGGCGCTTGCCCGGCAATTAATAGCTTAGCGTTTGGGTGAATTTGCAGAATAGGCTTCGGGGGATAAGGCAAAACATCGGCACAGTACTGACAGCCAAGAATGTCCTGCTTCAATTTGATAAAGGCATCTGCCATTGTTATTTATCCGTTATATAATTAATCTGAAATCAAATCCTCAGTTAAATTAATCCACTCTTCAAGCTTAGCATCGAGCTTTAATTTTTGTTTTTGGGTAAAAGTGCGGTTGAGCTCTGCCAACATGTGAGCATACAAACGTACGTTATGATCTAACTTTTCTTGATATGAAGTGGTTTTGAACTGGTCTGGGTTGCGAATAACTTGGGTAAGTTGCTGCTTAAACTCTAGACTATCTGGATTCGCAAAAATGTCTCTTACCACATCTTGTAAGCGAGTTTGATAGGCCATTTGCTCACTAGATATTGAGATAAATGTCGGTGCATACTGCTTGATAACATTATTCTGTTGCTGGCTTAGCTTACCTACATTATCTTCAACGAACTCAGTTAAACGCTTCTCTCGACGAGTTAACCGCTCCTTCTCTGTTCGCTTTTCAAATTCAGACTGGCGTTCTTGTATTTTCTTATGCCATGAAGTTAGTAAGCCTTCTACCTGCTCGGTAGATAATTTTTGCGCAATAGCTGCCAGCTCTGGCGCAATTTTCGTTCGAAAGCGATTCAGGTGTTGCTGTGCTTCATCGAATTCACTCAGCCATTGCTCCCCAGTGAGAATCCCAGAATTTAACTTAGCTCTCAGGCTTTTGAGCTGAATTTGATACCTTTCAAGTTCTGTAGAACGATGCCAGCTTTGCCATGAAGCAATACGCTCGTCCAACGCAGACTCTTGATCCGCCGATAAATCTATATAGTCGTCGACATACCAATAAAGCAGCCAATCAATATTGTTGTACACAAAAGATGATGAACAGGCGCTCAAAAGAAAACTAAACAATACTACTATAGGAAACTTAGCCTTCTTCATTTGCGATCCCACTCCTTAAGTCACGTAATATAAATTAATTTTATATTTATCCTGTACGAGCACATCAATCAAACGGATTACTTTAATAGGGGTAAGGAAGAATTTATATGATGATAAAGCCTTCCCTACCATTTCTAACACATAAAAAAACGGCTTCTGCTTGTCATTATAACAGTCAGAAGCCGCTTACTTTATATTCTGCTATTTCTAAGAAATAGGCTTAGTGCTGATGACCGCCTTCACCGTGGACATGTCCGTGCTCTAGCTCTTCTTCAGAAGCAGCACGTACATCGATGATCTCTACATCAAAGCTCAATGTTTTGCCTGCTAAAGGATGGTTACCATCTAGCATAACGCCATCTTCTTCAACTGCGATAACAGTTACTGGCTGTTGACCACCAGGAGTCTGAGCCATGAATTGCATACCAACTTGGATTTCATCAACGCCTTGGAAATTTTCAGTTGGTACTTTTTGGATCAACTCTTGATGAACTGCACCGTAACCACCTTCAGGTGCAACAGACACAGCAAGTTTATCACCAGCTGCTTTACCTTGAAGGGCTTTGTCTAGACCATCAATGATATTTTGCGCGCCACTTAGAAATACTAAAGGGTCTTGACCTACAGAAGAATCAAGCTCTTGGCCTTGTTCATCAGTTAGTGTGTAGTGCATGCTAACAACGGCGTTTTCTGTGATTTGCATTGTATTCTCCTAATGAGTAAATAATTAATAATGAGGGAACGAGAGCTTGATACAAGCAAACCTTACATTTCAACAATAAGCGTTACACCGCCACAACACGAACCCAAACAATAGTTGCTGACATTATGATAACGTCCCATAAACGCAATAACTACCGTATAAGCGTAGAAGTTTGGTACGTTCGACGATTTTTAAAGGGATGTTTACCCAATAATTAGAAAAAAAATCAAAAAAAAATCATATTGATCAATTTTAAAACAATATTTGAGCTCTTTTTCAGGTATGCAAAGCTAGTTGAGTGATTATACAAAGTGCTCGATTTGAAAAACTGATTGCGTTTTTGCGCTAGAGAAACCTAATGCAGAATAAAAAGTTTTTGCACCTTCACGGATATCATTAGTGCGAACTCGTAAACAAACCTGCTCATCTGTCGCCCACTCTTTCGCCATTTCTACCAAAGAGCGCCCTACACCTTTTCGCCGTGCTTGATCAGATACAGACAAACCAAGAATTTCAATAAAATCTGTCGAAGCCACTCGAAAAGCGTGCTGGGCATGGAGCCAGCCAATTAACTGGCCATTCAACTCCGCCACCCAAACTTGGTCATTACAGGAGTTTATCAATCGATTAAGACGTTTTACGGCTAAGGTTTCTGAACTGCTACTTTGATAACCCAAAGCCGAAGCGATATCGGCTATCGCCTTAGCATCTTGTAACTGAGCCTTTCGAATTTTCATACTTTCCAGCCCCTACCCACTCATTAACTATTTTAAAAACACTACTGTCTAGAGGAAGTAAATTGAGAGATATCAAGCTCATAAGCGTTTCCTAGCCAGCTAATACCCTGCGTATGATCCACATACTCATCCCCAGTAATAGGGTGCACAAAAACATCCAGTGATTGGCGATTAAGCATTAACCATGGAATTATCTTACCAAAAGTCTCAGCTGTGAATGAAAGCTGACAACTCCATACAGGATGTGGGCCGACCGGTTTCAGATGAAAACGTCCAATACGAATTTCAAATAATTCGTCTGCTTGCTCTGCTACCTGTTTAGCGATTTCAACGCCCGCTTCATCATTGTAATAAAGGTGAGCATGAAACGCCTTGATGTTCTTATATGAAGGAAGTGTGCTCATTTTTACTCCAAACCTTGTAGGTATATATCGTTAATTTCTTGATATTGATTCTAGCATTAGTCAGCATTTCAAAAGAGCTTGTTGTAGTAAAAGCAGTATTTCTAGATCGGAAACAATGCTCCCATACATTACGCTACCTTAGTCGTAGAGGATTCTTTAAGAAGCTGTGTTACATTTAATTCATACAACAATAATCTCTCAGCCTATATTCAGGTATCGAATTAAATGACTGTTTTCTGGGTTCTGTTAGCTATCCTTTATGTTTTAGGTCTGTTCTGGATCGCTATTTGGGGCGATAAAGAAAGTCCAACGGCCAAAAAGCTGACTCGCCACCCCTTGGTCTACAGCCTTTCTCTAGCTATTTATTGTACGGCATGGACATTCTATGGATCGATTGGTGAGGCCTCTCGCTCTGGCTGGAGTTACCTGCCCATTTTGCTAGGACCAATTCTCTTATATTTGCTTGCTTTCCCGATGCTGCGAAAAATGATCACTGTAAGCCGCAAGCAAAACATTACTTCAATCGCAGATTTTATCTCTTCTCGATATGGCAAACGCCCAATGACGGCCCCTTTAGTCATATTAATCAGTATGCTTGCTGTAATTCCTTATATTGCCTTGCAACTAAAAGCCATCGGTTCAAATTTTGCTCTATTTGTTAACCAAGACGAATCCTCTACGGGATTTGTCGTTTTGTTCGCGACGATATTAATTGGTATCTTTGCGATGTTATTTGGTACACGTAAAGTTGAAGTGACGGAATATCGTTCAGGTATGATGCTCGCCATAGGAACAGAATCATTATTCAAGCTCATTGCCATTGTTGCGGTTGGTTTAGTCGCCATATTAATGACACAAGAACTTTCACTCGATGAAATGAGTCAGAATGTCGACTTTACTGTGTGGCACCCAGAGCAATTTTTGTCGTTTCCGTTTCTAATGCAAACCTTCATGTCTGCTGCTGCCGTTATCTGTTTACCGCGTCAATTCCATGTCACCGTGGTTGATCATCAAAATGATAAACAATCCAATACAGCACGCTGGCTCTTTCCTCTTTATCTATTAATTTTTGCCGCTATTATTCCCCCCATCGCCATTGCCGGACAAAGCCTTTTTTCTGCCGACATTAATCCAGACACTTACGTTATTCAGTTTGCACTAGTCTCAGACAACTTACCGCTGCAGATGTTGATTTTTCTGGGCGGAATGTCAGCCACCACCGCGATGATCATTATTGCCACCTTCGCTCTAAGTATAATGATCAGTAATGATGTAATTTTGCCTCTAATGCTGGCGCGTGCCAGCGCTCAGCAACAAGCGCTACCACTTTATCGGCGCCGTATATTAATGATCCGTCGCTTGGCGATGATAGGAATTTTAGCGCTATCTTTTTTGTATTATCAGAACATGGCCAATGCAGAGTCATTAGCGAGCACTGGTATACTGGCCTTTTCGCTAGTTTTACAACTTATGCCCGCGGTGCTTGGCGGTCTATATTGGAAACGCGCTCACGCCCATGGCGTTTATGCGGGCCTAACATTGGGGTTTCTATCCTGGATGTTACTAATGATGCTGCCACTAACAGGCAACATGGATTGGACTCTCTACAGTGCGCAATCACGCTCTGAACTTATCAGCTACGGAGCTTTTATCAGCCTACTCGCTAATATTTTTGGCTATATCACCGGTTCTTTATTATCCACAGAGCGCCTAATTGACCGCATTCAAGCAACAGCTTTTGTCAGCCCAACAACCGAACTAGAAAAAGGCTTCTTTAAACCTAAAAGCAAAGCGACTAACAGTGATTTTTTTGTTTTGTTAGAAACTTTTTTAGGAAAGCAAAAATGCCAACAAGTCCTATCCAGTTTTGAACAAGATTACAGCCAAACACTGCAAAATAATGCATCACCAAATCGACTTTTTGTTGATTACTGTGAACGTATTTTAGGTGGTGTCTTAGGAGGCTCTTCGGCACGCACCATTATCAATTCCATCCTAGTTGATAAACAAATCAAAGTAGAAGAAATGGTAACCTACCTGGATGAAACAACCCAAGCCATTCAGTTCAGCCAAAACCTCTTATTTGTTTCCATGGACAATTTAGACCAAGGCATCAGCGTCGTCGATAAAGAACTACGAATAGTCGCTTGGAACAAGACTTATCTATCGCTCTACCCATACCCAGAAGGCATGCTGACCGTCGGATTGCCTGTTGAAGAATTGATTCGCTTTAATGCCGAACGTGGAGAGTGTGGCGTTGGCGAAATAGAAGAGCTCGTTAATAAGCGATTAGAACATCTAAGGAAAGGCACAACGCACCGCTTTTTACGTCGTCGTGGCAGTGGTCGCGTTATCGAAATGGTGGGCAATCCACTCCCTGACGGTGGCTTTGTCACCAGTTTTACCGACGTCACCGAGCATATTGAAAGTCAGCAAGCGCTCAAAGAAGCCAACATAGATTTAGAAAAACGCGTTGAAGCTCGTACAGAAGAAGTTCAAGGCGTCAACAATGAGTTAATGCAAGAAATTGAGCGCCGTAATCAAGCTGAAAAAGCACTAATTAGTGCCAAAGCCGAAGCCGAAAAAGCCAACGCCTCAAAAACCGAGTTTCTTGCACTTGCTAGCCACGATATCCTACAGCCATTAAACGCGGCTAAGCTTTACATGGGGATTTTACAGTCCACCCAGCTACCAAATGATACCAACCAAGTCATTGGTAAATTATCCGACTCCTTAGAGTCCACAGAAGCCTTGATTTCAACTCTATTGGAAATCGCTCGACTGGACCAAGGCGCAATTCAACCCAAGTTAATCGACTGTTGTTTACAGGATATTTTAGCGCCTATCATAGCCGAATTCGGTGTAATTGCCGAAAGTAAAAACCTAAAACTAACCACACATTTGCGCCCATTCAGAGTTCATACAGACCCAATCTATTTACGTCGTATTATCCAAAACTTTGTCTCTAACGCCGTAAAATACACACAACACGGCCGAGTACTCTTAAGTGTTCGCCCCAAAGGCAGTGCAGTATATCTACAAGTCTGGGACACTGGCGTCGGCATTCCCGCTTCCGAGCAAAAGAAGATATTTGATGATTTCTACCGTTGGGAAAACACCCAAGAACCGGGTATGGGATTAGGGCTTGGACTGGTACGTCGTATGCAAAAGCAATTGGGCTTGGCGACGAAAATACATTCCACTCCGGGACGCGGAAGCTGCTTCAGCATTGGTATTCCTTTAGCTAAAAGTAATGATATTGTCGGCCTCGCAACACCACAAACTGCAAGTACGGAGCCAGAAAAGCTGGCACATTGTTATGTTTGGTGTATCGACGATGAAAAGAACAATCTAACGGCAATGAACACCCTCCTCACCCATTGGCAGTGTGATTGTAGGACCTTTAATCGTTTCCAAGATGCGCTAGAAGCTGAAGGTGAAGGTGAAGCAGAATTGCTGTTAGTAGATTATCACCTTGATGATAATAAAGATGGTTTGTCCCTAATCAAAGAACTCAGAAACCGAGCAGGAAAACCCATACCTGCGGTTTTGATTACCGCTCTGCGCGATCCGGAACTGGTTGAACAATGTAAACAACACAATATTACCTACATGGCAAAACCAGCAAAGCCCGCAAAATTACGGGCTTTGGTACAACACATTCATCAACTAAGAGAAGATGAGAAGTAATAGCGCTTAGCTTGCAGCCGGTAAAGTAAGACCACAACCAGCTAGAATAATACCGCTAACGGTATCACCAATGCGGTGTAGATCTTCATCTCCCAATGATTCTATGCCACTCAGCGCCAAAACCTGCGCCTCAAAGTCGGCATAATGCTGCGTCGTTGACCAAATCATGTAGATAACACTAGCAGGATCACATTGGCGCATCTTGCCCGCATCCATCCAACCTTGTAGCAGTTCAGCACGCGATTTAAACCAAGGTCTAAGCTCTTCTTTAAGATAGTCACCGATATGCAATGCACCACCAATAACTTCCATCGCAAATAGTCGCGACGTGCCAGGGTTATCAAAGCTTTGTTTTAGTTTTACTCGTATAAAACTGTCTAGTACCACAGCAGGATCATCGTCCAAAGTGGCACGATCAAATAGGTCGTTCCACCCCATCAATGTTTGATCAAGTACTTGCTTATACAAATTGGCTTTAGACTGAAAATAATAAATGATATTGGGTTTAGGCAAGCCTGCCCGCTCAGCAATGTGCTGCAAGCTAGCGCCGCTGTAACCTTTAAGCCCGAACTCCATTTCAGCGGCTTCTAAGATTTTGACAAAGACTTCTTCACGGTGATTTTGACGTTTGCTCATGGGGGAGTTGAGTCCTTATTTGTATTTTTTGCGAACAGCACTGAAGCAAGACATAAACTCTCCCAACCTCCCCCTTGGGAGGGAGAGAAGCAAGCTAATTTCCTTACCTCACCTTGTGTCTTTGAAGGGGAGGATTAGGGAGGGGTTATTTTTTTATATTAAGCCAGTAAATCCGTTAACTCTTGCGCTGTCGATAACTTACCTTCGTCTTCAATGTTTGGAAAAACGGCAACGGTAATATTGTCTAATGCAAGGCTTGGTAACCACTCACCCTTAAACGTCTCTAGGGAAACTGAAACAGGTTCACAGTCATCCCAATCTTCAATCGCCCACTGGCTGGCAAATTCCGCATCAGGCCAAACCATTACGCAATCACCATCGTCAGTTTCAACCATGACGAAGCCTTCTTCGTTGCTTAGGCTCCAAACCAATTCCGTCGCTTTTGCTTGTTCAATAAAATACGCCAAACGCTCGCTATCTGGGGCGATTAACAACTGAACGCGTTCTTCCATCGATAATTCTTTCATTCTTCAATCTCTTATTAAAAGTAAGCTACTTCTGCATCAGTCAATTGACGGAATTCACCTGCCTCTAGGTCGGCATCCAACGAAAGTGGGCCTATTTGATCGCGGTGAAGTTCTTCTACTTTATTGCCAACTGCCGCTAACATTCTTTTTACTTGGTGATATTTACCTTCTTGAATCGTTAAATAAATATCACACTCGCTAATTCGCTCAGCAGTAGCGGGTAAGGTTGGTTGTGCCTCGCCATTCAACATAACCCCTTCCTCCAACTGCTTCAAATCACTATCGTTAATAGGGTCTGCCAACATTATACGGTAGCGTTTATTACAAGCATTACGTGGTGACGTAATACGATGCAGCCATTGTCCATCAGTGGTTAATAGCAATAAACCTGTGGTGTCTTTATCCAAGCGGCCCACAATTTTTAGCTCTTGCCCTAAATGTGAAGGCAGTAAATCCAATACGGTAGGATGATCAGGGTCTTGAGTTGCGCAGACGTAGCCTGCAGGTTTATACATCAAATAATACCCTTCAGATGGCCACGCTAAAAGGGTGTCATCTAGGCAAACCTTATCCCCTTCTTGCACGGTGTAGTTGGCTTTCTTAACCACCTCTCCATTAACCGTAACACGGCCTTTAGATGCCGCTATTTTTGCTGCTTTACGTGCCAATTCAGTCACATGGGATATATAAAAATCAAGTCTCAAGGGAGTCGCCTATGGCTTTGTTTAAATTAAGAGAATACTTCGTGAGTGGTTTCAATTTCTTTGTAGAAAAATGTGGCATTGTGCAGCATACCGCTTGCACTGCGCGTGTAACCAGGAACTTCGCCAAACGGAATATAGCCCATATTGACATACATGTCGTGAGCAATATCATCGCTTCTCACTTCCAGTATCAACAGTTGCCTTTGCATCGCTGCGGCGACACGCTCTACCCCTTGCATAAGGGTACTTCCTAAACCGTGCTCTCGTGCTTGCGTATGAACCATCAGCTTTTCGACATCACAACGATGCAACGCGTTCGCTTTTGGAGACATAGCGATCTGCACACTTCCAACAACTTTGTCGTCTTCACGAACCAACAAAACTTGTCGAGCATTGGCCTGTAGATCATCGTTTACGATCTGCCAATACGCTTTTGCTTCGGATTCGCTCATTGGTGGTAAAAAACCAATTGGCGCACCTGAATCCACCGCATCACACAAGAGCTCAATTAGATCATCCAGATAGGGATTAAGGTTGTCTACTTTAAGTAATTCCAAACGCTTTTCCTCGCACTTTTGGTTGAGGTAATAATACCTGAGCGTAGCTCTGTTAGGAAACGCCTACCTACGAGTTCAACATCAAGACAGAAAAAAAGACGACCTAAGTCGCCTTTTTAATATTTTTTCTCGCGTGCGGTTAGCTATAACTACACATTACCCATGTAGCGGCCAGGCTTATGGTTTACTGCAATAATCATATTTAATGCAACAGCACCAACAACCGAGATAAGAATTAACGTGTAATCAACAACAAACACAGACAGTAGTACAATCATACAATCAACTGCCATCTGGAATTTCCCCATGGAGATTCCATATTTTTCAGCCAAATAGCGTGCCAGAATATTAAGTCCGCCCAGACTAGCGTTATGACGAAATAACATTAAAAAACCCACGCCCATCAAAAAACCACCAGCAATACTGGCATACAACGGATTAACTTCATTGAAGTTGACTAACATCGGAGTCACATCAGCAAAGACCGACAAGCAAAATACAGAAAGAAAAGTCTTAATAGTGAATTCCCAACCAAAATGTATAATCGCTAAAACATAAAATGGCAGGTTGATTAAGAAAAATGCCTGACCAAAAGTCAAAGGCGTCGCATACTTCATTAGAAAAGCCAACCCAGCAGACCCTCCGGTTAACAGGCCAGCATGAGTATAAAGGTTCACACCTAACGCAATAATTAAGGTACCAAGAATCACAGCTTGGACATCTTCAAGGCGTGTGTGTTTTTTCACTGTTGGTAGCTCGGCAGTTGACATGGTTTTCTCACTGAATAAATGATTAAGGTTGATATGCGTGGATTCTAGAGAAAAAAATGCTCTAGACCAACATCAGACTCGTAAACCGTTTTATCAGCTTTTAGGAAACCGTCTAGATTTCTGTACACCTTTTATGATGCACATATCTGACTGATAACTTTTCCAATGACGCGCCTAGGTGATACCCAACCAATGCGTTCGGATTGCAGGCTTTTGTTTGCTTCACCACCAAGCCAGAGCTGACCATCGGGTGCAATATGCAGGATTTTTTTAATAATCAAACCATAGAAAGCATGGTCCACAACCACAATATGACCAGCACTCAACTTGCGATACCATCGGCTGATGCAAACAAAATCGCCATCGTGTAAATGCGGGGCCATACTTTCCCCCTGCACTTTTATTAAGTGGAACATAATCACACCTATATAATGCTATTCGCTATTTAATTGTTCACAAGACGCTTTTGCGACTTTAAAAGATATCACTTTATCCAAGATCTTCATCAGATTATGCATCATGATGTTCGCCCTCCTCTTGCTGTCGTGTTTTTCGATGACGAATCCACTGCTTATAAACAAGGCTTCCAACAATAGCAAAAAGACCAGAACCAACCGCAAGAAGGTGAAGTAGCCCGTTAACTCCCCATGCAGAATCGACTTGACCTGAACTTGCCTGCAAATAGGAACTCAGCATCATGCTCGCTAATAATTGCAGTTTAATAGCTAATGGCATACGTAAGCATTTGGCGCTGTAATCGCGCTGGATAAAGCCTGCACCAACGTCTTGCTTTGCGCCGACACATCTTTTTGATAAGACTGCGTAAAAAGATCCCATTCAAAGCGAATATGAGTAGCAGTGCGCATGATCAAGCTGCGTTGCTCATTGTTCATATCTGGACGAGATATAACAGTTTGTAAAAAATGGACAGCGCGTTCAAATTGCGTATTTGCCGAAATAAAATCACCCAGCGCAGTGTATGACTCGGCAATATTAAGAAAGCTAACAGCCGCCGCAGCCACGGCAGACTCAGCATCCCGAAAAAAGTCTTCATCAAACGAACGCTCTGCTTCGCACAAAGCTTGCCGATTCAGATCGACAGCATCAGTAAAAGCATTGTTTGAATACGCTCGATTTGCCTGTCTAGTTAAACGCTCCCAATCCTGCATTGTCTTCTCCACGATTTGTTATGATACACATTAAAACCTAATGAGAATCATTATCGTAAAAGAAGTAAAATAAATCCAACTATATTGAGAATTAATCTCATTTATTTTTTAAAACTAATACCTGAGAATAAAATAAAGCACTGAAGGAAACGGAAGGAAGATGGAAAAAGAAAAAAGCAGCTCGCAATGCGAGCTACCATTCGATACCTATTTGAGCTTTAACACCATTCGCAAAAGCATGCCGCTCGTTGCCAATTTTACTGTGTGTATCAACGCTATCTAACAATACTCGTGGCGCAGTTCGGCCTGTCATCATCACATTTTGGTGAGCAGGACGAGCAGCCAAAGCAGCGATCAAATCGTCTTCGTTTAAATAGCCATACTTATACATATAAGTAATTTCATCTAGCAAAACAAAATGCACGCTAGAATCAGCCAACACACTTTTAGCCAGTTCCCATGCTTGCTCTGCGGCTTCTTTTTCCAACTCAGGGTTACGTGTTTCCCATGTAAAACCATGACCCATTACATGAAAATCAACCAAAGGATGGGAGCCAAAGAACAGCTGCTCACCCGTTGCTTTACGGCCTTTTATAAACTGAATAACCGCACTTTTTTGGCCATGCCCTAAAGCACGCGCCATGGTACCAAACGCACTAGAACTTTTGCCTTTACCATTACCCGTTAGCAAAATGGTCACACCACGCTCTTCCGTTGCCGCTGCGATGCGCTGATCGACCACTGCCTTTTTCTTCAATAAGCGAGCTTCATTCTTCTCGGCCAGTTCGTCTTTTTGTTCTAGGCTTTTTTTACCTAGGGAAAGATCCGTCATAATTTATCTCTTTTTTTATACTATTTTTTTCACGCTATTTTGTTCCGTACTACCTTTTTTTGTACAACAGCCAACTTGGGTAATACAAATCTTTATGTATCGCGAACACCCTTAGTATAAAGACTAAAGACACCGCGTAAATCGAGTTAAACTCATGGGTCGGCACGTTTTTTTCAAGTAGCACCAATAACAAAGCGCCCAAAAACGCAGGTGTCGCATAAAACTCTCGCCCCAACACTAAGGGAGGGCGATGACTTAATACATCACGAATAATGCCACCAGCTACACCCGTAATAATCCCCATAGTAATCGCGATGGTGGGCGAGAAACCTAAATCTAAAACTTTTTCTGTTGCCACAACAGTAAACAAGGCCAGACCAAAAGAATCAGCATAATGAAACACTGTCTGCCTATCTTCAATAAACCTAACCGTAAAAAAAGCCAATGCCGATGACAAAAATGCCACCCATAAATAAGATGTATCCTCGACCCAGTAAACCGTTTCAACAGATAAAACGGTATCTCTAATCGTGCCACCACCTAAGGAAGTCACCATACCAAGAAACACGACACTAAACAGATCCATGTCTTTTTTACCGGATGAAATAACCCCTGTTACTGCAAACGCAGCAATACCAAACATCCCCAAAAAATATAGCAACATTATTTATTTACTCGATTAGCCTAAACAGAAACCCAATCACCCGCACCCAACCGCTTCAACATGACAAAATCTCCCTGTACAGAGAGCTCTGTCACACTGCTAAAGCCGACATCAATTCGGTGGCATTGATCCAAAGGCCATTGGCAAAGCATGCTGACAAACACCTTGATAACACCAGAATGAGCAACCAACACACAATTTTCCATCGGCGCATCTTTCACAGAAAGCCACCATTGCCACACACGATCTGCGACAACCTGCAATGACTCACCACGATAAGGTGAGGCATGGACAATATCCTCAGCCCACAAGTCTATTTCTTGCTTTGGAATATCCTGCCAGCGGCGTCCTTCCCAATCACCAAAATCCAGCTCCTTCAAAGCAGAAGCAACATGAGAGCGCCCATCAGAAATATGCTCAGCCAATTGGGCAGCGCGAGTTAATGGGCTGTGAAAACATACGTTGGCTTCACCATCGAAATCAATTGATAAAGCATTTTTCAGCGCCTTTGCCCCCTTTTCCCATCCATCGGCAAGCGGCACATCCATATCACCATAGCAAAGGCCTTTCTCAACCTCAGGCCTTGGATGACGAATCAAATACAGCTTCACGAATAAGAAACCAGCAGACAAAAAATAACCAAAATCTCACCCAGTTGCTCGCTTGCTCCTAACGTATCACCATTAAAACCATCAATTTTTTTGCGTAAATAATGGCGAATCAAAAAGACCAAAATAACCGACAAAACAAGGGTAAAAACCAAATACAATAAGTTGAAAGCCAATACGCCAATCAATAAACAAGGTACCAACGCAATACACCATTCAATTGGGCCCAGCTTAGCAATCATATTAGAAGCCTTACTTTGCCCAAGGCTCACATACTTGAGCGTATGCATTAATAGCAAAGGGATAAAGCGTGCAATCACATGCACTACACACCAAGCACTTAGCGTATAAATAAAGCCTAAAAACGAATCGGGAATAGCTTGTAGAAGTTCATTCAGCAGTAGCCATTTTAGCGACATAGAAAACCAAATAGACAAGGCAGCATAACTACCAATACGCGAGTCCTTCATAATAGTTAGACGTTGCTCTTTATCCCAACCTCCCACTAAGCCATCACAACTGTCCATCAAACCATCTTCATGAAAACCACCCGTAATTAATACTGCAGTTAACAACATCAACAAGGCTTGCAAGGAAGACGACCAGTCAAACCATAAAGGCCAAGCACTCAACAAACCAACCACTAGACCAATCCATGGTAAAAAGCACACCGCTGGGGTGTGCTTTACGTCATCGCTCCAATCCACTTTTAATGGGATCCGAGTGTAGGTCACCAAGCTGCGTTTAAAGCCTTGCCAATAAGGAGCAATCACCACGCCTTTCATATTCATTATTACCTAATAAAGAGTTTAGAGAAGACTACTTAGAATCGCTTACACCAGCGCTTTCAAAACTCGCCATTTTTTTCAAAAATACACAGGCACTTTGAATCAAAGGGTAAGCCAATATCGCACCGGACCCCTCACCCAAACGCAGATCCAAAGACAAAATGGGCTCGGCATTCAAATGATCGAGTAATATTTTATGGGCCTTTTCATTCGACTGATGGGCAAAAATGGCATATTCACGCACATCAAGCGCGACTTTCTGGGCAAATAACAAAGCCACAGAACAGATAAAACCATCCACTACAAACGCCGTTTGCCGCTGAGCCGATTGCAGCATAGCGCCCGCCATGGCGAGAATTTCAAAACCGCCAATTTGCTCTGCAAGTGTTTGAGCACTCCAGTCAGAAATTATCTGGCCAGTTTCTTGTTCAGCACGCTTTAAAGATAGCTCAATAATTTTTGCTTTGTGGGATACACCAGCAACATCCAACCCCGTACCACGTCCAGCACTGTCGTTAGCATTCACACCCATTAACGCTGTCATCATGCAAGAGGACACACAAGTATTGCCAATACCCATTTCGCCAAACATCAACAGGTTCACGCCATCATCAATGGCAAGGTTAGCCTCATCGACACCCGCTTGAATCGCTTTATCTAACTGCTCAGCTGTCATTGCTGCTTGCTGGCTGAAGTCCTTAGAAGCAAACGCCACTTTACGATCACCTAATAGCGGATGCGCTTCTAACTTTGCGTTGACGCCCACATCCACAATTCGCAATGGCACCTTATGCTGATCACAGAAAACACTGACCGCTGCGCCGCCCATCAAGAAATTCATCACCATTTGTGGCGTCACTTCTTGTGGGAACAAACTAATACCTTGTGCCACCACACCATGGTCGGCGGCAAAGATAATCATTTTGGGTTTGGACACATCTGGCGACAACGACTGCTGAATTTTGCCAAGTTGAAAAGCAATATTTTCCAACTCACCTAACGCGCCTAACGGTTTCGTTTTCGTGTCGATTTTCTGTTGTAATTCGGCTGAGATTTCAGCCGATGGAGCCTGAATACTAAATTGCTTAAACAAGGCTTTTTTGCCCCTTTAACCTTTGGCCTTCACCGCGCGTTGACGCACCGCTTCGTAGAGACAAACACCTGTCGCTACAGACACATTCAAACTAGAAACCACACCAGCCATAGGCAGTTTCACTAGGTAATCACACTGTTCACGAGTCAAACGGCGCATGCCATCGCCTTCTGCCCCCATTACAATCGCCGTTGGAATAGATAAATCTTGCTCGTAAATGGTTTGCGTTGCTTCACCCGCTGTACCAAAAATCCACACACCTTGGTCTTGCAGCTTTTTCATGGTGCGAGCTAGGTTAGTCACCGCGTAAACAGGAATGCTTTCCGCTGCGCCGCACGCCACTTTGCTAACCGTTGCATTTAAGGGGGCTGAATTGTCTTTCGGCATAACAACAGCATGAGCACCAGCGGCATCGGCACTACGCAAGCACGCGCCTAAATTATGCGGATCAGTCACACCGTCTAAAATAATAATCAATGGAGTTTCATCTAAACCCGCTACCAAAGTATGCAAGTCAGCTTCACTGCCTGCTTTGTTCATTGTGGTATAAGCCACAACGCCTTGGTGAACTGCACGCTCTTTGTTCTTGGTAAAAAGCTGATCCAACTCTTTACGTGGTACCACGCTGTAGCGCACTTTGTTGGCTTTACAAAGCTGTACTAGTCGCTGGTTTTTCTTGTCGTCACGGCCTTCTTGAAAGCGCACTTCTTTGACGCGTTCTGGCTGTTGAGTCAATGCGTTTTCCACGGCATGAATGCCGTATATCCATTCTAAATCTGACATTATCTACTCTATTAATTTGGGGGCCTAGGCCCCCATTTTCATTCATCTAGAAAGTAATTTATCTAGAAAGTTATTCATCTAAAAAGCTCGAATCAGAGCTTCAGATCAATCTTTTGCTTTTGGCTTAGCATTGCTCTTTTTCGGCTTCTTAGGCTTTTTCGGTTTTTTAGCTGCAACCGTAGACTTACCATTTGCCGACACCGTACCCAACTTTTTCTGTCTGATACGTTTGCCTTTAGAGGCTGGCGAACGACGTTTTTTCTTCGCCTTACCATCCGACTCTTTGCCCTCTTTCGATGACTTAGCGTCTTTCGATTTATCGCCTTCTTCTTTTGCAGCAGACTTGGGGTTAGAGCGACCACCCAATTCAATCGGTGACAACTGAGCCAATTGCATTTCAAGCTCGGTTTTATCACTACGTTCGACTTTTTTGCGTGCTGGACGACTACTTCCCTCATCCAAGCTCAAATCAATCTTACGTTGCTCCAAGTTCACATTAGACACGCGAACTTTTAACGTATCACCAAGGCGGAACACTCGACCTGTGCGCTCGCCAACAATCGCTTGATGTTCCATATCATGAACAAAGTAATCCTGCCCAAGACCAGAAATGTGTACCAAGCCATCAACGAATAAACCTTGTAGCTCAACGAACAAACCAAACGAGGTCACAGCGGTCACAACACCGTCAAAGGGTTCGCCCAAATGCTGCTCAACGTATTGGCATTTCAACCAAGCTTCAACATCACGCGTAGCTTCGTCTGCACGACGTTCGGTCACGGAACAAGAATCCCCTAAACCATCCATATCGGCGTGGTTGTAACCGTAGATTTTGCGTTCTTTCAGCTCTGGGCTACCTGCCACACGATGCGCCTGACGCACAGTCGGACGACCTTCGCCACGAATCAAATAACGAATCGCACGATGAACTAACAAATCTGGGTAACGACGAATTGGCGACGTGAAGTGCGTATAAGCGTCATAATTCAAACCGAAATGGCCCATATTATCCGCTTGATATACCGCCTGAGACATAGAACGCAGCATCATAGTCTGAATACTACGAGCATCCGCTCGGTCTTTAATCGCTTCAGAAAGTGCCGCGTAATCCGTCGGCGTTGGTTTAGTGCCGCCCGTCAGTTCTAAACCTAACAAACCAAGATAGGTACGCAAGGTTAACAAACGGTCGTCTTTTGGCCCTTCGTGAACACGGAACAAAGCCGGCAAATCGGCTTTAATCAACAACTCTGCTGCAGCCACATTGGCACACAACATACATTCTTCGATTAGTTTATGGGCATCATTACGCTCAACAGGAACAATGTGCTCAATCTTAGAGTTTTCGTCGAACACCATACGAGTTTCGATGGTATCGAACTCCATCGCACCGCGCTCATCACGAGCACCTTTAAGGACGTGATACAAACCGTTTAAATCATCAATGTGTGACACGATAGACGCGTAACGCTCACGCAACTCAATACCTTGCTCTTCCGGCTCATCCGCGATCATTTTCGCGACTTTGCTGTAAGTTAAGCGCGCATGAGAGCGGATAATGCCTTCATAAAACTTAAAGCCACGCATCTTGCCTTTGGATGTCAAAGAGATCTCAGCAACCATCGCCAAACGGTCAACATCTGGGTTCAATGAACACAAGCCGTTCGACAGTACTTCTGGCAACATAGGAATAACGCGACCTGGGAAATAAACCGAGTTACCACGAACAATGGCTTCTTCATCTAACGCCGTGTCTTTTTTCACATAATGAGAAACATCGGCAATGGCAACAAACAGTTTCCAGCCACCCGGTGTTTTTTCACAATATACGGCGTCATCAAAATCACGCGCATCTTCGCCATCAATAGTGACAAACGGAGTATCACGCAAATCAACACGATGCGCTTTGTCTTCTTCTGCCACTTCTGTGCTGAAGTTTTTAACTTGTTTTTCAACCGCTGCAGGCCACTCGTTAGGAATTTCATAACGGTGCATCGCCACTTCAATTTCAACGCCCGGCGCCATAAAGTCGCCAAGAATTTTCTTCACTAAACCCTGAGCTGGTTTACCGCGCTCAGCGTAGCTAACAATTTCCGTCAACACATATTGACCATGAGCCGGCGTTAAACCAGATTCTGTAGTGATCAAGATATCTTGTGCGATACGCGGGTTTTCTGGTGTCACGAAAGCCGTGCGACTTTCTTCATAATATCGGCCTACAAGTTGCGTGTGCTTACGCTCTAGCACTTCAACCACAACGCCATCTAAGCGACCTTTAACACTTCGACCAGAAAGACGGGCTTTTACCTTGTCGCCATCCATCACGTTCTGCATTTGACGGGCAGATAGGAAAATATCGTCATCGCTTTGACGCAACAAGAAACCATGACCTTCTTTATTGCCTTGGACATAACCTTCAATCAGGTCACTCTCTAAAATCGGCGAGTATTCGTCATTTTGGTTGCTGGTCATTTGATTGTCTCGGCACATAGCGATGAGACGACGACGGAGGGCTTCAATTTCGTCTTCGCCAGTCAGCGAAAACTCTTTGCATAACTCTAGATGACCCATGCTTTTATTCTGGGTGGCAAGAAACTCTAAAATGAATTCACGGCTTGGTACGGGGTTATCGTATTTAGACGCTTCTCGCTGCTTGTGGGGATCGTTAACTTTTTTATTACTCAATGTATTTTTATCCTTGGTTTTTTTAATAAGATATCCCTTTTATAAGATAGAAATATGAACATCTCAGTATTCAGAGCGCTCGGAGCTCGTTTGTCACACAGTTTAAATCACGAATGCGCTAAATTAATCGTCATTATAGAGCATATTCACTAAATACTCTCCCAGTTAGCGACGCTCTTAACATTATCTTCACAGTCTATTGCAGTGTTTTTTGTAATAACACAACAAACAAACGAAAATGCAGGGTATTTCAGATCAATTATTCAACATTTGTAATGCCATTTTGGCCTAAGGGAAATATTTTTATGCTTTTTTTGTCTGTTTTTCGTGCAAAAACAGTGAACCCATCGAATTATTCGATCACTTAATGGGTCGTTTTTACTGTCGGTGACGCACCAAATTCATTTCCGCCATCACTTTGGTGGAAATTTCTTCCACCGACAGTTTTGTCGAATTCAAATACGGAATGCGTTCTTGGCGATATAAGGACTCGACTTCCTCCAATTCGTAGCGGCATTGGCGAGCAGAAGCATACTTACTTGCGGCCATTCTGCCAGTACGAATTTCGTGCAACCGCATGGCATCTATAGTTAATCCAAAGAGCTTTTTCTTGTGGTCTTTTAATACTTTAGGCAAGCCCGGAGAGGAAAAATCATCTTCGGTAATTGGGTAGTTTGCTGCCTTGATACCGTACTGCATGGCTAAATATAAACTGGTTGGCGTTTTACCGGAGCGAGACACACCCAACAAGATAATATCCGCCTCAGCAAAATTCTTCACCGATGCCCCGTCATCGTTCGCCAACGCATAGTTTATGGCGTCTATCCGTCCATCATAAACACCCTCTTTCATGCCGTGGGCTTTCTGTGCCGTTGGCTGCGCTTTCACGCCTAAAGCTTGCTCAATGGGTGACAATAAATCACCGAACAAGTTGTAACAATGGCAATCGCATGACTCAATAATGTCACGAATAGACGCATCAGAAATCGTATAAAAAACCAGCAAAGCAACACCGCTGTTCAGCTCCAAATTAATCTGCTGCTTCAACCCTTCTGCCTGATCTTTGGTAGTCAAAAAAGGCACACTTTTTGTCTCTACCGCCACATCAAAAAACGACAACATGGCCGATCCAAACACCTCAGCGGTAATCGCTGTTCCATCAGAGACAAAATACACTTTCATTCAATATTTACCTATTTTGTTGTTATCTAACGACATTCGTTTTTTCGATTGAAATAAAACTACATCGAATAATCGATTTTATTCAAAGCGACTCACCTACATACAATGAACCCAGATCAAGTGCTTTGACAAGTGCCTGACATACTAGGAAAAACTGGCTAAGAACTATTCCTACCATTAATTTATATAAAAACTGGAGTCTCTTGTGAGCAAGTTTATTAAGTGGTTTAAAGATCTTCATATGGAAGATGTCGGCGAAGTTGGCGGTAAAAACGCCTCTTTAGGTGAAATGATTTCTAACCTGACAGACCTTGGCATTCAAGTGCCAAACGGTTTCGCAACCACTTCCTATGCTTATCAAAGCTTCATTACTGAAAGCGGCCTAGACGAAAAAATCCATCAAGCACTAGACGCATTGGATGTAGACGATGTTCACGCCCTTGCTGAAACAGGCGTTAAAATTCGCCAATGGATTGAAGACGCTTCTTTCTCAGCAGAATTCGACCAAGAAATTAAAGACGCTTTCGCAACACTTTGCGACGACAACGCAGAGGAAACCTCTTTTGCCGTACGCTCTTCTGCCACGGCAGAAGATTTACCAGATGCCTCTTTCGCGGGCCAGCAAGAAACTTTCCTAAACGTGAAAGGCTTGGCAGACATCAAGGCGTCAATTAAACGCGTGTTTGCGTCTCTCTTTAACGACCGTGCGATTTCTTACCGCGTTCACCAAGGTTTTGAACACCAAGGCGTGTCTTTATCCGCAGGCATTCAAAAAATGGTACGCAGTGACATTGGCGCTTCTGGCGTCTTATTCACCCTAGACACGGAATCAGGCTTTGACGAAGTAGTTTTCATCACCGCCGCTTACGGGCTTGGTGAAATGGTCGTACAAGGTACAGTTAACCCAGACGAATACTATGTTCACAAGCCAACACTAGCTGCCAATCGCCCAGCGGTGGTTCGCAAGAGTCTAGGAAGCAAAGCCCAAAAAATGGAATACGCCGAAACAGGAAGCGATGACGAATTCGTCAAAATCGTCCCAGTGGCTTTGGATGACCAAAACCGTTTCGCACTGACAAACGACGAGGTTCAAGACCTTGCTCGCCAAGCCTGCATCATCGAAAAACACTACAAGCGACCAATGGACATTGAGTGGGCGAAAGACGGCATCGACGGCAAAATCTACATTGTTCAAGCGCGTCCAGAAACCGTTCGTAGCCAAGCCAATGCCCAAAGCATGGAACGTTACAACCTGAAGAAAACCTCTCAGGTGATGATCACTGGCCGCGCCATTGGTCACAAAATCGGCACAGGCGCTGTAAAAGTCTTGTCTTCTATTACCGAGATGGATCGCATCCAACCGGGCGACGTTCTAGTGACCGACATTACCGATCCGGATTGGGAACCTATCATGAAGCGTGCTTCTGCGATTGTCACCAACCGTGGCGGTCGTACTTGTCACGCGGCGATTATTGCTCGTGAGCTAGGCATTCCAGCGGTCGTGGGTTGTGGCGACGCAACAGACGTATTGCAAGATGGTCAAATCGTCACCGTATCTTGCGCACAAGGCGACATGGGCTTTGTTTACCAAGGCGAATTGCCATTCGACATCATCACCTCTGAAGTCGGCAACATGCCTGAACTGCCAGTAAAAATCATGATGAACGTGGGCAACCCAAACCGCGCTTTCGACTTTGCCATGCTACCAAACGCCGGCATTGGCTTGGCTCGCTTAGAATTCATCATCAACCGCATGATCGGCATCCACCCGAAAGCCTTGCTGAACTACGCAGACATGACGCCCGCGTTGCAAGAAGAGATCAACCACCGCATCGCCGGCTACTCAAGCCCAGTGGAATTCTACGTCGACAAACTGGTCGAAGGCGTCGCAACATTGGCGTGCTCTTTCTCTCAAAAACCAGTCATCGTGCGATTATCTGACTTCAAATCAAACGAATACCACAACCTTGTTGGTGGTCCATTGTTTGAACCAGATGAAGAAAACCCAATGCTTGGCTTCCGTGGCGCAGCGCGCTACATCGACGACTCGTTCCGCGATTGCTTCGCCCTAGAATGTGAAGCCATCCGCCGCGTTCGTAACGACATGGGCTTAACCAACGTACAAATTATGATCCCATTTGTTCGTACCTTGGAAGAAGCACAACAAGTCACCGAACTGCTAGCAGAACAAGGCTTGGCCCGTGGCGAAAACGGCCTGAAAGTCATCATGATGTGCGAACTTCCATCTAACGCCCTACTGGCTGACGAGTTCCTAGAATTCTTCGACGGCTTCTCAATCGGTTCAAACGACTTGACCCAGCTAACACTCGGGCTTGACCGCGACTCAGGATTGATCGCAGACAAATTCGACGAACGTAACCCAGCAGTCAAAAAACTGCTAAAAATGGCAATCACCGCTTGTCGCGAAAAAGGCAAATACGTCGGCATCTGTGGCCAAGGCCCATCCGACCACGCTGACTTCGCCGACTGGCTCGTCGCCCAAGGCATCGAAAGCATGTCTCTTAACCCAGACACCGTGATCGAAACTTGGCTACACCTTGATGAAGTATTGAAAAATACCGAATTGAACAACAAAGCCATTTAAAGAATCTTCCCGTTACCTCGCAGTAATACCAGACATGGCGTAACGGGAAAACAGTCTGCGTTTGGTGATGTATTTTTTAATGCAGCGCCAAATCAGAATGCTGTGTCAAAGCAGCGCGTGACCTTATCGTAGTCACTCCCTAGTTTTATAGCCCCGCTCAGCGGGGCTTTTTTTTGAGTTCCTTCCCCTTTCTTCAAGGGGAAGGTTAGGATGGGGTTGCTCTTTGGTTTCCATTCAAACACTTTGCATTCCCAACCTTTATTCCGCTCCTTAATTCAGGAAAAAGCTGAGCAGGTAACTTTTGCCAATCGATGCAACACTTTCATTTAATAGGAAAGCAAAAAGTCTTTTGTCGGGCTATCGCCCAAACGTCTCATTCACTTTGTTTATTATCAGTTTGGCAAGACGATTTTTATCGTAAGGCATAGATTGTTTTTGCAGGCTTGAGAAAGGGTATTTTTAATTGACCCTGAAACTCCATAAAGTCGCGCAACTTCGTCGCGTCGAACGGACTTCATCATAGAGGCTAGATTTTCGTAGGACATCATGAGCGCAGCGTAATGTGCCGATGAAAGCGAAGCTTTCATTGTTTCCACTAAAAGTCCCTACGTAGACACGTCATTCCCGCGAAGGGCGGGAATCAAGCTCTTATGGTCTAGGATCTCGGCTTCAGCCCGACATGGAATTCATGCTCCATTCAAACGCAAAAGGTTACGTTTACTCAGCACCAAGTCCCTTCCCCTTTTGTCTTCAAGGGGAAGAAACTAAGACCTAGCGCCGCAACGCCCTCTCCACACATATAGCAGAATGCGCGTCATTCGCCGCATAAAGAATCTGGTTTTCTTTAAGAGGATAAGCGCCCCAGTTGGATTTTTGGGCGCCTTTACCAAGGCGTTTTCCCAGTACCATGGCGACAGCGGCGCGGGCGCCGATGCTGTTTTTCTCTCCGGCGAGTTGCTTTAAGGTGACAGACAAGTCTTGCGTGTTGGTGATGTCGATGTTGAGTTTGTTACGCAGTTCTTTGTTGTCGTCTTTGATGCCGAAGCCGATTTTTTTGATCTTTGGATTGGTTAGTATTTCCTTGGCTGCAGCGACAGCCGAAGGAAATCGAGTTGGGAATAGGAACGCTTTTGACTCTATCGCCAGTTGGATGAGCGATGGCCCCGGACTGACTTGGCCTTTCTGGAAAATCGGTTTGCTCTCGGTGTCGAATCCTAAGCTGGTTTCGTTCTCTAGTGCTGTTATGGCTTGCGCGGCATCAAGTTCGTTTTCAACGATGACAATGTCACGAAGGCCAAGGCCAATATACAAGGGTAATTGGCTAATCTGTTCCTTGGTAGGACGTTCCATTCTGTTTCTCTTGTTTCTTTAAGCTTTTTTCAAATCAAACAATACGTCGTGAATTTCCGCTTTTAGCTCTTTGTCGATAATTTTATTGCTGTGGATTTTGGCTTGTTCTAGGTATTCAATAGCACCGTTTTTGTCGCCAAGTTCTAGTTTCAGTTGAGCGGCCGCGAAGCCGATGGAGGAAAGGTAATCTTTGGAATTTATAGCGGCGGCTTTTTCTAGCGCCTTGTCATAGATAACAATCGCCTGTTCTAAGTCGTCGGTAAAGTCGCCTAGGGTTTCCCACTGTACTGGGTGGTCTTTGTCTGTGCCGTCGTTGTCATCACAAATGGCTTTCAATTCCGAATAATAGGCATCAAAACCCGCTTGGTCTTTTTTGTTGGCGCAGGTCATGAGTTCTTTGGCTATATAAAGTACTTCTTTGTATATTTTGGTGTTCATATTTTACTCTGTTTGAGGCATTCGATTATGCAATAACGAGTATGGTAATTTTAATGGGCCATTTATGACAGCTTTTCGCTGGGTTCTTCACAAATAATAGGAGTTATCTAAATGCAAGTTCACGAATGTGTCTCTTTTATATTGCTAAAGGACAATCAGGTATTGTTAGAAAAACGCGCCAAGGACAAAGAATATGATCCAAGTCTGATTGCGATTCCTGGCGGTCACATAGAGCTAGGAGAAACACAAGAACAGGCTTTGTTACGAGAGCTAAAAGAAGAGCTAGATATCGTCCCGACGTCTTATGTCCACTTGTGCTCTCTTTATCATCCAACAGGTGAACTTCAACTCATTCACTATTACGTCGTCAATCGTTGGGAAGGTAAAATATTGTCTCTAGAGGCAGACGAAGTGACTTGGTATTTTCTTGATTCTAATCCTCTAGAAGTTGAGGCTGATAAAGTGGCATTGGCAGAATACCGTAGACTTAGCTCGTCATTAGATATGACATAAATCCGCTACAACAACTTAATAATAACCAAACATATGATATTTTTATGAAGCCAATTATACCTGTTCTCCTTATCGCTCTTTCAGGCTATGTCAGTGCTGCGAACTTACAACCATGCGCATTCACGCCAAAGCAAACAGAACAAAACCCCTACCCTGAAATTGAGTTATTTCATCACTGTGCCTCTTATCAAAACAAACACCTAGAAATATCGGATAAACACTGGAGCAAGTTAAACTTCAACGAAAACCAACTAACGACTCTATTTACTCAAGGCCAGTATTTTTATCTTAAACCCGATAGAAGCTACCTGTCTGTTATCACTTACGACAATGGAGCGGATTACTTTCAAGAGGGTCTAACTAGGTCTTTATTAAACGGCAAAATAGCCTTCTACAATCATGATTTTGAGTTAGTTTTGGCAACTGATTTTGATTGGGCTTGGCCATTCCAAGATGGAGTAGCCAGAGTGTGTCGCGGTTGTGTCGTTACTCAAGTTAATGAAGAGCATACTGGATTAACTTGCGGTGTCTGGGGCTATATTGATAAACAAGGGAATATGATAGAGCCGCTAAATTAAAAGCTAATTCAGATACACTTTATCGGTTTATGAATAGCGACTCTGTGTAGCTTGCTTGTTATGGCTTCGAATCAAGCTCACTTCAGCCAATACAACTATTCCCAATACTAACCACGATCCTATGATGACTCCTGTCCAGCCATCCGCTTGCCAGAATGGGTCAAGGTAAAACCCGCCTAGACTAGCACCAAGATAATAAAACACTAGGTATAAGGAAGAGGCACTGGCTTTAGCGTGCTTAGCATTTCGGCTGACAAAACCGCTGGCTGTTGAATGACATAAGAAAAAGCCAAAACTGTTTATTAATAATCCCACAATGATAGCCAATAAAGAGTCGCCGAGGGTGACTAACGAGCCAAACATAAAAATACAAGTGCCGAGCACCATAATATTGGGCTGGCTCCAACGTTTGGCAAGCTTACCAGAAATCGCCGAACCCAAGGTACCAGACAGATAAGTTAGGAAGAGTAAACCCACGTACTTAGCGGTGAGATTATATGGCTCAGCTTCTAACACGAAGGTCACGTAGCTGTATTGGTTAATAAAAATGAAGAAGCTAAAGCCACCAATGAAGTAACTGGTTAATAAACGACGGTTCTGCAAATGACTTTTCATGTTCTTCAGAATGTGGCCAACACGCAATGGTTTTGCTTCAAAATGCTGTGATTTTGGTAGTAAAAAGAAAAAAGCCAATAAACAAATCAGGCTAATCGCACTCATCACACCAAAGGTCGCTGATCGACCCAGCCACTCCCCCACAAATCCACCGATAAGACGGCCGCCGATGCCTCCTAGAGTATTGCCGCTAATGTATAAGCCAACCGCCACCATCAAGGCTTCAGGCGTGTATTCATCCCCCAAATACGCAACAGCAATCGCCGGCAACCCCGCCAAGAAAAACCCTTGTAGGCCGCGCAGCACTAACAAGGCTTCATAACTTTGTACTAATGATAAGCAAAAAGTGGTTAAGGTAATGCCGACCATGGTCATCACCATAATCCCTTTACGACCTAATGCGTCTGAAATTGGACCGTAAAAAAGTAAAGAGATGCCCAATGTCAAAGTTGTAATAGTAAAACTACCGCTGGCTTGCAGTGGCGTAATGGAAAATTCGTTGGCAATCATTGGCAGCAGCGGCTGAGTCACATAAACGTTGGCAAAAATCATAAAAGAGCCAATGATGAGTGCCACTGTGCCTCGCCAAAAAACAGAACTACCCACTTCTATCACAAACATTCTCCTACTATCGCAGCAGCATCAAACGGGAATGACGCCCGAATAAAACAATAAATTATCGTGACACTATACGCTTAGGAAAATAATCAATAAAATATATCCATCTTATTCAATCCATAAGGATTATTGATGGACATTAAACCGTTGCGCTACTTCATTGCCATTGCAAAAAACGAGAGTTTCACCAAAGCTGCGCAACAGCTTGGCGTTGCACAACCTGCGGTGAGCATGGCAATAAAAAAGCTAGAGACGGATTTGGGTTTGACCTTAATCCATCGAGCAGATCGCAATATCGGACTCACAGACGAAGGCAAAAAGCTGCTGACCCATGCTGAAAAAATTATCCAAGCCACCGATGATGCCCTATTGGAAATGAGTGAGCTAAAAGGATTGAGCCAAGGCGAAGTGCGTGTAGGTATTCCAAGCATGCTCGGCTCCTATTACTTCCCGCCTATTCTGATGGCATTTCGCCATAAGTACCCCAGCATTGCCTTAAAAGTCATTGAGGGAGGAACTTGGCAGTTGCAAAAGATGCTCGAAAATGGCGAATTAGATCTTAGTGTCATCGTCGCGGAAACGCTTCCAGATAGCTTAGAAACGCAAGCGCTGATTCGAGAAGAAATGCTGGTAACCATTGCGACGGATCATCCTTTTAGCCAATTAGAGCGCATCTCACCAGAAGCGTTTTTCGATGAAGAGTTAGTCATGTTCAAAGAAGGCTACTTTCACCGCCGTATTGTCGACAAGCTAGCGAAACAATGCAAAAAGACGCCTAAAATTGGTTTTGAAACCAACCTGATTCCACTAATCAAATCCATTACCCAGCAAGGCTTTGGTATATCCACCCTACTTGCCATGGTGATTGAAGAAGACGACGACTTAATTACTCGCTCTTTTGATCCGCCAATCTGGCTAGATCTCGGTATTGCGTGGCGCAAAGACAGTTACCTTTCAAAAGCCAATCGCGCTTTTTTAGAGTTTGTCAGTGAGCACGGGCAATATAAACGCTGAGCAAATAAAAATGCCTGCCCCACTCGAAGGCAGAGGCAGGCATTTACAATATTCAAAGCGGTTTAGTGAAATAAACGTGCTTCAAGCAAAGATGAGCTCTTAAAGCGATGCAAGCTTTTCGCACCAGCCAGAACGGCAAGATCAAGTACTGGTTCTAACAATACAACGCTCATATACGCCATACCAAACGTCGCCACAGAGGCTAAGTTTTCAGCGCCGAAGCCTTGCCCATAAAACGCCCAAAAAGCCACCCAAGCGACAATGCCACCTTGGTAAGTTAAGGACAGTTTCAGCGCTTGCTTGTAGCTAATATCAACGTAAGCCGTATTCTCAGTAATCGTACGACGAGCCACTGCCGACATAGCAAACAGAGGCAATAATAAAGTCGTTACATTCATGCCATATTGGGGCAGGTCAAACTGGGCAAAGAATATCCCTTGCGCTAATAGACCTAATATCAAGCCAATAGAAGCAGCGGCAGGGCCAAAGATAAGGAACAGCGTAGAGCCTAATATGAGATGCACTTCGGACACACCAACAGCGTGATGAGGCAAGAGTTCAAAAAAGGCAAAGACAAACAGTGTGGTTAACACACTACGACTGATTAAAGACATTAGACCGTCTTTTTTGATCATATCGATAGACGCTTTCGCAGAAAAGCCAAAGGCGGCCAACGCGGTAGCGTAACTCAAAACGATTTTTGCGCCGTCAACGACGCCAGGTTCAATATGCACTATGTGCCTCCAAAATATGCTTCATACTCACCCGTATGATTCAAATTAGCGGACTTTTACATGGCACAATTTGCCCATAGAAAAAGCCCTGATCAATGAAGGCCGGTCTCCGGACTGATAAGTGTTTGGTCGATCTGTATTTCTAAGGCTCTTATTCCTTCCCGTCTAAAAGACAGTGGAAGTAAGAAGAAATACACCACTTATTTACCGTTGCGGGGGCAGTACAGGCTTTGCTTTTTGAAAAACTCACCTGTTTCCCGTTTCACCCATTAGGGCACCTTCACATGAACTGGTATTCGTTATCTTAATGCAAGATTAATAACCGATTACCAGAGATTCGAAGCGTAAGGTTTAACCTGAATTTAAGCAACTAAAGCGATGAAAATAGTGAGGGGCTAACAAATGCCTTTCATAAAGAAAAGAAAGGCATTCATCTAGGTTTATTTTGCTAGAAAGTTTTTAAGACGATTTGCGTCCAGATAAAGAACTACGAGCATTCATACGCGACTCAATATTCTTCAGCAAAGACGTTCGATGAAAAATAGTACCGCCAATAATCCCAATCGCACTACCAATAGAAATGTCGACCAGCCGATGCTCCAGCAAGACCATAGTACTCATATTCGCACTGGTGATCTCAGCCATAATAACCGTTAAAGGCGTGATAAATATCACCGCCGCACCGTAGTTTTTAACGATTAATATTTCCACAACGAATTGAAAAAAAATCATGCTTAATGCCAACACCCAATAGTTAGGGTGAAACGAAAACAGTAAGTATGCCACGCCCATACCCAGTGCAGTTCCTACAATTCGATGAATATTTCGGTGCCAGATCATGCGATAAGTAGCACCTTGTAAAATAGCAGCACAGGAAATAGGTACCCAAAGCGCATTAGGCAAGGCTAACAACACCGCCAATAAATAAGAGAAAGCGATAAAGAAAGCCACTAATGCGCCCTCTAAAATAATCGCATTCACCTGAGTATCCGTTTCAATTTTTGTCGCAGGTAAATCATTTGCGCCAGTCATCAGGCTATAAATAAACGCCAAACCACACGATAGCATTCCACCCAAGGCAACCATGCCAATATTGGACGACCATTTCCCCAAATCAAACGGCAAATAAATCGCCAATGCAGAAACGAGAATAAAGAAAAAGCTACCTGGAGGCGGTAGGCAATAATATCGAGTAATCACAATCGCTCCGAAAGACAACAACCCAAGAGCAAGCGCCGCAACGTAAGGGTTAAAGCTGGACAGAGAACCAATAGTAAAGCAGATCATAAAACCAAAAGAACACATAGCGAGCGTCACCATGCGATGCGCCGTTCGAGTTTTGGGCAAATATAAAATAACCATCGCACCTAAACTAGACAGGGTTGCCAAGGCGAATTGATCTGTTGCTGCACCAATCAAGGCAGGAATACCAACACAAACAGCAGCAAGGACAGCCAGGTGCCAGGGGCGCTTGACATCACTCCATGCAAAAAGGCCTTTTAATTGAGTTAATAATACGTTGAACAAGAAAATACTCCGCTAAAAATGTTTAGTATTAAAACAGTATATCATTTTTGTAAATCTTCAACGGAAGAAAAACACACTCAATTTAATAATCTTGCCTAAGACAATAAAAGCGACCTTTCTAGAGGATTTTTAAAAATATACATATTCCTTTCTGCTATAAAAAATATAATCTCTATGTAATGTTTTGTAACTGACCACCAAAATACAACAATTTCTACAAGGACACAGATTATGAACCTGATACGGACTCTTTTATCCTTTCTCATGAAGGACAAAATCATTGCATCCCCAAACTTTAACCGCTGGTTAGTTCCCCCTGCCTCCATTGCTATTCATTTATGTATAGGCTCCGTGTATGCATGGAGTATTTTCAATCCAGCACTAACAACTGAATTTGGTGTTGTTACTAGCGCAGCAGAAGACTGGAGCCTAAGCAGTGTGGTGTGGATCTTCTCTGTGGCCATTGTATTTCTTGGTCTATCTGCAGCAATTGCAGGTAAATGGCTTGAGGAAGTAGGCCCTCGTTGTGTTGGTGTAACAGCAGCATTTCTTTGGGGCGGCGGTTTCATTATCGGTAGCGTAGGGATATCAACACACCAATTATGGCTGGTGTATTTGGGCTATGGCGTTTTGGGGGGGTGTGGCTTAGGCCTTGGTTATGTATCCCCTGTTTCGACTCTACTGCGCTGGTTTCCTGATAAGCGCGGTATGGCAACAGGTATGGCGATAATGGGTTTTGGTGGTGGCGCTATGATTGGCGCCCCTTTGAAGTCTTTTTTATTAGAAAAATTCGCGATTGCACCAACTTACCTTGGACCTGAATCAGCTGTAAATCTAATTACTGAAGGCGGAAAGCGCTTTGCAGAAATGACAAGTGGCAAATTAGAGGTTGTTATTGCCAGCGCTTCTGAAGCGGCAAAGCTGCCGACTCCTGGTGAAGCGGGTGTTTATGTTGTTGGTACAGGTGACACTGGTGCTTCCAGCGTATTTTTAACACTGGGAATTGTCTACTTTATTATCATGATCATTGCTGCCTTCGCTTATCGTGTTCCACCTAAAGATTGGAAACCGGAAGGTTGGACACCACCAGCAAAAGATGCAGCAAACACCATGATCAGCCACAATAATGTACACATTGATCAGGCCTTAAAAACGCCTCAATTTTGGCTGTTATGGGTTGTATTGTGCTTTAACGTGACCGCTGGTATCGGTGTAATCGGTATTGCAAAAACCATGATGACGGAGATATTTGGTTCTACTCTTCCCACTGTCGCTACTGCAACATTTGCTGGCACATACGTATTGATGATTTCTGTGTTTAATATGTGTGGTCGATTCTTTTGGGCATCTACTTCCGACTTCATTGGACGCAAAAACACCTATCACTGCTTCTTTGTCCTTGGCACGCTTTTATACCTTTCCATTCCTTATGCAGCTTCTGCGGTAAGCGCGGACCCTTCTGTAACTTGGTTAGTGATGTTCTACGCAGCAACCATGATTATCTTCACTATGTACGGCGGTGGCTTTGCCACTATACCTGCTTACTTAGCGGATATTTTTGGCACGCTACACGTTGGTGGCATACATGGCCGATTGCTAACTGCATGGGCAACAGCTGGTGTTCTAGGGCCTTTCGTTATCACCTACCTAAGAAATCTTTCGGTTGAAAATGCGATTACCGACTTGGTTAACAAAATAGACCCGGCCGCGTTCGAACAAAAATTTAACGCGTCCGTTTCCCAGCTAAATGAGCTAATCGCAGCTAAGTCAGTGACCGTCGCCAAATTGATGGAAATCGCTCCAGCCGGGACTATCGACCCAACGTCTAGCCTCTACAATACAACTATGTATGTTATGGCTGGATTGTTGGTCGTTGGCTTCTTCGCGAACTTAATGGTCCGTCCAGTAAAAGAAAAGCACCATGTAGAAAACACACACCCGAACCTCTAGTCGTTAACATAAACGTACAGTCGGTGACAAAATGTAAAGGCAACAAGACAAATCATGTCTTGTTGCCTTTTCTAGAAAATGTTCCGATCAATCGAACAAGTTCACACTACTTTTCGGAGTGTTCGAATTTTAAAAGCTCGTTCTCAGTCATTGTCGAGCAACAAAAATAAAGACAACTATAATAATAAAAGCTTTATCAAATGCTGTACTCATCTGATTAGAAGCATACTTTAATAGAAGGAACAACTTCATGATTAAGCGTATAAAATCCATGCCTATCACACATCAACTAGGTGTTGCTGTGTTCACGGTTTCTATTCTCTGTTTTAGTGCATTGAGCTGGTTAGCATCTAATAAATCCTACGACGGTTTTATGACCAGCATCGACCACGAACTACAAACTAGCGCTAACCAAGGCAGTATGTTGCTTGATTTTTATTATGAAAATCTAGAAAGCAATACAGACAGATTAGCCGATATATTTTTCACACTTTTCCCCAATGGAATCACAGTAAGTGATTCAGAAACGGTAAAAATTGGCGAATACGACAGCCCTTTGGCAACCAACTCAGGCGAAACCATTAATTTAAACTTTGATAAGCCAGACCAGTTTACAAAAATGACAGGCGGCACAGCGACGGTTTTCATTCGCTACGGTGATGACTTTCTTCGCGTCAGCACATCCTTGAAAAAAGAAAATGGTGACCGTGCTTTCGGCACTTTATTAGGCAAAGGTCACCCTGGTTATCAAACACTTATCCAAGGTAAAACATACTCTGGTCCGGCAGCACTATTTGGCCGCAACTACATGACAAAGTACGTTCCCTTTAAAGATACCGCAGGTAAAGTAGCTGGTATTCTTTATATTGGTTTTGATTACACTGAAGGGCTAAAAAGCTTAGAACAAGAAATCAATACCCTATCCTTTGGAGAAACAGGCAAAGCCACTGTTATCAGTTTAAAAGAAGGCAAAAACTTCGGCAGAGTCGTTATTGATTCCAAGAATAAAGGTAAGCTATTTAGTGAAATAGGCCTAGCCAATGCAGAAAAACACTTAGAGTTAATGAAAAAGCAAGATACTGGCACATTTTTCACCCAACAAACCATCAATGGTGTCACTAAAGAAAACATCATGTCATTTCGTCATGCCGAAAACTGGAATTGGGCGCTATTAACAGGAGGTCCGGTAAATGAATTCACAGTGGTCGCTAACTCTGTTCGTAATAGCTTAATCATCATCTCACTCATTTGTGCGACCATTCTTGTAGCTCTGATTGCCTTTATTACTCAGCGCATTCTTTCCCCTTTAAAACGTGTTGGTCAAGACTTGCAAGAGCTAGGTAATGGAAACCTTTCAACACATCTTTTTGAAAATGGGCACAATAACCAGATTCATAGTCGCAATGAAATAGCTATTCTGTTCGAGCACGGACGAAATACCATCAAACAATTACGCTCCATGCAAATGGAAGTAAGAAGCAGCATGGAATTACTTGCCAGCTCCAGCCAGAAAGTACAAAAAACTGCCTCACAGGCTTCAAAAGGTATGACCAAACAGCAAGTTGAAACAGACTTGGTTGCTACCGCCATGAACCAGATGGTTATTGCCGTTGAAGATGTGTCAAAAAATATCACAGAGACAACGAATGAAACCCATAAAGCCGACGAAGAAACTCGAGCAGGTACTCAGGTAGTTAATAATGTTGCTACCGATATGCAAGCGCTAACTAAGGTCATTGGCCATGCCTCTTCCGTTATGCAAGAAGTTGAAAAAGAAAGTGTAAACATTGGTTCCGTACTTGATGTTATTCGCAGCATTGCGGAGCAAACCAATCTGCTCGCCCTTAATGCTGCCATTGAGGCCGCTCGCGCAGGTGAACAAGGCCGAGGTTTTGCCGTTGTTGCTGACGAAGTAAGAACGCTGGCAACTAGAACTCAAGATGCGACATCTGAAATTGAAGGTATGATCGACCAACTACAAAAACTGTCTAAAACAGCTTCTATTGAAGTTATCAGTGGTCGTGACCAGGCAGCAGGAAATGCGGAAAAAGCGATTGAAGCAAGCAAAGGATTAATGAAGGTTACAGAGTCTGTTAGCTTAATAAACTCTATGTCTATTAACATCGCCAGCTCAATTACAGAACAATCTGCCGTGGCTGTCAGTGTTAATGAAAACATATCGAACATTCGCCACGTATCAAATGAAACTGCTGATGGCGTAAAAGAAATGATAGCAACAACCCAGACTCTTTCTGAGGTATTAGAAAAATTGAAGATTTCAGTAAATAGATTCTCTCTGTAACTTCAGCCCTGAAACACTTAGTTTGTTTGCAAAAAAGGGAACAGCCAATGGCTTGTTCCCTTTTTCATGAGTTTAAGAAGTCTTGTAAAATCTATTTAAAAATTTTATCAGACCAAACCGTCAAACCTGCCGCCACACTTCCAAAGTGGTCACCATCCAATACAGGAATGTCACCGATATTCGCTTGAATTGCATCGCGAATAACTGGCGATTTAGCCGAGCCCCCCGTCATATAAATGAGATCTGGTTTCTCGCCCGCTTGCTCAATGGCTGCTTTCATTAAATTCAGCATTTTCTCTAATGGCGAAGCAATCGATTTCGCCAATTGTTCGCGAGTAACATCAGCACCTAAAGCGGCTTCAATATAATCCAGTGAAGCAAAATAGTTCTGGGCGTCGGACAACGCAATCTTCGCCTCTTCCGCACTGCGAACAATATGATAGTTATGCTTTTCTTCACGCATTCGCAAGAAACGCTCAATCAATTTTGGTTCTGCCGCATCCACTCGTAGCTGATGCATTTGGTTCTTCGTCTCCATACTATTGAAGGTCGCAATGGCTGAAACATCATTGGTTGTAATGGCATTCCAATAAAGCTGCGTCGGCATTGGCAAGCCTGTTTTTAACAATGACTCCATACCAAAAAGCGGCATTAAATGCTTACCTGCAATCTGTATATCTAAATCATTACCGCCAATCCGCTCACCGGTATGCGCTAAAAAATCACCACGACGATCTTCTTTTTGAAGATAATCAGGGCCCATACGAACCATGGCACAGTCCGTAGTGCCGCCACCGATATCCACAACCAATACCGTTTTATTTTCGGTAAGCTTAACTTCAAAATCCAAACCAGCCGCAATTGGCTCATAAAGAAACTCGATTTCTTTAAACCCAGCTCGCTTGCCTGCTGTTGTTAAAATCTCTAGCGCTTGGCGGTTACTGACTTCTGCATCAAGGCCTTGGAAGTTAACAGGACGGCCAATAACAGTGTGAGTAATGTCAGCGCCCAAGCTTTTTTCAGCACGCTGTTTGATGTTCTGCATCATCACAGTGACTACATCTTCAAAAAAATGTATATGCTCGGAGCGCAGTCCTGCACCGCCTAGAAATGACTTAGGTGATTTTACGAAGTAACCTTCTTCAGGCCATTGGAAATATTCGTCAAATGCCGCACGGCCAAAAAATAACGTTTGATCTTCATCCGCAATATCTTCTTCATAACGAGCTCGTTTTGCTCTTGTTAACGCGTTCATTCGCAATTCTGCAAACGCTTGCCTTGACTGAATATCTGGCAGCCCTCTTCCGACCGCTTCAGTAATTAAATCTCTATCTAAAGCGTATAAAGTAGAGGGTAAAAATGCATGCTCTCCTTCTAAAGCGACCAAACGCACAGCAGAATCCTGAACTATGCCTAATGCACAATTTGATGTTCCGTAATCAAATCCACAAATCATCTAAAATTACCTGTTATCGCTAATAGGAAAGGGCCGCGGACGATAGCAGAAAGATCCAAAAGTATCAAAGCCATCGATAACACCAAGAAAACATTTATGAGACACACAAAAAGCTGCAATGAAATAACAGTGAATAATATAGAATATGCCCTATATTTATAATTGCATTTACCACTAAGCTCAGGAGATATTAAATGCATCTTTCGTTACAGACTAAAATAACCCTTCAGTCCATTATTGTGGCTGTGATTATTGCTATCGGTGTTGGCGGTGTTTCCTTCTATGCCTTCAAAACAGACAGTGATGCTCGCATAAAATCAGAAGCAAGCTCTCAAGCCAATGCTATTTCAACTTATATCAACAGCTGGTCTGATGATCGCAGCAGCACCATGCAAGCCATCAAACAAAAAATAGAAGCTTCTTTACAAGACAATCCTGATCTAAACGAAAAAGACATTCTTAATATCCTCCAACAAGCTCAAGCCAGTCTCGGGTTTGGTATGACTTTTTTAGGGATGGAAAATGGCGCAATGTACCGCCATGATCCATCACTCAACAGTGCTGATTACGACCCGCGTAAACGCAGCTGGTACATTGATGCCAAACAGAAAAATAACGCTTATGTCACTGCACCTTATATCTCAGCCTCTACTAAAAAGCTTTCAATGACATTTGTAGAGCCCATTACCGTTAACGGGAAGTTTATAGGTGCCATTGGTGGTCTGGTATTTTTAGATAGCATACTAGACAGTATTCTAGCGATGAAAGTCGCTGGTAACGGCTATAGCGTATTATTCGATGGCGACGGTAAAATCATTGCTCACCCCAACACAGATCGTATTTTGAAGGATGCTACGGACTTATCCCCGATATTAAACAACGACTTTTTCAAAGGTGTTGGCTCTAAAGCTAAATTTACCGAGCTAAATATAGATGACAAAGATATTGATATGTATGCAAGCAACATCAAAGGCAGTCCTTGGGTGTTAGGGTTAATGATGAACAAAGACGTTCTGAATGCCCCACTTGTTAGCTTGGGAACAAACATTATTATCGCCGTCTTTATTTTGCTTTCGATTGCCATATTGGTCGTTGTTCAAGTGACACGATTCCTATTAAAAGATTTACGTCGCGTTTCTGACAGCATGGCGCAAATTGCCCAAGGTGACGGAGATCTAACACAACGTCTAACCGCCAGTTCTAAAGATGAAATCGCGGTATTGGTAGACAACTTTAACAAGTTCGTCGCCCTGCTACATGGCACCGTGTCACATCTCAAAAAAATTGGCCATGAATTATCAGGCCAAGCCAGTGCGTCACACACATCCTCTAGAAACAGCTCTCTGAAACTAGAAGAGCAGCAACACAATATTTCAATGGTAGCGACGGCCATTCATCAAATGGCACAGGCGACACAAGAAATCGCTAGCAACGCGACCAACACTGCAATCAATGCTGATGAGACAGTTGCAGCCAGCAACATTGGTCAATCACAAGTACTGAAAAGCCAAGAAAGCATTAGAACTCTCGCAGAAGATATCCAAGGTGTTGCTGGTGTCATTAATGACCTTAGTAAAAACGCCGATGGTATTAATACTATCTTAACGACGATCTCAGGTATTGCTGAGCAAACTAACTTATTAGCCCTAAATGCAGCAATCGAAGCGGCACGTGCTGGCGAGCAAGGACGAGGCTTTGCCGTAGTGGCTGATGAAGTTCGAGTGTTGTCACAACGTACTTATAGCTCAATTGAAGAAATTCAAAAAATGATTGAATCTCTACAGAAAATCACCAAGGATGCGGTGAATAAAATTCAATTAAGCCATACCAGAGCAAATAGTAGCGTTGAAGACGTTAATCAGGCCAGAGAGAGCCTAGATAAGATTCAACAGTCTGTCACCACCATTAACGACCGCGCTGCACAAATAGCAACAGCAACTGAAGAGCAAACTAGTGTTACTGCAGAAGTAAATCAGAACACAGCTGACATACAACAAGGCTCGACAGAGCTTGTGGCAATTGCAGCAGAAAGTGCAGCTCGTGCCGAAGAGTTAAAAGTGCTAGCGGATGACTTGATCAAAAACATCAATCACTTCAGAACATAATAACCGGATATCAATAAAAACGGCCTATCAGATGTACCTGATAGGCCGTTTTTATTTCTCTAACTATTATGCTTTCGCAACTGGTTACACTAGTGGTGAAACGCCAATAATCGCTTGATGAAGATAAAAAACGATAGCAAACCACGATACCATAGCAAAAACAAAGGCAATCAAGTTCGTTGGCACAGTGGATTCTTCCGAGGTTTTATAAACAACGCCAGCCTTACGATCTCGACGACGATATACGGCAAAACTCACAATAGACCAAACCAAGAAGCTTCCGAAGATAATCAGATCCGCTAAAGTGCCGTTACTGATTAAATGCGCGAAAGCCCATAGCTTCACCGCAATTAACATTGGGTAGCCCACTTTATTTTTCATCGTTGTATTCGGCACTAACGCAGAACCAACGAAGAAAAGTGCAACCAGTACCAATAAGCCAGCTAAATGACGAGACCAAACAGGAGGAAACCACAACCACACAGGCTCAAGGCGAACTTGCATATAACCCATTACAATAAAAGCAGTGGCAATCAAGGTCACCATGCCAAAACGCATCTTCCAGCGCATTGCGCCATGCCTTGCCATACTTGTCTCACGCCATTGAGGTGCAACCAAGCGAATGGAATGCAACACAAAGAAAATGACTAACCCAACAACTAAAATCAACATACTAGGATGTTCCTCATACACTTTAAAAATCTTCCAACTATCGCGGCTCGGCTATTCTTGAAATCTAAGCTCCACGTTAAATTTATAGCGCAGGATTATAGAGGGAAATAAGCAGGAGGCCTATAATTCATTACAAACTACTAACGAATCACGAAATAGCCTTAATTCTTTCTTCGTTTATTTCACAACCCCCCACGGTCATTAGATGGGCATAGGACAAAAACCAATAGAAGTCGTTAAAATGTCATAAAAAGCCCTGTAAAATACCTTTATTGAGCTAGAAAAAGCCCCCTCCTTTGCACTAGAATACACCGTTTTGACTAACGGGCAGGTTGCCATGATCAAGACACCTTATTACCTCATTGATAAAGCTGCTCTTCTTAAGAACCTAGAGAAGATCGCTTATGTGCGCCAAGAGTCCGGAGCCAAGTCTTTATTAGCTCTTAAATGCTTTGCGACGTGGTCTGTATTTGACTTAATGCAAGACTACATGGATGGCACCACGTCCTCTTCCTTGTACGAAGTCAAGCTGGGAAAAACCAAATTTAAAGGTGAAACACATGCTTACAGCGTCGCCTATTCAGACGATGAAATAGCAGAAGTGTTGGATCACTCAGACAAAATCATTTTCAATTCCATTGGACAATTCAATCGCTTTAAAGAAGTCAGTAAAGACAAGACTCGTGGCTTGCGTGTTAACCCACAAGTCAGTACCTCTGAGTTTTTGATCGCCGACCCCGCCAGACCTTTTAGTCGTCTTGGCGAATGGGATCCTGAAAAAATCGCCACGGTGATTAACGATATCTCTGGTTTTATGTTCCACAATAATTGTGAGAACAACAGTTTTGAACGCTTTGACGAGATGTTAAACCTAATCGAAGAGCGTTTTGGCCACCTGATTCAGCAGGTAAAATGGGTCAGCCTTGGTGGCGGCATTCACTTTACTGGTGATGACTACCCAATTGATAAATTCTGCCAGCGTTTAAAAACGTTTGCCGAAAAATATGACATTCAGGTCTATTTAGAACCAGGTGAAGCCAGTATTACCAAAAGCACCACATTAGAAGTGACCGTACTAGACACATTATTCAACGGTAAAAATTTAGCGGTCGTTGATAGCTCCATCGAAGCTCACATGCTGGATCTGCTGATCTATCGAGAAAATGCTAAAATGGCACCTTGTGATGGCGAACATGAATACATGATTTGTGGGAAGTCCTGTTTGGCTGGGGACATTTTCGGCGAATTCAAATTTGATAAAACACTGCAAGTGGGTGACCGCCTGTCTTTCCAAGACGCAGCGGGTTACACCATGGTGAAGAAGAACTGGTTTAACGGTGTTAAGATGCCGTCTATTGCCATACGCCAATTGGATGGCAGCATCGAACTTGTTAGGGAATTCGGTTACCACGATTTTGAGCAGAACTTGTCTTAATTCTGCTTCGATTACTACTTTGGAGAAAGCACTACCATGAAAAAAAATGTTCTCATTATTGGCGGCGGAGGCGTGGCACAAGTTGTGGCACACAAATGCGCCCAACACAATGACACACTGGGCAATATCGCAATTGCTTCACGCAGCGTTTCGAAATGCGACGATATTGTATCCAGTGTCCTCGACAAAGGCAGCATGAAAGTAGAGGGCCGCATTCAAGCATTCGCCCTAAACGCTCTTGACGTGCCAGCAACCGTTAAACTGATTCAAGAAACGGAATCCCAGATTGTTATTAACGTTGGTTCAGCGTTTATCAATATGTCTGTGCTTGAAGCTTGCATGGAAACGGGGGCAGCTTACTTAGATACAGCAATCCACGAAGATCCAGCAAAAATCTGTGAAACACCACCTTGGTACGCAAACTACGAATGGAAGCGTCGTGACGCCTGTAAAGAAAAAGGTATCACCGCCATTCTAGGTGTTGGCTTTGATCCAGGTGTTGTAAATGCCTACGCAGCACTTGCGTACAACCATTACTTCGACAGCGTAACAGATATCGATATCATTGATATTAACGCGGGTAGCCATGGTAAATATTTCGCGACTAACTTCGACCCTGAGATCAACTTCCGTGAATTTACCGGTGTTGTGTACTCATGGCAGAATCGCGAATGGAACGTCAACAAGATGTTTGAAGTAAGTCGTACAGATGACCTGCCTGTAGTAGGAAAGCAAACGTCTTACATGAGCGGCCATGACGAAGTACATTCGATTTCTCAAAACTTAAATGTACCAAACGTACGTTTTTGGATGGGTTTTGGTGAGCATTACATCAACGTATTTACTGTATTACAAAGCCTAGGACTGTTGTCTGAACAGCCAGTTAAAACGGCAGAAGGCTTAGAAGTTGTACCGCTTAAAGTCGTTAAAGCCGTGCTTCCTGATCCGTCTTCTCTTGCTCCTGAGTACACAGGTAAGACTTGTATCGGTGATGTTGTTAAAGGCATCAAAGACGGCAAAGAAAGAGAAGTATTTATCTACAACGTAGCGGACCACAAAGACGCTTACAACGAAGTGGGTAGCCAAGGTATCTCTTACACCGCTGGCGTTCCACCAGTTGCTGCTGCCATCCTAGTTGCCAATGGCACTTGGGATGCAAAAGAAATGCGCAACGTAGAGCAACTTGACCCAAGACCTTTCTTAGGTTTATTAAACGAAATGGGCTTGCCGACTCGCATTAAAGACGAAACGGGCGACCACCCTTTCACGTTTTAATAATTGATTAAATTTAGTGATCAATATAAAAAAACCAGAGCATGAGCTCTGGTTTTTTTGTGTTTAAAACAAGATCCATTATCTATGAGCAAATGCTGTCTTCGTGCAATCTCCGTCGATTTTGCCTTTCTCTTCTTCCAAAATTTCATCAGTAAACTGCCCCATAAAGCAGCAACAAATCCCTTCTCCAATCATGGTACGCGGCCCCATTGGATGACCAATGTGTTTATAAACGCCATGGCTATGTCCATGGGAATGATCATGAGAGTGGCTATGATCATGAGAGTGGCTATGACCATGGGGATGCCCGTGACTGTGATCATGTCCATGGGAATGACCATTTGGATTCAATACTGATGAATGCCCATGATCTGCCGACTGGATCACACTCGTGAAGTGCTTAGCATCGGATTCCGACAATCCTTGCGTATCGTCTTGAGGATCAACAAATTCGGCATGGTGATGATGAACATCCACTTCGCCTGCAGCAAGACGACGCTTGAAGGAATTCATCAAGCTTTCTTCGCCAGTTTGTAATTCACCCTGCATGATTTCTTCTACACGGTTCTGGAAAGCATCAATAACACGAGGGTGATCATTCAAGTAAGGCGTTTGAATAAACTCAATCGCTTGGTTCTCTTGAGCAACCTTATCAACATAGCCCTGAATACGCTTGATCAATCGACCCGTAAACAAAAAGTACGGAGCAACAACAATGCGTTTAAAGCCAAGCTTCATTAACTTTTCAAGACCGACACCAACAGACGGATAAGTCACGCCAGAATACACAGTGTCCGCCCAACCAAAGCCCATGTTCTCATTAACAATACGTGTTAGCTTCGCCGCTTCGGCATTGGCAGAGGTATCAGATGTACCACGACCAACCACCACCAACATGGTGTCATAAAGGTTTTCTGGCGGATTTTCTGGATCAAGACCAAGGGATTCATAAATGCGCGCTTGAAAGGCGTCGATCATGTCATCTTGCAAGCCTAATTCACGCCCATAAGTGATCTTTAAACCTGGGTGTTTTTCTTCGTAGGTGGTCAATACAGAAGGAATGTCATTTTTCGCATGCGTCGCAGCAAAGAGCATTCCCGGCACGGCATAGATTTCTTCAACACCTTGGTCAACCAAGCTGTTTAAACCCATATGAATGTTTGGAGCAGAAAACTCTAGAAAGCCGTACTCCACCGGAAGATCGGGATAGCGCGCTTTAAGTCCTTTCGCCACTAGGCCAAATTCACGTTCAGCATCTTTATCACGGCTGCCGTGACCACAAATCATAATGCCCTTTTTGGCCTGTTCTCTATTACTCATCATTTCTCTCTACTTTATTCATCTCAGCTAGTCATTAGTCTAAATACAACTAGCAAGGTTACAAGCGATCTTCTGCCCAAGATCACTGACGTTGTTCTTGTTGCTGATCTAAATCAAGCAACAAGGATTGTATTTTTTCACGATGTACATCGGCGTTCTGCCACATGCCTCGCTGGATGGCTTCTAATAAGCGCTCACCCATTTCTTCTAGCGCGTGAGGGTTATTATCGCGCATAAAGGCTTGGTTGTCTGGATCCAGCAATAACCGATCAGTTACTTGCTCATATTGATAATCCGCCACCAGATCTGTCGTCGCATCGTAGGCAAACAAATAATCTACGGTCGCCGTCATTTCAAACGCACCTTTATAACCGTGAGTTTGCATAGCGTCGATCCATTTGGGGTTCAGCACCCGCGAACGCACCACACGATTCAGCTCTTCTTTTAAGGTACGAATTTTTGGCGAACTCGGATTGGAATGATCGCTATGATAAACACTCGGCGCTTGGCCGCTAAACTCTGTTACCGCGTTGGCCATGCCACCTTGGAATTGATAATAATCGTCCGAGTCAAGAATATCGTGCTCACGGTTATCTTGGTTTTGCACGACGGCATCTAATTGAGACAAACGCTCAACAAAGGCGGACTTAGCCTCTATACCGTCTTGTTTACCATTGTAATTATTACCGTCATACGCGTAACCGCCCCAGTTCACATAAGCTTCCGCCAAATCCGCTTTGGTGTCCCAGCAACGCTCATCGATCAAACCTTGCAAACCAGCCCCATAAGCGCCCGGTTTGCTGCCGAACACACGATAAGTGGCTTGACGATTTGACTCAGTTTCACTCATACCTTGAGCAAGCAATTTACTTTTGCGCGCTTCCACATTGGCGCGAATCACATTGCCTGTGCCAGGCTCTTGATAATCTGCAATAGCCTGCACTGCCGCATCATAGAGTCGCATAACGTTGGCGAAAGCATCTCGAAAGAAGCCAGAAACACGCAGGGTAACATCCACTCGTGGACGACCTAATTGCATGCAAGAAAGGATTTCAAAATCAGTCACACGGTTTGACCCCGGCGCCCAAATAGGACGAACCCCCATCAAAGCAAACGCTTGGGCAATATCATCGCCGCCAGTTCGCATAGTGGCCGTTCCCCATACGGACAAACCTAAATCTTTCGGATAATCACCATGCTCTTGCAAGTGGCGCTGAATAAGCGCTTCGGCTGACTGCTGACCTATTGCCCAGGCTGCAGGCGAAGGAATAGCGCGATTATCCACAGAGAAAAAATTGCGCCCGGTAGGCAAGGTATCAAGCCGGCCACGTGTCGGAGCGCCGCTTGGGCCTGGGGGAATAAAACCACCCGCCAATCCTGTTATTAACGCCTGAATTTCATCATGAGCACTTTGCTGCAAAGCAACCAATAAGCGTTTTTTACTGTGCGCCAATAACACGGCGGTTTGAGGGAGTTTTGTTGCCAACTCATCAGTGAAGCCTTCTCCAATCAAATGGCTCAAAACCAGCTCTTTGGCAAATAGTTCCAAGCGTTCCTTGGTGTCAGCATGAGTCCGCCACGTTAGTTCGCTTACTGATTGTAAAAACTCAGGCTTATTGCCGAACCAAGGTGTTCGCTCACTTTTCATCGGATCAAAATCGTCTTGTTCCAGCGACAAGTCTTTGACTAAGGCGTGTAGAATGCCTTGACTGGAAACCTCACTTCCACGAGACAAACGCAACAAAGCCACCAGCGTATCGGCAAGTTTATCGTCTTCTGGCAATTCCCCTAGACGATGCAGTCCATGGCGAATTTGTGCTTCTTTGATTTCACATAAATAGGTATCTAAACCTTCTAGTACAGATTCATCATTGTCCGCTTGCACGCCTGCCAGCTCTTCAAGCAGATGCGTGGTTTGGACCTTTTCAAGAATCTGCTCACGTAGCCAGGTTTCACGGCGTACATCCATGCCCATGGCTTGGTAATATTCATCGACTAAATTTTCTAGCTCGGCCATGTCACCATAGGTTTCAGCACGGGTCATGGGCGGCATCAGATGATCGATAATCACCGCTTGCGTGCGGCGTTTGGCTTGCGCTCCTTCCCCCGGATCATTGACGATAAAGGGATAAAAGTGTGGCATTGGCCCAAGAGCAATATCCGGCCAGCAAGAAGCCGACAAAGCCGTGCCTTTGCCCGGTAACCATTCAAGGTTGCCATGTTTCCCCACATGAACAAAGGCATCGACTTTGTAGACGTGACGCAACCAAAAGTAAAAAGCCAAATAGCTGTGAGGCGGAATCAAATCTGGGTCATGATAATTCGCTGCCAAATCTAAATTAAAACCACGGGCCGGCTGAATACCAACAAAGGTTTCCCCTAAGCGAATGCCTGCCAACATGATGCGTCTCTGGCCATTTTGCTCGCGGCATTTATGATCGTCTTCTGGCGGCCCCCAGCGATCCCAAACCGCGTTCTGGCATTCCAACGGCAACTGATAGAAATAATGTAAGTAGTCTTCTAAAACGAGGCTTTGCCAGCAACCGCGCTCATGCAAGGTGTTGGGATTATTGGTCACAGCGCCGAGCAATTCTTCGATCAAGGCGTTGCCGTGATCGGGAATGTTGTCGATAGGATAACCTGCGGCTTCTAAGGCTTTTAATAGATTCACTGCCGAGGCTGGCGTATCCAAACCAACGCCGTTACCAATACGACCATCTTTGGTTGGGTAGTTTGCTAACACAAAGGCGATGCGTTTTTCATGATTTGGTTTGCTAGCCAAATTAGCAAAACGCTTAGCAAGTTGAGCAACAAAACGTGCGCGCTCTTCCTGTAATTCGTAACGCACCAAATCCACTTGAGCAATGTCATTGTAATGACTCAAAGCCTTGAAGCTCACAGCTCGCGTGATAATACGCCCGTCCATTTCTGGCAAGACGATTTGCATGGCGACATCACGGCTGCGAAGGCCTTGAGTTTGCCCTTGCCAATCCTCTTCGGTACTACCAGAAAGAATCAACTGTAAAACCGGAATAGGAGAAGCAAAGGCTGATTGAAAATCCGTTGGCTCAGAAGCCAGATCAGGACTTCCCACGCGATTGGCAGCGAAACCAGTGGTATTTAAAATCACCTTGGCTTGTGTGCGTTCCACTAACGACTCGATCAAGCCCACCGATACATCGTCTTTGAGAGAGCTCACTGCTACAGCAAGCGGCACTAGACCTTCTTGCTTTAATATCTCGATAAGACCATCAAACATCGCAGTGTTACCGCTTTGTAGATGGGAACGATAAAACGCCAAGATAGCAACAGGCGAGCCTTGCGCTAATTCATCGGAATAATGGTTTTGCCACTGGGCAAAACTAGAGGAATGACCAGCATGATAAATAAGCGCACTTGGCAAAGGGGCTGGCTCTTGCCAATGGCAAGGCGTGCCGAAGTAGTGATCCGTGAGGAAATAGAACAATTGCTGAGAGTTTGCTTGGCCACTTTCACGCAGATAACGCCACACTCGATGGCAGTCTTCTGGCTTTGCGGTAGAGACCCTTGTTAACGAAGGATCTTGTGAATCGTCCCCTGGCACCACAATCAGTGTTCGGCCAGCTTTGGCTCTCGCCCACTCTTGTAGTCGCTGGAAACCATATTCCCAATAATGCTCGCCACCCAATAGTGAGACAATAACGACCTTGGCATGATCAAGCACCTTGTGCTCGTACAAATCATAAGCAGCCGGTTTGACCAACTGCATCCAATTGGCAAGGCGAACACTCGGTAATCGTAGGCGCTCCAATCCATCATCGGAGCCATGAAAAGAAGCTATCTCGTCCAGCGCGCTACCAAGCGCACCGAGTACACTATCCGCCGCGGCCAAAATGACTAAGTCTGCTGGTGTTTGTCCAAGATCGACAATCCCTTCGTCGTCAACAAAGCCACCCGGTTTGGCTGCTAATAAGTGCACTCTTTCTCCAGTTTGTTTCTTTTACTCACTCGTCATTCTCGCGAAAGCGGGAATCCATAGCTTTTCCATTACGAGCTTTGCATAGCCCTCTTAACCCCTCCCTAACCCTCCCCTTAGCAAGGGGAGGGAATGTCTAGCTCCTCCCCCTTTTCAAGGGGGAGGCTGGGAGGGGGTTAAGCACTCAAAGCATCGTGTAATATATTCTCAATCTGCTCTTTACTAATGCCTTTACCAATAAACACCAACTGAGTTTTACGCACTTCTTCTGGTTGCCATAAACGGTCAAAATATCGATCCAAACGCGTTCCAACCACTTGAAACACTTGGCGCATAGGTTTGCCATGAACGGCAGCAAAACCTTTTACACGAAAGATATTATGCTCTTCAACCAACTGAGTTAAAGTGTCTTGTAAAAGATCAGATTGCACTTCGCCCAAAGTAACCACAAAAGAATCAAAATGATCATGCGCATGATCATGATGCTCGCCATGGGCGTGATGATGATCGTGATGGTTGTGAACTTCATCGATTCGACTTTCCGTTGCTGCGTCGATGCCCAACAAAACATCCAGAGCCGCTTCACCATTTTCGATATAAACGGTTTTGACTGTGCTTGGCACTTCGTGAGCAATAATCGCCTGCACGCGAGCACGTTCTTCGTCATTGAGTAAGTCGTTTTTACTAACCACCACCAAGTCTGCCGCACTTAGCTGATCATCTAATAATTCCTGCAAGCTAGGATCGTGATCCAGACTTTCATCAGCTAGGCGCTGGGCTTGTACCTTACCTTCATCATGAGCAAAACGGCCTGCAGCCACAGCCGCACCATCAACCACGGTAATCACCGCATCGACGGTGCAATGCTCTTTGATGCCCGGCCAGTTGAAGGCTTGCACCAAAGGTTTTGGCAACGCCAAACCGCTGGTTTCAATCAGGATATGATCTATATCATCACGGCGAGCAACAAGCTGCTGCATGACAGGTAAAAACTCTTCTTCTACCGTGCAGCAAATACAGCCGTTCGCCAATTCGTAAAAGCCGTCGTCACTGCGCTGGTTTCCTTCTTCCACGCCTTCTGGGCAATCAAGTGGACAAGAGCGCAATAGATCGGAATCTATGTCTAGCTCGCCAAATTCGTTAACGATCACGGCGATACGTTTGCCTGCCGCTTGCTTTAGCACATTGGATAATAAGGTTGTTTTACCACTGCCCAAAAAGCCAGTCACAATTGTTGTTGGAATTTTATTCAACTGCATGATTCATCCTTCTTACTTTAAGGGATAATATTTTAAAATTATGTTTTCTTAGACTTATGTATCTTACGAAAGATGTGTGCCTGTCCTTTGTCGTATAAATAGGAGTCTGCAAAATCTTCTGTGTCTAATACCTTCCCGACCAATATCAAACTGGTGCGAGTGAATTTTTTCTCTCTTACTTTGGCAACAATATCCGCTAAAGTTCCCACCACATAGTCTTGATCTGGCCAACTAGTGCGATAACACACAGCAACGGGGCAATCTTCACCATAATGAGGAATCAGTTCTTCGACGATTTTATGGATACGAGTAATTCCAAGATGAATAGCTAACGTCGCACCACTTTGTGCTAAAGCAGGCAAACGCTCTCGTTCTGGGAAAGGTGTTTTGCCTTCATAGCGCGTCATAATAACGGTTTGAGAGACACCTGATAAGGTCAATTCTTTGCGTAGTAACGCAGCCGATGCCGCCACAGCACTAACACCAGGAATGACTTCATAATCAATATCTAATGCTTCTAAACGACGAATTTGCTCGCCAATCGCACCATATAAAGCAGGGTCACCAGACTGTAAGCGAGCAACGTCTTTGCCTTCTTGAGCCGCTTTTTCGATGACTGCTGTGGTTTCATCTAGATTCATTTCGGCCGTATCGTAAATCGCTTCGGCAGTACCACGGACACTATCGATCACCTGTGGTGGAATCAAGGAACCAGCATAAAGAACAATCGGGCAGCGCTCCATGGTTCTGACCGCTTTCACTGTCATCAAATCAGGATCACCAGGGCCGGCGCCAATAAAATACACTGTCATTTTTTCACTTACCTTTTATAAAGAGCTAAAGCTTTTTAGAATAGCCGCGCGGCGTATAAATCCATTTTTTCTCACCATTAACAATGTGTTTGGTGTCAGAGTTCCCAACGCTAACCATGGTGAACATATCCACGTTTTTTGCGTCTAATTCACCCAGTGTCGTAAAGGTAATCTCTTCTTCAGGGCGAGTTAATTGACGCCCAATCATCACAGGAGTGCTGGCGGGACGATATTGCAATAGGACATCTCGAGCGTGGTTAAGCTGCCAATCTCTTTTCTTTGAAACAGGGTTATAAAACGACACGACAAAATCACCCGCACCACAAGCGTGCAAGCGTTTATCGATGGTTTCCCAAGGGGTTAATAAATCGGAAAGTGAAATGGTACAGAAATCGTGGCCCAGCATGGCACCCACTCGGCTAGCGCCGGCTTGCATGGCTGAAATACCGGGGATAACTTCAATATCCACATCTAGCCATTCAGGGTGATTTTCTTTACCTTGCAGTTGCATATCCAGCAATTCAAACACTAAAGTCGCCATGGCATATATGCCAATGTCACCACTGGAAATTAATGCGGTAGTTTTGCCTTGTGCGGCCAAATCAAGGGCTAAGCGCGCACGACCTATTTCTTCACCTAAAGGCAGGTTATGAAAGGTTTTACCGTCACTAAGCTCACCCAATAAATCCAAATAATAACCATAAGCCACCCAATCGCTACAAGCGGCCAATGCTTGCGTTGCTTTGGGTGCAACCAACCCTAAATCACCAGGGCCCATGCCCATTACAAATAGCTTGTTCATACGTTCTCTACAATGAAATCAAGCGCCATAGGGCGCGAATGAAACCATTGTACACGTATTGCTAATTTGACGGGATGAAAACCCCACGGTTTAAAGTGAAGACAACTCAGGTGATGAGTTAAAGCTACGACTCGACTTTAACAAGACGACATTTTGTCGCCATAGTTCCTACTTCTAACTCGGCTGTTTCTCCATGAATCCAGAAAGAAAGGCCTTCCCCAAGATAAAATGAGCCAGATGCGCTAACAGCTTGAGTCAACATGTACTCTTTATCATTCCAAGTAAGTTGCGCATCTTCAGCATGAAAGAAAACATGTAAAGGTGAAGCATTGCATAGATAAGTAGCTGAGTTAGTCTGTGAAATATCCCCCATTTCATCAACCTCGTTAGTCGATGAGGAGTCTTTAGTAATCGAACTACACGCAGTCAAAGAGAGCAAAGACGCACAGACGAAGATTTTTTGTAAGCGTGATTTTTTTATATCCACAATGCATGACTCCATTCAAAATCAATATTCCAAACTAGCTTTTAAAAATAGCCGCTATTGCAACAAAACAATAAATCGGTTTATCACTATATTTTATATCGGTCTGGGTATAAAGCTCTACTCATAGTGCCATGATTATTGGTTACTTTTTGTTACTCAGAGAATTATCACAAAATCGCCACATTTTCCGTAGAACACTCTTTGACAGCCTACAATGAAAACAAGTAGTATTTATTTCGTCGGATTTATCCGACTTCGTTCTCGGGGCGGGGTGTAATTCCCCACCGGCGGTAAAGAATCTATTTCTAAGCCCGCGAGCGCCTAGTAGATTTTTATTCTAGGGTCAGCAGATCTGGTGTAATTCCAGAGCCGACGGTTATAGTCCGGATGATAGAGAGCGCGTCAGACAAGACCTTATAGTGGTGTCGTATTTTGCGACGCCTCAGGTATGCCATTTTTACCATGGTATATTTGCCTGCCCGTTCGCCCTGATTCACCTTATATTTTTTTAGGATTAACAAATGAATCAGAGCTCAACGAATAACATTGAATTTACTCCAGCCAACAAACGTATTGCTATTCTTCATGCCTCTTGGCACGAAGATATCGTTATGAATTGCGTTGAAGGCTTTAAAAAAGAACTCGTCTCTCGCGGCTATGATGCTTCTTTGATTGACATCATCCCAGTTCCTGGCGGCTATGAAATCCCATTACAAGCAAAACTACTGGCGAAAAGTGGACAATACTCAGCTATAGCTGGAACAGCATTGGTTGTAGATGGAGGCATATACCGTCACGACTTTGTCGCTCAAGCGATTTGCAACGCGTTAATGCAAGTACAACTGGAAACGGAGGTCCCCGTTCTTACGGCGGTACTAACACCTCATAATTTCCATGAGCACGATGAGCATAAAGAATATTTCAGCCGCCATTTTGTTAAGAAAGGTATTGAGCTTGCGAATGCTTGCGATCAAACCATGCGCTTAACAGAAAAAGCGAAGCAAATGCTATAAGCCAAAAAACCAGACGTGACATATAAAACGCGCTAGGTTTACAAAAAATGCCCCGCTTCTCAAAGCGAGGCATTTTTTTCGTCCAAATATTAAGCATTGCAATTCAAGTAAAGGCCTTACTTCGAAGCGATTGATAAACAGCAGTATTTTTATCCCTTTCGGTACACAAGCCCAGCATATCATCCACAAAAAAGCCCAACGCCCTTCGCTCTATTTGCTCAATGCCCTGCTGCTGTTGCAGCGATAAATTGGTATATTTTGATGCCGCGCCAAAGTCACCAAACAAGACATGTCCATCCTCACTAATCAAAGTATTGTGAGCATAAAGGTCACCATGGCTGACTCTTTTTTCACAAAAATGAGTAACCAGACGCTCTACTTGCTCAACAATCTTGGCGATTTTTTCTATCGGAAACACTTGTTCCACTGGAAATGTATCTCGGGTGCAAGACACCAAACTCGGTGGCAAGCCTAAATTCGTGTAATGAGCAGGAATTAATTCCATCACCAAAGCCGAGCAATCAGCCTCAGTTACTTTCGCTAGCGGCTGAACCAAGTTGTCATGGTTACCAACCGCCAAACACGCATCTAACTCATCCTCAGGATAACCATCACTAGTCACCTCACCTTTGAAAACTTTAACCGCTACTGATTCAGAAAAGCCAAAGGGATTTTTTTGCCACTTTGCAAGAGAAATAACCCCAGATGCGCCTTGCCCCAATACTTGATGTAGCTCTAGATCGCGAAAGTTTACGGTTTTAAATTCGTCATGGGGGTCACGTTCCACGCAAAATGGGTTGCCAGAGAATGCCAACCAAGCTAAACGCGGCAACTCCAATAACGCATCAGGAAAAGCCTCCAACTGATTAGCCGACAGACGAACCAGCTCTAAATGACGACAGCCCACGATAGAGTCAGGCAGAGCCCTTAAACGGTTACCAGCCAAAGCCAGTTTTTGCACTTGGGTCAATCGTCCAAAATCATCTGGGAGAGAGGTTATTTTATTGTCCGTGAGAATGAGCCAACGCGTTTGTGTCGGTAACGATTCAGACGACACAGTAGAAATTTGATTGCTTTTAAAGCCAATCATTTCCAACGTCTCGCATTGCCCTAAGACGTCGGGTAGATGAGTAAACTGATTATTCGAACAGAAAAGTATACGGAGTTTTTTTAGACGTGATAAATCCTCTGGCAGATCACTTAGATTGTTATTAGACAAATCAAGAACTTCTAGGCTATCCGCTAGATCAAAAATAGCGTTAGGAAAACGAGTTAAATTCTCAGAGAGCTGTAGACGAACAACGCCCTTCAACTCCCCGCGATTAAGTTGGTCAAGTGTGTGCAAACTAGAACTCTTTCTACATAAAATTTACATGCATTATAACTAATTACATACGAGGAATGGTGGTTATCAAGTCAGTTACACCAACATCCACTCCCATTTGGGAAAGCAAGGTCGTTATTTGGCCTCGATGATGTGTCTGATGATTAAAAAAATGTTGTAGCGTAAAACCAAATTTTTGTGAGTGCTCGACCCCTTTCATATTTTTATACACAAGCGCCGAGTTAAGCATTTCATCTGTTGCCTCAGTCATCATCGCAATAATTAACTTATCTAAGTCAAAACGCTGGCTCTGCAATAAACTCAAATTATCAAACAACAGAGTATCTAGCGCCGCTGGTCGCTGTATCGTTCGAACAGGATCGAGACTGGAGAACTCAGAAAAATGATCAGCGAAACGCTTCAACCAAATAATATCCGCTACAAGGTTATGGTTTAAGGTACCAATAACTGAACCAAAAAAGGCGCCTTTGTCTTCGACCAAGTCGCTATGATTCAATTCACCAACAGCCTTATAAACAGCCTGATTCATCCATTGATTATAAGATGCCATCAGCTGCATATTGTCTTTTACTGACATGATAACTCCATGATTCATAATCCATTAAGCGGCAAGTAGCACAGAAATTAAAGCAATCAAACCAGGAACTCCCTGCACAAACAAAATCTTCTTATTGGCACTAACTGCGCCATAAACCCCAGCCACAATCACACATAACAAGAAGAAGACAGTCACCTGAAAACCCTCGACACCAAGCCATAACCCCCACAACAACCCTGCAGCCAAAAAGCCATTATAAAGTCCTTGGTTCGCCGCCATCACTTTCGTCGCTTTTGCGAAATCTGGCTTTAAACCAAAAACCTTCATACCTTGAGGCTTATCCCAAAGAAACATCTCGATATACATAATATACAAATGTAAAAGAGCGACCAACGTCGTGGCAACCACTGAAAATAACATCATAAATACAACCTCTTATTTTTATATTTTGTTGGCAGAATAGCTGTCTGAGTAAAACATCAAGAAACTATTTTAGATTCTCTTGATCTACTACTTTAGAAACTTTTTGGTTTTCATCATTTGGTGAGATCTTTCCATTGAAGTCTCTTAATACAATGGTCAACGCATCTACTACCACTTGTGGCTCAATGTCATTACTTTCTAGTAACTCAATAAGATCTACAGCCAGTTTCACGTGGTCTGGCGCAAGTTCTAAAGACATATAGGGCTCCCTGTTAAAGTTGATCTAATTTAAATGCAGAATACGTAAAGAGACAATGATAAATCTTTTTTGCTGTCTATAATGGCGCTTACAGCTAAAAATTATTCAATAGAGAAACATTTCATACACTAAAATATAAATACGCCACATTGAACGAGGTTATCGTGATTACAAATGAATTTTGGTTGGATCGTTGGAAGACTGGACGCATTGGTTTTCATCAAGAAGGCATTAACCCTAAGCTCGTAGAGTTTTGGCCAGCCTTACCGAAAAACAGTCGTGTGCTTGTGCCTTTATGTGGTAAATCGAACGATATGATGTGGCTTGCAGAACAAGGCTATGAAGTCACTGGTGTTGAGCTTTCTTCACTTGCTGTCATTCAATTTTTAGGAGACAACGATTTAACGTATGACACACACCAAGAAGGCGATTTAAAAATACATACGGTAAATGGAGGATTATCACTACGTATTATTGAAGGTGACTACTTCCAATTCAGCGAAGATAACTTTGATGCCTGTTACGATCGTGCCGCTATGGTTGCCATGCCAGATTCAAAGCGTGCAGAGTATGTTGCTCACACACTAAAGCGCTTGTCCCCGTCTGCCTGTGTGCTATTAATCTCATTACAATACGATGGTGATACTCAGGGCCCACCATTCTCAATCGAAGAAGATAACGTCCCTTTGCTTTGGGGAAACCATATTCAAAAAATTGCCTCAGAGAATCTAGCTCAAACCAACCTGCAGTATAAAGAACAAGGACACAGTACATTTGACGAAAGTGTTTGGCGAATTCAGCCTTAAAGAGGATATGACGGAATAGACTTAGATTTGGCTGTCTACCCTAGAGATTTTCTGGGATAATACTGCAGAGTTTTCCACAGACAATCCATGTATCCTCGTAATAGCAAAGAATAGTCATTCACTATTTTCACCGATACCAAGAGTAGACAATGATCAAACGACATAAAACCGCCAAACAACTTTTCTCTTACCCATTATATTGGGCAGAGTGTTATGGCGTCTCCCCCTTCCTACCAACTACTAGGGAAGAAATGGACGCTCTTGGCTGGGATAGCTGCGATGTCATCATTGTTTCGGGCGATGCTTATGTGGATCACCCCAGCTTTGGTATGGCGGTATTGGGTCGCTTATTAGAAGCTCAAGGTTACCGTGTCGGTATTATCGATCAACCAGATTGGCGTAACACAGAAGACTTCATGCGCCTTGGTCGCCCCAACTTATACTTTGGTGTGACCGCTGGCAATATGGACTCCCTGATCAACCGCTACACAGCTGACTTAAAAGTACGTAATGACGATGCCTATACGCCTTACGGCGTTGGTGGAAAACGTCCGGACCGTGCGGTTATCGTTTACTCTCAGCGCTGTAAAGAAGCTTTCCATGATATTCCAGTAATGATTGGTGGCATTGAAGCCAGTCTGCGTCGAATTGCTCAATACGATTATTGGAGTGATGAAGTTCGCCGCTCAGTGTTAATCGACTCTACCGCAGATATCCTGCTTTATGGTAATGCTGAGCGCGCCATGATTGAAGTGACCCATCAAATGGCTATGGGTAAAGCACTTGATGAACTTACAGATATTCGTGGCACAACGATTGTCCGTAACACACCACCTGGTGGCTACACTGAAATCGATTCAACCCGTGTAGATTGGCCTGGCAAAGTCGACCAGATTTACAGCCCTTACGAATACATCCCGGAAGGCAAGTGCCAAACTAAAGACGAAGAAGAGTCCGACGTCATGCCTATTCGTGTAATTCCCGCCCCACTTCGCCGTGGCGAAAAGCTTGATCCGGAAAAGACCTATATCCGTTTACCGTCTTTTGAGAAAGTCTCGAAAGATCCTGTTCTATACGCCCATACATCACGTATTTTGCACCTTGAATCCAACCCACACAACGCACGTGCTCTAATTCAAAAGCATGGCAAGAAAGAGATCTGGGTAAACCCACCGCCAATTCCGTTGGAAACACCAGAAATGGATGGCGTGTTTGATTTACCTTATGCACGAGTGCCCCACCCAAAATACAAAAAAGCCCGAATTCCGGCTTATGACATGATCAAGACATCAATCAATATCATGCGTGGTTGTTTTGGTGGCTGTACTTTTTGCTCTATCACTGAGCATGAAGGACGTGTCATTCAATCCCGCTCACACGAATCGATTTTGAATGAAATTGAAGATATTAAAGCCAAAGTCCCGGGCTTCACTGGGCATATTTCAGACCTTGGCGGGCCGACTTCTAACATGTACACGCTGAACTGTAACGATGATGAAGTACAAGCGTCATGCCGCAAACTTTCCTGCGTTTACCCGACCATCTGCTCTAATTTGAATACAGATCACAGCCCTACAACTCAGCTATACAGAAAAACTCGAGCAGTTGAAGGTATTCATACTGTATCGATAGCTTCTGGTTTACGCTATGACCTTGCCGTAGAAGATCCAGAGTACGTTCGTGAGCTTGTTACCCATCACGTGGGTGGTTTACTAAAAATCGCGCCTGAGCATTCAGAGAAAGATACTTTGTCGAAAATGATGAAACCAGGTATGGGAACTTACGATCGCTTCAAGCGCATGTTTGATAAATACTCTAAAGAAGCGGGCAAGAAACAGCATTTGATTCCTTACTTTATTGCCGCACATCCAGGCAGCTCAGATGAAGACATGCTTAACCTTGCTGTATGGTTGAAAACTAACGATTTCAAACCAGACCAAGTACAAACCTTTTATCCTTCGCCAATGTCATTAGCAACGGCCATGTACCACTCTGGCAAGAACCCACTAAAACCAGTTACCTATAAGAGTGAAGACGTTTACACGCCAAAAGACGCCAAGCAGCGAACAGTACAAAAAGGCTTCTTACGCTACCATGATCCTAGCAACTGGCAGGATCTACGCAATAGCCTAATAAAAATGGGCCGCCCAGATCTAATTGGCCATGGCGATAACAAATTAGTGCCAGCGGCAGAAAAAGATAAGCAAATCCATCGACGTCCTCAGAAAGTCAAACCAGGGCAAGCGACTGGCGCGTCACATACGTCAAATAGACCAACCATGGAGAAAAACGTAGCAGCAGAAAAGGCTCGTAATAAAAGTACTCCGAAACCGACTAATCACCGCACTAACACTGGGGGGGCGACTCCAACAAAACGCCGCAAGACAAAAGTAAAATCGCGCCAACAATAAAAGTGAAATAACAGATATAAAAAAAGCGCTAAGTTAATAACTTGGCGCTTTTTTTATTTGAATAAATACTAACTATGCTCTGTCTTTGCCAGCGTCTGTCTTCTTCGGCAAGCAAGAACCAACTCAATGGCCGATATTAAGATCAAAGTATAACCTAACGTCTCAATTCCCTCTTCGACGATATTTTTAACCAGTCTCATATAGGAATCCCCCATAACAGCCTGCCAAAAAGAACCACGTCCCATTAAGCGAGAAAATGCCATAATAGTGACAAAGCCAGCGAGAAATGTGCCAAAACTAGGCTGTTGTGAGTATTCCTTTAATGAAGCATAAATAGAAGAAAAACGCCCCCATAGGTAAATAACTACACAAACAAAAATCACACTTACAATTGTCTGCCAAGCGCCATCAAATACATAACTATCGAGCAAAGAGTCTGACTCACGAACAAACATCATAGCTGACAAAGCACCTAATAATGTTGCCGCTATATTTAATTTTTTATCCAATCGCGCTGCATACAAAAACAATATACAACTAAAGAAAGACATAAAATCCTGCATATGCTCTGTTAGAGTTTGCTCGCTGTATTCAGCAGCAGTCTGAAATTGGTATCCTTCCAAAGAAATAAGTTGCGCAACTCCGGCTACAGCAAAAAGGTAAATAAAACCACGAAGAATAAACATGAAAAAACCTCAATTTTTGGAATCGAGATTTTAGTGAAAAAAAGATGAAATAACGACATAGCACAATGAGATGACACTATCATTACTCACTTTTTGCTTATGTAATGACATTTGCAATGCAAATGTCATTAATGAAGACTCTAAGATGATTTGTAATCAATAAGGTTTAGAGAAGCCTCACTGTCCATCAGCTCATCCTGCATACTTTCCACATGCCCTGCCACTTCATCTGGGGATGAAAAATGGGCAATATGATACATAGCGTCACCCTCTTGAACCAAAGGAATGTTTTGCTTACCTATAATGATCCCGCCATTTTTACACAGCACCTTATCTAAAACATCGCCATAAGGATCTTTAATCTCAGCCAATACATCACCAGCTTCAACAAGATCACCTAGCTCTTTTATGTGAGTCGTAAAACCACTATCTGTGGCTCTTATCCAGCTACTGCTTCGGGCAATTCTCGGTTCAGAAAGCGATTTTTTGCTACGGGATTTTGGCAACATACTTAAGTGCCGCATTACACCAACTATGCCTTTAACACCTGCACGTATAGACAGCTCATCAAAACGTAATGCTTCACCCGCTTCATACAATATTACCTTTGCACCAACATCATTAGCGCACTCTCGTAGCGATCCATCACGAAGGTTTGAATTCATTAAAACAGGCACGCCAAAGGCTTTAGCAATAGATAATGTTTCAGGATCATCCAAATTTGCCCTTACCTGAGGAAGATTTGTACGGTGCAAGCTACCAGTATGGAGATCAATGCCGTAGTCGGCTTTAGAGACTATTTCGTTTAAAAATCGATCTGCAACACGACCCGCTAGAGAGCCGCGTTTAGAACCTGGGAAAGAACGATTTAAATCTCGCCGGTCGGGTAAATAGCGGCTTTGGTTCAATACACCATAACCATTAACAATCGGCACCGCGATCAAGGTGCCTTTTAGGTTTTCAAGATATTTGCTTTGAATAATTCGGCTAATAATCTCAATACCGTTAAGCTCATCACCATGAATTGCGGCACTCAGAAACAACGTCGGCCCTGAGCGTTTACCACGTTTAACAAACACAGGCATCGACATATTTGTGTCAGTGTACAACTTTACCATCGGCAGTTTTATTCGAGCTGTACCACCCAATGGAATATCAACACCGCCAATTGTTAAAGCTGTTTTCCCCATTAACCTTTCCCTTTTGTTTTTGTATTACTTAAGAACGCTGTTTTTTCAATGTGCTGAATGATCATCGCAGCCACGTCTTTACCTGTCGCAGATTCAATGCCCTCCAAGCCAGGCGAAGAGTTCACTTCCATAATAAGTGGGCCATTATTGGAGCGCAGAATATCCACACCACACATATTCAAACCCATTACCTTTGCAGCTTCTACCGCCGTACGTCTTTCTTCTGGTGACAATCTAATTAAAGAAGCAGTACCACCACGGTGAAGGTTTGAGCGGAACTCACCTTCCGCACCTTGGCGCTTCATTGCGGCAATAACTTTTCCACCAACAACCAAACAACGGATATCAGCTCCACCCGCTTCTTTAATATACTCTTGCACTAAAATGTTGGCTTTCAATCCCATGAAAGCTTCAATAATAGATTCGGCGGTCTTATTTGACTCAGCCAAAACAACACCAATCCCCTGAGTTCCCTCTAAAAGCTTAATAACAACAGGTGCACCGCCAACATTTTTTAGGAGATCACCAATTTTATCTGGATGATGCGCAAAACCAGTTTTTGGTAACCCCAGACCTTTACGAGACATAAGTTGTAGAGATCTTAATTTATCCCGTGAGCGGCTAATCGCAACAGATTCATTAATACTGTGAGTTCCCATCATCTCAAACTGCCTAACAACAGCGGTTCCATAGAAGGTCACTGAAGCACCAATTCTCGGAATAACTGCGTCGTATTTAGGTAGCGGCTTACCATCATAGCGCACAGAAGGATTACTACTTGTTATGTCCATATAACAATGCATCGTATCAATAACATCCACTTCATGACCAAGCTTTTCACCAGCCTCAACCAATCTACGGGTAGAATAAAGTCGAGGGTTACGAGAGAGAATTGCAATTTTCATAGATGTCCTTTGAACAAAAAAGAAAGCAGATGATGCTTAAAAAGGTTAATGCCAATGGCGCGAGAATAGTGAATAACCTTACATTTAGGAAGCTATTTTATTCATTTTACCTAAAAAAAATCTCCGATCACCTTTAAAATCTAAAAGCGATCGGAGACTCTTGTTAGCGATAAAGAATAATACTTATTTTTTCGGTGCGTACGGATTTTCGGAGGATTTGAATTCGAAAATAATAGGCGTACCTGTAATATTCAACACGGTTCTGAATTTGTTCTCAAGGTAACGTTTATAGCTTCCAGGTAAAGAATCCGTCTGGTTACCATGCACGACAATACGCGGAGGATTTGACCCCCCTTGGTGGGCATAGCGCAGCTTGATACGGCGACTATTCACCATTGGAGGCTGGTGCTCGGCGATAGAATCTTCAAGAATACGAGTCAATCGGTTTGTTGACCACTTGGCATAACAAGACTCGTAAGTGCTTTCAATCGTATCGTACAAATCGCCAACGCCAGTACCATGCAAAGCTGATATATAATGAACTTTCGCATATGGCACAAAACCCAAGCGGCGTTCAACTTCGCTTTTAATGTGCTCTCTATCGTCTTTCTTTAGTCCATCCCATTTATTTATAGCCAGCACCACACCACGACCTGCATCTAATACATAACCGATCATGTGAAGATCTTGTTCAACCAAGTCTTCATGGGAGTCAATGACAACAATAACTACGTTAGCGTCTTGGATAGCCTGTAAAGTCTTAACAATAGAAAATTTTTCCACTGCTTCCTTCACATGCTTACGACGGCGCACCCCTGCAGTATCAATAAGAGTATATTCTTTATCATGACGTACATAAGGAATGTAAACGCTGTCGCGGGTAGTACCGGGCATGTCATAAACAACAACACGATCCTCGCCTAGCATTCGGTTTACCAATGTAGATTTACCCACATTTGGACGGCCAACTACACCGATGCGAATACCACGTGACGCTAGATTAATTTGGTTCTTCGCTTCTTCCACACGTTCTGCATACGGCAACATAACCTTATCAATAAGGACATGAACACCTTTACCATGAGAAGCAGCAATAGGATGTAACTCACCCATACCTAGGGAATAGAAGTCTGCCAAAGCAATATCTTCATTAATACCATCGGTTTTATTGACAACAAGAGTGATTGGCTTATTCGATCGACGCAAATGATTCGCTATCATTTCATCGGCAGGATTCAAACCATGACGACCATCGACAATAAATAAAACAGTATCGGCTTCTTCTATCGCTAATAGCGACTGTCTAGCCATTCTTTCATCAATACCTTGTTCATCGCCACTGATACCACCAGTATCAATAACAATAAATTCATGCTCACCAAGCTTACCATCACCGTATTTACGGTCACGAGTTAGGCCGGGGTAATCGGCAACCAAAGCATCACGTGATCTCGTCAACTGATTGAAGAGAGTTGATTTGCCAACATTGGGTCTACCTACCAATGCAATAACTGGAATCATTTTTTTACCTATAAAAATACAAAGTGGCCACCACCTCTATGAATGAGATGGCAGCCGCTTTAAAAATTCGCTAACACAAAATCAAAACTGATTTTAATAGCTCAATGCCGTCACATTAGAGTTCGGCGTTAAAATAAACATTTTCTTGTCATTTGAGACCATTCGACTACCAGGCGGAACCTTACCATCGGCTAATCTTTGTGCAGCAACCTCACCAGTTACCAGGTCAAGTAAATGAACATATCCACCACGATCCATCACAGCGACGTAATCGCGAAAAAACTCAGGAGTGATTAAGTCACGCTCCTCAAGATCAGAGTTCTTCCACACCTCAGTACCGTTTTTAGCATTTAGAGCAATAACATTACTCTTCATATCAACAGCAACAAGCAGCTCACCTTTCACCGCGACACCAACCGAACTGGATATGTTACGCTGCCATAAAGGTCGACCGCTCTCAATAGAAAGCGCGACAAGCGTCCCATTATAGGCAACAGCATAAACAACGCCATTATCTACAACTAAACGGCCATTGATATCACTTAAACGTTCAATCTCGTAACGACCTTCTGGCTTACCGACATCATACGACCAAGCTAAGCTACCAGTCTGTAATTCGTAAGCTTTCAACTTACCGTTTGCAAAACCAACGATTACTTTGCCATTTTCAATAACAGGCGCGCTTGTACCACGTACTGTTAACGATGGCAAATCTTCTTTTGCTCGCCACTGAGTTTCCCCAGTACTTGCATCCAGCACACTAATCCAACCATCCGCGGTTTGAATTGCTAACTTTCCAGCAGCATAAGCAGCCTCAGACAACACCTCTGAGCTTAGTGTTTTCTCCCATAACACAGTCTTAGTTGCCAACGAAGCAGCAACAAGCTGAGCGTCATAGGTACCGAAATACAAAACATCTTCGTGACGAGTTACACCTGAACTGGCTTTATACTCTGTCGGAAAAATACGCTTCTCTTTTCCGCGATTCTGCCCAAGCTCGTAAAGTGTGCCCTTATCAGTGACAAAGAACAAAGAAGCGTCATCTAGGACAAGGTTAAATCTTTCACTAGACTCACCAAAATTACCATCGACACCAGAGCGCCAATCTGTCCCTAAATCCACTTTATTCTTGAGGGGAGGAAGATCAGCTAAAGCTGGACGTGAATTAGAACAACCTTGAAGCACAAGTGCCGCAAGTAATGTGATGAATATAGTAGACTTACGCATAGTTAACCTTTCACCAAATCCTTCAGTTTTATTTCTAGTAACGGATGATTTACACCCGTACCAATGGCTTCACTTGCTTTTTGGTAAGCAAGACGAGCCTCGTCACGCTTTCCTTGCTGCATAAAAATATCACCAATCAACTCTTGCTTCTGCGCTTCAAACTCTTCATCAGACACTTTGTCAGCGCGCGTCATTGCGGCAGAAAAGTCTTCTTTCTGAAGCAATAGTTGCGCGACTCGCAAATCAGCAATGGCAACAAAAGAAGCATCGCTTGTTTTAGAAATAGCATTATCTAAAGCTGCAATCGCCTCATCGTAGTTACCATTTTCAGCATCTACTCGAGCCAAAAACAACTGACCAAACATGGCATAACCAGTATCACCATAATCGTCTGAAAGTTGCTTAGCGATAAAAGTTACCGTCTTTTGATTATTTTCATCACTTAAATCTGCAGAAGCTTGAACCAAATTTTGGTACAGAGCAGATGCCTCACTAATATAGTTAGCTTGATTGTTTTTCCAAGCTTGCCAACCAAAATACCCACCTACAGAAGCTGCGACAACAATGACCAATACTAGACCATTCTTTTTCCACCATGTCTTAAACGCTTCAATTTGTTCTTCTTCAGTCTTTAATTCAGACACTTTCTCTTCCTCATGCAAGGTATACAACCAATTTTTGGTAGGCGCACACTATTCAATCAAATTACAACTTGGCATTAATATATGCAGAAACACCGTCAAGAGAGTAAGCTTGCTGCTCACCCGTTAACATGTCTTTAACCTGACAAATACCTTGCTCAATCTCATCTTGGCCTAAAATAATCGTAAAGCGAGCTTCGGACTTATCAGCTTTCTTCATCTGATTTTTGAAACTTCCACCGCCACAATGACGTAACACGACTAAGTTGGCGTTCCCCTCGCGTAAACTCTCCGCCAATACAAAAGAAGCGACTTCCGCTGCCTCCCCCATGCTTATAACAAAAACGTCTGTCGAGAATTTAGCGCCTGCCGGTATCAAATCTAACGTTTCAAGTAAAAGCACCAAACGTTCGATCCCCATTGCAAAACCAACGGCTGGAGTAGACTTTCCACCCAACTGTTCCACCAAACCATCATAACGACCGCCAGCGCACACTGTTGCCTGTGAACCTAAATGCGTTGTTACCCACTCAAAAACTGTTTTTCCGTAATAATCTAAACCACGTACCAAACGACGGTTAATGACATACGAGATACCATTAGCTTTCAAGATAGCCTGCAGAAGGTCAAAGTGAGCTTGTGACTCTTCACCAATAAAATCTTCTAAGTTCGGCGCATCTTTCAACACAGCCTGAGTTGGCTCATCTTTAGAATCTAATATTCTTAATGGATTAGTATCTAAACGGCGTTGACTATCTTCGTCTAGCTGACCTTTATATTGTGTCAAATACTCAACCAAAGCCGCTTTATAAGCTTCACGCTCAGAGGCCAAGCCTATGGTGTTTAACTGCAACTCAACGTGCTCAAGCAGCCCAAGTTCTTTCCATAACCGAGCCGACAAAATAATCAACTCTGCATCAATATCAGCCGTTCCCATTCCGAACGACTCCACACCGATCTGATGAAACTGACGATAACGCCCTTTCTGCGGTCGCTCGTAACGGAACATTGGCCCTGTGTACCATAAACGCTGAACTTGATTAAACAACAAGCCAGCCTGGTCAGCAGCTCGCACACAACTTGCGGTGCCTTCTGGTCGTAAAGTAAGAGACTCACCATTACGATCATCAAACGTGTACATTTCTTTTTCAACGATATCTGTTGTTTCACCGACACCGCGTTTAAACAAATCCGTATTTTCAACAATTGGGAAACGGATTTGTTGATACCCATAGGATTTAACAACACTCGCTACTGTTTTTTCTAGATATAACCAAACAGAAGACTGATCAGGCAAAATATCGTTCATTCCCCTGATTGCTTGAATTTTACGAGCCACAATGGATCCTTAATTTTTTACAATAATATTGGCGATTTCACGTTCTTTTAGAACCGCCTTTTTTCGAATCATTTCTTCCAAGTCATCAACAAGTGTTGCGTTTTTCGTTTTGCTACTTGGCTTACCGTCTTGATAGATCAAATTATTTGGCGATCCACCAGCCAAACCGATATCGGCTTCTTTTGCTTCACCAGGTCCATTAACCACACAACCAATGACAGCAACGTCCATCGGAATAGTAATGTCTTCTAATCGCTCTTCTAGCTCATTCATTGTTTTAATAACATCGAAGTTCTGACGTGAGCAGCTTGGACAAGCAATGAAGTTAATGCCGCGATTACGCAACTTTAAGCTACGCAACATATCCCAACCGACTTTAATTTCTTGCACTGGATCAGCTGCAAGAGACACGCGAATGGTATCACCAATGCCATCCATCAAAAGCAAACCAAGCCCAATAGAGGATTTCACAGTACCTGAACGCAAGCCCCCAGCTTCTGTAATGCCAAGGTGTAAAGGGTTATCGATCTGGCTAGCAATTTTTCGATATGCCTCAACCGTCATAAAAATATCAGACGCTTTCAGGCTTAATTTGTATTCGTGAAAGTCTAATTCATCGAAGTACTGAATTTGGCGAAAAGCCGATTCAACCAGCGCATCTGGCGTTGGCTCACCGTACTTTTTCTGAAGATCCTTTTCTAAGGAACCAGCATTCACGCCAATACGAATAGGGATATTTTTGTCTCTTGCACAATCAACAACAGCGCGAACACGGTCTTTATTACCTATATTGCCGGGGTTAATACGTAAACAATCCACTCCGTATTCAGCGACTTTTAACGCAATTTTATAGTCAAAATGAATATCAGCTACAAGTGGAATTGATACTTCGGCACGTATTTTCTTAAATGCTTCAGCGGCATCCATGGATGGAATAGAAACACGAACGATATCTGCACCAGCGTCGGCTATCGCACGGATTTGCGCAACCGTTGCATCAACATCGCACGTTTCAGTATTTGTCATACTTTGGACACTAATTGGCGCACCTCCGCCAACGGGAACATTCCCAACCATAATCTGTCGAGAGTGACGTCGTTTAATAGGTGATTCAAAATGCATAAGGGTCTCTACTTGAGCTCAAAACGAGCCAAATCTTTACGTGTAAAAGAAGAAAAATCGAAATCGTTGCCTTTGTAGGTCAAAGATGACACGCCTTTGGCATATCCCAAGACCACACGGTAAGGTGCCTTACCTGTTAAGGATAACTCACTGCCAGCAGACTTAACGCCTGAAAACAAAATTTTTCCAGTCGCATCTCTCACTTCAGTCCAGCAGTCAGCATCAAAAGCAATCACAACTTCATCAGAATAAGTAGGCAATACTGGCTCAGGGGACACTTCAGTAGGTACTTCAGAGGTTGCTCTTACTACCTCGTCAGGATTAACACCAGCCTCTTCTAGAATAGCCATTGTTTCAGCAGACAAACCAGTTACTACATCGCCATCATCTGCGACATCTTCAGCTGCCGTCATTTCAGGAGTGCTTTCTGATAAATCTTGAGACTCCTCTGTGGCGTTATTAACATCCACCTCTGGCTCACTAGGTGTTTCTTCGACAGCGGCCTGCTCGGAGCTCTGAGCGCTTTCTTCTACAATGCTCACATCATCTGCAGATTGCGCCGGCCACCAAAAAACTAAAAACACTAAAACGGCGACAATAACTACCGATATAAACATAACGATAGGGTCACCCAAATGACTCTGTCTATTCACTTTATCAACAGGCTTGATTGTCGACTCGGCATCAGCACGCTCTGCATCAAATGCGTTCAACATTTCTGATGTTTCTATGCTCAATAATCGGCAATAACTTTTAAGAAAGCCACGAGCAAAGGTACTAGAACGAAAATATTTAAAATTATTCGCTTCAAGTGCTCGTACTTGGTCAATGGGGATTTTTAACTCTGTAGCAACATATCTTTCATCAAACTCTAGCTCAAGTCTCTTCGCTTTAAGTCGCTTACCAATATTAATCGTATCTATATTCGTTTTACTTACAGGAGCATCAGTTTGAAATTCAGTTGTCATGTCAATACCTTGAGCCATTCAGGCATGTAAAATTACTCGCAGATGAGGACAGTGTAGGGTCAGTCTCGCGTGCAATTAGATGCCGCGACAGACAGTTGTACTCATCAAAATGCACCGATCCTCGGGCAATTTGTTTATTAGCCTGGATATTATTAAAAATTAAGCGAGCTTTGTCATTACTACCTTGTATTAAAACAAGATTGAGCTCCGTCATCAAACCAATCAGAGGTAAATCAGCAATTTCTTTTGCCTGTTTTAGATAGATTCCAGCTAAATTTACTTGATTCTGACGTATTGCACATCTGGATAGGTTAATTTGCACTGTCTGGCGCCTATTAGGGCTATTTTTATCTGCATTTTCAAATGCCTTACAAGCAAGTTCCCAACGCTCCTCCACCCCCAACAGCACGCCATAGTTATTCAACAAAAAACCGTCATTTGGGTATTCACTTAGTGCCCTTTCGTGAACCGCTATAGCTTCGCTGTACTCTTCAACACTCAACCAATATAACCCAAGCAAACGCCAATACTCCCTAAATTGCTCCGAGGAACCCACCTGATCTAGCTGCCACTTTGCCAAAGGCCACTGACCCAGTAAAAGATGCGCTTGTATCATTGAGAGGCGCTTTGAGTCAGATATAGGAGGTCGCTGAGGGGAAACAGCTTGATAAGCACAAGAGGAAATCAACAAGCAACACAATAAAAAAGGCAGTAACCATAAGCGCATACAGACATCCTTGTCATATACAATTTTTTTGAACAATAAGTTAGTTTTTTACTTCTCGCAACTCAATATACTTCTGACTACGGCGAGTTTTGTCATGAAAATCCCCCACTAATTGACCACAAGCAGCGTCGATATCATCACCACGAGTCGTTCGAACTGTCACTGTATAACCTGCATCAGCTAGGATTTTCTGGAATCGACGAGTACGGTTATTAGATGGTTTTTCATAACCCGAATGAGGGAACGGATTAAATGGAATCAAGTTGATTTTACATTCCAATACTTTAAGAAGCTCAGCCAATTCATGGGCCTGCTCTTCGTTGTCATTCACACCAGACATCAAGGTGTATTCAATCGTAATATGGCGCTTATCTGGTAAATTTGCCAAGTAGTGCTGGCAAGATTCGATTAACTCAGCAATCGGGTATTTTTTATTAATAGGAACAAGCTCATTACGCAAAGCGTCATTTGGCGCATGCAATGAAATAGCCAAAGACACATCAGTACGTTTTACCAACTCATAAATCTTAGGGACCACACCTGAAGTACTCAAGGTGACACGGCGCTTAGACAATCCATAAGCATGGTCATGCATCATTAGAATCATAGCATCAACTACAGGCTCAAAATTCATCAATGGCTCGCCCATACCCATCATAACTACGTTGGTAACGCGACGAGGACCATTCGGGTCCATAGGGCCAAAAGACTTAATCGCAATCCACACTTGCCCAATAATTTCAGCGGGAGTTAAATTACGGTTAAAACCTTGCTTACCTGTTGAACAAAAGCTGCAATCCAAAGAACAACCCACTTGAGATGACACACACAAGGTCGCGCGATCACCATCAGGAATCAGTACGGTTTCAACACAATCGTTCTTGCCGCCTTCAGTTCGGATAATCCATTTACGTGTACCGTCAGTTGAGATATTTTGAGAAACCACTTCCGGCCCACGAATCTCACAAATTTGCTCTAATTTAGCACGCAAAGCCTTGCTGACATCCGTCATTTCATCGAAGCTTTCCGCTCCCTTTTGATGGATCCATTTAATCACCTGAGTGGCACGGAATTTCTTCTCGCCAATGGATTCAAAAAACTCGATCAATTTCTCAGGGGATAAACCCAACAGGTTTACTTTTTTGGTGTCAGTCATAATTCAATGTCGCTTGCTATGGTTAGCATTAAGTGTAAACGAAAAAAGCCTCTGAAAAGAAAAGTCTTTTCAGAAGCCTCTGTAAAAAAGCGGGCTGACGCCCGCCCTTTCAAAACAGATCGGACATAAAGGTCCTAGCTGTCAATTACTTACCGAAGAAGTAAGCAATTTCACGTGCTGCAGATTCAACAGAATCAGAACCGTGAACAGCATTTGCATCGATAGACGTTGCGTAATCTGCACGCAAAGTACCAGCAGTTGCCTCTTTAGGGTTAGTTGCCCCCATAAGCTCACGGTGACGAAGAACAGCGCCTTCACCTTCGAGAACAGAAACAACAACAGGACCAGAAGTCATGAAAGCAACCAAATCTTTGTAGAAAGGACGCTCTTTGTGCTCAGCGTAGAAGCCGCCAGCCAACTCGTCGTCTAGTTGAATCATTTTAGCTTCAACAATTTTAAAACCAGCACGCTCGAAACGAGTGTAGATTTCGCCGATTACGTTTTTAGCAACAGCATCTGGCTTGATGATTGATAGAGTACGTTCTAACGCCATGGTATAACTCCAAATTAAATTTTGAGGGCGATGCCTTTGCATGACCCAGGACATAAAAGTTCAGCGCGCGTATTATACGCATCAATTCATTAAAATTGTACGATCAAACGGACATTATTTATTCAAACCAGAATAAAAGTACCAATTATTACGACTAAGCCATAGAGCGAAGGCGAGTCACTGCGTTTTTGATCGTATCAGCAGCAAAATCCACCTCTTCTTCCGTGGTAAAACGTCCCACAGAAAGACGCAAGGAACTGTGCGCTAGATCATCAGCTAAACCAATCGCTCGTAAAACATAAGAAGGCTCCAAGCTTGCTGAAGTACAAGCCGAACCAGATGAAACAGCAATATCACTCAAAGACATCAACAAAACTTCGCCATCAACATCAGAGAAACCAACATTCAACACGCCGGCAACGCGGTTATCTGAATCACCATTGAGATGCACTCCAGATAGCTCAGTCAAAGAAGCCCATAAACGCTCACGCAAGGCTTTGATGCGAGTACAATCCTGTTCCATATATTCACCAGCCAAACGAAACGCTTCCCCCATACCGACGATTTGATGAGTCGCCAAGGTACCAGAGCGCATACCGCGTTCATGGCCACCACCGTGAATTTGCGCCTCTAGCATCACTTTTGGCGAACGTCTTACATATAAAGCACCAATCCCTTTTGGTCCATAAGTCTTATGAGCCGTAAGCGACATCAAATCTACTTTCATAGCATTAACGTCAATCTCAATTTTGCCTGTAGTTTGCGCAGCATCAACATGAAAAAACACGCCATGAGATCGCGTTATTTCTCCAATCGCCGCAATATCGGTCAGCACGCCAAGCTCATTATTACCATGCATAAGAGAAACCAAAACAGTATCTTCGCGAAGCACTTCTTCAACTTGCCCCGGTGAAATCACACCATGAATATCTGGCTGTAAATACGTTACTTCAAAGCCATCTTTTTCAAGCTGCTTACAAGGATCCAAAACCGCCTTATGCTCAATCATCGACGTAATAATATGTCGGCCTTTCTGACGATAAGCATGAGCAACACCCTTAAGAGCCAAGTTATTGGCTTCCGTCGCGCCCGACGTCCAAACAATTTCACGAGAATCGGCCTTAATCAAACTCGCAACTTGCAACCTAGCTTCCTCTACCGCTTCTTCAGCACGCCAACCAAATAGATGCGAGCGAGAAGCAGGATTACCAAAATTACCGTCCTGCGTTAAACACGCCATCATTTTTTCAGCCACTCTTGGGTCGACTGGCGTGGTAGCAGAATTATCTAGGTAAACAGGGGTGTTCATTTAACGCTCTCCAATATCAATTAAGCTGCTGCCTGTGCAATGCCTTTTATGCGCCCTACAATAGAGCGCAAACCATTGCCACGAGTTGGACTCAAATGCCTCTCAAGATCCAGCTCTTCAAAATAAGCCGTTATATCAAAATCTAAAATTTCTTGTGGTGTTTTATGATCCAATGCAGCCAAAACCAATCCCAGTAAACCACGCACTATAATGGCATCACTGTCTACGGCAAATGTCAGAACCTCACCTTTTGTCGCATCTTGCTCACTATCCGGCTGAATCCAAACACTGCTCTGACAGCCCTTTACCAAACGCTCTGAAGTGCGCCATGCATCATCAAATGCAGGTAAGGATTTACCCAAATCAATGATGTACTTGTACTTATCTTCCCAGTCGTCAAAAAACGACAGATCATCTACGATGTCTTCTGTACTAGGCAAAGCCATGACTACCCTCTTTTTTACATCAAGCCTATTAAAACAAAAACGGCATTAGCAAAGTGCCAAGGCCGTTTAATATTGTATTCGATTTTAATGAATGACCGAAGCCATCCCAGAAAGACATTAGAAGAAAAGACCCGCTTCTAGCTGTGCCTCTTCACTCATCATTTCTCGTGACCATGGCGGATCAAATACCAACTCCACTTTCACCGTTTCGACATTAGGCACTTTCGCCACTCGATACTTAACGTCACCAACCAACACTGGTCCCATTCCGCAACCCGGTGCCGTCAGTGTCATATCGATAAAAACAGACTTGCTGTCTTGATCTACTGTTACTTTATAAACCAAGCCTAAAGACACTAAACTAATCGGAATCTCTGGGTCATAGATTGTATCTAGAGCTTGCCAAACCTGTTCTTCACTTACTTCGCCAGTACCGAGATCTTCAAAATCTAGAACTTCAGGCTGCTGACCAATTGCTTCAGCGTCGGTTCCATCTATACGAAGCATATTACCTTGCCAAGTGACAGTGTAATTCCCCCCCAAACTCTGATTAATCGTTATAAACTGACCTTCAGGAATACTAACTGGCTCACCGCTTGGCACTCGTCGCGCAGGGCAAGCACGGTTTGTAACTACCATTTTTTGCATGAAGTTAACTCACACTAAAGCTTTCGCCACAGCCACATTCCGCTACAACGTTAGGGTTTTTAAACTTCACAACTTCGTTAACGCCTTCGCGTACCAAGTCAATCTCGGTGCCTTTCAGCATTGTGGTTGATTGCGCATCAACCGCAAGCGTGACACTGCCAAACTCTAATACAGTGTCTTCTTCCAAAGCGCTATCAACAATATCCAGCACATAAGAAAACCCTGTACAACCACTTTCTTTGGTACTTAACCGAATAAGTTTGCCGGGTTGTTTTGTCAATTTTGAGGCAAAATATTTCTGTGCAGAAGCGGTTAAAGACACGCTAGAGACAGGATCAAACGTTGTTACTGTCATTGAAACCTCCTAAGCCAGCATTGTTCGCACTTTTTTCAGTGCCACAAACAAAGCGTCAACTTCTTCTAATGTATTATAAATCGCGAACGATGCTCGCGCGGTACCAGGAACATTAAAACGTGCCATCAAAGGCTGCGCACAATGATCACCAGTACGAACAGCAATCCCCTGACGATCCAGCAAAAAACCAATATCCGCAGGATGACCTTGGTCCAGAACAAAACTCAATACGCCAATTTTTTCTTTGGCTGTACCAATAATGGTTAAACCTTCGAACTCTTCAGCCAGCTCAGTTGCTCGATCTAATAGCGCCTTCTCATGGGCTGCTACCGCATCCTGATCCAAAGCGCTAAACCAACGAATTGCCTCACCCATAGCAATCGCATCACCCACATTGGGCGTACCTGCTTCAAAACGATAAGGCAATACATTCCAAGTCGCATCTTGCAAAGTCACGGTGGAAATCATCTCGCCACCAGTGCGCCAGACAGGCCAAGTCGATAAAACAGACTCTTTACCCCATAAGACACCAACTCCCATTGGCCCATAGATTTTATGACCTGAAAAGGCATAAAAATCACAACCAATATCTTGCACATCAGCATAGCCATGAGCAGCACCTTGAGCACCATCTACCAGTACCCAAGCTCCGACTTTTTTCGCTTTAGCCGTCATTTCTTTAATGGGATTTACGGTCCCCAACGCATTGGAAACATGCGGAAAAGCCACAAATTTAGTATGCTCGTTCAGCATGGCATCATAAGCCGCTTGATCTAATTCACCAGCATCTGTCACGGGAATCGTTCTTAAAGTAGCACCTGACGCTTTACAGGCTTGCTGCCAAGTAACGAGATTGGCATGATGGTCCATTCCAGTCGCGATAACTTCATCACCCGGTGACAACAAAGACCCCAAACCATTGGCGACTATATTAATCGCCTCGGTGGTGCCTGTTGTCCAAATCACTTCTTCGCGTTTCGGCGCATTGATAAAGTTTTTAACAATATCTCGTGCATCTTCAAAACGACGAGTTGCCTCGTCCGCAAGACGATGGGCACCACGATGCACATTGGAATTGCAAGTCGAGTAATAATCAACCAAAGCATCAATCACACACTGTGGCTTTTGCGTTGTCGCGGCATTATCGAGATAAACAAGTGGATTACCATCAATGACACGCTTTAAAATCGGAAATTGCTCGCGGATAGCCGCTACATCAAAACTCATTCGATTCTCGCTTACTTTACTTCCATTTGCGCAAAGCGCTCACGGATAATAGGACGAATCCACTCTGCTAACGCGGCGTTTGGCATCAAATCAATCAACTCATTAATAAAGCCAAAGTTAAGCATTACTTGCGCTTTTGAACGGCTTACACCGCGAGTCTGTAAGTAATACAAAGCCTGCTTATCAATCTGAGCAACCGTAGCACCATGGGCACATTTCACATCATCTGCGTAAATCTCTAACTCGGGCTTGGTGTTAATCTCGGCCTTATCAGATAACAGCAAATTGCGATTATTCAACTCTGCCAAGGTTTTCTGCGCATCACGGTGTATATGAATACGGCCATTAAATACAGCACGAGAACGATCCGCGACGATACAACGAACGTTTTCTTCTGTTTTACCATTTGGCATAGCGTGCTCAACCGTTGCATGAAGATCAAACAACTCTTTACCATCCAGCAAATACATGGCATTTAACTTAGCATCAGCAAACTCACCCGCATGAATAATGTCTGTATCCAAACGAGACAACTCACTACCGAAACCAACGATTGTACTGTTCATTTTCGCATGGTCATGCAAATTAAAGTGACTACCGCCAATAGCAACATTACTTCCTGTTTGCAGGGCAAAACGGTAATGCTCTAGACGCGCATTAGTGCCTACATTGTATTCAACAAACGCCGTATTAAAGCTATCGCCTTGCGCTTGAACATCTTCAATGACGGTTAATCGCGAACCCGCTGCCAAAGAAACCTGAACGCGTGTATGAGATTCCGCGCCTGGGCTCAACAAAGAACTAATTCGGATAGGTTGAATAATTTCAACACCTTCCGCAACAGACACAACGACAACATCTTGTGCTAGTGCATCGTTAACTAAACCAAAGATATGACGTTCTGGCTTAATCGTCGAAAACGTATTTAGTGCATCGGCTTGTTGTGCTGACTCCAAATCACCACCTAAGGCAATAGACAGACCTTCAGGCAAGGTATTGGCTAATTGAGCAGGATCAAACTGACCGTTTACAAACACCAATTCAATAGCAGATAAATCCGCAATAGCGACAGGCGATAAATCAACCTTGTCACTAATCATTTTAGCCGGTGTACGCTCTACTGGGCGAAGCGGCGTATAACGCCACGCTTCCGTTTTACGCGTTGGCCATTTAGTTTTTGCTAAAAGATCCAGCGCATGAGCACGTTTTGGCGCCAACCAATCATGAATACCTTGCGCTCGAGTAATGGCGCTTTCTAACCATTCACTCATGCCTTACCCCTCAAGTTCGTCTTCAGTCGGCTCTTTCTGCAGCCAAGCGTAGCCTTGAGCTTCTAACTCAAGAGCAAGGGAAGCATCGCCGCTTTTAACGATTTTACCGTCAGACAATACATGCACGAAGTCAGGCTTAATGTAATCCAAAAGACGCTGGTAATGCGTTACAACAATAAAACTACGATCAGCAGAACGCTGGCTGTTTACACCTTCAGCAACTACTTGCAAGGCATCGATATCCAAACCTGAATCGGTTTCATCTAGGATGCAAAGCTTTGGCTTAAGCAATAACATTTGCATTAGCTCATTACGCTTTTTCTCACCACCAGAGAATCCTTCGTTAACGCCACGCTTTAAGAAAGCCACAGGTAAGTTAACTTGTTTACAAGCCGCTTTTGCTTCTTTTAAGAAGTCAGCAGACGTAATAGCGTCTTCACCACGCGCTTCTCGTTGCGCATCAACTGATGCTTTTAAAAACTCTAAATTGCTTACACCAGGAATTTCGACTGGGTATTGGAATGCCAAGAATAAACCCGCGCGAGCGCGGTCTTCTGTTTCCATTTCTAGCAAATCTTCACCACCAAGCGTCACACTACCGCTTTCGACACTGTAACCATCACGGCCAGATAAAACATAGCCTAGGGTACTTTTACCAGCACCATTTGGGCCCATGATCGCGTGTACTTCACCCGGTTTGATATCTAGATCTAACCCTTTGATGATTTGTTTTTCTTCAACGCTGGCGTGCAAATCTTTTATCGTCAACAAACTGTTCGTGTTCGACATCTTTAATAATTCCTTAACCTACTGAGCCTTCAAGGCTTATTTCTAGTAACTTGCCAGCTTCAACAGCAAATTCCATTGGTAATTCTTTAAATACTTCCTTACAGAAGCCATTCACAATCATGGATACGGCTTTTTCAGGATCAAGACCACGCTGACGACATAAGAACATCTGCTCGTCGCTGACTTTAGACGTCGTTGCTTCGTGCTCCACAATAGCGGACGGATTACGGCTTTCCACATAAGGGAAAGTATGCGCACCACACTGATCTCCGATCAGCAAAGAATCACACTGAGTGAAGTTACGTGCGCCCTCAGCGCCTGGGTTCATACGAACAAGCCCACGGTAACTATTGTTACTTCGGCCTGCCGAAATACCTTTGGAGATAATGGTAGACTTGGTGTTTTTACCAAGATGAATCATTTTGGTCCCCGTGTCTGCTTGCTGACGACCACGCGTCAAAGCAACCGAGTAAAACTCACCAACACTGTTATCACCTTTCAAAATACAGCTTGGATACTTCCAAGTAACAGAAGAACCGGTCTCTACTTGCGTCCAAGAAATTTTAGCGTTGGTATGACAAATACCGCGCTTAGTTACAAAGTTATAAATGCCACCTTTGCCGTTTTCATCGCCTGGATACCAGTTCTGCACAGTTGAGTATTTAATCTCGGCATTATCCAACGCAACCAATTCAACAACCGCTGCATGCAACTGATTTTCATCACGTTGTGGTGCAGTGCAGCCTTCCAGATAACTGACGTGACTGCCTTCATCAGCAACAATCAAAGTACGCTCGAACTGACCAGTATTTTGCTCATTGATACGGAAATAAGTAGACAACTCCATTGGGCAGCGGGTGCCTTTAGGAATATAAACAAAAGAACCATCGGTAAAGACAGCGCAGTTCAAGGCTGCATAGTAGTTGTCTTTCTTAGGAACAACACTGCCGATGTATTTTTTAACAAGGTCTGGATACTTATGAACCGCTTCAGAAATTGGGCAAAAGATAACGCCCGCTTCTTCTAGTTTTTCACGGAATGTAGTCACAACAGAAACAGAATCAAATACCGCGTCAACTGCGATACCAGCTAACATTTGCTGCTCAATTAGAGGAATACCAAGTTTCTCATAAGTACGCAGTAATTCAGGGTCAACTTCATCCAAAGATTTAGGCTTATCCTTCATACTCTTTGGTGCCGAATAGTAAGAAATGGACTGGAAATCAATTTTTGGATAATCAACTAACGCCCACTCTGGCTCTTCCATTTCTAGCCATTCACGAAATGCGCCTAGACGCCATTCGAGCATCCATTCAGGCTCGCCTTTCATTCCTGAAATACGACGAATAACATCTTCATTCAAACCTGGCTCGAATGTTTCTGATTCTACATCAGACACAAAGCCCGCTTCGTATTCCCGTGCCAGCGCCTTATCTATCTGCTCAGTCATATAAAAACTCACTCAATTATAGCCACCAACGCACTGTCAATCAGTGCATCAAGCTCTACTAATTTATTCTCTATTTAATCAACAATCGCCGCGCTAATTTTGTCATTTTCAAAACTACGCTGTCGGCTTTCAAGTTCTTGCCGCTCTGCGACTTGGCGGACATCATTTCGGCGCACCAATTGATCTAGGCTAATTTGATTTAAAAAATCATGTATTTGATCGCTTAAATCACACCATAAATGATGTGTCAGACAAGTGTTGCCACTCTGGCAATCACTTCGCCCCTTACAACCTGTTGCGTCAACCGATTCATTTACCGCATCCACTATTTGCGCAACAAAAATATCATTATTTGAACGACTCAAACGATATCCTCCACCAGGCCCCCTGACACTATTTACTAGTGACCGCTTACGGAGCTTGGAGAACAATTGCTCAAGATAAGATAACGATATCCCTTGTCGGCTTGAAATATCAGACAAGGACACAGGCCCTTTATCTGAGTGTAATGCCAAATCAAGCATGGCGGTTACCGCATAACGACCTTTTGTTGTCAGACGCATAAGCCATCCAATTTAGATTATTCTGTGAGAACAAATAGTACACAAAACCTACTGTTTTGATCAAGTATTTACCTGACTATTTTGGTAGGTTATTACTCTTATAAAATAATAAGCGCGTATTTTACGTGCACTAAAGGAAAAACTAAACTGCCGAATAGGGATATCAAGGATATGCTGGTTATAATCAGACACTGTTACGAAGAAATACAAATAGAAGATTGCGGCGAAAGCCAATAAGCATAATGATGATTAGATGACTCAAAGTAGTATTTCAAACCTTGAAGAACAGCACTAAAGCAAACAGAGGAGAATAAGATGCCACCTAAAACTCAGGTCGATAGCACCGTAGTAGAGGCTCCCAAGAAAAAGCCAGTCATGCTAATTACTGCTTTTTTCTTATGCTTTATTTTTAGTGTTTTAGCGTCGTCAGGTGTGGCTTACATTCTGCTTAAACCATCACCAGAAAACGCAAAAGCTGCAGACACAATAACTGAGCAGGGTAATCTAATCGCCACCATGGAACGAACACTTGCCCAGCAAAGCTCCAAAATAAAAACCATAGAAGAACAAAGCGAAGTACTAAAACTCTACCTGAGACACAGCAGTTCGACAGCCTTGAAAAACATTTTGATCGACCAAGAACGCAACATTCAGGCCTACCTAAAAGTCATGAAGTCTGCTATGAAAGACCTTTCCGCGTTGAGCCCAAGGACCACAGATTGGAATAACGAATATCAATACCAGCTAGACCTAGCCCTAAAAGGCAGCATTGAAAGAGAAGACCTGCTCAAGATACTTAAAACTGGCGAACCAAATGAGAAAAGTCAGTAGCCAACAAAGCCACTTAATAAACAGGGATGAATCAATTGCCATTATCAACAATCAAAAATACGAGCATTTTAAAAGCGTACGATGCGATTAAAACCAGCTTTTGGTTTACCCCCTGTCTTATTTTATCCCTGACCATTTTGGGCTGTATATCTTTGCTGCTCATTGACTTGTACGCAGGCCTAGATTCATTACCTTGGCTGAATTCTTTATACCACGCCAACGCGGATATCACCCGAGATCTTCTTACTACCGTCGCGAGCAGTGTAATGACTGTAGTCAGTATCACATTTTCTATTACCATCGTAGCGCTTACTAACGCCTCATCGCAATTTGGACCAAGGTTAATTCGTAACTTTATGGAAGACTCAAGCACTCAAATCGTGCTTGGCGTGTTTATCTCTCTATTTGTTTATTGTCTAGTATTGGTTCGTATGACTGATGACTTTGCTGATGGCGCTTTCCTACCAGGGCTCACTATTGCTGGTGCGATAGCAATGACACTGTTTGGTATTCTTCTGCTCATTTATTTCATCCACCATGTTTCCCTCAATTTGCAATCTGACAGCGTCATCGACAATGTTTACAGCGAGCTACAATCTAGTATCGAACAAATTTTTAAACAACAAAAAGAGGAAGAAGCAGACTCTTCAACGGATAAAAAACAAGTTCAGACGACAAAACAAGCTGACAAAAAACATAAGCAATTTCAATTCCAGAGCAAATCTTGTGGCTATATTCAGGCTATCAACTACGCAGACATAACAAATGTAATAAGTAAGCTAGATGGACATCTAGATATTTTGGTGAACCCAGGAGACTTTATCGTAAACCGAATGGTTGTGATGACAAGTAACATTGAAAGGTTTTCGGAAGAAGACAAACAAACATTGCACGAGTGCTTTACTCTAGGGCCAAAACGAACACCAATACAAGACCCTGAATTTGCGGTTCATCAATTGGTTGAAATTGCTTTAAGAGCCCTTTCTCCTGGTATCAACGACCCATATTCAGCCATAGCCTGTATTGATAAACTCACCGCTGCGGTTTGTGATTTAACTCAAAAAAGCTTCCCTGAAGGCGCTACCTATGATGATAATGACATAGAGAGAGTGACTTACAAGACGACATCTTTCGAAAACTTGGCCAATATTGCCTTCAACCAAATCCGCCAATACTCTCAATCATGCTTGGCAGTGCAATTACGTCAATTGGAAGGGGTTATCCGTATTGCAGAACAAGCGAACCATTCAACACATTGGTCTTTCGTATACCACCAGAAGCTCATGCTCGAACACGGACTAGAGCAACAACAACTCGTCGATTTGGATAAAAAAGAAGTCTCTAGTCGGCTGCAAACCTTAACTAAGCTATTAGAAAAGGCTAAAACTCTAAAATCGTAAGCCACAAGGCAAACCATTACTCAGTAAGGCGAAGCGACAAACTAATCGGATAGTGGTCGGACGAGTAAACATCTGTATGTACATTCACATCAACCACATCCAGGCCGCGACAATAGATATGATCAAGATGACGTAGTAAGTGCCCCAACTTGGGCTGACGCGTAATCGGTACTTCTTTTAATAGACTGGACCTAGCCATCGCATCAAAATACGCCATTCGTTTACCATTCCAGGTATTAAAATCGCCAGCCAATAATATAGGTCCATGATGATGCTCAAATGCTTGGAAAGCTTGATTCAAATGCGCCCTAAATTTCTCGAAAGAGACAAAGTTGATCATGTGGGTATTAATGACCAGCAAAGAGGACTCAAGTAAAGAATCAGACACACTCGCTAACGGATACTCGGTCGCCAACACCATTTTTTTTGTGTTAGAAATAGGCTCACTATGTTCAGAGACCGAAAAAAAGTGTCTGCTTGCTTCAGCTCTTGATCCTGTTTTAACACCCGTTTCAACATTGGATTTTATGCTTTTAAAACTACTGGCCATAATCCATTGATGTTGTGAAGAATGATGAAAAAGACTATCAAAGGGCGAGTTCAAAATAGCCTCTTGAAGCAAAATTAAGTCTTTACCTTCAATAAGAGAAATGAAATCACCTTGCCAGCCCTTTCTTTTGCATTTGAATACGTTCCACAACAGGACGTTAATATCTGGTCCTATTACCTGTTTCGATGCACTCCCCATGACCTTTAATGACTCAACAGCGCTAAAACGTTTTTTCATCATAATAAATGGCCTTACAAATAGGGCGAAAATAATCGAAACAAGTTATTACGAATCTTCTTGTACATAGCCAGGTTTGCCATACCTGCTTCTAAAACTTGCTCAGAATTAAGCTTTTTAGATTCATACAATGCTGTAAGCTGAGAGTTAAGATCGCCATCAAAGCATTCGAGGTTGATTTCGAAATTAAATTCCAAGCTCCTCGCATCCCAATTCGTAGAACCTATAAACGACCATACATCATCTATAAGCACGATTTTACTGTGATCAAAAGGTCGTTTGTTTTTATAAATTTCTATACCATGTTCGATAATTCTTAGATAGTTGGCTTCCATTACCCAATCCACAAAAAGAATATTGCTTCGCTCGGGCACAATAATTTCAACAGAAACACCACGCAAAGCCGCAGCATGAAGAGACGTCATTAACGTTTGGTCAGGAATAAAATATGGAGTAATGATCCTAACACTCTTTTGCGCACAAACAAGGGCGTTCATTAGTGTCCAGCGTATTCTATTGTGATGTTCATCAGGCCCATCTTGAATCACTCGAGATACAACAGATGTCTTCTTTGGCTCAGTGATACCTGAATTATAAGAAGGGAATTTAATTAACTCGCCCGTTGCGAAAAACCAATCCTCGATAAAGACCTGACTAATCTGATCTATTACTGGACCAGCCACTTTAAAGTGAACATCATCAATTGGGTGCTTAGCCGATTTAACTAAGTTCCCTTTACTGATATTCATACCGCCGATATAAGCTTCTTGGCCATCTACGCAAAGTATTTTTCTATGGTTTCTTAGATTAATAAAGCGAATACCAGTCAAGGAAATAGCAGGCAAGAACTGAGCTGTTCTGACACCTCGTTTCTTTAATGCTCTATCAGATTTTCGCCAGCTATAGCCCACCCCTATTCCATCTAACAATACATACACAACCACACCTCGGTCTTTCGCTTGCGCCAGTGCAGTAACAAACTTCTGTCCTAATGAATCGTAATCAAATATATAACTTGATAGCACAATATGATGTTTTGCGCCTCGAATAGACTCAATCATTGCAGGGTAAGCGTTATCGCCATTAACCAACAACTCTATACTATTAGCATCAACATAGTTCACTGGATGAATCGTGTACCCAGCAATGATCGACGAATGCCAATGCTTAGGCTGTCCATGAAAATCAATACAATCCTCTTCATAACGAAAGTCTTGCTTTATTTTTTGAGGATGCTCTCTTTGAGCCAAGCGTTTAATACGATTTATGCCAAACAACCAGTAAAACAAGCTGCCTAATACAGGGGAGAAAACAACCAATCCGATCCAAGCAAGCGAAGTCCGGTCATTTTCTTTGTACAACAATACATGTAGAGATGCCATAACAGACAACCCGATATGCAAAACAACGATAATGGTTACCCAATAGAAGCTAACCCATTCGATCAGCGCTCCAAAAACTGGCATAAACTCCAACTCAGCTAATTTACTGAAAGCGTGATTATCTACATTAATGACAAGCTTTATCACGCAACTTATACTCGATACGTTACAGTATTAATCAACAAGATAAAGATATTTACACAAGGCTTACAGGGGCGGCTAACAAAAAGCTCAAGATATCAGTAATAATATTTGATGAAGAGAGTGACAGATCCATATTCTTAACCATCACTCTCTGAATATTTTCACATTACTATAAAGAACAAGCCAGCAGGGTTCCTTGCTTAATAGCTCGCTTAGCGTCCAACTCAGAAGCCACATCAGCCCCGCCGATAAAATGTACAGAGTGGCCAATTTCAGCTTCTAACAATCGATTTGGCTCTTGTCCCGCGCATACAACAATCGTATCGACATCAAGACAACGAGCTTCGCCATTTACCGTTAAATGTAGCCCTTCATCATCAATACGCTGATAATCACAGTCTGACAAAAAGACGACGCCTTTTTTTGACAATTCGGTACGATGAATCCAACCTGTTGTCTTACCTAAATTAGCACCTACCTTGCTTTTCTTACGTTGCAATAAAAAGATCTCTCGCTCTGATTTTACAAACACAGGCTTAACACCTTCCACGCCACCACGAGCAGAAAAACTCATATCAACGCCCCATTGAGACATAAAGTCGGAAATTTTTTGCTCTTTATGAGCTGTTGAATGAATTAAATACTCACTGATATCGAAACCAATGCCACCTGCACCAATAACAGCCACGCGCTTACCAACCGGTTTGCCATTCATTACATCTAAATAACTCAGTACTTTTTGATGCTCTACCCCTTCAATTTCAGGTGTTCTAGGCAAGATTCCCGTTGCCAGTACCACTTCATCAAAACTCTCTTTTTTTAGAAGTTCACCGTCCACTCGGGTATTCAGCTGAAGATTAACGCCTGTTAGTTCAACCTGACGAGCAAAATACCGCAAAGTTTCATAGAACTCACCTTTACCAGGGATTCGTTTGGCAATATTAAATTGCCCACCAACTTCATTACTTGCATCGTATAAAGTAACAATATGACCGCGCTTTGCTGACGTTGTTGCAAAAGCTAAACCAGCAGGACCAGCTCCTACCACAGCAATACGCTTAGGAGTGTCAACTGGTGTAATAACAATTTCTGTCTCATGACACGCTCTTGGGTTAACCAAGCAAGACGTCATTTTTTGATCAAATACATGATCTAAACAGGCTTGGTTACAAGCAATACAGGTATTAATTTCGTTTGCACGATTTTGCTCTGCTTTTACCACAAATTCAGGATCGGCAAGGAAAGGTCTCGCCATAGAGACAATATCCGCATCACCACGAGCCAGCACTTGCTCTGCCACGTCAGGCGTATTAATTCGGTTAGAAGTGACCAAAGGAACAGTCAAGGATTTACGGAGTTCTGCCGTTACCCAAGTAAATGCCGCTCGTGGCACTTTTGTAGCAATCGTCGGCACTCTCGCTTCGTGCCAACCAATCCCTGTACTAATGATACTTGCGCCTGCTTTTTCGATAGCAAGGCCAAGCTTCACCACTTCTTCAAGGTCACTACCTCCTTCGACAAGGTCCAACATAGACAACCGGTAGATAATAATAAAATCTCTGCCTACGGCGGCTCTGATTCGTCTTACGATGTCTGTCGGTAACTTAATTCGATGCTCGTATTCTCCGCCCCACTCATCCCCACGCTGGTTGGTTCGAGCGGCAATAAATTGATTAAGTAAATAACCTTCTGAGCCCATCACCTCAACACCGTCATAGCCCGCTTTCTTAGCTAAAACAGCAGCATTGATAAAATCAGCTATTTGCTTTTCAATACCTTCTGGCGTTAATGCCTCAGGCTTAAAAGGATTAATCGGCGCTTGTAACGCTGACGGCGCAACCAATTTAGGATTGTATCCATAACGACCCGTATGTAAGATCTGCATGCATATCTTGCCACCTTCGGCATGAACGGCATCAGTAATGATACGATGCTTTTCAACATCCTCTTCAGACGCCATTTTTGCAGCACCGGCATAAACAGCGCCTTCAGAGTTTGGCGCAATGCCGCCAGTCACAATCAGGCCAACTCCACCACGAGCACGTTCTGCATAGAAAACAGCCATTCGCTCAATTCCGCCTTTTATTTCCTCTAGGCCTAAATGCATAGACCCCATCAGCACTCGATTCTTTAACTGAGTAAAGCCTAGATCTAGTGGTTCAAATAAATTTGGATAAGTTGAATGGCTCATAATCATGACTCGCTTTGTTTATTGTTTTTTAGATTGCTGCTGCCCACAAGCAATTTAGACACTGTCAAGATAGGTTTTCATTTTGACATTGTCAAGATAGAAGTATTTAATCAGCCCATGTCGACATTAAAAACACAATATCACCACGGTGATCTCACTAAATCATTACTTGATTCCGCCGCTATTATTATCAAAGAGCAAGGCGTTGAGAGTCTTAGTATGCGTAAACTTGCAGACACCGTTGGTGTTTCAAGAACAGCGCCATATCATCATTTCAAAGATAAAAACGCACTACTTTGTGCACTGGCAGAGCAAGGTTTTCATGAGCAGGAAAGAATACTTAACTCTTTAAAATCCGAAAAACAGCAAGCCACTGAAACCTTCAAAAAATACGTTCATGCATATTTAGAGTACGCACTCCAATATAGCGAAACCTACGATCTTATGTATGGCAGAACATTGTGGAAAGCAGGCAACCCAAGCGACTCACTCAAAACTGCATCAAAACAAACCTTTAAAGCTTGGATCGATTGGGTGGAAGAGTTACAAGAGAAAAATATTCTTCCCAATAACAACACGCCACTCAGAATAGGACAAACAACTTGGGCTAGCCTTCACGGACTAGCCCGTCTGTTTATAGATGGAATCTACCTAGACAAGGAAGATTTGTCAGATATGGTTGAGCAAATGATTAAAAACCTCTGCTCAACCAGCACCTAAATTAGACCGAGTATTCGATAATAATTGCTCTTTACGTAATCGCCTAATGTCTCGGTGACTTAAATATAGCAATGGCAAAATAACGAACAATGAACCGATAAATACTCCTAAATCTGGAGTTTCACCAAAGATCCACCAACCAAGTAAAAAAGCGAAAATTAACCCTGAGTACTCGGCACTTGTCACTTTACTCGATTCCACATACCGATACCCAATCAGACAGGACACGCTGTATAAAATCGAACAAACCGAAGACAAAGCAGCAAACATTATATTCCCAAGATCAAACACTTCACCCTCCCAAAAAGCCAAGATACTCACCATTGGCAAAGCAAACATTTGCGTCACAAACAAACCATATAGCATGCTTTGCTCTTGGGGCAGTTTCTTAATCAATAAACTATTTACTGCTAAAACAATGGCGAAAAGGATCGCACTTATCATTGAAAAGGTAATTTCAGTCGGCCTTAAAATCACTAGAATTCCAATAAAGCCTAAAATAGCGGCAAGTAGCACATCTATACTTAGTCGTTCTTTGTAGAAAAAAGCACCAAACAGCATAATGAATATAGGCGCTGTATAAAATACTGCATTGGCTGTCGCTAATGGTAATTCCGCCAACGAAATAGTAAGCAAAACCCCAGCCAACACCCACATATTTCCTCGAATAAAGTGCAGCTTTAAACCCAAGGTTGCGGTTGATTTATCTGAGCTTAAATACTTGTGCACTGCGATAGGAAAAAGAAAAAGGCACATAAAAAAAGCACGAAAAAACGTAAATTGAAAAATCGCCACATCAACGTCTGCCATCTTAATAAAGACATCACACAAAGTTGCAAAAAAGCTTCCTAGGACAAGAATTAAAATAGCACTACTTACTGTACGACCAGACAAAATTTATCTCCTTAAGAGCACAGATTATTCGCACCAGCTTAATCAGTACAACACATTAGATAAAATGATATATTTTCGACTAGTATTAGTTATTTGGATAATAAACCATGCTTCCACCTCTAAAATCTCTTCCTGTCTTCGAAGCCGTCGCTAGATTAAACAGCTTTTCTCAGGCCGCCAGCGAGCTCAATGTAAGCCAAAGCGCAGTTTCTCATCAGATAAGGATTCTAGAAAATTACTTAGGAGAAAGCCTCTTCCATAGACAAGGAAGAAACCTAGAGCTAACAAAAGAAGGGAAACATTATTTAGACTCAATCAGCAACTCATTGCTGCAGATTGAAGAAGCGACGAACCATATTAAAGGACAACAGAAAACCAACATCAGACTGGCTGTATATAGTTCATTTGCTGTTTATTGGCTTATACCAAGACTTCCAGAACTGAAGCACTTGCATCCAAATTTAGAGCTTAGCATTGAAATGAGCCATGGCACGCCGGATCTTTCAGATCGAACAGCTGATTTTTTTATCACTACTGAAAAAGAAAAACGAGGTTTTCTATTTGAATCTCTCTATCAAGAAGAGCTATTTCCCGTTTGCAGCCAAAGCTATCTAGAGACGATTAAAAGTAAATTGAGCACAATAACCTACCAAGAGTTAGCGGATAAATTAAGTGTAACTCCAAACTCTTTGGCCCAATTCCCACTTATTACGTCATATAGCATCTACGATCGCCATACAGAAGACTGGAAACGCTGGTTTGCGAATTTAACTCTCGCACTTCCAGAGCACATTCAATTTCATCGATTCAGCCATCTCATGTTGGCTTACGAGGCTGCAAAACACTCTCTAGGGATTGCACTCGTGAATGACTACATGATGAGTGAAAGAGCCGATGAAACTACACTAATCAAATTACCCTGCAGTGCATTTAAAACGGGGGACAATTTTTATATAGCTTACAAAGAAAGCAGAAAAGATGAAGAAGCAATAAGGTCTTTAAGGAGCTGGTTAAAAAAAGAGGCTAAGAACCTTATTAACTTATAAATGCAAGGTAGCACAAACTTAGATAACACAACGTAGTTTCTTTTTAATTTCGACTTTGTCTAACTCATTTAGCCTAGACGAAAAAAAGCCCTGACAGCATAGCTATCAGGGCCTTCTTAATATAAAGCTTGATAATAGCCTACTATAACATGCGTATCTTTGATAAAAAGCCCCACTAGTGGGAGAGAGTGTTTTGATGTTCTTAAACGAAAAAACCCCACCCTGCTGAGCAGGATGGGGTTTCTCTTAATATAAAGCTTGACGACGACCTACTCTCACATGGGATCTCCCACACTACCA
>NZ_QPJQ01000009.1 GCF_003337275.1 Marinomonas foliarum | reverse complement strand
AACAGCATCTTTGTGCTCAGGTCGCGCACGAGCTCACCGATTTCCCGATGCGATAAGTGCTAGCTAAACACCCATCAAGAAGAGATACAAGGTCGCGCCTTCAGGCCGACACCCCCTCAACATGAAGCCATAATCAGCCCAACACAGACTTTTGCACATGACACCAAGCCAAGCGGCGTTTCTCCCTCGAAACTATCGCCTACCTCATCGAAACGCCGCTTAGCTTTCTTGTGCCTTCAACTCATCTATCGAGTCAAACAATGCTCTAATGTATTTTCAAGAGACAGACTCCTTTTTGTACCCTTGAATATATTGGCCCGGTGTTACGCCCATTACACGGCGAAACATGACAATAAAGGCGCTAACATTTTCATAACCCAAGGCAAATGCAATATTGGTCACAGGTACATTATCGGCTAACATTTCGATGGCTTTTAATACTCTCGCTCGTTGTCGCCATTCCGAAAATCCTAAGCCCGTTTGCTCGTTAAAACGGCGCGCTAGTGTTCTTGAAGACAAACCAATCACCTTTGCCCAATCCTCCAAGCCACGATTATCCGCAAGGTTCGCCAGTAAGCCATCGGTCATCTGTTTTAATAACGGCAACCTAGGTTGCACCAAACCTAGAGGCGTCTCTTCTAAACTCGCGATTTCATCGAACAGCACATCCGATAAACGACCTTTCACAGTCTGAGGTGTATCGCCTTTCCAGCTGGCCGCACGATGCACAAGCTCTTTTAGTAAACGCGTAGTCTGAAGGCTTTTTACTGAGTTCGCCAGAAGCTGACTTTTCGCTGAATCAAGATACACACTCCAGCCCTTAAAAGGACCATAAGATTTCACCCCATGAAGAGTATTCGATGGAACCCACACTGCATGAGTTGCTGGCACCACCCACCAAGCTGATTCCGTTTGAATCGACAATAGCCCTTCTAAACTGCCAATCAATTGACCAAATGCATGTCGATGCGTTTCGGTTTCTCTTATTTTGCTTTCTATCAATTCCACAGACATGATCAATTCAGCATCAGATTGATTAATCATGTTCAAAGGCAAAAGGGGGCTTTTCATTTTGGCAATTTCTCAGTATCGAATGTCTTATTTACTGGAGTATAGCCAAAATTCAAACATTATACTGAATCCTCATTCATCGATAAGAGAAGCGACTTATGACATCAACTATTACTAAACCAGAAGATATTTTACCCGAAGGTATCAACCAAGCGAATCTTAAGGGCATTAATATTCGTAAAGGCACGGTTGCAGCATTTTTGCAAAATACTAAACGCTGGCAAGACCCAACCACTAGCAAAGAAGAAAAAATAGAACTGTTCGATGCCATTCAAAAAGCACTTCCGACATTGCAAGTATTGGGTATGTTTGAAGTATTTCAGTTTCAAGATAAAACGCTTCGAGCTTTAATTGAAGAGCGATAACTTATCGCTTTAGATGACACTGTTAAAGTGCTGCTTAATTAGTTGAGTATGGAACTTTGATTCCAATCTGCTAAATAGGTAATTTCATCGAGTTAACCTATTTAGCAGCAAGTGTTTATTTTAGTCACCAATGCATCTCACATTAGCTGTGGAACCAAACTCCTCTGCGAAGTATTGAATAACTACCAATTAATGAGGAGTTTTTTATTCTCTAAGCAACCGCCTTCACCAACCACTCTTTCATTTCTTCCAAATCCGCTCTATGGTCTAGATAGCTTTCAATAACCAAGTCGACACAATCTGCAATGGCATCTGGTCGGTAGATGACGCCGACGAGCTTTTCTGCAAGCAGCTCAATTGGATCTGGAAACAAGCTGTCGGTAAAGGTTTGCGCGGCGGTAATTTTCGCGTTACTCAGGTCAAGGTGAATTTCTACTCCGCCCCATTTGAAGCGCTCGTCTAGCGTGTGAGTAAATTGCGGCGATTTACCAAAGTTCCAATCCCAGCTTTGTTGTTGTTCGAATTTCTCAAGGAAGCCAGGCAGATCTGGTAAGGCTTCAGGGGAAATTTCTTCTATGGTTGGCGTTTCACCAAAGTATTCACAGAAAGACGCCACAATGGCGTCACACACCAATTGGTGATTAATCTGTGGATAAAGTAAATCAAGGTTGGTCACACGAGATCGAACTGAAGTAATGCCTTTTGACTGCAGCTTTTTGACATCAGGGTTTAGGTAATTAGCTAAGCGACTCAAATCCGCGTGCAGCAATAAAGTACCATGATGAAAGCCACGGTCTTTGGTTTCTTTGTAGGCAGAGCCAGAGAATTTACGCATCTCTTCTCCCTCCCCCACCACCAAATCATTTCGACCATTGGCGTAGCCTTCTATACCAAGTTTCTTCAAGCCTTGCAGAACGATCTCAGTCGACACTTCTTTGTTGTATTCAGGCTTGCCCGCCATGAAAGTGAAGTTAGTATTACCCAAGTCATGAAACACTGCTCCACCGCCACTTTGGCGACGAGCAAGGTGAATCTCATCTTGCTCCATTTTATTGATATTACATTCTTTCCAAGGGTTCTGAGAGCGACCAATCACAACGGTATCGGCGTTACGCCATAAGAATAAGACCCGCTGATCGGCAGACATAGCACGGAAAATACAATCCTCCACCGCGAGGTTAAAATGAGGATTATTAGAATGGGAGATCAAAATTCGGCTTGCCATGGCAGTCTCTCTTGTCACAAAAGGAATAAGCTTAAAAATCAGCTATCTTTATAACGTTTTCTCAGGCATAAAAAAACCACGGCGCTTTCACACCGTGGTTTTTAAGAGAAAATCTAATACATTAGATGTATTCGACTTTCTCAACTTCATATGTTGCTTCGCCGCTTGGGATTTTTACAATGACTTCGTCACCTTCTACTTTCCCAATGATAGCTTTCGCGATAGGTGAAGCGTAAGAGATTTTCTTCTCTTTCACATCAGATTCGTCGTCACCAACAATTTTGTAGGTAACCGTCTCTTCGGTATCAACATTGAAAAGTGTCACTGTTGTGCCAAAAATAACTTTCCCAGATGCTGGCAGCGCTTTCACATCAATCACTTGTGAATCTGCAAGCTTGCCTTCGATCTCTTTAATACGACCTTCAGCAAACCCCTGCTCTTCGCGAGCTGCATGATATTCAGCATTTTCTTTTAAGTCGCCATGCTCACGCGCGGTTGCGATATCCGCAATCACGCGAGGACGGACGACAGTTTTCAAGTGATTAAGCTCTTCTCTAAGACGAGCTTCACCCTCTACTGTCATTGGTACTTTTTTCATTATTTCCCCAAGTGCAAATCTTGCAGTCTTCTAACTTTCGTTTCACCTGTTAGGCTAATCGCCATACTCGTAGCTTCAGCACCAGCCAATGTTGTAGTGTAACAAACCTTGCGCTGTAATGCTGTACGACGAATAACAGAAGAATCTGCAATCGCTTGCGTACCTGACGTGGTATTGATGATGTAATCAATTTCGCCATTTTTCATCATATCAACGATATGCGGACGACCTTCATTCACCTTGTTCACTTTACGAACTTCAACGCCACGTTCTGTTAGGTATTTTGCTGTGCCTTCGGTGCCGACAAGGTCGAAACCTAGCTCTGCCAAGCGACGAGCTACATCTACCGCACCTTCTTTGTCCATATCGCGAACACTGATAAAAGCACGGCCCGATGTTGGCAGTTCAGTACCACCGCCAAGAACAGCTTTACCAAAGGCTTCTGCGAAGGTATCACCCACACCCATAACTTCGCCTGTAGACTTCATTTCAGGCCCAAGAATCGGATCCACGCCTTGGAACTTATTGAATGGGAAAACGGCTTCTTTCACGCTGTAGTATGAAGGGATGATTTCTTTGGTGAAACCAAGCTCTTCCAGTGTTTTACCCGCCATGACCAAGGCTGCAACTTGCGCCAAAGAACGACCGATACACTTAGACACGAAAGGCACGGTACGTGATGCACGAGGGTTAACCTCGATCACATAAATTTCGCCGTCTTGAACCGCAAGCTGAGTGTTCATCAAACCAATAACGCCAAGTTCTAGCGCCATGTTTTTAATCATCTCTCGAATGTCGTCTTGCACTTCTTTCGACAAAGAATAAGGTGGTAAAGAACAGGCCGAGTCACCAGAGTGAACGCCCGCTTGTTCGATATGTTGCATGATGCCGCCGATAACCACTTGCTTACCATCGCTGATACAGTCGATATCGATTTCAATCGCGGCATTCAAGAAGTGATCTAGCAACACAGGGCTGTCGTTAGATACTTTCACAGCGCTGGTCATGTAGCGCATCAACTCTTTTTCGTTGTACACGATTTCCATCGCGCGACCGCCCAACACATAAGAAGGACGAACCACAAGTGGATAACCAATGACGGCAGCTTTCGCTGCAGCTTGCTCAATACTACGCACTGTCGCGTTATGTGGCTGTTTGTAGCCCAAACGCTGGATCATGCTTTGAAAACGCTCACGGTCTTCTGCACGGTCAATAGACTCAGGCGTTGTACCAATGATTGGCACTCCTTCGTTCTGCAAAGCACGAGCAATTTTCAGCGGAGTTTGACCACCAAATTGAACAATTACGCCTTTTGGTTTTTCTTTTCGAACGATTTCTAGCACGTCTTCAAGCGTTACTGGCTCGAAATACAAGCGGTCAGATGTATCGTAGTCAGTCGATACGGTTTCAGGATTACAGTTAACCATGATGGTTTCGTAACCGTCTTCACGTAGACCTAGCGCCGCATGTACACAGCAGTAATCAAATTCAATACCTTGACCAATTCGGTTTGGACCACCACCAAGAATGATGATTTTATCGCGATCCGTTGGCGCTGCTTCACACTCTTCTTCGTATGTTGAATACATGTAAGCTGTATCAGTAGCAAACTCAGCAGAACAAGTATCTACGCGCTTGTAAACTGGGTGAACATCCATCAAGTAACGACGCTCACGCATGGATTTCTCAGTCACGCTCATCAAGGTAGCAAGACGCGCATCAGAGAAGCCTTTACGCTTTAGACGACGAAGTACGTCGTACGTCATGTCGATCAGACCTTTGTCTGCCAACGCAGCTTCTTCTTTGATCAAGTCTTCGATTTGCACCAAGAACCAATGATCAACACCTGTTGCTGCGTATACTTCGTCAACAGTCATGCCTGAACGGAAGGCATCGCCAATATACCAAATACGCTCAGAACCAGGAGACTGAAGCTCGTAAGCCAACTTCTCTTTACTGTTTTCTTCAGCTAAATCTAACTGAGGATTGAACCCGTCAGAACCTACTTCCAAACCACGTAGGGCTTTTTGCAAGGACTCTTGGAAAGTACGGCCAATCGCCATCACTTCACCAACAGATTTCATTTGCGTTGTAAGGCGGTCATTAGCTGTTGGGAATTTCTCGAAAGTGAAACGAGGAATCTTAGTCACAACGTAGTCGATTGCTGGCTCGAAGCTCGCTGGCGTTTGGCCGCCAGTGATGTCGTTTTGCAACTCATCAAGCGTATAACCAATCGCCAATTTCGCAGCGATTTTCGCAATTGGGAAGCCCGTTGCTTTCGATGCCAAAGCAGACGAACGCGATACACGAGGGTTCATCTCAATAACAACAAGACGACCTGTTTGTGGATCCATGCCAAACTGTACGTTGGAACCGCCTGTCTCTACACCGATCTCACGCAATACCGCTAAAGAAGCGTTACGCATGATTTGATATTCTTTGTCAGTCAAAGTTTGTGCTGGCGCAACCGTGATAGAGTCACCTGTGTGAACACCCATCGCGTCGAAGTTTTCAATCGCACAAACGATGATGCAGTTGTCTTTTTTGTCGCGGACAACTTCCATCTCGTACTCTTTCCAACCGATCAAAGATTCATCGATTAGCAATTCGTTGGTTGGAGACAAATCCAAACCACGAGTACAGATTTCATCGAACTCTTCCATGTTGTAGGCGATACCGCCACCAGTACCACCCATGGTGAAAGAAGGACGAATGATACAAGGGAAGCCAACTTCACTTTGTACTTTAAGCGCTTCTTCCATGTTGTGGGCAATACCCGCACGTGGACACTCAAGACCAATCGCTTTCATTGCTTGGTCGAAACGATTACGGTCTTCCGCTTTATCAATTGCGTCAGCTGTCGCACCGATCATTTCCACATTGTATTTTTCTAGCACGCCGTGACGCTCAAGATCCAACGCACAGTTCAGTGCTGTTTGACCACCCATAGTAGGTAGAACCGCATCTGGACGTTCTTTCTCGATGATTTTCTCAACAGTTTTCCATTCGATTGGCTCGATGTAAGTTGCATCAGCCATAACAGGATCTGTCATGATGGTCGCTGGGTTGGAGTTCACTAGAATAACGCGAAAACCTTCTTCACGAAGCGCTTTACACGCTTGTGCACCAGAATAGTCAAACTCACATGCCTGACCAATAACAATAGGACCTGCACCTAAAATTAAGACGCTTTTTATGTCAGTACGTTTTGGCATAATATTTCGCTCCGCTCCTACTTTTAGGCTTTAGTGGCTTTGATGTTTTCAATGAACTGATCGAACAAAGGCGCCACATCATGTGGACCTGGGCTCGCTTCAGGGTGACCTTGGAAGCTGAATGCACTTTTATCTGTACGTGCGATGCCTTGCAAAGAGCCATCGAACAAAGATTTATGAGTCATCACAAGGTTAGCTGGCAACGTATCTTCATCTACCGCAAAACCGTGGTTTTGGCTGGTGATCATCACAGTGCCTTTTTCGATCGCTTGTACCGGGTGGTTTGCACCGTGGTGACCAAACTTCATTTTTTTCGTTTTTGCGCCAGAAGCCAAAGCCAAAAGTTGGTGACCAAGACAGATACCGAAAACAGGAATCTCTGTTTCTAGGATCTCTTTAATCGCTTGGATCGCATAATCACATGGCTCTGGATCACCAGGACCATTGGATAGGAAGACGCCATCTGGATTTAGCGCCAATACGTCACTAGCAGGTGTTTTCGCAGGAACAACAGTCAAGCGGCAACCACGCTCAACCAACATGCGAAGAATATTGCGTTTCACACCGTAGTCATAAGCCACTACGTGGAAATCGAAAGATTCTGGTGTTGTATGACCATTGACAAGATCCCAAGTAGACTCAGTCCACTCGTACGCTTTCTCAACGGTAACTTCTTTGGCTAAATCCATGCCTTTCAAACCTGGGAAAGCTTTGGCAGCAGCAACCGCAGCCGCTTCATCCAGATTTTCACCTGCCATGATGCAACCCGCTTGCGCGCCTTTCTCGCGAAGGATACGTGTTAATTTACGTGTATCGATATCGGCGATGCCAACCACACCTTTGCGCTTCAAGTAAGAGTCTAAAGACTCTTGTGAACGCCAGCTGCTAGCAACTAAAGGTAGATCACGAATAATCAGGCCTTCACACCAAACATTGCTGGACTCTTCATCTTCAGGGTTAACGCCAGTATTCCCGATATGGGGATAGGTCAAGGTGACCATTTGTCGAGCATAGGAAGGATCAGTAAGTATTTCTTGATAACCGGTCATCGAGGTGTTGAAAACAACCTCGGCGGTTGAGGAGCCATCTGCTCCGATCGACACCCCTTTAAAAATCGTGCCGTCTTCCAGAGCCAGAATCGCTGATGTTGCCAAAGGAACCTCCCATTTAGAGCCTATCAGGTTGCAAAAAAGCGAGACAAACCGGCGGCTCATCTCGCTTTTAAGAAATTGCGTTTTTGCCGTTCATCCAGTGATGGATAATCAAAGGATCTCGCGTTCAAAAAATCTGCCTAATTCTACTCTTATACGCCTTTAGCGTCCACCGAATTGCCGAGAAAACAGGCGAAAATACGCAAATAGAGCATATTTTTTCTTGACTTATTAGTCAGGAATAATATCTACCTATCAAACACGCTTAACACAACAAACCATCGGCCACACTTTGAGCAGCTTCATAGCCTTTTAAATTGCCCAACACAGTCAATGAAAAAATCATCGCGGTTGCTGGCCCTCTGGACGTCAGAATGTTGTCATCCATGACCACTGGTTCATTAGGCAAATACTCTGCGCCAGTTAAGCCGCCCTCAAACCCTGGATAACAAGTCGCTTGTTTATCGACAACAAAACCATGAGTACCAAACACCACGGCAGGCGATGCACAAATCGCAGCTAACAAAGCATCTTGAATGTCATGCTTTTCCAACATATCAATCAATAACTTACAATCACGGAAATGCTCAGCACCAGGCATACCACCTGCCAAAACCACGGCATCAAAAATCTGATCAGCTACATCCGTCAATAATACATCCGCTTCTAGCTTAGTGTTATGCGCCATCACAACCTGTTTTGACTCATGAATACTCGCAACAGTGACGTCTAGGCCACCACGTCTCAAAACATCAATAATAGTAATAGCTTCAATATCTTCGTTGCCGTTCGCAATAGGAACTAATACCTTGCTCATACTCACCTCTTTAAAACAATTAAATTCATAGTATTTTGGTAAACAAACAGGCCGCTTCGCGTCCCTGTTCTGTTTGTGCTTTTTTTTCTATTTGATAGTAATTTTTCCGGCGCCCCACTAACTCAAACCCCAAAGATTCATAAAGGGAAATAGCACCGACATTCGACTCACGCACTTCTAGCAAAAGTTCACTGACATCTTGCTGCGCAACCGTTTCTGACCAAACCATCATCAACTGTCTGGCTAGCCCCTGTCTACGCACAGAGGAATCAATCACAATTAATTCTAATTCGGATTGATCAAGCACAACCGATGCAGTCAGCCAACCTAAGACAACATGCGGCGTACAGCCTACCGACTCAAGAATCCAGTTTTCGCGGCTTTGCAAAGCATCAGCCACCAATTTTTCGCCCCAAGGGTGAGGATTAGACAAAGCATCAAGTTGAATAATGGCAGGTAAGTCAGAAGCAACGGCTGGACGGAGAGAAATAGGTACATTCATAGGATTCAAAATCACATCAGTCGCGAATGGAATTAGCTAAAAAGCGTAGACTGCATTTCTTCCCACGCTTCTTTGCGAAGCTCTGGAATACGATGCAGCTCAGGCAAACTAACAATCCGTGCGGTAGGATATTGCTTCAATACATTATCAGCTGGTAAATCTTCCACCAGCTGAGCCACCTTGGCACCTGCCAGTACCAATAAAGGTGCATCAGGAAAATCTTTCACCAAGCGACCTACATAGCTTTCTAAGGCGCCAAACAACCAATCGGTACGATTTAAAAAGTACGGATTACGTAATTGTCCAGGCCAGCTAAACGCACTACCCTGCCATTCATCAATAGGCTTTTTCAGTAGAGCTTGACCCATTTTCAGCGCTAAACGCTCAATGTCCTCTGCTTGCGAAAACACCTGCGGCACATCACTGAGAATTAACAACTTATTCGACAAAGCATAAGCTCGAATATCAAGGTGTGTAATTTGGCTGACAACATTGGACTTAGGCTCAATCACAATATCCACAGCTAACTCTTCGATTGGCTGTAAATCTTCAACGATAATTTCCGGCCCTGCATTTAACTGTTCACGCAGGTTGTGAACCAAAGGCTCTTTTTCCTCTGGAGTCAAAGTTACCACAGGCGGTGGAACCGCTGCTTGGAAACCAGTTGAATAGGCATCAGACGAAGCCTGTGACGAAACACCTTGCTCAACTGCAACATCAATTGGCCAAGGCTGAGGCGGCATAAAAACCGTACCCGACACACTGTCCGTGGCAGAATCACTTTTCTCAATGGACAACCAGGAAACCACGCCCATTTGCGCTAAGCAATGCGTTTGAAAAGCCTGTTGAGGTGGTAATTCGCGGGACATAATAACCTTAATCGCAGTCGTAAAAGTGCACATTCATTGAATTGAATATTGGTAAGCAAATATACCCGCTTACGTCGTGAGATGCCACTTGATGGCCTGAAGCTTGCTAGAGATATTTGCACGATGCCTGTGTATAATCGCAAACCAATTTTGCTAACACCCCCAAAAGGTATGAAAACATGATGTCTTTGTTATCTCGTTTGATGGTTATCGCTGCCGTTTCGATTAGCAGCCTCAGCTTCGCCGACAGCTTGCCAGACCTTAGAGGTCGAACTATTTTAGCTGTCACCGAAAATGCCTACACACCACTTAACTTTGTCGACCCAGCAACAGGCGAAGGTATTGGTTGGGAGTACGACGCCATGAACGAAATTGGCAAACGCCTAAATGCCAACATCGAATGGCACCTAAGCAGCTGGGACACCATGATCCAAGCCGTCAAACAAGGCCAATACGATGTAGGTATGGACGGCATTACAATTAATGAAGAACGCGCAGAGCAAATTGACTTCACTATTCCTTACATGACCTCTCAGCAGTTCATGTTAGTGCGCGCCGATGAAGATCGTTTTAACGATGCTAAATCTTTTGCTGCTAACACAGATCTACAATTTGGCGCGCAAGCAGGCACCACCAACTTTTATGTTGCCGTCTACGATGTGCTTGATGGCGATGAAAACAACCCTCGCATCACCTTATTGGACACTTTTGGTGCATCAGTCCAAGCACTGAAATCTGGCGATGTTGACAGCGTACTTATGGATGCTGCGTCGGCTCGCGGTTACATTGGCGCCAATCCAGGCGCGTTTAAAATAATCGGCGGCCCATTGGGCTCAGAGGATTTTGGTTTAATTCTGACTCCTGGATCAGATCTTTTAGAGCCAATCAACGCGGCAATAAAAAGTATGAAACAAGACGGCACCTTAGAAGCGCTAAATAAAAAATGGTTTTTCGACTATAACCAGTAACAAATTCCGTTAAATAGAAACAACAACACAGTAACGGAACGTCTATTCTAGGCTTTCCGCTATTAATTGAAGATGACCAAGGAATGGTCCTAATATGAATTGATTATGCCCTTTAAGAAATCCCTAGAACGCACGCCGTGGTGGCTCGTCACCATCATCATTATCGCTCTGGTTTTGCTATGGAACATGATTTCCGACCAAAGCTACCAACGCATCGCAGGCGCACTAAGCGAAGGGTTACTGACCACAATCGGCGTAACCTTCACCGCTTTTATACTAGCAAGTTTTCTTGGGTTATTAATTGCACTGGCAGGTTTTTCACGTTATCGCCTTCTTCGTGAATTCGCCCGTTTTTATGTAGAAATCTTCCGCGGTATTCCAGTGCTCGTTCTACTGTTTTACATCGCCTTTGTCGGCGCACCGGAAATGGTAAAACTCTACAACTGGGTGTTACAAATACCGATCGAAGCGGGCTGGATAGAAAAAGCCCGCACAAGAGATTTCTCCCTACTGTGGCGCGCTATTATCGCCCTAGCCATCAGCTACAGCGCCTTCATTGCCGAAGTCTTCCGCGCCGGCATTCAAGAAGTAGGCAAAGGACAAATAGAAGCGGCCAAGGCACTGGGCTTGTCCAACTGGCATCGCTTTCGTCTCATCACCCTGCCCCAAGCTATGCGTAAAATCTTGCCACCGCTTGGTAACGACCTGGTCGCCATGATCAAAGACTCCGCCCTCGTTTCAGTACTCGGCGTACAAGACATCACCCAACTTGGCAAAGTATTCAGCTCCTCCACCTTCCAATTCTTCGAAACCTACAACGTCGTCGCCTTCATGTACCTCGTACTCACACTCAGCTTATCGCTCATGATCCGTGCTTTTGAAGCGCACCTAAGACGCAATGATCATCATTGACTAGAGACATCAGCACTTAAAAACTAATCAACTTTTAGTGTATAACTGGTAGGGCTACAAGCTGACTTCTTTTGAGGTTATGATCATTAGCATCAAGCTTTCTAAAACAACATATGGAATCGGTTATTTGACTTCAAAAAGGCGTATCCACTCTACTGCCATTTATTGCTTTGACAGTGTTCGACGACTCGGCTCGATTAGAGAAGCATCCCGAACGCTACATATTGCAACCTCAGCAGTCAGCCGACAAATCCAGAAACTAGAAGATGATTTGGATGTACAACTTTTCGAGCGATCACCCAATGGCTTGAAATTAACATCAGCTGGAGAAAGTTTCGCAAGACACGCACAGTTTGTATTAAAAGACGCCGAACGCCTTTACTCAGAAATTGATGCCATAAAAGGTATTCAAAAAGGACACATTGAAATAGCCACAGTTGAAGGCCCTTCTATTGAATTGATCCCTCGCGTCATCAAAAAGTTTAAAACACGCTTTTCTAATATCACCGTTGGTGTTCACGTCATCGGCTCTTCAAAAATGCCAGAGCTGATTATTAACGGAGAAGTCGACATAGGTTTAGCCTTTGATATCGAAAACCAAAGAGATTTAAACCAATTATGGGTGAAAAATTACGTCCTTGGCGCTGTCGTCTCAAAGGACCATCCACTTACATATAAAAATAAAACCGGTCTTCAAGAATGCTGTGCTTATCCATTGATCCTTAGTAAAAAAGGGCTTTCGATCCATAAACATTTAAGCAGTTTTATTAGTCTTATCGATTCTTCTCATCAAGTAATCGAAACCAATTCAGTAGAGCTATCTCGAAAACTAGCCCTTAGCGGCATGGGCGTCACTTTTCAAACTATAATCGGTATAGAAGAAGACCTAGCAAATAAAAGACTGTTCCATATTCCAATTACTCATCCCAGCGTAATGAACTCTGAACTTGGCGTGTATGTCAGATCAAATAGAACCTTGCCAGTCGCTGCAGACTATTTTGTGCGAGATCTCATCCATGAACTTAGCCAAGCGGCAGAATCAGCCACCAGTAGGTGATGCCGTTTTGGCAACACCCTTATCTGAAATGAACGTTATCACTACTCACTGTTCGATTGATAGGATGTAGTCAAACATTCGAACATTGGTGATATATGAAAAGTCAGAATACAACATCTACAACACTGCCTATTATTAACTTGTCAGGTTATCAACAGGCATCAAAAAACCAAAAACAAGAACTCTCCGCAAAAATTGGCGAAGCATGCAGAGAATTCGGTTTTTTTTATATTACTGGACACGACATCGAAGAATCGCTTCAAACTAGACTGTTTTCAGAAAGCTCAAAATTCTTCGACTTGCCTTCAAAAAATAAACTCAAGATAGACAAAAAATTTTCCAAGGCGAACCGTGGCTACGAGCCACTTAAAGATCAAACACTCGAAGCTGGAACTCCGCCAGACTTAAAAGAAGGTTTTTATATTGGCTTTGACCATAGTCCTGAACATCCCATGGTAAAAGCCAATAAATTTAACTTTGGACAAAACCAATGGCCAACAGAGCTACCCAATCTAAAGCCTGTCGCCATTGACTACCTAAAAACTATGACATCACTTTGCGAAGAGCTAATGTCTCTCATAGCGCTTTCACTGAATTTACCCGACGATTATTTTCATGACTTCTGTCATGACCCATTAGCCACTTTAAGGCTACTACACTACCCACCTCAACCTGTTAATCCCGAAGAGAACGAGAAAGGCTGTGGCGCCCATACAGACTTTGGTGGTTTAACACTTCTGCTACAAGACGAAAATGGTGGACTGCAGGTTTGGTCGCACAAAACCGACGACTGGATTGATGCGCCACCTATAAAAGGTAGCTATGTGGTAAACATTGGAGACATGATTGCTCGGTGGACAAACGATCAATATAGCTCGACCTTACACAGAGTCATTAACAAGAGCGGCAACGAACGCTATTCCATTCCTTTCTTCTTCAGCGGTCACTTAGACCATGAAGTAAAGTGCATACCAACCTGCCTACCTGAGAATGAACGGCCAAAATACCCCCCTACGACTGTAGAAAAACACATGATCGAAATGTATCAAAAAACATACGGGGATAAATAAGCATGACTAATCTGGTCTTAATTCATGGTGCTTGGGCAAGCGGCTGGGCTTGGGAGTCTTTGCTGCATTGCTTCGATTCATCTATCACACTATGCCATGTAATCAACCTTCCCAACAGCGAAAGCTACGAAGCATCTTTGCAATCTCAAGCTGATATAAAACAATACACCTCACATGTTTTAGATGTAATATCTAAAATCGACGAACCCATTTGGTTAATCGCCCACTCAGGCGGAGGCCTGACTGCTACTGCCGTCGCAGAACAAAATCCAGACAAAATTGCAGGTATCATTTACATCGCAGGCATGATGTTACCCAGCGGTATAAGTTTTACTGAGCTGTGTCAAAGCGTCTCTAAAAGAGGAATCGACACTCAAGGTATTGCCCCCTACCTTGAGCAAACAACATATGGAACAAAAGTCCAAACGGAAGGCATCAGAGACATTTTCCTCCATGATGCAACCGAAGAAACTATCCACTTCGCCAATAAAAAAATGGTGGTTCAACCTAACGCTGCAAGAGTCGTCACTATAAACTGGACAAAAGAAAGGGCTGGTCGTGTTTCAAAATATTACGTCATGGCGAAACATGACCGCTCAGTCGTACCAGAAGTACAGCAAGAAATGATAAAACTAGGCGCTCCTAATGCTGTCGCTTCCCTTCCGTGTGGACACTTCCCTCAGATAGTTCTTCCAGAACAACTTGCAGATATCATTATGGGGTTTATCAAAACATCGCCACCCTACCTCTAATAGACCAAACATCATGAGCGAATAACATTCCGACGAGGGAGGCGGTAGTTTCGAGGAGGAATGTTATTCGGTCGATGAGAAGCAATGCAGTTCGAGTAACAATAGCAACCCCATCCTAGCCTTCCCCTTGAAGAAAAGGGAAGGGACAGATACATATCGCTCAATGATTACAACAACAGTTTAGCCGTTAAATACAGGGATAATCTCTCTACCGTATTTGGCGATGATTTCTTCTTCGTCGCCGCTGTCTAGGTAGATGTTAAACTGCGTGGTTCCCGCTGCTTCTAGGTCTTTAATCTTAGCGATGTGATCTTCTGGTGTACCCAATACACAGAAGCTTTTCACTATGTCTTCGGTAATGAAATCCAAGAATGGGTTGTCGCTTTGGCCATGTTTTGAATAATCGTAACCACGGCGTTTTTCGATATAATCCGTCAAGCTTTTTGGCACTAAACCGGAGTCGCTGCCGTATTTTTCAACGATGTCTGCTACGTGGTTACCCACCATGGCAGGAAACCATTTAGTGTGTTCGATACAATAATCCATGTCGCCGAAGTAAGCAGGCGCGGCGGCTTGGACTTTAAAGTTAGACATATCACGTCCAGCAGCTTCACCAGCCGTAATAGATTGATCTTTAAACCATTTTACTAAATCTGGATCACCAATCTGCAATATCAAACCATCGCCTACTTCGCCTGCTGTCGCCAAGGCTTTCGGGCCATAAGCGCCAATCCAAACAGGCAATTCATAGCCTGTCGCCCAAGGCAATTTTACTGGTTCTGGACATTCACCGTATTCCACTTCTTCACCGCGCACCATGGCTTTTACCTTGGTGGTAAATTCCGCGAGGCGCGCTAGCGTCGCTGGTTTTTTACCCATGACTCGCATAGAGGAGTCACCACGACCAAGGCCGATGTCAAAACGTCCATTACTTTGATGTGCCAAGCTCGCGTACAAGCTGGCCGACAAAGACCAATCACGAATATTCGGGTTGGTCACACAAGGACCAAAACGCATGGTTTTGGTGTGCTCCATACACATTGCCATGGCGACAAACGACTCACGCCAAAGAATATGTGAATCGTAAAACCAACAGTAAGTGAAGCCCGCTGCTTCCGCCTGACGAACAAGATTTCGTGCGCGATCTGGGCTGACGAAGCCTTTAAACGTAATGCCAAATTCCATAATGTGTTCCTCTTGTGATTATGTTTTTAATAGATTTTTTTATTAACAGTTAGATGGCGCTTTTAGGGCGTTACGAGCAAAACCAAGACAAGGCAAAAACAGACGAGAAAGCGGAGTTTATAAGTCATAAATGAGCATTTCGAGTCTGTTTTTAACAAAGTATTGGTGAGCGCAGTAGCCATAAACTAGTGTCCATCTGGTGGACAAATACGTATCCCCGCATGGGAAAACGGCACATCTTTCGAAATATTCAATCGAATCAAAATCGGCGTTAGTGCTTCTACACAGCGAGCACTTTCTGCTAACCCAGCGTTGTAGGCTTTAGTACCCATTTTTTCGATTAACGCCATGACGCGTTTTTTAGCATCAAGGTCATTGCCGCACACCAAGATGTCGCAATTGATGCCACGAGATAAATCATTCAAAGTCACCGCCGAGACGTTATGTAATGCACCAACAACTGGGATGTCGTCGCCCAATAATAATTGCGCCGATTCGGTCACCGAGCCAGCTGCTGGCATCACCACAGCTTTTGGGTTACCCGGTGCCAATGGCACAACGATGTCGACCAAGGTTTTGCCAACGAGTAATGGTGCTAATGCGGTCAAGGTGGCATCGTGACCACTATAGGGAACCGATAAAATCACCAGATCGTCTGCGGCTTTGGTCGCGTCTTCCATCGAGAAGCCAGTAATGTCCGCCTTACAATCCTGTTCCGCCAAGGTGGCGATAAGCTGCTGTGCGGTTTCTGCTGCCTTGGCAGGATCACGAGAACCCAACACCACACTGACACCCGCCAATGCCAAACGCAGGGCCAGTCCTTTCCCTTGCGGGCCTGTTCCGCCAATGATGGCGACTTTATTGCTTACATCGTTGTTCATCTAAAAAGATCCTCGTTATGAGCACGAATAAGATCACGGCTCGAACTGTCGGTTTTTGACCAAGATAGGCCACGAAAAATAATCACTGGCGATTTCGCACTTTTCTCCATTAACAACCCAGACGCCGCCGCGACTTCATCCGCAAAGGCGGGCGCGGTGACACTCAAAGGTCGTCCATACGCGTCTAACTCACCTAACATGTGCATGACACCCGGCACATTCGCCAAGCCAATCGCCACGTTGGTTTGACCCAATCGCCACGGGCGACCAAAGGTATCACTGATAATCACGCCCAAATCACAGCCAAAATGGGCTTCTAATTTGTGACACAGTAATCGCGCACTTTTATCAGGATCATCGGGTAATAAAATCAGCTGGCCTGGGTGATCCGCATTGGATTCATCCACCGCTGCGTTGGCGCAGATGTAGCCATTTTTATGTTCGGCGATCAGTACGCCTTCTTCTTGATCTGGTCGTTTCATTGCTCGCACAATTCGGTTTGATTGAGAGAGAATCACCTCGACTTTTCGTGGGTCTTTATTAACCGTTTTCGCCAACTCGATGGCCTCTTCGCTGGGCGTGATATCATCTAGATAAGCAAATGCACCTTCGCTTTTCGACACCACTTTTTGCGCAATAACCAAGATATCGCCAGCTACCAAGGTTTGATTTTGCGTAGTTAAGGTATCAATAATGTTCTGAGCTAAATCATCACCTTCCCGAAAACTCGGTAATCCCATTAGACGAAACATGTTCATAGAATCAGGCATAGTGACGCTCCTTAATGAGCGTTTTTTTCATCAATGCTGCGCTATTGTCACGCCATGCTTTAAAGCGTTCGGGCTGACGAATCACAGCTACTTGCAGGTCTTCGCTGTGATCAATATCCAACGCGAGATTCGCTAAATGCAAACTGCGACAAACCAGTCGATTATTCGCAGCGTTGGTTTTATGGGCAGACGCCGAATCACAACCATATTCAAAATGAATCGCATCCGGAGGCGATGTTAATAACGCATTGGTGCCGCCGTCTTTGGCGACAGCAATCACCACTGACGCATCATGGGCCGCCTTCATCAATGCAAGAATTTCCTCTGGATCCAACGCGGCAATATCGCTAGGGACGATAAGTTGGCTGTCGTATCCAGATTGCTTCACCCAATCGCAGGCAAAATCTAACGCACTGTTTAGGCCCTTCTCTCCATCATCAAACAAGGTATTGGCTTCATAGGATTGAGCAAGAGAAAGCACTTCAAGGGACTCGCTCACCACCAGCACATCCAGCATGGGGAAATGTCGTTGAAAAAACGCCAAAGTGTTTTCAAACAAGGTCAAAGACAGCTTTTCACGGGCTGAGTCTGACAAGCTGCCAACCAATCTTTGTTTGGAACGCTTGGGCGATTTCATCGGAATCACTACGCAAAGCTTATCGATTAAGTGATAAATACTTGGCGAATACATAGCTGAATGATGTGTCATTAGGCCGCCCTCTGCTTTTTACAAGATAGAGCGAACTCAACCACTTTGGTAAGCAACGCTGTTTTGTCTTCAGGGGTTTTCATTAGGGTTGGCGTGACCAAGACATCTAGGCCTTGCCCTTGCAACCAAGTGGCCTCTTGCTGATCAACATCATCAATCACCATGGCCTGCAAGAATGTGTTGTAACAGTCATAAATACCTTTTGAATCAATGCTTTTACCCGCACTTTCGAGCATTTTATCCGCAGGGCCTTTTACCGTTTTTCCGCCAATTAATGGCGAAATAGCAATGATATAAGCACCGCTTTTTTCCACCGCTTGCTGAATTTCCGGCACAGCGAGAATGGCACCAATACTGACGATAGGATTGCTCGGCGCGATGATAATTAAGTCACTGTTAGCAATTTGCTCTAAGGCTTCAGGAGTCGGCTTGGCGTTTGCGATGCCTTGATATTCAATATCCAGCACGTCGGCCTGACAATGCTCGCGCACAAAAAATTCTTGGAAAGACAACCAGCCCTGCGGCGTTTTCACTCGGGTTTGCACTACATCGTCCGTTGGCAACAAAATCGGTAGGCTGACACCATGACGCTTCGCCAAACGCTCAGTTATGTCACTGGCGCTGACGCCTTGGTGTTTTAAATTCGTTCGGAAAATATGCGTGGCGAGATCCAAATCCCCAAGGGTCATCCAAGTGTCTTGCCCTAAGGCTTTTAGCTCGGTGAGTACTTGGTGAGTTTCGTTTTTACGTCCCCAACCTTGCTGGCGGTCGATCTGATCGCCTAAGGAATAAATCAGCGTATCGATATCGGGCGAGACCCAAAGACCGTGAAACTCATCGTCGTCAGCAATGTTGCCAATGATCTTCGTCGAGCTGGCGTATTGGCTTTTTGCCAAGCCTTCTGCCGCTTTCGCACCGCCTACGCCACCCGCCAACAAGGTGATATTTAAGCTGGTCATTAAGCCACTCCTTGAATCGCAATACGGTTCGTTAATGGCGCTTTGATGCTAGTGGCGGCTATTGGGTAGTCTTTTACGACGTCATATTTGGTGCTGCGCTGTACTGCATGCAAACCTGCTGCATGAATATTGGACACCATGTCTTCTGGGAAGACTTCTTGACCATGCGTTGCCCCAGCCGCGCGAGAAATACTTTCATTCATCAAGGTGCCGCCCAAATCATTGGCACCGGAACGCAGCATTCTCGCGGCCACATCAGGCCCCATTTTCACCCATGAAGCTTGGATGTTATCAATATGACCTTGCAACATCAGACGAGCAATGGCGTGCATTTTGAAATGCTCATCTTGGGTTGGGCCAGGACGAACCTTGTCTGGGTTGTCGTTGTACAAACGGGTTTCGTAATGGATAAAACCTAAGGGAACAAACTCGGTGAATCCGCCGGTTTCTTTTTGAATATCGCGTAATAATTTGAGGTGATTTGCCCAATGAATCGGCTGATCCACGTGACCATACATAATAGTCGACGTCGTCGGCACACCAACAGAATGAGCGGCTTTGATAATGCGCACCCATTCTTCTGTGGTGAGTTTATTTTTGGTCAGTTGTTTACGTACTTCGGTATCTAAAATCTCTGCCGCTGTGCCCGGCATAGAACCCAAACCAAGGTTCTTTAACTCGGTCAGAAAGACTTCTGGCTCAAGGCGACCTTTTTTGCAGCCATACCAAATTTCAAACGGAGAAAAGGCGTGAATATGAATCTCTGGCACACGCTTTTTTACCGCGATTATGAGGTTTCGGTAATAATCTGCGCCTATGTCAGGATGCAATCCACCTTGAATACAGACTTCTGTCGCACCGCGATTCCAAGCTTCTTCGGCTCGATCTGCGACTTGCTCAACTGTGAGAAATTCTGCTTCTTTGTCGCCTTTTTCTTTGGCGAAATTACAAAATCGGCAGCCCATGTAACACACATTGGTAAAGTTGATATTGCGTGTAATGACAAAGGTTCCGACATTGCCGACGCGCTTTTCACGTACTTTGTCGGCGGTGTCTAACACGGATTGGGCTTCTGCGCCTTGCGTAGCAAACAGCACACAAGCGTCTTCGACACTCAGCTCCTCACCCAACAAAGACTTATCCAAAATTGTTCGAACAGATTCGCTCACTTGGGCATTGTTTGACGTTAAAGGAAATAGGTTCATGCGATAACTCCTCCACTCACTTGAGCAGCACGGCTAACCAGCGACGCGACTCGTTGGGTTAAATTAGGGGTTAGATATTTGTGATCCTGATGCTGGAAACGGTCATAAATGGTCAAGCGTTCTGCCAGCGAATAACCCAGCCCTTCACAGGCTTGCGCGACACTGCTGATTTGCGGCCACGCTCGTTCTGGGTTAATAAAGTCTTTGGTCAAAGGAGAAATGCCGCCCCAATCGTTGATGCCCGCATTGATGTAACTGCCGTATTCGACTTCCAAATTGGGTGGCGCTTGTATGCTGATGTCATCGGGCAAGATCAAACGGGCAACGGCGATGGTGCGCTTCATGTCGTCTAAATTTGGTTCTTGATAATTTGCCATTGCAGTACCTGCTTTGGCGCGAAAGTTCTGAATGATGACTTCTTGGATGTGCCCATAGGCAAGATGGCGATCACGAATGGCGATAAGGCTGTTTACTCGGTCTGCCCAGCTTTCACCAATGCCAATCAGAATGCCCGTGGTAAAGGCGATATCAAGACGGCCCGCTTGCTCTATGGTGTCGAGTCGACGTTTGGGCGTTTTGTCTGGGCAAGCATAATGGGCTTGGCCTTTCTTGAGTAAATCGTTGGACACATTTTCCAGCATCATACCCATACTGGCGGCGACGGGTTTTAGGCGTTTTAGCTCGTCAAAAGACAAGGCTCCCGCATTCACATGAGGCAATAAACTTGTGTGAGTTAACACGCTTTCGCATTGGTCATGCAGGTAATCTAAGGTGCTGCCGTAACCTAAATGGCCCAACATATCGCGAGCTTTCTGATGACGCTCTTCTGGACGCTCGCCCAAACTGAACAAAGCTTCTTTGCAATCAAGTGCTGCGCCTTCTCGTGCGGTTTTTAACACTTGTTCTGGCGTCATATAGTTAGCGTGAGGCGAATCTGGCGATTGCACAAAAGTGCAATAGCCACAGGTATCACGACACATATTAGTCAAAGGTATGAAGACTTTTTTTGAATAAGTAAGCTGTTTACCCCAAGCGTTATCACGCGCTTTAGCGGCTTCTTGGCAGAGTGCGTACAAGTCTGGCCCAGTCGCAAACTCATAAGATATGGCTTCAGAATCAGAGATCATATTCACTCCACGCTTTAGTGATTAAATGAGGTTAAATTATTTTTTTTACCATTTGGTATAAAAATTAATAGCAATCATTTTGCGTAGAGTAAATTGTTTTTATTAGTGCAAAACACGCACCTATAAAGGGCTAGCGCTCTAAAGTTCAGTTAAGTAAAAAGTTAACCAAAAGGTTAAGATGATGAAATGTGGCGTTTTTTTGCACATTATAATTGTGCGAAAAGTAGACAGCTCAACGTAAATCAAGAAAGAAAATCAGTCTGAATTATTTATAATTATTTTTTTTGGCACCAAGAGCGCGCACAACAAAGTCCGTCACTGCTGATTCTGCTCGTTCAAAGTCGGCTTCATCCAAACGATGCTTGCCTAATAGCACTTCCATTTGTACCGAGAAATCTGCGTAGGTTTGTGTCGCGGCCCAAATAGTAAAGAACAAATGTTCAGGGTCTATATCGTCAACTAATCCCTTACTTATCCATGACTTAACCAAAATAACATCTCGATCGAATTGAGGTTTTAAGTGACTAATTAGGTACTCTTTTAAGACTGGCGCACCGCTGATAATCTCATGAGCAAAAACCTTAGAACCATTCGGATACAGACGTGAAAGCTGCATTTTTTCACGTACATAACGACGAATAACCGTTTCAGGGGTATCGCCTTGAGTTTCTAAAAAAGAGAGCTTTTCTATCCAAATATCGAGCATTTCTTTTAACACTCGTTGGTATAGTAACTCTTTGTTTGAAAAGTAATAAATCAGGTTTTGTTTGGAAATACTGGCACTGGCGGCAATCGCTTCCATTGATGAACCGTTATAACCTTTTTCAGCAAACACCACCTCGGCACAACGCAATATCCGAGACTCTAATTCTTCTCGATTAATCGACTGCTTGGTACGTTTTGTTTTCTTATCGGTCAAAATCTGATCCGCCTTCCATAAAAAATTTTATATTGCCAATGAGTACTATAAGACGCTGTTTTTATTAAATATTATCTTATTTATAGATTTTAAAATAACACACTCAGATGACTCAAACGAGTTTTTATCAGCAAACTTGATTAAAACTTGGCCTACTTATTGCTGACCGGAAAGACAAGTTGTTGATATTTTTTTATCGGCATTTTTTACCTTTTGGTAAAGGTATTGGAAGCAGAAGTAGGAGCTAGTAATGCAAGACCTTCGTATCAACGAACAACGCCTCTGGGACACCTTAATGGAAATGGGAGACATTGGCGGCACAGAAAAAGGCGGCTGCAATCGCCTTGCTGGAACAGACTTAGACAAGCAAGCCCGCGACCTTTTTGTGGCCTGGTGTGAAGCCTGCGGCTGTACCGTTGAGATCGATAAGATCGGCAATATCTTTGCTCGTCGCTCAGGCACAAACAATGATTTACCCGCTGTTGGAACAGGTAGCCACCTTGATACTCAACCTACTGGTGGCAAGTTCGACGGTGTCTTCGGCGTTCTTTCTGGTGTTGAAGTATTGCGCACATTACATGAAAACAACATTCAAACACCAACAGCCATGGAATTTTCCGTTTGGACCAACGAGGAGGGATCGCGCTTCCAACCAGCTATGCAAGGCTCAGGAACCTATGTGGGACGCTTCGACCTAGAAACTGAGCTAAATAAAACGGATGTGAATGGTATTCGACTCGGCGACGAATTAGAACGTATTGGTTACTTGGGCGAGATGGAACTGGGCAGCCGGCACATGGGCGCATTTTTCGAAGCGCACATCGAACAAGGGCCGATTCTTGAAGACGAAGAAAAAGCCATTGGCATAGTGCGACTGGGCCAAGGTATTCGCTGGTACAACATCGAGGTAGTGGGTCGCCCTTCTCACTCTGGCACCACGCCAATGCATCTTCGTAAAGACGCGATGCTCGCTGCTTCAGCTATTGTGACGGAAATGAATGCCATCGCACTTCGCCATGAAAATGGCTTAGGCACAGTGGGCTTTATGCAAGTTTGGCCAAACTCCCGCAACACCATTCCAGGCAATGTGAAATTCAGCGCTGACCTGCGTAATCCAAAACCCGATGTACTGCTTACTATGCACGAAGAACTCGTGTCCTTCTGCGAAAAAGTTGCCGAAGAACACGAAGTAGAAGTCAATCTCGATCCTTTTTGGTATTTCGCTCCAGTTGAGTTTAATGCTTCCGACGACGTAAAAGCCGCTACAGAAAAACTCGGTTATAGCCATATGGACATTTATGCAGGTGCAGGACATGACGCCTGTTACATGGCGGATCTAGTGCCAACCGGAATGATATTTACGCCCTGTCTAAATGGCATCAGTCATAACGAAGCAGAATACAGTTCACCAGAAGAATGTGCGGCAGGCGCCAATGTGCTACTGCACGCCATGCTCGAAGCCAGCGACCGTATAGCCAAAGAGCATCAATAGAGATAACCCAAAGAAGACAATAACGAACCATTGAATGAACGCATACTAATAAACCAAACAATCGAAGAGGTGGCAACAATGACCAGTAAGTCTGTTAAACAAGGTGAATTCTATGAGTTGGAGGTTGATAGCGACCTCAAACAAAGTTCAGCGTATAACGACGATTTAGCGCCAACCAAAGTGAAAGATCGTACTTGGAGCAAGTGGAATATCGCTGCGTTATGGGTTGGTATGTCTATTTGTGTGCCGACTTATACGCTAGGTGGCGTGTTAACGGCCTACTTCGGCTTGTCGGTAATGGAAGCCTTATTTACCATCCTTATCGCTAACATTATCTTACTGGTTCCATTAACACTGAATGCGTACCCCGGTACTAAATTCGGCATTCCTTTTCCTGTGTTATTACGTTCATCATTTGGCATGGTTGGCTCAAACATTCCTTGCCTGATTCGAGCTCTGGTAGCCTGTGGTTGGTTTGGTATTCAAACCATGTTTGGCGGCCTGGCGATTCATTTGTTCTTGTCTGCTGTGTCTGATGGTTGGGCTAGTCTGGGTGGCGTCGGCGAAGTGATTGGCTTCTTCATTTTCTGGGCGCTCAACATGTACGTGGTGATCCGTGGTGCAGAGTCGATCAAATGGATGGAAACCTTATCCGCCCCCTTGTTACTAATCGTTGCCATTGGTCTGATGTTTTGGGCAGGCGGAAAGGTATCTTTCACCGAAATTTTAGCAACACCAGCGAGTCGTCCTGAAGACGCTGGATTTATGGGTTACTTTCTTGGTGGTCTAACTGCCATGGTTGGTTTTTGGGCAACCTTATCCTTGAATATTCCTGACTTCAGCCGCTATGCAAAATCGCAAAAAGATCAGGTTATTGGTCAAATCGTTGGTTTACCAGCCACCATGTTCTTCTTTGCAGCCTTAGGTGTTGTTCTAACCGCAGCCTCGACAACGCTGGTAGGCGATACCATCTCTGATCCAATATCTTTGATTGGCAAAATCGACAGCCCATTTTGGGTAGCCGTAGCCATGATCTTGATCGTCATTGCCACGCTTTCAACAAATACTGCAGCCAACGTGGTTTCTCCAACCAACGATTTCCAAAACATTGCGCCAAAACTGATTAATCATACTCGTGGTGCTTTGCTAACTGGCTTGATTGGTATTCTGCTAATGGGTTGGGAACTACTGAAAAAATTGGGTCTATTGGAATCCGATGTTAGTGTTGAAGGTATGTATTCCAACTGGCTGCTGGGCTATTCAAGCTTACTTGGCCCTATCGCTGGCATCATGATTGTCGATTACTTTTTGATAAAGCGTCAGCATTTAGATTTGGTGGCACTGTATACCAAAGACAGCCTTTACCCTGCCTTTAATGGCGCTGGACTGATTGCTTTTGCGGTTCCGGTATTGATTACGCTAGTGGCACTGAATATGCCTGCGCTTGGCTGGTTCTACAACTACGGCTGGTTCACTGGCGCATTTACTGGTGCGATTGTGTACTTCGTACTTGCCAACATGCAAACCGCTTCTGCCACTCAAACTGACGCGTTGCAGTCTTAGTCATCACTCCCTCAGCGGCACTTTACGGTGCCGCTTATGTTTCTCAACTGGAAAAGGACGACACATGAGTAGTCTATTAATAAAAGGTGGGACTATCGTCACCCACGAAGAAAGCTTCAAAGCCGACATTCTTTGCAAAGACAACAAAATCGTCGAGCTTGGTGAGATCAGCGTACTGCCAAAAGATGTTGAAACCATTGATGCCACAGGCAAATTCATTATGCCTGGCGGGATTGATCCACATACTCACATGCAGTTGCCTTTTATGGGCACAGTCGCAAAAGATGACTTTGCTTCGGGCACCGTCGCTGCGTTGGCAGGCGGTACTACGACGATAATCGACTTCGTGATTCCCAGTCCTCAGCAGTCATTATTAGACGCCTACCATCAATGGCGTGATTGGGCGAAAAAAGCTCATTCAAACTACACCTTTCATGTGGCGATTACGTGGTGGGATGATACCGTCGCAGAAGAAATGAATATTCTGGTACGCGATCATGGCGTTAACAGCTTTAAACACTTTATGGCTTACAAAAATGCCATCATGGCAACCGACGACATTTTGGTGTCGAGCTTCACCAAGTGCTTAGAACTCGGCGCCATTCCCACCGTGCACGCTGAAAATGGTGAATTGGTGTATCACTTACAAAACAAACTCATGGCGGAAGGCATGACGGGGCCAGAAGCGCATCCTCTGTCTCGCCCCTCTTCTGTAGAAGGCGAAGCCGCGAACAGAGCCATTAGCATTGCCAACACACTCGGCGCGCCTATTTACCTTGTTCATGTTTCCACCGAAGAAGCGGTCGACGCCATTCGTTACGCCAAAGACCACGGTCAAACCGTATTCGGCGAAGTGCTGGCGGGACATCTCACGGTTGACGAAAGCGTTTATCAAAATCCAGATTGGGCAACTGCAGCGGCTCATGTTATGAGCCCTCCGTTTAGACCCAAGCACCACCAAGATGCGTTATGGAAAGGTGTACAAGGCGGTACCTTACAAACTACTGCTACCGATCATTGTGCCTTTTGCGCCGAACAAAAGGCCATGGGCAAAGACAATTTCACGCAAATTCCTAACGGCACAGCGGGTGTGGAAGAGCGCATGATGGTGCTATGGGAAAAAGGCGTAAACGAAGGCAAAATCACCATGAATGAATTTGTCGCCCTCACCTCGACCAACACGGCAAAAATTTTCAACATGTATCCAAATAAAGGCTGTATTCGTGTCGGCGCTGATGCTGATTTGGTTATTTGGAATCCTGCCGCGACTAAAACGATTTCCGCGAAAACCCATCATTCGAAAATCGAGCACAGTATATTTGAAGGCATGGAAATCCATGGCGTACCAGAAACGACTATTTGTAATGGCAAACTCGCGTGGCATGACAATGTAATACTTACCAAATCTGGCGATGGGAAATACATAGATCGTCCAGCTTACGCACCTTTCTACGAATCATTAAGAAAGCGCAAAGAGTTGAATCAACCCAAAGCGGTTGCGCGTTAAAGTAGATGCGCTAAAAGGGGTAACTGCCCTTAACTGATTGAACGAATAACATTTCGACGAGGGAGGCGGTAGTTTCGAGAAGAAATGTTATTCGGTCGATGAGCAACAAGAACAACCCCACCCTAACCTTCCTCTTGGAAGACAAAAGGGGAAGGTACTAAGAGCTAAAAAACAAACTCAACCAAAGCCTGTAACACGACAAAAGACATAATGCCTGCTAACACATCGTCCAGCATGATACCGAAGCCGCCATGGACGTTTTTATCGACCCAAGAAATTGGCCAAGGCTTCAAAATATCAAACAGGCGAAACAATACAAAGCCCAGCACGATATAGAACCAACCCGCAGGCGCCAGCCACATGGTGATCCAGAAACCAACAAATTCGTCCCAAACAATACCGGCATGATCATGCACGCCCATATCTTTCGAGGTTTTACCACAAAGGTAGATTCCCACCAGTGATGTCACTACCAGTACAATGAAATACGCGGTTGCGGTTAAATCTTGTAGGAACCAGATAAACAAGGGCACAGCGGCCAATGTACCAAAGGTTCCTGGCGCTTTTGGTGCGGCACCTGAGCCAAGACCAAATGCTAAGAAGTGTATCGGATTACGCCATACCGACGCAGGAGCAGAATTTGCCATGGAGTTGCTACCTATTCATTAAATTAAAAACTAAAAATCGTTGTGGACTCTCATGGCTCTAAAAATGTTGCCAGCCCGTTGCCTCTCCATCATACCCTTGAATCACCAAGCCTTCTTCGACAATTTCGCCTACCTTGGTACAAGGCAAGCTCAAGGTTTGAGTGATTAAAGATATCTCAGTGGCTTGCTCTTTCGGAGCGGTAAAACATAACTCGTAGTCATCGCCTCCAGTTAATGCCAACGATATCGCTGATTCTGGTTGCCATTGACGCAGTTCAGAGGAGATTGGCAATCGACTCGCATCGATATTCGCTCCAACGCCAGACGCTTTGAGTATATGTTGAATATCTTGAGCGAGGCCATCGGAAATATCCATCATGGAATGAACCACTCGCTTCAGCGCCATACCAGCAATCAGCCTTGGCTGCGGACGCCAAAAGCGATCATAAAAATAATCAAAGCGCTCACTCGAAACTTGCAACTCGCCGGTAACGATCGGTACAGCGGCAGCGGCATCGCCAAGCAAACCGGTAACGTAAATATCATCACCGACCTTTGCCCCACTGCGTTTTACCGCCATGTCTGACTCTACATAACCATGCACTTGCAGCGAAATGGTTAGCGGCCCTTTGGTAGTATCGCCGCCAACCAAGGCCAAACCGATCGGCTCCGCCAGTTCCGCCATACCTTGCGCCAAGCCTGCTAACCATTGCGGATCAGATTCAGGAAGCGTTAGCCCTAAAGTGAAGAACGCCGGTTTCGCACCCATGGCCGCTAAATCACTGACACAGCTTGCGACCGCACGATAACCAATATCAACAGGATCCGCATCGAAAGGAAAATGTCGACCTTCAACCAAGGTATCCATAGAAAACACCAAGCTTTGACCTTGCGGCACTTGCACCTGAGCACAATCATCACCAATACCCAACAAAAGATCTCCACGCCCTTGTGTACTAGCCATCACAGACGCTTGAAAGATGTTTTGTATCAACTCGAATTCTTTCAACAGATTACCCTTCTATTATTCCAGTGCAACACATCCTGCACCGAAAATACTGGCAAAGGATACCGTATTACACTACAGATGTCAGAAGCAAAACAGGGCAGATTACGCTAGGTAATCTGCCCTGTTTGTATTGTGCTTTTTAACACCAAAACCGCCATTAATCTTCTGAACGTTTTGCTCGCTGCTTTGGCGTTGGAATCACTTCTAAATAAAAAGTCTTCCAGTGCTGGCTTTGTGCCGAGCTAATATTTGTATTGATATCACCTTCGTGAATCGTTCTTGCCTTATCAACCGTTTGACCAAACTTGCAATTAAATCCCCAAAAATCTGCGCCATCTGGCAAGGCTTTTTTACGCTCTGCTTTAATGTATTGCTTAACTTCATTTTTCGCTTCTTCAATGAGGCGCTGGTATGGTTTTTTGGGGTGAGACAAAACAAAGTTCTTTTTCATTATGATCCTAAAAATATTGGGTAAGGCAGCGTAACAACCACCTCGATACACTATGATAACGGGTTAAGAATAAACCAGCCATCAATAAGAGAAATATTCCTACTTATTTTAGAGATGGCTTTGGCAGCTTTTTGCTATGAAGTAAATTATGGCAAATAACCCAGAAATCGACTTTCTTTACCCTGCCTAATTTTTCATTCAAAGGGCAAGCGCTTTCAATATGAAAACGCATTTTTCCATGCTCCTTCCAGACTCGATATACGACTTGGTAATAAATTTCTATGCCATTATCTTGCTTAATTTTACAACTACAGTAACGACTATAACCGCCGTGATAACAGAATTGATTGGGTAAAGTCGCTATGATTTGGGGTAAATGTTTTGATAACTCGTAACGAGTTTTATCAAACGTCTTTTATCTGACGGAAAAGGATATATGTCGATAACATCAGGAAATTCATCACTTTTAATACCACGCGTAAATACGTGATGAGAAAATGTGAAAAACAGTGTGTAACGCTCGTTTCTTTTAGGATGTTGGAACACCAACTTACAAGCATCAAGATGATCTAAGGGATACTCGGCATTAACATGCTGAAACGGCTTCCACTGCTGAACTTCATGATCAGATAAATTAAAAAGTCTTTTGTATGACATAGATGGATAAGCTTTCCTTAGCCTATAAATAACAAAGGCTCCGTCTAGGGAGCCTTCGCCAAAAGAATAATCTCTTGGATTCAGAACGTCTTTACCGGGCACAGCCTCGACCTTACTTAGAAGGTAACGCGATGTCATACATAAAGTATGTCTGCTACATCGATAAACTTAATTATAGCCATCAATATTGGCGTCAACCATAATAAAATATGCGCTTTCAACGCAAATCATTATCTGTTGAATTTAGACAAACGCCATCGAAAATTAGACATAAAAAAGCCCCGTTATTAACAAGTAATAACGGGGCTATTAGGTATCTTTTAGTAATAGGTTCTATTACTTGTTCGATTCTTTATTCGCTTCTCGGCGAGCGGCGATTTCTTCGCGTCGCACGCGCTGTGCAAGTTTGTCTAGAATGCCGTTTACGTATTTGTGGCTTTCCGTCGCGCCGAAGCCTTTTGCTAGCTCTACGCTTTCATTGATCGCAACGCGGTATGGCACATCTAAACGCTGGGACAATTCAAATGCCCCAATACGCATAACAGCTAATTCGATAGGGTCTAGTTCGCTCAATGGACGATCTAGTAACTCTTCAAACAATACGTCCAGTTTTTTAGCGCTGGCTGTTACACCTTGTAGTAATTCGCGGAAGTAGACTTTGTCACAAGAATCCATTTCTTGATCTTGGTTCATCACGAATTGAGTTTCGATCTCGCTCACTGCAGATTGATTCATCTGCCATTGATAGACCGCTTGTAATGCCAAACGACGAGAAGCACTGCGCAATTGCGAACGTGAAGGTTTTTTCTCTTTACGTTTTGGTGCTGGAGTTTGGTCGTTTGCTGTTTCCACTTCGCTCATTTTTTGCCTCAATTGTCCAGACTACGTCGCCTTATGGGCTGACGCTTTGGTCTGTTTGAAAGTACCCTTGGTTGTTAAAGAGCTATATTAGCTACTGCCTTTAGACAGCAACTGAGTCATATCGACCAAAGGTACGAATATATGGGTTGTCTTGGGCGGCGATTATAGCAACATTTATTCTAGGTTTCTCGGCAAAGTTCTCTAAATATTCGCAAGAAAAAACAATTTTCAGGCATTTCAAAAAAAAAGCCTGAAAAAGCAATGACTCACGTTTCTTTATTTTTACAACTCTTCGTCAAAGTCGCCTTCAAGATCATCTTCAAAATCATCCTCTAGATAGCGTGGCTGGTATACTAAGCGCACATCTTGCCCAACTTGACGAACCGATTTAAGCGTCAGCTCAACCGCTTCATCCATTTCATCTAGTGGTAATTTGAACAAAGGTCGCGCACTGGAACCCAATAGTTTCGGCGCCATATAAACGACGATTTCATCAATTAGCCCAGCAGCTAAAAAACCACCGGCCAATTCAGCGCCGGCTTCCAACAAGACTTCGTTGATACCTGAATCAGCAAGTTGCTCCATCGCATCCAATAAATCTAGTCGCCCATCCAAACCTCGCGGTGAGAAACGTACCGTAACGCCTTTTTTTGTAAGCGTTTCTAAGTGTTCTGCTTCAACTTCCTCTTCAACCGAAAACATCCAAGCCTGATTCGTTGGATAAAGAATTTTCGCTTCAGGAAGAATCGACAAAGCCGTATCCATAATCACACGAATCGGCTGACGCACGCTTTTCGGATCGACTTCTTGATCATCATTGTCGATGCGCACTGTCATACTTGGGTTGTCCGCCAACACAGAGCCAATACCAGTAACGATAGCGTCACTTTGCGCGCGCAAACGCTGTACATCAAGACGCGCTGCTGAGTCCGTAATCCATTGGCTTTCACCCGATTCCATGGCCGTGCGGCCATCCATGCTCATGGCAAGTTTCACTCGCACATAAGGAAGACCCTCGCGCATGCGTTTGATAAAACCTAGATTCAGCGCTTCACACTCCGCTTCTAAAACAGGCCCAATTATTTCGATGCCGGCTTGTTTGATTTTTGCCAGGCCATTGCCAGACACTTCTGGATTCGGGTCTTGCATGCCATAAACAACGCGAGCGACACCTGCTTTAATCAAGGCATCGGCACAAGGCGGCGTTTTGCCTTGGTGACTGCAAGGTTCCAAGGTGACATAAGCCGTTGCGCCAACAGCGTCTTGATTCGCATCCGCCAAGGCGTTTACTTCGGCATGGCCTTCTCCGGCTTTAACATGAAAACCTTGGCCAATAATTTGCTGATCTTTTACCAAGACACAACCAACGCGAGGGTTTGGATGTGTGGTGTAGCGGCCTTTTTTTGCTAGTTGAATAGCTTTCGCCATCCAGTGCTCGTGATTAAAAACTGTCATGCTTCATCTTCTTTTTTCGATTCTGGGGCGGCGCTCTTCGACTCTGTAGTCGATGCACTGTGGCTTTCTAGACGATCTATTTCCTCACGGAATTCGCTGATATCTTTAAAGCTACGATACACAGAGGCGAAACGTACATAGGCGACTTGATCAAGACGCTTCAACTCTTCCATTACTGCTTCGCCAGTCCAACGAGAAGGCAATTCTCGCTCACCTGTGGCCTGCATTTTTTCTTTAATTCGGGTGATCGCAGTTTCTACTGCTTCAATGCTAACGGGACGTTTTTCAATGGCTTTAATAATGCCATTACGCAACTTGTCTTCATCAAAAGACTCTCGACTACCATCGCTTTTGATTAATTTCGGCATTTGCAATTCAGCCACTTCAAAGGTGGTAAAGCGTTCTTGGCAATGACTACAGGTACGACGGCGACGCACTTGTGCGCCTTCAGAAACCAATCGAGAGTCCACTACTTTAGTATCTTGAGTTCCACAAAAAGGGCATCGCATAGTGCTTCCAATATCGCTAATTTGGTGTAAGAATGCCTTAGACTAGGCCATCGCGTGATGGGTGAAATCATACCAACCCCGCCATAATATAGCTACAAAGCGACAGTGTGCGCTTGCATCATTCCTTTATTTAAGAGTGAATGATTTTATAAGGATTTATATGCCGTTCGCAGAGTTATCAGGCTTAGTTGCCGCCTTGTGTTGGACTATTTCAAGCCTGATGGCGCCAAACTTAATCCAACGCTTTGGCACCATGCGCTTTAATACCTTTCGTATTGTAATTGCCAGTTCAATTCTTTTGGCTATTTGCTTAATCACTCAACGATTCAATGCAACTTTGTGGCAACACGCTGAGATCGTCATGCTGTCTGGCTTACTAGGAATTTTCATTGGCGATACCATGCTGTTTACCGCGGTTCATCGCCTTGGCCCTCGACGCACTGGCGTTCTGTTCGCTACCAACGCACCCATGTCGATTCTATTGGGTTGGTTATTCTTAGGTGAAAACCTTTCTTTCAATCAACTCTTTGCCTGCGGTTTGGTATTAATCGGTGTGGTGATCGCTATTCTATTTGGCCGTAGAGTCAGCCTTCACGCTTGGGAGCAAACCAAAGGCAAATTAAGTATCGGGATTTTGCTTGCTCTTGGCGCTGCACTTGGTCAAGCCAGTGGCGCCTTACTTAGCAAGCCCGCTTTAATTGATGGAGCTGACCCAATTGCCGTGTCCTCATTGCGAGTTGGCACGGCCGCTTTCGCTCTAGCGCTAGCATATGGTTTGTACTATCGACACAAACAACCTGCCGACGCTATTCCATTTAGTCAACTAACTCGAGCAGATTTTATGGGCATCGCCGCACTTGCCACCATTGGCATGGTAATAGGTATGAGCGTCTTAGTCTGGGGGGTTGGCAACGCTAATGTGGGAATTGTCACTACGCTATCTGCCGTTGTTCCTGTGCTTATTTTGCCGGGCTTGTGGATTACCACCGGCCAACGTCCTACATTTGGTGCATGGATTGGCGCGATTTTCGTTGTGGTTGGCGCGGCTTTGATTATTCTGAAATAGTCTTGCCTGTGCTATCCTTACCCCACTAATTGCATTTGGCTCTCCATCGACTTGCTAGAGTTCTTTTAGCAACCCCGTGGAGCGTTTTAACGAAATAAATTCACGACGTTACGAGCAAAGCCAAGACGAGGCAAAAACCGACGAAAAAGCAGAGTTTATGGGTTATAAATGAGCATTTTGAGTCTGTTTTTAACAAAGTATTGGCGAGCGCAGTAGTCGTGCTAGGATTTCTAATCATAGGATAAGTTGACTATTTATGGCTCAGTTTGTATACAGCATGAACCGCGTTGGGAAAGTTGTTCCCCCGAAACGCGAGATTCTAAAAGACATTTCTCTTTCATTCTTCCCTGGCGCTAAGATCGGTGTATTGGGTCTTAACGGTTCTGGTAAATCCACACTACTGCGCATTATGGCGGGTGTTGATACCGAGCATAATGGTGAAGCACGTCCAATGCCGGGCATCAAAATCGGCTACTTGGAGCAAGAACCGCATCTTGATCCAGAAAAAAACGTGCGCGGCATTGTTGAAGAAGCTTTCACTGATGTGATCGAAGCCATGGCACGTTTGGATGCAGTTTACGCAGAATACGCAGAGCCAGACGCAGACTTTGATGCCCTAGCAAAAGAACAAGGCCAACTTGAAGCCTTGATCGAAGCAAAAGAAGGCCACAATCTAGAGCGTGCTCTTGAAGTTGCTGCCGACGCACTACGTCTGCCTCATTGGGATGCAAAAGTAGAACATCTTTCTGGTGGTGAGCGTCGTCGTGTTGCCTTATGTCGTCTATTGCTTAACAAGCCAGACATGATCCTTCTAGACGAGCCAACCAACCATTTGGATGCGGAATCCGTTGCTTGGCTAGAGCGCTTCTTGAAAGATTACCCAGGCACTGTTGTGGCAATTACCCATGACCGTTACTTCCTAGATAACGCTGCTGGCTGGATTCTAGAACTTGACCGTGGCCACGGTATTCCATACGAAGGTAACTACTCTTCTTGGCTGGAACAAAAAGACGCGCGTCTACAAACCGAAGCAAAACAACAAGCCTCTCACCAAAAAGCCATTAAATCTGAGCTTGAGTGGGTTCGTCAAAACGCCAAGGGTCGTCAGTCTAAATCGAAAGCCCGTTTGGCCCGATTCGAGGAAATGAACTCGCAAGAGTTCCAAGATCGTAACGAAACCAACGAGTTGTACATTCCACCAGGACCACGTCTTGGTTCTAAAGTCATCGAAATCGAAGGCGTTAGCAAAAGCTTCGAACACAAGATGCTGCTAGAAGACTTCAACATGGTTGTGCCACAAGGCGCGATTGTCGGTGTGGTTGGTGGTAACGGTGCAGGTAAATCTACCCTATTCAAAATGATCGCTGGCATAGAACAACCTGACACAGGTACTGTCACCATAGGTGAAACCGTACAGCTTGCTTACGTAGACCAAATGCGTGAACTAGACGGCGACAAAACTGTATTTGAAGAAATCGCAGATGGCCAAGACATGATCACGGTTCACAACTACAAAGTGCCGTCTCGTGCTTACATTGGTCGCTTTAACTTCAAAGGGTCTGATCAACAAAAATTGGTTAAGCACTTGTCTGGTGGTGAGCGTAACCGTTTACACCTTGCGAAACTGCTTAAAGAAGGCGGCAACGTATTGCTACTGGATGAGCCAACAAACGACCTTGACGTAGAAACCTTACGTGCACTGGAAGACGCGCTATTGGCTTTCCCAGGCGCCGCGATTGTTATTTCCCATGACCGTTGGTTCCTAGACCGTATCGCGACACACATCCTAGCGTACGAAGGCGATTCTAAAGCCGTCTTCTTCGAAGGGAACTACGCAGAATACGAAGCCGACTACAAACAACGTACCGGCAACGAAGCCACACCAACTCGTATCAAATACAAACGTATTGACGCGTAATTCTATTAAATAGGATTGGTTGGTTTGAATGGAAAACCGCTTGCAGAGATGTGAGCGGTTTTTTTAGTTGTTAACTATTATCAATTGATATGTTCAAGAGCTTTAGTAACTTGAGTTCCTATTTTTGCAGCCGCAGAAATAACTTTCTCTGACTTAATAAGACCGTCAGTTACTTTTCCTACTGTGTCTAATACTTTAGTATACATAGAGAGGCATTCACGATCCTTTTCTTCTTTTAACATTTCTTTTTTCCTTATTACCTCGCCAATAACAGCATCCATCGTTCCTTGAAGTGAAGATGAGCCCGAAATTCTGCAACTAGATAATGAAGTTAAAATTTCATTAAGATGATTTTGAATCATTTTTTGCACCCCTTTAGATAAAGATGACGCTTCTAATGAAGATTGAAGTGCTAATATTTGTGATTTTATATCATCAATATCTTCAGGGTTTATAGTATTTTCTTCATCTGGTAAACATTGGCGACAATAGCCTAAACACAGGAATACAGCGACTTGAATAAGCTTGTTTTTTACATTCCTCCATGGTTCCGACAAAGATTTAACAGTAAGCGCATTAGTTATAGAGCCCAATAAAAATTTACACTTAAACTCGTCATATTCATCTAGTTTCATCTCATCTTGAATATACTCAATTTCATCATGCATTTGCCTTAAATATCTGGCTACTTCTATATCCTTTTTACTCGAGTTAGACTCATCAATTTTGAAAACAGCAACCCATACTTCTAGCGTATTTTCATTTTCTCCATGTTCAGTCGCCTCCTTTAAAATCGAAAGAATTCGTGAAGCAGAATTTGTATTTTGCATTTATTTGATTCCTAAATTAAATCGTAAACCTATTTAAGCAATGACCTCATATACATTTTCGTTTCACAAGAGAAAGCATTTTAAGCGCGGCGCCTCTGAGTTTGCTCTCACTTGTTCCCATTTCTCGCTAACATTCAGGTATTGCGTATAAAAACATCATATAAGACTTTGTCTCTCATTTACTTAAAAAAGTGAGAGACTAGTGGATTTGATGTACACGAGTGAGAGACAAAGCTTTCTATGTGTCCAGTGTAATTGGGTAAAACTAGGCTATCACTTCTATTCCCTTACGCTCCACTAGAGAAAGCATTTTCAGCGCAGCGCCTCTGGGTTTACTTTCGCCTTGCTCCCATTTTTTAACCAACTTATCACTGACGTTTAGGTATTGTGCAAAAACCGGTTGGGAAAGGTTGTTGGCGAGTCTTAGTTTTTTGACTTGCTCAGGTGTAAAGTCATGAATGGAGGTTAAGCATAAGGTATCAAACTGACGCATGGTGGTTTTATCAATCACACCTGCTTTATTAAGGCCTTTGGCTGTCTTATGAACAGACTTTAAAATATCACTCATGGCGATCTCCTTCTTGGCAAACTTCTACTTTGATTAACTCATTTGAGGCTATCAAGCTTTCTAATTCAACTTGGCTAAAACTAATAAAGACTTGGGCTAATTCTCTTAGCGCCATTTGCTCTTTTTTGGTGATGTTAGCTCGTTTGTTTTTAGCAAAGGCATACAAGAAAAAGTACTTTTCACCAATGACAGCTCCAATAATTGTTCGATAGCCACCACTCTTACCTTTGCCCTCTGTTGCCACTCTCTTTTTATAGAGAGCGCCACCTAGGTCTGCATCAACTAATCCTCTCTGGATCTCATCACATGCTTCAATGAGATCCATATCAGACAAACGATCTTTTTTAGTTAAAGAACAAAACTCTTTCGTTTTATAAATCAAAGTATACCCTCCTTGGGTAGCATTTCAACAACTCGCAAACATCATGTAGCGCTTCGATGCTGATATATGTTCATCCTTAAATGCTTCCAATTGATCTTATTAAAGTTTTTGGAAGAGCACCATGCTGAGTTTATTTTCATACCTAAAAAAACAAACCCCGCTTACCATGGGCAAGCGGGGTTTGGTGTTGCTAATGAGTGCGGCTACCGTTTTTTAAAAATCCCACTGGCAATCACGACGCCGATGCTGACGAAGATGAGTCCGGCGATGGAGTAACCTTCGAGGTGTTCGCCAAGGACGGGGATGGCGATGAGTGCGGCGAGTACGGGAGTGAAGGCGCCGATGGCGGCCATGTTTTCTGCGCCAAGTTTTTGGATGGCATAGCCGTAGGAGAATCCGGTCATCAAGCCGACAAGTAGGCTTTGCACGAGAATTTGCCCTGCCAACATATCCCAAGAGGCGTAAGCTAAGCCGCTAGAAGCCAGTCCCGTTGCCCATAAGACAGCCAGCGCGATCAAGGACACTAAGCCCATCAAAGCGGTTGATACCAAAGGAGGTAAGCCAGCAATCCGCAAACTCACGGTATACACCGCCCAGAAGAAGCTCGCAGCTAGCAGTAATAGATCACCTTTCCAGGTGTTTTCTGGCGCGGTTAGTAGTGACAAACTGAGCAGAACAATCACGCCAATGCTGACTAGGCTCAAGCCAATCTTGCGCTCACGGCTGACTTTTTCTTGATAGAAAAGCACGGCCAGTAAGGTAACAAAGAAGGGAAAGGCACCAAGAATCAATAAACCTGCGTGAGACGCTGGCGCGTATTTCAAACCTGTGGCGCTTAGGTAGAAAAATGGCAGGCCTGCGCCACATATCACGCCCAACAAAAGCACCGGAGAAACCGCTTTAACTTGTGCTCTGGCGCGCCACAAAAAAGGAAACAGTAACAGAGCGGGCGGTGAGTATCGCAAAATGCCTAAATCAAAAGCAGTCAAGGTATTGGTCATGCCGGCACGCATACTGACCAGCCAAGATGCCCAAATCAAAATACTCACAAAGGCAGCCAATAGACCAAGGCGAAAGCCCCAGCCTGTGGCATATTGTTTGTATTTTGGTGGTTCTTGAGCGGATATTGATGATGTGTGTTGTGTCGCAGTTTGGGGCATAACCACCTCGTGGGAAATCGATAGCCTTATTATCTTCTTTCATTCGCGAGCATGTCCTTGCTATTCACCCTCAAAAAAGGCTATTTTTTAGCATATAACACTCAATTCAACTCTATACATTACTAATGTGTGCCATTATGGACAAAACAGACCTAGATATTCTCTCTCACCTGCAATCAGACGGACGCCTGACCAACGTCGCTTTAGCGGAAGAAATCCATTTATCTCCCTCGCCTTGTTTACGCCGCGTAAAGCAATTGGAAGACACTGGTGTGATCGAGGGTTATCACGCCCGCATCGATCGCCAAAAAGCCGGATTTTCCATGACGGTATTTGTGGAAGTGCGTTTAAAGAGCCATGCTGGGGATAAACATATTGTGTTTGAAAATACGATTTTAGAGATGGAAGACATTATCAGCGCGCATCTTGTTTCTGGCATTGCAGATTATCGCCTAGAGGTGGTGGCAGTGGATTTACCAGACTATGAGCGTATTCTAAAAGCCCTGCAGTCTTTGCCTCATGTAAAAGACATTCAAAGCCATTTTGCTATTCGCTCGGTCAAAACAGCGGCGCCATTGCCATTAAAAAGAATGTCTTAAGCGACTTACCTCAGACTATAAATGAAAAAACCGCTTATCTTTCGATAAACGGTTTTGGTTTACGTTCCGTAGTAGAACTAAACTTTAAAGCTTCCAACTTGCTGATCAAGGTTTTGATACAGCGTAGTAATGTCTTTGGACTGCTGCTGGATAAGATCCGATACAGACTGAACAGAATCAGTTTGGTCTTTCAACGACACCATGTTTTGGTTGATGTCATTAGCAACAATCGATTGCTCTTCTGTCGCTTGTGCCGTTTGTGCCGCCATCTCCTGAACTTTTGCGAAAGATTCCTGCAAGCTATTAAACACCTTGGTTACTTCGTCAAAATTCTCCACAGTAAACCCAGCGTTATCACGGCTGTTCTGTATCGCTTTAGACGATTCTGCTACGTTGATTTTTAGTTTCTCAATCATAGACTCAATTTCATTTGTGCTGTCTTGAGTTCGCGTTGCTAAGGTACGAACCTCATCGGCGACCACTGCGAAACCACGACCTTGCTCGCCAGCACGCGCGGCTTCAATTGCGGCGTTCAATGCTAGTAAGTTGGTCTGTTCTGCAATGTTGCGAATCACTTCTAAGACAGAGGCTATGTTCTCAGAACTCTTTTGTAATTCATCAGAGCGGCCTAGTGCCAACTCTATATCAGAAACCAGTTCAGTAATCGCGTGCTGTGATTTATTGACTGCAGACATACCATTTTGCGTCAAACTATTAGAATTCTTCGCTTCTTCTGCAGTATCACGTGCCACCGTCGCCATTTGTTGGTTAGACATGTCCATTTCATGGCCCGCACTGACAATAGAGGCCGACGCGTTTGCAAGACTAGTGGTAATATTTGCCGTTTGTGCAGCGGCATTATTTAGCTGGCCTGTCATTTGCCCTAAGGCATTTGATTGCTCATGAATACTGCTAATGATGCCTCGCAAACGACCTACAAAGTCGTTAAATTCATTGGCTAAGTCACCCAGTTCATCTTTAGTAGAAAACTCGATACGTTGAGTTAAATCACCATCTCCTTCGGATATTTCACGTATACGCTGTCCTAAGTAACGCACTTGATTAGTAAGCGTTTTAGGTGTTTTGTAGCTGAACCAAATAGCTACCAACAAGCCAATGATAACAATAGCAATCGCGAACTTTTCAAAATCTATTACTTTTTCTTCAAGAAGTTGTTTCGATTTTATTGCATGCTCATTAACCGCTTCGCCAGCCTGATCAAGAATGCCTCGAAGTGTGCTAAAGTCTGCGTTGGATTTTTTCTCTAATGTTGCAAAGTTAGGCGCACTTTTATCAATCGCAACAACAGCATTAGAAGAACTCAGCCACGCACTAAAGGATTTATCAAAATCACCCAGCGATTTATACACTTGCGGCTCAGCTGATAGATATTGACGAAATAGCGCTAAACGATCTTTAACCTGCTGCGCATTTTCTAGGCGGTCAGCGTCTTCGTCTGCACGCACTCCAACACCTGCGATCATTCTCTGCTCAGCAAGCTTAGCTTGATAAAGGTCACGATCCGCATTCAGAATGACCGCAGAGGCTTTACCATATGAATCGGCTTGAGAATCTAAGGCTGTTTGCAATTGATCTATAATGTATCCCATTGCAGTCATGGCGATCACAAAAGTAATACTCATTACAAGAGCAGGCAAAGAACTTTTCACCCGTATGGAATTAAAACGCATAAATTTGTCTCCTAACAAAACCACCGTGTGCACGGCACATAAGATGATAGTAGAGTGGCATAGCAAGATGAATCAATCTACATTAACAATTACCTACATTTATACTGCACTTAATAACTTATAAACACGCTTATCTTGACCTAACGCAATAAAACAAAACATGACACCTAACTTATTGATGAAAGTGTATTTTCAGATAACACATTCAAGAAACTTCTCGGGCCTTTTGCCTTTATCGACAACATCAAGTAAAACAAAGTAGAGAGGAGGACAATGGTGTCATTCCAAACATGCGGCATTGCAAAAAAGAGAAAGATCATCAGATGAAAAGAGCAAAACGATAACATGACTTCCCCAACGCCCAACGCCAAATTGGCTCTGGCTGCATGGCTAGAAACCCACACTGCCTTTCGCCTACCAGCTCATGCAAATGATTTAAAATCGGCGCTCAACGCACTCGATTCAACACCAGAGCCCACCAGCTATTCGGCACAATTTGCCTCTCTAAAGCGTTATTTTAATCGCGCTATTGTCGTGCTAATGATGTTTTGCGCGTTGTTAGGATTCATGGCTGTTCCTCCTGCCTTTTCTATAAATCAGTCTAATCAAGCCAATATTTTTTGGTTGTTTATTATTTTACTGGGTTTCCACATGCTGAATTTGGCGGTTTGGACTCTCACCATGCTAACTACTATGAAACAGCAGGCAAACAGCAAGGGAATGCTTCTTAGCCTATTGATTTTTATAAATAATAAAGTAAGTAAGCATTCACATATAGAAAAGAATGTCAGTGCCGCTTACCTACATTGGCAGTGCCCTAATCACACCAATAAATGGTTAATCAGCAGTCTGTCACATGGCGCTTGGGGATGTTATTTATTGGCAGGCTGGATAATGACCTTACTCTTACTGCTTACCAATCAAATTAACTTTGTTTGGGAAACAACGCTTTTGAGTGATGAGGCTTTTATTAAACTGACGCAAACATTGAGTGTCATTCCACAATGGTTTGGCATTTCGCTACCCAATCAATTAGACATTTTAGCTAGCCGTGTGGATCTCATTTCGCAAACAGCCGCGACAAGACAGCATTGGGCTAATTTTTTGCTGGCAAGCATTATGATTTATGGCGTCTTCCCAAGAGTATTTTTAACGCTAGTTTGTTTGAGCATATACAGAGTTAAGCGAGCAATGCTGCCCCTAAGCACACAAGAAAGAATTATTAAAAATCGCTATCGTCAACCAGAAAGCCAAAGCCGCCATATTCTAGACACAGAGCATAATTCAGACTCACAAGCTGGCGGTGAACATATTTCAGAGCTACGAAGCGAGCTTCCTAAGTCGGCCTTTTTACAGCACTGGGCATTGTTTGAATGGAGTACAGAGACACCGAGGCCGTTACACCCAGCAAAGTCTCTAACTATGCTAAACAGTCGGGAGGAGCAGTCGCATTTTTTGGAGGTCACACATAATGAGCCCATGTATTTACTGGTAAACGCCCAACAAAGTCCAGACAGAGGGACAAGGCGTTTTCTCAGGCTCGCGCGCGGCCATTACCCTTCCTTAAACTTGGTACTATATGACGCAAAAAACAGCGCATTCCAAGACGATTGGCAACGTCTTGCAAGAGAAACGCGGGTACCTTCAACATCTCTGCAGTCAAAGGATTAAGCTGTGTCTATTTCTCTTTTAGTGGTTGGTCACGCCAATACTGGTAAAACATCATTGATCCGTACCTTGCTACGTCGTCATGACTTTGGCGAAGTAAACGACAGAGCAGGCACCACTCGTCACGTAGAAAGCGTGAACATTCAGATAGGCAAGCAATCTGTTCTGACTCTAACCGATACTCCAGGATTTGAAGACTCTATTGGGCTTTGGCAGATTCGCCATTCAGCGGCATTTCACTCTTATCAAGGTACAGACTGGCTGCAAGCATTTAACGAAAGTCATTTTGCACAAGATGAATTTGAACAAGAAGCCAAGATCCTAAGGCAGTTAACACAGTGTGATATTATTTTATATGTCATCGATCTACGCCAAGCGCCATTAGGTAAATATTTAGATGAGATAGCACTCTTGGCCAGCGTCAATAAGCCGATTATTCCGATTCTTAACTTTAGCGCCGCGGACAGCATTCACATGGAAGCGTGGCGAAAAGTTTTGGCGGAGCGCCACCTACATGCGGTTATTAAATACGACACTGTCGCGTTTTACTTTGAAGATGAAAAGCGTCTCTATCAGAGCATTCAGAGCCTAATGCCAGAAGACTACGACTTAATCACACTTCTTATCCAAAACCGAGAAGGTGCCGCTCAATTACGCCGTTCGATGGCCTGTAACCTATTATCTGACTTGCTGCTAAAAGCCGCCAGTACGCGACTAGCGTGCTCCAGTTACCCTCCTCAAAACGAAGAAGTACGCCTTTTCGAAGACGAAATACGTACTCTCGAACGAGACTACACCAGTCAGCTTTTACGACTGTATGAATTTCAGCCAGAAGACCTAATTGCATCACCATTAGACATTCAAAACGCTCGCTGGGAACAAGACCTGTTCGACGCAGATACGCTAAAAGAATGGGGGATTGAAACCAGCACGAGCGCGTTAACTGGCGCAGCAATTGGAGCAGGTATTGATGTTATGTCTGCTGGCCTCACATTAGGCACAGCTACCACGATTGGAGCTATCTTAGGCGCAACATGGAAAACTGGTCAGCATTATAAAGACACATTGAAAAGCAAATTCACCAAGCAGCATTTTTTGTGCCTCGATCAGGCCACGCTAACCTTATTATGTCTACGAGGCATTAACGCTATTCAGCACTTTCATCAACGAGGACACGCATCACAACAGGCCTATCAACTATCACCTAAATCACCAAGCAGCAACCTACTGGATCGCATCAAACCTTACTTTAAACAGGCTCAGCAGCACCCTGAATGGTCACAACAAGATTTACCGGATGATCATCCGAGCAAGCAGGGAGTCAAGAGACAACTAGAAGAAACCATAGACTCACTTCACCACCCATAGAGTCATTTGTCTTTATAATAAGACTTATTACGTAAGCTCTTTATCGAGACGTTGTTTGGTTTCATGCATCAGGGTTTCACAGGTTGTCATCAGCTGCACAACATCAGTTTCATGCAATCCAGTGGTATCAATTGGAGGCAACATTTCAACAACAACCTTGCCGTTATGCAGACGATTTAAATTTACCTGATTGTGCGTGCTGCTACAGACGATAGGAATAATAGGAACCCCAGCTTGAACCGCGGCGTGGAAAGCACCGCGTTTAAACGGCAACCATCCACGTCCCCGGCTGCGCGTGCCTTCTGGAAACATCCAAATAGATAAGCCCGTCTTTTTCATGCTAGAGACAATCTGATCAATGGTAGCTATCGCCTGCTTACGGTCCTCTCGGTTGATCAAAAAATTACCACTGGCCCAATACAAAACACCAAAGAAAGGAATCCAACGCAAGCTTTTTTTACCAACCGTCACTACTCCTTCAGGCACGACTGCCGCCAGCGTAAATAGGTCAAAATTATTTTGGTGATTAGCAACATAAACGGCTTGAGGAACCGTTTTTGCCAAGTCAGAAACTCGTGACTCAACAGACAATCCAAACAGTCTCGCGACCTTCGCGAACACACGCCCTAGATAGTAAACACGGTTTTTTGACCATAAGGTGAGTAAGCAAAACACTATACCCAGTAGTGTTACGCCTACCACCAACAATAATAGCAATGCCATCCGTATCAAAAGCAACATAATTGGATTAACCTAACTTAAACAACGAGCAAGATTGATGTCTTATTAAAATGTATGATTTAACGCGAATGAAATGTTTCACGCCATTTGAAAAAATCTTCTGGTGACAAAGGCTTAGAGAAGAAATAGCCTTGAATTTTATCACAATGGTAATATCTTAAAAGCGCCGTTCCTTCCGCAGTTTCTGCACCTTCAGCGGTAACCTGAAAGCCCAAACTATGAGATAACTCAATGGTTGCCTTCGTAATAAACTCGTCACCTTTATTGGTATCAATAAACTGAATAAAAGCTCGGTCGATTTTAACCTCGTTAACTGGCAACTCACGTAAATAAGACAATGAAGATTGACCTGTACCAAAGTCATCAATCGCAAGATGAACACCCATGTCCTGCAATGCCTTTAGCACACCGATCACTTTTTCTCGATCTTTCATCACTGCGCTTTCAGTCACTTCTAATGCAAGCGCCCGTGTCGGTAAACGATTCGTCTGCAATGCTTCAGAGACAATAAAGGGCAGCTGTTCATCTAACAAATCATGGGCAGATAAATTCACAGCCACACGGATTTCATGGCCTTGAGCCCACCACTTACTCAGCTGAGATAAAACGGTGTTCAATACCCATTTGGTTAATTGCTGGATGCTACCGGCGTGTTCCAATAAAGAAATAAACTCATCAGGGGGGAGAAAGCCGAGCTCAGGATGAATCCAGCGAATTAATGCTTCAGCTTCATGACAATCATCTCCTGCTAAACCAACCTTAGGTTGATAAACAACAAACAACTGGCCACTATCTAATGCGGCGGGTAAATCTCGAATAATGGTCAATTGTCTACGATGGTTTTCGTCTTGGCCCACTTTATAAAAAACACACAATTTACTTGAGTCACTTGCTTCATCAGCAACAATGTCTAAACGCCTCATCGCACTATTGACGGTAGCGGTTGCGTGCTCGATGGGAAGCACTGCAATACTGATATCCAAACGAATACTCGATCCTTTTTCGATCTCAAATTCATTATGAAAAAAGCACTTTAAATCTTCACAATCTTGCTCAGTAATAGGGCGATCAAAAATCAGCAAAAATTTGTCCGCATTCAATCTTGCTAACTTCTTCGCATCATGTCCCCATGTTTGCAGGCGTTCCGCCACTTTAGATAACAACAAGTTACCCACATCAAAACCCAGCATATTATTGATATCTTTAAAGTGACGAATATTAACAAGCACCAAACCACCCCGCTCTTTGGGTAAGGTGTCGCTTAAATACTGTTCTACCGCACTCTGATTGAATAACCCGGTGAGCTGATCATGTGAAGCCCGATAGGTGAGTTCTTCTTCCCTGCTGATAATAGAGTCCTGCATTGTCTTCATGGTATGAGACAACACACCAAACTCGCCACCTATATTCGGTGCACTAACCTTTTCTTTCGTTCCACCCAGACCGATTTGCTGGGCGTAACCTACCAAACGACCAATCGGTTTAGTCATATTTCGGGCCAAAGCAATACCAAATAACAAGGCCAAAGCCAAGGCGCCGGTAAAGATCAGTATCAGTTGATTGCGCGTATCGCGATAACTTTCTAGCCAGGGGTCATAGGGCAAATGAATAATGCCCCACTGGTTCGTCACACCTATATCGACACCTAGAGATAAGTACTTTTCGTCATCCGAGAACACAGGAGAAGTGATAATGTCTTTAATATTACCGATCTCTTTTAATAAGGCATCTTTTTCTATAGAAGGTAAGGTAGATGCACCTGACAGCATATTTGTGTTTTGTGTTTCGTAGACAAAGCTGATGTCCAAACCTGTTACATTTTTAATTCGTTCAGCCAACGCTTGATCTAACAAAAACGCCATGCCAACCCAAGCCACCACATTCGGCGCTCTGATCGGTACTAAAACAAGTTGATAAGCACGATTATCTAACGCCACCATCGTACTAATAGACGACCCGCGAGAACGGCGTGCCGCAAATACTAGTTCGGCAACTGTATCGGTAATATTAAGCGGCTGTGTGGCAGTAATCAGTTCGCCACGAGGTGTCACTAGAAGAGAAATATCTGCATTAATACGCGCACCATGATTTTGCAAAACAGAGCGAATCGTTCCAGTTTCCCTAGTAGCGACCGCTTGCTTAAAACCAAAATCCGAAGTTAATATTTCTACCCCTTTGGTAAGTTGCTCGGCGCGTGCAGCTAAAAATAAGTCGAAAACATTACGAGATACATCAATTGATTGTACCCCTTGCTTATAGTTGTCTTCTTTTAACGACGTCAAGACCGCCAATGCCGTGCCTAATTGAGCGAGTGCCAGCAACAATAAGACAAACATGATTAATCGAGATTGAAAGCTTTTTAGCAATTTAAGACCTCTCAAATGCTAATCACACAGGCGACTTAGCTTAAATCCAAAAAAACGTAAAGGTGCTCAAGAATAATAGGGCTTATAATACTTTTATACTATATCAGCAGGGTATCAAATAATTGACACCTAATTTTGCCAATAGTTGTCTTTCCAATAATCAACCTGATCGTCTCCAAGAAAGCTCCATGCGACAAATCGACTGATTTTCTGACCTTGTGCCATTTCAATCGTTTTTACCTGACGAACGCCAACGTCTTTCAACGTACGATAAATCGCGTCTAGATTACCTTGCCGAGCCACTAACGAAGTAAACCAAAAACAACGATCTGCGTATTGCACACTTTCTTTGACCATACGAGACACAAAACCAGCTTCACCACCCTCACACCATAACTCTGCAGCCGTGCCTCCAAAATTAAGTACAGGCTTCTCGGTGGTTGTTTTGCCTTTCACGCCACGCCATTTGCGCTGAGATTCATCAATCATAGCAGATTCACTGGTATGAAATGGAGGATTACAAAGGGTCAAATCAAAACGGTCTTTTTCCTTCCAAACGCCATCAAATAACTTGGCAGACTGAGTTTGCAAACGCGCTATAATCGCACTTTTCAAACAAGCGTTAGATTTAACAATAGTCTCACACGTTGCCACAGCAACCGGATTAACATCCGAGCCAACAAACTGCCAACCATACTCTTGGTGACCAATGATCGGATATACGCAATTCGCACCAATACCAACGTCTAATACTTTCACGCCTTTACCGCGAGGAATAACACCTTCATTACTGCTTGCTAATAGATCTGCGAGATAATGAATGTAATCGGCTCGACCCGGAATAGGTGGACAAAGGTAGCCCGGTGGAATGTCCCAAAAGGCAACACCATAAAAATGGCTAAGCAAGGCCCGATTCAAGGTTTTTACTGCATCTGGATTAGCAAAATCTACCGATTCATTACCGTATTGGTTGAGTTGAATATAATTAGAAAGCTCAGGACAAGAATCCGCCAATAAAGCAAAATCATAACGCGCACGATGCGGATTACGAGGATGAAGCTCTAACTTGTTAGAGCGTTTACTTTTTGTATTCTTGCTTTTTAAGACCACAGTGATGCCATTGTTTTAACCCAAAATGCGAGTATAACCGAATTCCTCAGATTGAACTAAATGTGCAGGATCTTCACGGCTATGTAAAGTCACGACTCCGGATAAGGAATGAGTCCTTTGGCCACCTCTTCCGTAAGTTTTCTAAACCATTCAACAGCGGGATCTCGCTCAATACTTTTTGGCCAGCTTAAAAAATATTTTGAGTCAGGAAACTCAACAGGTAAGGGTTTCATAGTGAGATTAAATTGCTCACAGAATCGCTCCGCCAACAAACCACTCGTACTAATGAGTAAGGATGTACGCCCTACTGTTTCTAACGCGGATAAAAAATATGGCGTCCGGAATGCAAATCGTCGCTCATGGGCCCTATCGGCCAACACGAAGTCGCTCACTACACGTCGAGTTCCTCCCATACTAACCAAAACATGAGAGAAGCTTAAATACTCATCAAGGCTAATCTGATCTTGCTTGGCAAGGGGATGATTGTTCGACATGATGCAGCGAAATTTTTCACGTCCCAGCAAAATTTTTCGGTAAGTGTTGGGGATTTCAATATATTCACTACATAACACAACATCAACAGAATGCTCGGTTTGACTCAACAAGCTGGTTTCGGTAATGGTCGTAGTCTCCAACGAGGCAAATGGCGCTTCTTGATAAAAGCGTTCGGCGATTGCAGGCACGTAGGCTTGCGCCTGATAGTGGGTGGTTTGTAAGCGAAACACCCGGTTGCTGCTTTGCGGTTGAAAATCAGGCGAAGATTCCAGTCCCTCCATTTGCTCTAACATAAGCTTTAATGGTGCTTCGAGAATGAGGGCTTTTGATGTCGGCACCATGCCTTTTGAGGTACGAATGAACAAGGGATCGTCAAAAGCATCACGCAGTCGATTTAACAATCGACTCATTGCAGATTGACTCAAGTACAACCGATCTGCAGCCCGCCCAACATGGCGTTCTTCCAATAAATACAAAAGCCCTGTCAGGGACTTCAAATCCAGATGTTGTAGCGAGCTTGGAATCATGACTAAATCCCGATATATGCATAATAATTAGAACTATTATGCATTGGATTTGTTTTGCAAGGGAAGCCATTATGACGCTCCGAATGTATATCTCCTGTTATAAGGTTCTCTTTTTTATGCCAACAGTAAAACAAGCATTTTTATACGGCTTATTTTTCAGCTCCATTACCGTCTTGTTTTGGGGCATGCTGCCCATTGCCCTAAAACTGTCAGGCGATTTTTCTGATCCTATTACACTGACTTGGTTACGTTTTTCGGTGGCGGCCATCCTTTTAGGCTTATGGCAATGGCAACGCGGCAAGCTAAGCGAGTTCACATCGCTTTCTAAAAAAGACTGGTTACGTCTTTTTGCTGCAGGAACCTTCTTGATCATTAACTACACCAGCTTTGCCTGGAGCTTGAACTTCCTACTACCAGGCTCGGCACAGCTAAGTTTTCAAGTTGCCCCTCTATTTCTTGCCCTAGGCGGTTTGTTTTTCTTGAAAGAGAGCATTAACTGGCAGCAATGGCTATGCTTTGTGGGGATTGGATTAGGCATGCTGGTTTTTTTCCATCCTATTTTTGCTCAAGGCAGTCAAGGCTCCATCTGGATAGGCTTCGCAATTATTCAGCTATCAGCAGCGGCATGGTCTATGTATGCATTGCTGCAAAAGTCGTTATTTAAACGCTTGGCGCCAACAAATATTTTACTAGCAATTTATGTCTATGCCTTAGTTGTTATGCTGCCTTTTTCATCACCAAGTGAGTTGCTTGAGATGTCACCTAATGAGATATGGATCGCAGCTTTCTGCTGTCTTAATACGGTCGTTGCCTACGGGGCCTTCGCTCAAGCTATGCGCTATTGGCAAACGGTTCAAGTTAGCGCGTCCATCGCTCTAACGCCGGTTATGGCTTTCATCCTTACCGAGCTTTGTGTGGCATTTGGGTGGTGGGCTAACAGCATAAGCTCTTCTCATGCTGATATATTAAGTCTGTTTGGGATGCTTATTGTGGTAGCCAGTGCGATCAATGTGCAGCTGATTAGTGCTCGCGTGCAACGCAAAGCCGCCCTACTTGCGAACCCTCAGCCTTAGATCATATCCATAAAGTAAAAGGTAAAATAGACACACTCAATATCAGCAAGACAGCGATAAGAGTGAAAAAGGCTTCGGCAGGGTTCTGTCGCGCATGCTGTAAATAACCAAGTATCCACTGCCCAAATGAAATAGGGCGCATGGTTTGAGCGCGGGCAATTTGATCTTCACGAATCAATTCTCTCGCTTTAATCGCTTGCTCTTTGTCTTTTACCCACAAGCCAGCCATGGATATTTGCCAACGACCAGCAGAGGTCTCATAAAAGGCAATGTCATTCTCGGCTAACAACTGACGAATCTCGTCCGCTTCCTCATCGGGAACATATTTAAGCCGAAAAACCAGAGTGGACATATTGTTTAGCCTTACGTCGAGAAAATTAAGCGGTAGAGAGTAAGAGAAGCGCTACAAGAATACAATCTTACATCACTTCTAATGCTTTATTTTGCGGCATTTTCAATAGAATTATTGCGTGCTATCCACGTAATAATTTGATCCTTTGGAAGTGGTCTACAGAAATAATAACCTTGAACCCTATCTACTCCCAACAGCCTAACAGCCTCAAGTTGATCTTCACGCTCCACACCTTCAGCAACTAATTTCATGCCCAGCTCTTTAGCCAAGATAGTAATTGACGTTAATACTTGGCGCGTAAATTGGTCGTCTTTCAAATTGGCAATAAATACTTGATCGAGTTTTAAAGTGTCGTACGGAAAACGGCGCAGAAAGTCTAAACCAGAATAACCTGTACCAAAGTCATCCACAGACAGTCCAATACCCAAAGCCTTAATGTGTTCAAAGCGACTCACCATTAGCGGCAATTCGTCGTGGTTCAGCACGCTAGTTTCTGTTACTTCAAGGCCTAAGTGACCTTTTAATTCTGGGTATTCTTCTAAAATACTCGCCAGCTTGGGAGCAAAGCTTTCTTTAAGTAAACTAAACCGATCAACATTGACAGAGGTTTTAATATCGATAAGTTGATCAGGATACTCTCGATAAAACGCTCCGACCTTACGAATAACCACCCATGTAAGTTCGTCCATCAACCCCAATTCACTGGCCACTTTCACAACGACTAAAGGTGATACATACCCATGATTCAAAGATTGCCAACGGAGTAATGCTTCCATCTCAAGAGATTCACCCGGATTTAGCGAAACAACAGGTTGAAAGTACACATCAATCTCAGCATTTTTAATGGCCCGGCGAATGCAGTGCCGCATTGAACGCCGATAATAAACACTGATTAAATGCGCAGTGTAAAAAGCCAAAAACAAAACTAGCCAAACAGCGAATATGAAAGGAGCGAAGGAGTACAGACGTTGCCAATACAAGTTAGAGGGAAGAAAAACATCTAATGTCACCGACCAATCGTCCAATGATACAACCTTCTTATTCCATATATCTGAATCCATACCATCGCGATTGGAAGACAATATTCGCTTACCTATGGTTAATTCATAAAAATAGTCGGGTAATATTATGGGGTCGATAAGAGTGGAAAATCGAATAGGTGGTGCTAAGCCATTTACACCAATTCCATTTTCGCCCTGATAAAAGGCAAAAAATGTTGCTTCTCCCAATGATTTCGAGCGCACCAAAGAAACGGTTTTACGGCCAGCACTGCTTTCGATACGAGTAACAATCGATGAAAAAATGGGAATATTAACGACTCCATAATTGGAGCAGAACACACGGAAGTCTTTATCAAAAAGCCCGAGTTCTTTAAACGTTGGTGAGTAAAATACCAATCGCTTTAAACGAGTAGCATCCTCTTCCTGACAAGATAATCCTGCACTATCAACCACCGTTTTTAATTCAGAGAAAATACCTTCCATCTGAGTTATCAGTATATTTTCAGCAGCTTTGGCTTTGTTGTCTAAGTCATGTAGCAAGAAGAAATAAAGACTAACGGTGAAAAGAGGAATACTGATAAGTAAAGAAAGGAAACCATAATAAAATAACACTTTCTTCTTATAAGGAACCAATGCCGTAACACTGCCAAACATATAATAGCTTCCCTCTTATTTCACTCGTTAACTAACATTACATTATCTCGGTTCACCGATAGAATTTTTTTAATAAATAAAAGTTAAAAAAAAAGACTACCTAGTGGTAGTCTTTCATATATAACATAAAATACAGAGCATTTTCTTTAGATGTATATAGAAGCTGCTGAAATAAACGATTCAATCAGCGAGCTGTTTTTCAATCACAATTGATAAATATCCCACCTCTACACCAAACTTTTTCATTACAGACTCATTAATTACCACACCTTCTTTGACCATATACATACGATCATCAACATTCACTTCTAGCAAATCACCATCGTAAGGCACTTGTAGAACATAGTTCATAAACAGGGAGTTACCAGCAATTTTAATATCACCAGTGCCTACCACATCATTAGCAGTAGCCGAATAACGCCCTTGATCGTCTGGGGTCATAATCCAAGTTCTTTCTTGCACTTCGCCATCATCAAATACAAAAACTTCAGCGAGAGTACCAACCCCATTATCCCAACTACCTTCTAACGTGGCATTAAAATAGCGAGTCACTTCACCGCTACGATTCTTTAAAATTCCGTGAGCGGTAAGAGAACCAGAAAAGAAGGTTTGCAATTCGAATTTAGGCTCATTTTTAGCGTATAAAGACACATCAGGTGTCGAACATGCCGTTAGCAATAACAAGCAACATACCGCTGAGATTTTAACCATGATGGAGCGACAAACATTCGTCATAATATTTCCTTTAAAAATTGGAAGCCTAAAAGTGTTATTTAAAAGTAACGGTACTGGATATCGACGTTTTGGTATTTGCCTTGTTCATTACTGATGTTGGCTCGCCCCGTAAAACGCAGCAAACGCTTATTTTCTGAGTCGTACGCGACGACAATAGGATCGACAGCCATTCTCACGAACCAAGAAACAGGCTTCAAAGAAAAACAGGTAACACCACTTTCAGTTCCGTCAATACAGTCTGATTTACCAAAACGAAAGCTATAAGTTGACTGTCTACTTGGCACAAGAAATTCAATATCCATTTCTTTGCCTGTGATTAAAGTGTCCCAATATTGCGTAACAAAAGCATTAAAACCAGCATCGACTACGACTCCAGGAACCAAAGGTACTGAGTCTTTTTCTAAACTCGCCTGACTATTTTCTTGGTAGCTGATTTCGAGCTTTTTGCCTGACTGTAAGACATCAATTTTTTCCCCGTTTCGCTCATTCAATTGAGAAAAACTAGGCGCAATTGACGACTTGGAAGAGTCTAACGACTTGGTCGCAAAGACCTGACCATCTGGTTCTGAGTATTCCACAGTGTAAATTGAATCACTCTGTTTCGTATGAGTCTCTCGGTACAGTAGCGTCTTTTCATCTAAACTGTAAGCACTGCCTACTACTTTGGAAATTGTAGGATCGGCCGGGCTCTCTGAAAGAGTTTCTGCCGAGCTTAATGAAGTAAACAAAAGCGCCCCTGTGATCAGCACTGGAACACAGTTAAGCGATAATTTTTTTGACCTTTCCATCTTAGCCATTTTCACTTTCCTCCGAGAAGATTGTCCATCTTTCTCCAAACCACATACCTAAAGGCAGTATCAACGCCCAAATTAACGCCACCACAGACAATGTCAAAAATATGGGTTCAGCCAATGTAATTCCTGATAATTTAGCCCCTGCGATATAACTTAGAGGTGGCCCTATCATGCCCATTAGAGCAATCAATAAGTAACGGGAACGTAACATCGACAAGCTATGTGCAAACAAGGTTCCAACACTTATCCAAAGACACAACAGCCAAACAGGAGGTAAAAGATTGTCTCCTGTTGATGTGGCTGTCATCGAGAACAATCCAATTTGAAATAACGTACCGTCTATCAAAACACCAAGCCCAAGAAACAAGACCAACAAACGCAATTCCCTGCGCGTATGCATAAAATAACGATCGTGTATGAGCAAATAAACAATCGTGGCAACAAGCGCCCAAACGCTTCCAGCCAATACACAAATAAACCAGACAATTTGGAATAAAATGGCATTGCCAAAACGTTTCATGGCGATCTCTATCTTATTTCTATCGACAAGCGATGATCAGGCTTAGCAAAAATAAACTGCCCTGTGCTGATTGCACGCTCTTTAAAGCCGCCTTCGCAATACGCAAGATAAAAGTCCCACATACGACAAAACACGTCATCGAAGCCCATATCGGAGACTTCATGACGCGCAGCATGAAAACGCGCTCGCCAGTCAGCCAAGGTTTTCGCATAGTGCTCAGTAATGTCTTCTAGTCCGACAATTTGCATGTCGGTTTTGGAGGCGATTTTATGAGCAATTACTTGATTGGACGGTAAACAGCCACCGGGAAAAATATAACGCTGAATGAAGTCTACAGAGCGACGCGCATAGTCATAACGCTGATCGGCAATAGTAATGGCTTGAATAACCATCACACCATGAGGTTTTAATAGTGCACTGCATTTAGAGAAATAACTGTCGTAGTACTCGTGACCAACGGCTTCAATCATTTCGATCGACACTAGCTTGTCATATTGGCCTTGCAGGTCACGATAGTCTTCAAGCAATAGAGTAATCTTGTCTTGCAAACCTTCAGCCGCTACACGCGCCTTAGCGAATTCATATTGTTCTTTTGAGATTGTGGTTGTCGTTACTTGGCAGCCATAATGCTTAGCAGCATGAATCGCCATACCGCCCCACCCAGTACCAATCTCTAAAAGATGATCTTTATCACTCAGTTGTAACTTTTGACAAATCCGATCCAACTTATTGACCGAGGCTTCTTCTAAAGAAGAGTTAATCTGAGGATAAACCGCCGAGGAATACATCATGGTAGGGTCGAGAAACAATGAGAAAAAATCATTACCTAAATCATAGTGGGCCGAAATATTATCTTTCGAGCCTTTCTTTGTATTGGCATTCAACTTGTGAATAATTTTGGTTGCAACACGGCTCCAGATAGGACGTTTGGCGTCCATTTTATTAATAAGATTCAGGTTAGCAACCATCAGACGAATAACAGACACAATGTCAGAAGATGACCACCAGCCTTTCATATAGGCTTCACCAGCGCCTATACTGCTGTTTGAAAACACATCTCGGTAAGCATGAATATCATGAACATGAATATGAGCAATGTATTGAGTATCATCCTTCGGCTCGCCAAAGGTATAGGTTTCACCGTTTTCTTCTAAAGTAAGATGACCTATCTCTAATCGGCCCAACATTGTAAAAACCATCTTGCGCGCTAGATTATCAAACCATGTTGCTGTGCGATTTTTTATCACTTTTTGATCACTCATACTAACGGAGTTCATAATTATTGGTCTCCTAATGTGTTTGGCTAATTATTAATATAATCGTCTTATTTAGTCGTTGTAGAAGACGAATTGGGGTGTGAATAAAAAGGCACTTTTTTCACCCAAAGCTTAAGTGCTTGCCAATATATTCCGAATGCCACCTTCATGGTCATCACAGGATAATTAAACAATACAGTCGCCATGGAACGAGGTGTGAGTGGCTGCCGAGTCAGTGATAACGTAGCATCAAACACACATTGCTCATTTTTTCGCTCTTTATTCTGCATATGTACTGCCAGTTTCTGGTGAGGTGTATTACTTCGCCAATCATAGAAATGTTCCATTGGGTGAAATGGAGACACATGCATTCCCTTATTAAATTGGATACGTTGGCTTTGCAGACTTGGATCACTCTTTAAAACATAAGCGATTTTTTCATTCCAAGGGGTATTGGTTACTTCCAGCAGCATAGCTTGCAGCTGTTCATTTTCATCGAAGCAGTAATAAATAGTAATGGGATTAATGATAAAGCCAAAGTAGCGGCAGTTGGTCAACATGCGCACTGGACCGGTTAGTTTCAATCCCAAGCGGTTGTTCACTTCAGCCAAAACTGCGCCCTTAATCGACGCAGATTCATCACCAAAATAATCTTTTCGGGAAAATCGAGCCAAAGACCAGCGCTTAACTGACCACCAAGGGCTCATCGCCAGCACATCATCTAGCTCATCTAAATCGAAATACATCATAAAGACACGATACCGAAAGGCATGAGTACGAGGTGTAAAACGACGATGGCGCACCGTACCCTGATAAATAGCACTGTGCTTAGGAACAAAATCTACCATGAAATACCCAATCCATTTGCGACGCGAACACCGCTCCAACAACCATCTTCGTGGAAGCCATTACGCCAGTAAGCACCACAAAACCAGGTTTTGTTAACACCATTAATCTCTGACCAACGGTCCTGTGCTTTAATGCCGTCTAAGGTAAAAGTAGGATGAGAATATTGAAAGCGCCCAACTATTTTGTCTTCTGCGATCATATCAGTCTGGTTCAATGTCACCACATAGGTCGTATCGCTAGAAAAGTGCTGCAGAATATTCATGTTGTAGCTTAGCGTTGCGGGCTTAGTCCGATCAGAACCCAAGTGATAATTCCAGCTCGACCATGCCAATTTCTTCTTCGGTAATAATCTTGTGTCAGTGTGAAGTACCACATCATTGTTGCGGTAAGGAATAGCTGACAGGATTGCACGCTCATCTGCTGAAGGATCAGCCAGTAACGCCAACGCTTCATCACTGTGACAAGCAAACACGACTTGATCAAAATCTTGTGTAGAACCATCAGCAAAATGCATCACCACGCCTTCAGCTGAACGCTCTACTTTCGATATATCCGCGCCCAGCTGAATTCTGTCTTCGAATTTAGACACTAAAGGCTTTAAATACGAAGACGAGCCGCCTTCAATCACTCGCCATTGCGGGCGCTCGTTAACACTCAACAAGCCATGATTTTTAAAGAAGCGAACAAAAAATACCAAAGGGAAGTCCATCATTTCATCTAAAGTAGATGACCAAATAGCGCTGCCCATAGGAATGAGATAATGACTAGCAAACCGACTGCCGTAACCTTTTTCTTTTAGATATTCACCAAGCGTCACGCCTTCTTTCAATAGGCCGCTTTCTAAGTCTAGGATGGCTTCTTTATTAAAGCGTAAGATGTCTTTTAACATACCGATAAAAGAAAAATTCAACAAATTACGGCGTTGCGCAAACAGAGTATTGAGATTATTCCCGCCGTATTCCAGCCCAGTACGCTGACAACTTACGCTGAAGCTCATTTCTGTTGGTTTTGATTTCACGCCCAGCTCATCCATCAAACGGATAAAGTTAGGGTAAGTCCAATCATTAAATACAATAAAACCGGTATCAATAGCACGAGTTTTACCGCTTTCTTCTACATTGACGGTGGCGGTGTGACCTCCAATACGTTCTGCAGATTCAAATACGGTGACATCATGTTGTTGCTGCAAAAGATAAGCGCTGGTTAATCCGGAAATCCCTGATCCAATAATGGCAATTTTCACTCATTGTCCCCTTAAAACGTAATTTGTCATTACCCAGCTAGGCTGATGTATTAGATGGTTTTTTAGGCGCTAACTTAGAGAGCCACATTTTTGGAAAATGTCGACCTAGCCACAACATGGCGGTCAAGCGCCTAGGAAAGGCATATTCAAAAGGCCGCGACCCTAAAGCCGTAAACATACGTTTTGCCGCATCGTCAGCGGACATCAGAAACGGCATATCAAAAGTATTCTTCTGCGTTAATGGCGTGTCGACAAAGCCGGGTAACAAACAAGTCACATCTACATTGAATTGCTTTAGGTCCATTCTTAAAGAAGACAAAAAGTATCGAATCGCTGCTTTACTGGCTCCGTAGGCTTCGGCTTGAGGAAATGCGGCTTGTACAGCTTGTGAGCTCACCCCAACCAGGTGCGCGCGGGGTGACTTTTTTAGTAACGGTAAAGACACTTCGACGCTGTTCACTAAGCCAATAAAATTCACTGACATGATTCGATCCATCATTTTCCAATCTGGATCAGTGTCTGTCATATCCAAATATTCACAGGTTCCAGCATTCAGTACCGCACAATCTAATTTATCAGTATGGGCACTTAACGCCTCACGAGCAGCACCCATTTGGCTTTCGTCTGTCATATCAAAAGGAACAAAAGAAAGGTTTTCATTGGCATCTATCAATGAGGTCAGCTCGCCTTGCCCTCTTGCGCTGGCAATCACCTTCCAACCTGCGTCTAAAAAGCATTTTGTAAGCGCTAAACCAATGCCAGAACTGGCACCTGTGATCCATACTACGTCTTTTTGAATTGCTTGATTCATCTGAATACCCTCCCTACATCACCAAACGCTTTTTTAACCCTTTCACAAAAAAACCTAATAAAGGCACATGCTCATAGATTAATTGTCCCAGATCATAAACGTCTTCGTGAAAATAAATACGTTCATCAAATTGCACCTGACTAATACCGCGCACTGTGATGGTTTTGTTGCCCAATTTAGGGTGTTTAAAATGCATATTCCATTTAATGTATGCCGTGTTTTCAGACACAGTCTGATCCAAATATTCAAAACGCCCACTATGAACATTGGCGCACATTTCAGAAAGATAAGCATGCAAGGTTTCTGCACCACGCAATTCATGGACGGGATCTTTGAACAACACATCTTCTGTGTATATTTCATCAATTTTATCCAGCTGTGGATGCTTAACATCGAGATAGAAGGCCTTGAAGCGCTCTATTAACAAAGAACTGGGATCCATTTTCGCGTCCGCCATATTCATCACTTACCTTAGCTGTTACCTTGTCAGGTGTTTGGTTATAAGGATTAAACGCAAACCAATGAACTTTGGATCATTCTTTTTAAATTGTTTTTGATCATTTAAGTGATCCACATTTATTTATATGACGTAAATACATTTATAACGCACACAAAGCGTCGAGATAGCTTTCATTATTGGAGCCAAAATGGAACGCGTAACCCAACTAGAATATGACGAAGAACGAGCTGCAGACATGCATGCCGTTGCTGAAGCAAGAGACCAAGCAGCTCTTACACGCCTATTTGATTACTATGTTCCTAAGATCAGAAGTTTCTGTCTTGCGGCTCAGCCTGGCGCAAATTTAATGGCCGATGATATCGCCCAGGAAGTGATGATTCGTATCTGGAACAAAGCACACACTTATAAGCCAGAGTCCGCGTCGCTTAATACTTGGGTTTTCACCTTGGCAAGAAATGCCCGTATCGACTATTTGCGTAAGAACAGCCGACACCAGTCTGATATCGACCCAGAATTTCTCTGGCAAAACGTGGTCGACGAAAATGCAGACCCATTTAAAGATGCTCAGCAAAAAAGAGATCAAGAACGGATCCAACAAGGTTTAGATAAATTACCCAAGGATCAAAAGCAGGTTTTGGCAAAAGTCTATTTAGAAGGCAAAACCCACAAGGAAGCGGCAGAAGAATTATCACTTCCCCTTGGAACGATAAAATCTCGTGTCCGTCTCGCTTTGCACAAACTCACTATTTACGTAAAGAGGTAGTATCGATGATTAACTACCATCCATCGATTGAAACATTGACCGATTATGCCGCTGGCTCATTGCCTCTGGCGCATTCTCTGTGTGTGTCTACACACATAGAACATTGCCAAGAATGCCAACAGCAAATTCGCAAACTCGAAATGCTTGGATCACACCTGTTTGAACAGGCCAAGACCGAGAATCGTCGCCTTAGCAGTTTAAAAGACAGCTTCTTCCAAAAGTTAGCGGAGCAGCCGGAGCCCGTCGATCTCGACAAACCGGAAACATCAGAAGTGCCAGCACAAAGTTGGAATGATGATTACCGTATTCCTCGCAGCCTGCGTCAGTTCATCAAAAGCAGTTACGATGACCTCAACTGGATGCGCTTATCGCCGTCGTTTAAAATTGCCACACTCTACAATGAAGAAGGGGGCGCACAAGTTGCTCTAACACGAGTCAAAGCTGGCGCACATATGCCAACTCACACTCATACAGGTGATGAGATTACCCTAGTGTTAGAAGGTGCTTTTTCCGATGAAAGCGGCGTGTATCGCCAAGGCGACTTTATTAATCGGGACGCCAGTCATAAGCACAAACCCATCGTCACCAAAGACGCAGAGTGTATTTGTCTTACTGTCTTGGATGCGCCTATTGAATTCACGGGATGGTTAACACGACTATTGAACCCAATCATTCGTCGACATCACCCTTACTCACCGCAATAAAGCAATATTTCGTGGCGCCGTGCAGTAAAAGATAGACACACGATTGCAGACGTTAGCCAATAACAAGCAAATATTGTGAAAATCTGGTATAGTCCTTGTTCAATCTAAAAACAAGGACTATTTATCATGGCAACTAAGAAGAAACAGCCGGCTGCTTCGGAAACTTCGGAATCCATTGAAAAGCAAATGCAAGAGTTTCTTGCTCGTGGTGGGCAGATAGATAAAATCGATTCAGGGGTTAGCGGACAATCTCAGCTAACAGGATCACGTCATATTTCCCTAGGAAATAGCAAGGCGAAAGCTCAATAAGCTATAGGGATATTTTACTTCTTGTAGATATCCCTTGCTATTGTCGCAGATAATTACCTATTCAATTGGAACTGGAAGAGTATGCTCTCTGAATCTGATCGCGCGTTTTTTCGCCCTAAATGGCGTCGAGTTGTTACCACCTTATTTTGTGCTGGTTGGGCCATTGTTGAATGGGTTGCAAACGAACCAATCTGGGCCATGATTTCAGCAGGCATTACAGTTTATTGCCTATGGAACTTTTTCTACAAATTTGAAGAAAAAACAGACGAAGACAATACCCCTGCAAGCTAACCATTTGTGCACTCTAACCAATCCTATCCTTTTTATAATATTTGTTTATAGCGCATAATATATTCGCCACATAAACGTCACGACACTGTCATATTGACGCTCTACTCTCACTAATAAGATACCTAAAAACTTATTAGAGCGGAGCACCACTGTGATACAAGTCGAGCAAATGATTGCCAGTAAATCCCCTCAATTTTTCGATAAAAGCCCGTTAATCACTCGCCCAACGTTAAGCGTGCTAAAACGCTTATTCCACGAAAGTGAGGTCAACCATTTCTTGGAAAAAAACCACGGCTGTGTCGGCTTCGAATTTATTGATCGTGTTCTGGATCATTTCAACTTTAGCTATAACGTCAGCCAAGTTGATCGACGAAACATACCTGCGAGTGGTCGCGTTATGATTATCGCTAACCACCCTCTTGGTGCTTTAGATGGCTTAGCATTACTGCGTTTAATTGGTGAAATTCGCCCGGATGTAAAAATCGTCGCTAACGATTTATTAATGGGGTTTGATGGTTTAAAACAGCTTGTTCTTCCCGTCGATAATCTTGGCGGAAAAACAGCACGCCAGCAGCTCAAAGCCATTATGAGCTGCCTACATAATGAAGAAGCCGTGATCATTTTCCCTGCGGGCGAAGTGTCGCGTATGTCGCCAAGCGGCGTAAAAGATCAGCAATGGAATCAGAACTACCTAAAACTGGCACAAAAGACTAACAGCCCATTACTGCCAGTTCATATTGGCGGACGCAATTCCATGCTGTTTTACACCAGCTCTCTTTTATATCGTCCGCTCTCGACGATTCAGCTCGCTAACGAAATGTTTCGTCAGCGCAATCGAAAAATCCCCATGCAAGTTGGCCAAGCCATTCCAATTCAAGAGCTGGCACAACTACCACTAAGCGATAAAGAAAAAAACAAACTCGTAAAGCGCCATTTATACCGTATTGCCAAAGGCAAAAAACCGCTACTTAAAACCGAAAAGACCGTTGAGCATCCGCAAAATAGGCAGATGATCAAACAAGAACTCAAAATAGCCGAACACCTTGGCAGTACCAAAGACAACAAGCAAATCTACCTGTTTGATTACGACCCAATGTCGGTGACGATGAAAGAGATTGGGCGCTTACGCGAAATTGCCTTTAGAAAAGTGGGTGAAGGTACTGGCGAGCGTTCAGATTTAGATAAGTTCGACCAATACTATCGCCATTTGATTCTATGGGATGAAGAAGAGCTAGAAATTGTTGGCGCTTATCGTATTGGCGAAGTCGCACGCTACATGAAGTCGGATACACCAAACCGTATCTACAGTGCTGAATTATTCCAATACTCTTGCGATATGGAACCTTATTTTGAACAAGGTATTGAGCTCGGGCGTAGCTTTATCCAACCAAAATATTGGGGCAAACGTAGCTTAGATTATTTGTGGTATGGAATTGGCGCCTATTTAGACAGACACCCTGAAATTCGCTACATGTTTGGCCCTGTAAGCTTAAGCAACAGCTACCCGCAAGTGGCAAAAGACTTTATTGTCTCTTTCTACAAACTCTATTATGCCGATAAAGAACACTTAGCGCGCTCTTTCACGCCTTATCAAGTTAACACAGAACACGCTGATATTATTTCAGCCATGTTCAGCGGTGATAACTATGAAGAAGACTTTAGGATACTAAAAGAGCAGCTCAGCCACTTTGGCGCCAGCGTACCAACACTGTTCAAACAATACAGTGAATTGTGCGAAACGGGCGGAGTTCGCTTCTTAGACTTTGGCGTCGATTCAGACTTTGGCTACTGCGTGGACGGCTTGGTCCTAGTAGACCTAAATACTGTCAAAGAAGCGAAAAATAAACGCTACCGAGGACACAATGACGGCATTCAACACTAACGATGATCGTGATGGTGCCCATGTGAATGGTTTCTATTCGAACGCTCTCTATGGTGTTGCTCAGGGCGCTTGAAAAACGCTAAATAGATAATTTTCACGATCAGCATCACGCTTAATACAATAAGAACGATCATTTGAATATCCATAAAAACACCTCGTTATTGTTGTTGGTGTCTTTAAAGTGTAGGTCATTTGCCTTGCTTAAATTGTGAATTTTCGTCTTAAGTTTGTGTCGATAATAAGCCCCAAAATGGCGCGCTACCTACACATTTAAGACGTTAAAACCAATATAAATAATCGCTTTATTGCAAGGCTTAATATATTTCTTTAAATAGATTAATCAGTTAAAAAATATGGCGTAAGCCTTGCTTACTTAAACTATTATCCTTCAGGCTTTTTGTCGTAGCCTTCACCCACTTTTCTGTCAAAGATAACGGAGCTGGACATGATTGAGAAAACCTACTTAAAGACAAAACCCGAATGCAAAGTGAAATTTGCACTGCCTGCAGAAACCGTCGGTGATGCAAAAAATGTCGCTTTGGTGGGAGACTTCAACAATTGGGATTGCACAGCTAACCTGATGAAAAAGCAAAAATCTGGCGTCTTTGTTTCAACACTTAATTTGGATATAGACACGGCTTATCAGTTTAGATATGTGCTTGATGGTACAGAATGGCTCAACGATGAAATGGCCGACGATTATGTACCAAGCCCTATTAGTTATGATTCAAATGGTGTTATTAGCCTTTAAATAACATCATTGCTAAGAAAAATATACTTGCGCCTCCATATTTCACGTGGAGGCGTTAACCTCTCGATTTCCCTCTTTTTTCCTCTCAAATTCGCCCTTAACAGCGGACACCATAACGTCATTTTTTTGCTCAAAGACACTAATTCATGGATTCGAGCTGCAATTTATAGCCAAAATATGTACAATTGTTTTTATTGAACGCGCGTTTAATAAAAAATCAAATACCTTAACAACTCTAAACAGAGTCGTTAAAACAGACTTAAAGAGGCACATCATGGCACATCAGCAGCAATACATTCACGGCCGCTACCATGCATCCACCAGCGGAGAACACTTTGAGACGATCAACCCAGCCACAGGCGAAGTGATTGCAACAGTCGAACACGCAGGACAAGCTGAACTAGATGCTGCTGTAGAGTCTGCAAAACAAGGTCAAAAAGTATGGGCAGCAATGAGCCCAGTAGAGCGCGGCCGTATTCTAAAAAGAGCGGCGGAACTATTGCGTGAAAACAACGAAGAACTTGCCCGTCTAGAAGTATTAGACACAGGCAAGCCACTTCAAGAAGCTATTTGCGTAGACATTCAAACAGGCGCTGACGTAATCGAATATTACGCAGGTCTGACCGACAAGATCCAAGGCGATTACCAAGACCTTGGCAATGGTAATTTCTTCTACACTCGTCGTGAGCCATTAGGTATTTGCGCTGGCATTGGCGCATGGAACTACCCAATTCAAATCGCCATGTGGAAATCTGGCCCAGCGCTGGCAGCGGGTAACGCCATGATCTTCAAACCATCCGAAGAAACGCCGCTTACCGCTCTTAAATTAGCTGAAATATTTACCCAAGCAGGCTTGCCCGACGGCGTTTTCAACGTCATTCAAGGCGATGCTCGCACCGGTCAAATGATCACAGCTCACCCAGGGATAGACAAAGTCTCTTTCACTGGTGAAGTGGGCACAGGCAAAAAAGTCATGACGGCTTCTGCGCAATCCTTGAAGCAAGTGACCATGGAACTTGGCGGTAAATCGCCTATGATCATCTTCCCTGACATGCCAGTAGATCAAGCCGTTTCTGCCGCCATGCTCGCCAACTTCTACACCCAAGGCGAAGTATGTACTAATGGTACTCGAGTTTTCGTTCACGCCGACATGTTGGACGCTTTCACCAAGGAATTAAAAGAACGCACCGAAGCTATGATCATTGGCGACCCGATGGACATGGACACGCAAGTGGGTGCCTTGATTTCCAAAGACCACATGCAAAAAGTACTTGGCTACATTCAAGCCGCTAAAGACGCAGGCGCGACATTATTGTGTGGTGGTTACCAAGTCACGGAAAACGGCTTAGACAAAGGCGCCTTTGTTGCTCCGACTGTGTTCACGGATTGCACCGACGACATGCCACAAGTTCGCGACGAAATCTTCGGCCCAGTAATGTCTGTACTTAGCTTCACCGACGAAGACGAAGCCATCGCTCGTGCTAACGACACCAAGCTAGGCTTGGCCGCTGGCGTATTTACTAAAGACTTCGCTCGCGCTCACCGTGTAATTAACCAGCTACAAGCCGGTATTTGCTGGATCAACTCATGGGGTGCTTCACCCGCTGAAATGCCAGTAGGCGGTTACAAAGAATCTGGTATCGGTCGTGAAAATGGCATCGAGACCTTGTACCACTACACTCAAAACAAAAGCGTCTTTGTCGATCTGAACGACATTCAAAGCCCTTACTAGGCGGGTCGCTTAACTTTTAATAGATGAGAAAGGTCATGGCAAACGAAACGTACGATTACATTATCGTCGGTGCTGGCTCCGCAGGGTGTGTGCTGGCAGACCGACTGACAGAAAGTGGCGAACACAAGGTATTGCTACTGGAAATGGGCGGCTCAGATAAGAGCATCTTTATCCAGATGCCAACCGCCTTGTCTTATCCAATGAACACGACAAAATACGCGTGGCAGTTCCACACAGACAAAGAGCCAGGTCTTGATGGTCGCGAAATGCATTGTCCACGCGGCAAAGTATTAGGCGGTTCGTCATCTATTAACGGCATGGTCTATGTACGTGGCCACGCCTGTGATTTCGACCAATGGGAAGAAAACGGCGCTAAAGGCTGGAATTACCAAACTTGCCTACCTTACTTCAAAAAAGCCGAAACATGGAAAGGCGGTGCGGATTTATACCGTGGCGGCGAAGGCCCATTGTCGACCAACAACGGCAACGACATGACTTACAACCCGCTTTACCAAGCCTTTATCGATGCAGGCGAAGAAGCAGGTTACGGCAAAACCGACGACTACAACGGTTACCGCCAAGAAGGCTTTGGCCCAATGCACATGACGGTAAAAAATGGTGTGCGTGCTTCTACGTCGAACGCCTATTTACGTCGTGCCATGCAACGCCCTAACCTAACACTTAAAACCGGTGTACTAAGCCATAAAGTCCTCTTTGAAGGTAAAAAAGCCACAGGCATTGAGTTCAGCAAAAACGGCCAAACTCAGCAAGCTATCGCCAGCAAAGAAGTGATTCTATCGGCTGGCTCAGTTGGCTCACCACAGTTATTACAACTGTCTGGCATAGGTCCGAAAGACGTCTTAGATAAAGCCGGCGTACCAGTGCTTCACGAACTGCAGGGCGTTGGTGAAAACCTACAAGACCACTTGGAAGTCTACTTCCAATACTACTGCAAGAAGCCTGTGACGCTAAACAGCAAGCTTGGTTTGATCAGCAAAGGCTTGATCGGTACACGCTGGATGCTTTTCAAAACGGGCCTTGGCGCGACTAACCACTTTGAATCTTGTGGTTTTATTCGCTCTCGTGCTGGACTAAAAGCGCCAAATATCCAATACCATTTCTTGCCAGCGGCCATGCGTTACGATGGTCAAGCCGCAGTTGAAGGTCATGGTTTCCAAGTACACGTTGGTCCAAACAAACCAGAAAGCCGTGGTAAGTTATGGATAGAGTCCGCCAATCCAGCGGCGAAGCCGCGTATCTTGTTCAACTACATTTCGACCGAGCAAGACAAACAAGACTGGCGTGATACGATTCGCCTAACTCGTGAAGTGCTGCAACAATCTGCACTAGACGATTACCGTGGCGATGAAATTCAGCCGGGTATGAACGTCCAAAGCGACGAAGAAATCGATCAGTGGGTAAAAGAGAACGTAGAAAGTGCTTATCATCCATCTTGTACTTGTAAGATGGGCGATGACAACGACCCAATGGCCGTGTTGAACGAGCAATGCCAAGTGCGCGGTTTGCAAAATCTACGCGTGGTGGATTCGTCTATCTTCCCGACCATCACCAACGGCAACTTGAATGCACCTACTATCATGGTAGCGGAAAAAACCGCAGACATGATTCTGGGCAAAGCAGCGTTACCAAGCCTAGATGCACCTGTTTGGATTCACCCAGAGTTTGAACACAAACAGCGTTAATAACAAAGCAAAAAAGCTCACAAAAAAACGCCTGCTAGATATTAGCAGGCGTTTTTCGTTTAGGTGCTTCGTTCTATTTCAATTAAGCTATTTAATCTGAAACACAGCAAAACCATTGTCGTCTAAAGACTGGTAGGACATGTTTTTACTCGCTGCCTCTTTGGCTTTTGGCGACGTAGTAAATAAGACTTTCGCTTTGCCAAATCCAGTGAATGACCAGTTGCCGTCAGCCGCTGGATTAATGGTTGTTTGGCTCAATAAGTAATTTGCCACCACATCGCGGTTCTTATCTGGCGCATCAATCACGATGGTTTCGCCATTCAGGTTAGGGAAATGACCGCCGCCGCCAGCGCGATAGTTATTGGTTGCCACCAAGAACTCATCTTTCATTCTTAATGGTTCGCCGTTAAACATCGCCTTGGTAATGCGATGTGCGTCTTTATTAACCACTTCACCGTCCGCATTGTAACGAGCAGGTTGGGTGACATCGATCTTGTAAGAAATACCGTCAATCACATCAAAGTTATAAGTCGGGAAAGACGCATTCACCAACTCTTGCGGTTTAGTTGAAGTCGTATCGATCTGATTAAACTGCCCTGCCGCCGCTTCTAACCATTCCACCACTTGCGCACCATTCAACTTCACGACTTTTAAATCGTTCGGGTAAATGTACAAATCACTGACATTTTTCAGAGCGATATCGCCTTTTGGCACATCCGTGTAATAGTCTGGACCACCACGACCGCCGGCTTTAAATGGCGCTGCCGCAGACAAGATAGGCAAACCTTCATAAGACGTACCACGAACAATATTTTCCACATACCAAATCTGCGCATTGTTCACGATCTGAATGGATGGGTCATCTTGCACCAACGCAAAGAAACTATTGATGTCAGCCTTGGATTCACCCACTTTGCGACGCATATATGCCAGAGTACCTTCATGTTCGGTTTCAACCGCCTTATTCACCGCCGCATCTGCTTCGACTAATGGCACAGTTGTTCGACCTTCACGACGCGCAATGGCGCGCACTTCTGCTTTGCCATCGGCGACTTTCCAACCATTTCCAGCAGGCTCAAGCGTCAGATCAATCACCCCAAGGTGAGAACCCCAAAAGCCGGGCATAGTTGCAGGTTTACCAAATACCGTGCCTTTTTCGCCATCCACACCTTCAAAGGCGTCTAATGCTTTGTCGCCAGGGAATATTCGATGCGAGTGACCAAACAGAATCGCATCAATGCCATCGACTTTGGCAAGATGATAAGACGCGTTTTCTTCGCCTTTCATATAAGGGGAATTCATCATGCCACTGTGTGGAATCGCGATAACCACATCCGCGCCTTTGGCTTTCATTTCAGGAATGTATTTGTTGGCGGTTTCGATAATGTCTTTGGCGATGACTTTATGGGTTAAATTGTCTTTATCCCACGTCATAATTTGTGGTGGCACAAAGCCAATGTAACCTACTTTGACCGTTTGTTCTTTGCCGTCAGAATCGACGAAGGCTTTGTCTTGAATCAGATAAGGCTGGAAATACGGCTGATCGTTAGACGCATCGTTGTCACCGTCGTCTACATACACATTCGAGTTAACATAAGGGAAATTAGCGCCACTTAAACTTTTCATTAAAAAGTCTAAGCCATAGTTAAATTCGTGGTTACCGATATTACCCACATCGTAATCCAACAGGTTCATTGCTTTAAACGCCGGGTGCGTTTCACCGAAGCGCAATACACGGCCTTTCGCCACATAATCACCCAACGGCGTGCCCTGTAATAAATCACCGTTATCCACCAACACAGAGTTCGTTACTTCTGCACGTGCGGCTTTGATCAAGGTCGCCACACGAGACAACCCGACCGCATCACTTTGCTTATCGCCGTAGTAATCGTAATCCACTAAGTTCATGTGAATATCCGTAGTTTCCATGACTCGCAAGTCAATAGTCGAAGCCTGCGCCATCGCAGCAAACAGCAAAGAAGAGGCGAACATAGTCGCGCCCTTAGGAACAAAAAACGTCATGAAAATACTCCATTCACAAAGATCTTTCTTATTAAAAAATACTAACCAAAAAGTCAGTTTTTATAGTAAGACGATTTTATGCGAACTTCATGCCTTTTTTGTGACAGGTCTTGAAAGATTGTTTTCAAAAAATTCGAGTCTTGTGATGAAGAGATCTGTCGGCCTGAAGGCGCGACTTACACCAACACGTCGGATGACGATCGTGCCTTCCTCATCCAACCTACAAGGCTTAATGCATCCATACAATGAGAACCAAACGGCGTTTTGATGAGGTAGGCGGTAGTTTCGAAGAGAAACGCCGTTTAGTTCGAGTCATGTGGAAACACAAAGCACTAGCGTTTAAACCATCGCCAAACGAAGAGTACTTTGATAAGTGCGGCAGCGACGTAGGTCATGGCGCAGGCGGTGAGGATTTTCTTCACTTTGGGTAGGTCTTCCTGTGGGATGTAGTTGCCTTCTCTCAAAATGGGAAGTGCTTTATTAAAGCTGGCGTCCCATTCTTCTGGCAATATCGCTAGCTGCACGATGACCGCCAATAAACCTGATAAACCAACTACCAGCGCGTGCAAAGGCACGGCATAAGGAATGTGCAATAGTAAGCTCAAGGCGGGCCAGCCAAGCAGTAGACCAGCCGTAATGCGACGAGCAAAATGCGCCAAGGGCAAATAGCGAGTGCTGAGGTGAGAGATCTTTTGCTTCTTCTCGTGGGCAATGGCATGTCCTACTTCGTGAGCCGCCACAGCAACCGCAGTTAAAGAGCGCCCATTAAACACGCTAGGGCTGAGACGAACGATATGTTGTCCAAAATCAAAATGGTCGTGGCCTTCTTGTGTGGTCTCAATGTTAACCTCGTTTAATTCAAAGCGTTTTACCAAGTGCGTCGCCAGTTCTCCACCTGTTCCAGGTAAGTCCTCACGGTCCGTTGCATAACGTTTCAAGGTAAATTTCACCCATGCGCTTGGCCCAACGATCAATGTTATAACGCCCAGTATTACTATAATCCACAACATAGTTTTGTCTTTTTCAATATCCCGTTATTAAAAAATACCCGTCGCAACTTTGACCCTTTTTAGGTTCGTAACATACACTGTAATGAATTAATGCCTAAGCAGACGAGACAGATATGAAAAACCCTTTAGTCGGCCCTATCCTCGAAATCCTACGACTTCACCCTGATGGTATCAGTGAATTCGATATTCTTAAGACACTAAAAGAGCAATTACCCGAATTCAGTCAGCTCGCCGACGATATGAACCTACAACTTTTCCGCCAGCATTTTCTAATCATGAATGCCTTGTATCAGCTGCAAAGCAGTTTATGGCAAGAAGAGAATCTCCTGCTAAATATTAGCGCATTACGTATTAACCTACTCAGTGCAACGCAAATTCAGCGCTCTGCCAGTACTAATTTAAGCGATAGCGTAGACGCAAAGTTAGCGGCTTACTACCTTGATTGGGAAGAATACGAAAAAACTGACGCAGACGCCGTAGCACAGCTACTGAATAGTTTTTACAAAGGCATCAGCTTACCGGGCAATAGAGACTCGGCCCTCAAGACACTACAATTAAAAACCTCGAATCCCAGCAAATCAGACATTAAACAGCAATACAGAAAGCTGGCTCAGAAACACCACCCAGACAGAGGCGGTGATCAAGATGTATTCATCGGTCTAAGACAAGCCTACGAGTATTTAATGTTCTAGGCGGCAGTGCGTTGATAAAGTGTAAAACTCCCTCCTAATGATTGCTTTCACTTCTATAAAAATTCAAGATGAACCTCGCTCTTTCTGTGCGGTCAAAACATGACACTCAGTTACTTTACCGATTTATTTTATAGAAATAGGGCTTATGATTTTTTCATTTTTTATACGACACTTGCTACCCACTAAAGCACAATACCGCTTTCTACTTCGCCCACTTTGTCTTGCCTCCTTCGTGTTCCTTAGCAGCTGCAGCGTGAATGAAATAGACAGTTCCAATGACTTCGAAAACAACGGCCGTGACACCGCTGCGCTTAAGCGTGAAACATTATATTTGCAAGAAAGCCTGCCACCAGGGTTGCCGATGCCGGACGAAAGTTTTCAGAGCGGTTTGCAGCAGCAGATCACCTACTTAAACCGCATTCAAGATAAGACGCTATTTTTAGAGAATACCCATACCAGCGTGGCTGATTTAAGAATCGTTGCCGAAGAAATAAACAATTGGTTACAGAATCCAGTCCAACAACCTCAACTTATTGCTCATCAATTAGCGGGACAAGACCAAAGAGGTAACGTACAAATCACAGGCTATTATGTGCCTATTATACCTGTTCGGCATTTACCAGACGAGGTCTACCGTTACCCGCTTTACCGCAAGCCTGTGCAACGGAATACCGAAGGAAAGTACCCATCCCGTGAAGAGATAGATTTTGAAAATGCCCTAGCAGGACAAGGTTTGGAAATTGCCTATACGGCCAGTTTAGTCGATAACTTTTTCCTCCACGTGCAAGGTTCTGGCGTCGTCGAGTATGAGGATGGCGAGCAGAAGTTGCTGTCATGGGGCGGCGTAAACGGTCATGCTTATCGCAGTTTAGGCAAAGAGCTTATTGAGCGGGGTGAGATCGATCGAGCCCATATTTCCGCCCAGAGCATTCGTCAGTGGCTAAGCGATAATCCAGACCGTAACCGCGAAATTTTGTCGACAAACCCAAGCTATTTGTTTTTCAGTGAAGGGCCAAAAGCACCAATTGGTGCAGCTAATGTGCCTTTAACGCCTCTTTATTCAGCGGCTGTTGACCCGAAAGTAATTCCTTTAGGTTCTATCTTGTTGGCACAGGTGCCAAAACTCGACGCTTACGGCAACCTAGTTGGTCATGAATTTCGACTTTTGTTAGCACAAGATAAAGGTGGCGCTATCAAGGGACCAGGTCATATTGATTGGTATCAGGGCATTGGCGAAGAAGCGCACTTTCATGCAGGTCAGCTAAAGCATTTTGGCAAAGTGTGGCTGCTACTCCCTAAAAACCCAGCACCAGAAACACTCATCGCCCAGTAACAGTTATCTATCAAAGCTCGCTGAGTTTGAAGGATACAGGAAGGTTAATTTTTAGCTCAGTTTCTACCATGTCTTTAGAGAAGACTGGTAACGGAACTGAGCGTTTAATCATGTCCAATACGGCTTTATCAAGGCGCTTATGCCCAGAGCTTTTTGTAATGACCACATTAGTAACAGAACCATTCGCATGCGCAACAAATGACAAGGAAACAACCCCTTCTTCATTACGACGGCGAGATGCTCTTGGATAACGTTTATTCTGAGCCAACACCGATGTTAGCTTAGTAAAGTAGTTTGCTGTTGCGCCTGGGTTACCGCCTGTCGTTACTGAATTAGAGCTACCAGTGGTCACTTTCTGATTCGCTGACGATGGCGTTGCAACAGGCTTAGACGTTGCCTTTTTTACTACTTGAGTCTCTTTCTTGGGCTCTGGCTTAGGCTCTGGCTCTGGCTCTGGCTCTGGTTTTGGCTCTGGTTTTGGCTCTGGTTTTGGCTCTGGTTTTGGCTCTGGCTTCACTACTTCCACAGGAGATTCCTGCTTCACAACAACTGGCGCAGGCTCTTTGATAATTTCTGGTTCTACAACTGGCTCAGGCTCAATAATAGGTTCTTGTTCAACAACTGGCTCTTCTTCCACTACTTCTGGTTCGACCTTTTCTTGAACGTCTTCAATAGGCTCTTCTATTACCTCTTCAACCTCTTTACTTTCTTCTTGAGCGACTGTCGTTTGAGAAGCAACGCCAAGGTCGCCCACCATACCTAGATCAAACTCAATACCTTGAGAGCCTGCAGACTGACTACCCTCCGTTGGCGCATAAAATACCGCGTAGAAAGCACCAGCATGGACAGAAACAGCAAGTCCACCCGCAATGATCCAATGGCGCGTGGAAATCATTCGTTTCCTCGCTCTAGCTGAGTAGCTAAGCTAACCTTCGTAAGGCCAGCTAAACGCACTTGATTAAAAATGGGACGTAGTTTTTCTAACGAAATAGCGCCATCGGCTTTAATTTGTACCCAAAAGGCCTCAGGATCGGATGATGAATCAAAGGATTTTTCTAAATACGCTTGAATATCATCGACGACAAATAACGCGTCATCCACATACAAGCTATTATCCGCACCCAGCACGATCTCAATATTTGGGTCAGTTGTCGCTCGGGTCTCGTTAACGGATTGAGGAGGAACGACAGCAATAGGATCTGCTTTTTGAATTTGCCCTGCGACCATAAAGAACACCAACATCAAAAACACCACGTTAATTAGTGGCACCATGTTGTCGTCGTTACTGGCGTTTCTCGCGGCGTATTTTTCCCCTATTTTCATTTCAACTCCGGCATGGCAAACGCATTCGCAATAGAAACGGTTTTTGCGCCATTGAGTTTTAAGCGATCAGCAAGATGCATCAAGGTTTGCAACGTCACACCATCTTCAGCTTTAATGACAAAAACACCTTCGTTATGATCTGCAATGAATGAATGAAAAGCGGATTGATCAGAAAATCGGAGTGCTCGCCCGTCTACCCAAACCTGATCGTCGTTTTGTTTTAACGTCAGCACAAGGTTGTCTGGTTTTTCTTGAGCCGGATCTTGTGGATCACTAGAAACAGACAAAGGCGTATCAACAAGTCGCCAAGGCACAAAAGTCGAGGTCAGCATGAAGAACAACAGCAAGATAAACACCACATCAATCAGTGGTGTCAGGCTAATTGCGTTCTTACGCTTAGGTTGAGACAAATTAAGCGGCATGCAATAACTCTTCGTCAGCCTTTTCTACTAATTCTTTTGTTTGCTTACTGGTAAATACTTGAGTAACAGCGTCGTTCATATTGTGAGCAATACGTTCTACCTTGCGCTCTAACCAGCTTTGTAATGTTACGACTGGAATGGCTACTGCCAAACCTACTGCGGTCGTTAGCAGCGCCTGCCAAATACCGCCGGATAGAACAGAAGGGTCAACTTGATTGCCCGCACCTTCCATCTGCTGGAAAGCCGTGATCATACCCAATACCGTACCGAGCAAACCTAATAATGGGCTCAATGTCGCAATAATTTCTAGAGGTCGAAGATAAGAACGAAGCTGATTAAGTTGATTCATCGCACGACGTTCTACTTCTTCACGAATTAACTCTGCTTGAGTATTCGTCTCTAATAGCACGCGCATTGTATAAGCCACTAAGGCATCTATAGGACGTTTCTCATCTAACTTTTCAAGCGCATCTTCGCAGTTACCAGCACGCCAATCGTTTAAGGCGAGATTACTTGTTTTAAGGCTTTCGGCACGCAGAGAAGACAGCTGCCATAACTTCAATAGGACAATGGTTAGAGCAACGACAGAAAAAACCATCAATATCCAAACTACAGGCCCACCGACCTGCAAAAAGTCGACTATTTTCTGCTGTACTGAATTTTCCACGACACTCTCCAATGAATAATATGAACCAATTAAATGGTAGTCATTCTCAACCACATTTTCAATACATAATTATTTAAATAAAAAGATAGATATGGCGGAGCGATAAATTCACTAGGAACAAGAAAGTAACAGACCTAATCATGCCGAACTCTACATGATTAGGTGATTATGGAAGTAGTAACAATAGATAGAATGACCGTATACAGTCTATAACCAACCACGATGTTTAAAGTACCAGTAAGGAGCAAAGGCAGAAAACACCATTAAACCTAATGCCGCCGGATAGCCGTAATCAAAACCCAGCTCCGGCATGATTTCAAAGTTCATCCCGTAGATACTGGCAACCAAGGTTGGCGGCAAAAACACCACCGAGGCAATGGAGAAAATCTTGATGATTTTGTTCTGCTCAATATTAATAAAGCCCTGAGTGGAATCCATCAAGAAGTTGATTTTATCGAACAGAAAGGTGGTATGAGACATCAAGGTTTCAACGTCACGCATTACCTCGCGTAGCGTTTCTGAATACTCTTGCTTGTTAGGTAAGTGTCGCAACAAGAAGGAAATATTACGCTGTGTATCCATCAAACAAAGACGAATTTTTCCATTACTGTCTTCTTGGCGTGCTAATTTTTCGATAATGGTATCCAGTTCAGTTTCGTCATCTTCTAACACCAAATGACTTACATCTTCGAGCTGTCTATGGGAATCTTCTAACGTATCCGCATGGTTCTCTACTTTGTTTTCCAGCAAGGTCACCAATAAATGCGCCGGTGAATCAACCAGAATATGGCCTCGTCGGGCACGCATACGTAACAACCTGAAGTCAGCCAGCTCTGTTTCACGGATGGTGATCAACCTATCTTGTTGCAAGATGCAAGCAACGGTGGCGGTTTTATGTCGCCCTTCCGTTTGGTTCAAAAATAGAGAGTGAACATGAATGCCAGCTTGATCGACAAAACAACGGGCAGAGGCTTCAATTTCTTCCACATCGTCCGACTCAGGAAGATCCGTCCTCAGTAAGGCTTTAAGTTGCAAGCGTTCATCATCATCCGGCTCGGCAGCATCAATCCAGTTGGCTTCCTTTTGCAAAGTAGCAAAATTCTCGTCTTCTTTTTTAATCTCTTGAATCAACCCATTGCGGATTTTAAAAAATCTTAACATGCTACATCCTCGATATGCTCGGCACCTTACACCATTATACTTAGGTTATAGCTTACGTCTGTGACAAATTAATGAGAATAAAACGGACATAGAGCAAAAGAAGACAGCGCGACGCCTCCCTCCCTCTTCACTTAGTAAAAAACAAATCGGTAGGCCACATAGAATAGCAATAGCGCCATTACGCGGTTAACCCAAGCCATTACCTTGGGATTCATCGCTGCTTTTTTAAGCCGAGAACCCGCCAACAAATACACACTTGGCGCTCCGCATGCCATAACGGCAAGCCCTAATGACCAAACGGCAATTTGACTGCCTTCAATATGAAAGCGAGGAAATTGCACGCTAACAATCGGCACAATGGCCACCAACGATTTAGGGTTACACAACTGAAGAATCAGACCCGTTTTAAAGCTCACAGCCTTGTCTTGTGCTCTCACCTCTGCCTGCTGGAAACTCGCTTGCAGTATTTTCACTCCTAGATAAGCAATATAAACCCCACCTAGAATGGCAATAATCGATTGATATTCAAGAGGAATAATATCACCACCTAAATAACCAATCAGAAGAAATAAGATCAGCATGGCCAACCCGACGCCGACACAATACAAAAAAGCACGCCAGCCTTGGCCATTTACGCCAGCCAAAAGTGCCAACATATTAGCAGGGCCAGGACTGTACATAACGCCAAAGGCATAGATGATTATTGCGAGCATGAGAGTTCCTCAAATGGATATTTGATACAAAGACGTAATAGAAAAAGAATTAGCTATAAGGTGAAGTTTGCCGCTAAGTACGCAGCAAAGTACGCCTAAATTGATAAGGCGTGAGCCCAAACATGGGCTTAAATCGACGATTAAAATAACTCAGGTCGGTGAAGCCAAAGGTAAACGCCACGTCGGCTGGAGACATTCCTAGCTCAAGCGCGTCTTTGGCGCGGTTCATTCGATAATTTTGCCAGTATTGGTGAGGCGTCATACCAAAATAATCACGGAAGCAGCGCAGTAAATGGTACTTCGACATATGCGCTACTTGGCTTAGTTCATCAAGTGACACTTCAGCACTCACATGAGCGTGTAAGTACTCGCGAACTCGCTCAAAGACAGGGTCTTTCAATCGCTGCTTAGCTTCTATTTTAATACCCTTTTGACATGCCAAATATTCAGCAAATTCAAACAAGGCAGAGGAATATTCCAGTGCAGATGTAGCAGAACTTTCTACCAAAGCAGCCAAGCGCAAAATGTGCGCTTTGAGCACCGCATCCTGTTGCACAGGAAGTTCAATACGAAAGTCTTGCGAGCGACGAATACCTGCACTTTCAAGCATGGGGGTTAATTGATCAGGATGGACATAAAGCATCTTGTAGTGAAGAGGATCATCCGCACCTGAATGACCATCGTGAGCTTCTTCCGGATTAAACACAATCACATTGCCAGCATAGCTTTTGTGATGTTCACCTAAAGCAAAAAAATCCTGACGACCAGATAAAGTTACGCCGAAAGAAAACTCCTCATGGGCATGAGTGCCATAAGAAAAATCGCTCATAGAGGCTTCCAGCAACATCACCTCATCGAGGGCTGCACTTTTCGCAAACTGAAAATGATTTTCTACTGACATCACAACCTCCCGAAACTAGCCTAATCAATAACAATAGACTAACCAATAACAAACAGAAAAGATTGGACGATATTGCGGTATTACAACTTATTCCGCACTAGCTCAGTATCAACTTGTTATTGCGCTATATCCAATCTTGCTTCTCGAATGATACCGTTACTTCACTTTCAAGTTTGCCAGTATGAGCTGTCGATAAAGGCTCAACCATCATAAAATGAGTATCTTTTTTTGCTTTAGGGCAATGCTCTACACCCTTAGGGACAACAAACATTTCACCAGTGTTGAGTACAACATCTCCGCTTCTCATCTGCAAAGTCAGTTGCCCTTTGAACACAATAAAAAGTTCATCTTCATGCTCATGTGTATGCCAAACAAGCTCATCACTTCCTTTTGCTATTTTAACTAGTTGGCCATTTGATTCCGCAATAATCTTCGGAGCCCACTCCTCTGTGAACAATCCAAACTTTTCGTTAATATTGATTTTATTCAATGCATTACTCTCCGGAACAAGACTACTTTTGATAGTACGTAGGCACGCACATTTCACGCTTACCCAAAGAGAAAGCGTCTAACAAAAGACTAAAAAAACGGTTAATTGATGAATTCTTAAAGGCGCATCTAAGTCTAAATTCCTTGTAACTTAAATTCATAAGAATGCGTCAGGACCAGACTTAAGCCCCTGAAACAATAGATATAGACTAACCAATAACAAACAGAAAAGATTGGACGATATTGCGGTATTACGTCTTATTCTGTACTAGCTTTTTCTCAACCTGTTCAAGCGCTCTGCGATACATACGCCAAGCACAAATACCCGCAAGAACATTACCGATCAAGACGCCGAAGAACAGCCCTTTAAGTCCGGCTAATTCAGAACCAATCCATAGACAAGGCAAGAAGAAGGCAAACAGTCGCAATGCAGATATCGTCAAAGCGGTATAAGATTTACCAAGCGCATTAGAGATCGACACCATCAACATACAAATGCCGAGTAGGCCTAAACTCACCGGCACTATCATCAAATGCCAATGCAAAATCATCGATACTTCTTCATCACTGGTCATCAAGTTCGCCAACAGACCCGAGACGAAGAAAGTAACCACTGCAACCAATAGTTGAAATGATAATACGAAACGACAGGCTAAACGCACAACATAACGAACATCATCTAAACGCCCTTCGCCTAACAACCGTCCGACCATGGGTGGCATGGACATAGTCAGCGCCAACACGGCCACAATAGAGAAAAATTCAAAGCGCGAGCCCAGCGCCCAAGACGCTACCGCTGCCGTACCAAATCCAGCAATCAGCTTAGTCGCCAACATAGAAGAAACTGGCGGCAGCAGCTGGCTCACCATCGCAGGTCCCATAATATGACCTATCGACGTCAGACTTTTGCCGACATTGAGATCTTGCCAATCAAAGGTAATCCAGTGCTTACGAGCGACTTGCGGCGCAACAATCAAAGTACCTAAAGCAAACGCCACCGTGGTTGCCATCGCGGCGCCATTCAAACCAAGATCAAAGGTGAAGATAAAAATAGGATCCAGCACCAAGTTAAGCACGCTGGTCACAATCATCATGATACCTGGCAACATGGTATTACCATTAGATCGACAAATGCTGTAATAAAAATAGATCAACGCCCCAACCCAAGCACTGAGTAACCAGTGAGGCCAATAAGAATCGATAACAGGATAAACAGAATCCGGCGCACTCAATAACGCCAAAATAGGATGACGTGAGAACCAAATGATCACACTAAAGAAAGCAATCCCCACACTCCCCATCAGTAATACCAAACCACCTAATTGCTTGGCATAACGCGTATTCCCTGCCCCTAAAGCACGAGAAATAATCGCCGTTGTTGCGATCCCTAACCCGACTTGCAGACCAATGACAACCATCTGAATGGGCAGAGTAAAACCCTGTGCAGCTAAGGGCAAAATACCCAATTGTCCGATAAAGGCACTGTCCACCAGCTGGAAACTCATCAACGACAAAATGCCAAACATCATCGGCCATGTCATGGAAAAAAGTTGCTTCGCTAAGGAATCAGATTGGGATATTTGGGATGACATAGAAATAGGTGTGCTCTTACTAAAAACTGAGCTTACATTCTAACCTATTTTGGTGAACACTGGATGACACCCACCTTCACCAAACCAACTATGCGCTGAAAAACCTTATTCTACGGTATGACGCTGGCTGTACTTGTACCCATACCTCAGCATCACAAAAGCAATAATAGAAAAAATAACAAAACCGCTTGCCAATGGCGTCACAGTAAAATGATAAAACTGCCCAATCACGGTCGATAAAATAATCGCCAGAAAGCTGGATAACGATGAAATAACGGAAGCCCCAAGCCCCGCCATTTTTCCTAGCGGCTCCATCGCCATGGCGTTTACATTACCAAACACCATACCGAAGCAGGAAAACATCACCATTCCCAACCCCATAAAGAGCACAAAAGGCGGAACGCCATCAAAGTAAAAAGTTGATAACAGCAAAACAAAAGAAGAGGTTAACAGTACGCTCAACGCACTTATCACACAGCGCAGCATACCGATTCGCAGTACAATCTTGCCGTTTGAGAAATTGATAACAGCAGAGCCAATCGCCAACATGGCAAAGAACAAAGGAAAGCGATCACCTGTGTCATACACATCCTGAAAAATGGATTGGGCAGTGCTTATATGCAACATCAAACCACCAAAAATACAGCCCAATAACACAGTATAGGCCATGACATCACCACGGCTAAGTATGATACGAACATCGGCCACTAATCGTTTTCGGTTAAGTGGAATACGGTTCTCTTTCGACAAGGTTTCAGGCTGACGCAGCAGCAACCATACGCCTGCAATGGTTGCTTGAGTCATTAACAAACCAAAAATCCAACGCCAATCTGCGACTTGCAACACGAGCTGCCCAATAGAGGGAGCAAGCATAGGCACTAAAATAAACACCATCATCACAAAGGACATAATGCGTGCCATCGCAGCGCCTTTGTACATATCTCGAATCAAGGCACGAGATGCGATTTTTGGCCCAGCAACGCCAAACCCTTGTATCATGCGCCCCAGCAAAAACATCTCGATGGACGACGCCAACAACGCCACTACCGAACCGATAAGATACACACAGATACCAAGTAAAATACTTTTTTTACGGCCGATGGCATCGGACAAAGGTCCAAAGAAAATTTCCCCAAACACCATACCTAGTATCATTGCTGAGACGATCCACTGGGTTTTCTGGTAATCCACCACAGCCAGAGACTCAGCAATGAAAGGAAACGCCGGCAACATGGCATCCATACTCAACGCCGTCAGCGACATCATCAGAGCAAACAAGGCCACCAGTTCTTTTTCAGCCAAGCGTTTTATCGGCAATTCTGTAGATTGTGGCGAATGTAGAAGAGACATCCCTTTCCTTAGCGATTAATAAAATGGACTAATAGTTTACTCGCCTCCTTCAGCATCTCGCAATTATTTAGCAGGCGAGCTTGCTAACAATTCCTGTACCGCCGCTTTTACGTCTTGAATTAACTCGGCTTCGTCCACACCAAGCACTTGGCCATTTTCAACCATACGTTTACCGTTTACAAAGCTATGTTTAATAAGCGCGGGTTCACCACATAAAATCGGTGCTTCTAACGGACTGTGCACGCCAGAATAACGCGGAGCATCAAGAGAGTACAAAACCAAATCGGCAGCATAACCTTCGGCTATTTGCCCTGTTTTAAGCCCCAAAAGATCCGCGCCGTTTTGCGTTCCCCATTTAAGCACTTGCGCCACGTTTGTTGCTGTCGGTCCACCCTGAGTACGATGTAACAACCAAGCTAAATTCAACTCTTGCAGCATGGAAGCATTTTCACTCGATGCCGAGCCATCAACTCCAATAGCAATAGGAATCCCAGCTTTTTCCATTTCAAGAACTGGTGCGATACCGCTGCCGAGTCGACAGTTTGATGTGGGGCAATGGGCAATTCGCGTCTTGGTTTGCGCTAGTAATTCAATTGCATGAGCATCCGCTTGCACCAAGTGAGCGAACCACACATCGTCGCCTAACCAATCACAGTGAGCGGCGTAATCAATGGCGCTCATACCGAAATTTTGTTGCGCCATTTGCTCATCAAAAGACACTTCCAATAAATGTGAGTGGCGCAGCAGGTTTCGCTCTTTTGCCCACTGAGCATAACCACGTAAGTCTTCTGCTGGCGATGTGTGAACCAAACTGGTCGGCGCGACGACCAAGCGTCGCATGCTGAATGGGTTGTTGTCATGGTAGCGTTTGTAGGAAGCATCAAGGCGATCTAATGACAATTCCAATGATTCAGGAACAATGCCGCTGTCTTTCATACCTTTATGACTGCCTTGCACCGTTGCGCCACCACGGCATAAAACTAAGCGAATACCTAAATCTTCGGCAGCACGCCAAACAGCGTCTTCTAATTCCGGTGATGTGTTCGCATGGTACAAATAATGATGATCTGCACAGGTCGTCACACCAGAGCGCAATTGCTCGTACAGGCCTAATTTCGCTGCGACATACATTAAATCTGGCGTAATTTGTGGCCAGAATCGATACGGCACGCTTGCCAGCCATTCCCCTAAACCTTGGTTCAAACCAGCAGGAACGCCTTTTAGTATCGACTGAGCAAGATGATGGTGAGTATTCACAAACCCTGGGTAAACCACACAGTGAGACGCATCTATTAACTCGTCGTCAGGCTCGCGATCTAGCGTTGGAGCAATGGCGGCAATCACGCCATCTTTAATACGGATATCTTGAGGAAGCTCATAACCTGCAACGGCTTTGGCTTGGCGGATTAAATACTGGGGCATAACACTCTCCTTTTTAGGAAAGAGCAATGTCCAGGCCAAAAGGCTTAACCGCTTCTACTCTTTAATTCACATACAACTTAACTAAGTCAACAAGCAAACCTTGTACCAGTCTATGCAACGGCAGTAAGCACACAGCAAGCACGAACCATTCATCATATTTCACATGCTATTAATCATATTTATGGTGCGACTAGACCACAATGCGCCCAATTCAAGTGCAGAACAGAGCACTAACTACCACATAACTGCCGAATTTATAGACAAATATATTTGGCCTGCTTGTTGCTTAGTCATAAGTGGCGCAAATAGTTTGCGTGGCGCAATGAGTAGAAGCGGTCAAATTTGGTGTCGGGTTCCGACAAACCAAATTCGGGCATTGCTCACTGCCTTTATCGACAACCCAAAGAGGATGTCGAAAGGGAAGTGACAGCCGTATCTACTTAATTCGACTGTGTACCCAGCCCTCTCGCTCTTTCCTCATCTTGTTTTCTTTGTGGTTGTTTCACTAACTGAGCTTGGCTTGCTTAGAAAAGCAGAGCCAGATCTATGATGAAACATGGAGAAAACAATGAACAAGACAACCTTATTTCGTAATCTATGCCTAGCTGGGGCCATGGCATTGACAGCCTTAAGTGGAAACGCGGTTTTCGCCGCTGATAAAGTAAAGTTTCAGCTAGATTGGTTACCTGGTGGCGATAAAGCACCGGTTTATGTAGGCATCAAAAAAGGCTTTTTCAAAGACGTTGATTTAGACGTCTCTGTGGCAAGCGGCCGAGGTTCCACCGACGCGATCAGCAAACTCGCCACTGGTAATGCCGACATGGGCTTATCTGACTTGGTCGCGTTATTAATGGCAAAAGCACAAAATGATGTGCCGGTTTCCGCGGTGTATTCCGTCTTTAGTAAAGCGCCCCACGCTTTCTTTGTGCCTGCTGATTCAGACGTTAAAAGCGTCAAAGACGTCGCAGGAAAACGCATTGCCACCTCGCCTTATACGTCTTCAAATGTCTTTTTACCCTTATTGTTAGAAGTGAATAACGTTGATCCAGACAGTATCAAATTGGTCAAAGCTGACGCTGGTGCACTAAACCCAATGTTACTTTCCGGTAACACTGACGTAGTTATTTCATGGATAACAGATACGGTAATTTATCAGCAACAAGCCAAAAGCGCCGGTCAAACTTTGCGAGTATTGCCATGGTACGATGCCGGTTTAGAGTTTTACTCGACTTCTGTTATTGCCTCTGACCGCTTTATCAATAAGCACCCAGATGTGACAAAACGTTTTGTTCAAGCCTATAAAAAAGCCATCAAATATACTTGGGAGTACCCAAAAGAAAGCGGGCAAATCGTTCATGACATGGTGCCAGAAGTTGATGCTAGTACTGCAACAAACACAATTAATTCAATCAAATCCTTGGTTTATAACGCCGTCAGTGATCAAGATGGTTACGGCGCATTCACCAAAGAGCGACTCGCCACCACATGGAAATGGACAGCCGAAGCACAAGACATTGCCGTCGACAGTTTTGACCCTGAAAGCGCCGTTAATCGCCAGTTTCAGCCTTAAATAACAATCATAACTTTGTACAAGAGAAACGCTAAAAAAGCCCATTTATTTGGGCTTTTTTATTGCTATTAGACGCAAATAGCTTCTATTTAGAGTAAAATACCTTTATTAAAAACAATAACAGAGGTCGATATGGACATAGGTCTGGCCAAGCATTTAAAACTCAATCAACTACGCTTAATTTCGGTTATTTCCGAGCATGGTCAACTGGGCATTGCTGCGGATGAAATGGCAATGACACAACCTGCTGCATCACGCATGTTGAGTGAAATTGAACAAACTATCGGTACACGTTTATTTATTCGTCATGCCAAAGGCATGGAACCAACCTTGGTTGGTCAAGCCGTGGCACGCCGGGCGCACAACCTTTTAGTTGAGTTACGCGATCTTGCCCGTGAAGTAGACGAACTTAAAGAAGGCGGCGGCGGAACAACCGCTATTGGCGCAGTCACTGGCGCGGCAGTGGGATTTGTCATTCCCGCTATTCAGCAATTGCGAGCTATCGCCCCCAAAGCCGAAATTGATATTAACGTCGATACCAGTGATGTTTTAGTTCGCGATTTAGTCGCTGGACACAATGACTTCGTGCTTGCCCGTATTCCCAAACAATACGACGCCAACGAATTTGAGATTTACCCAGCGCGCACAGAATCGGTCAATTTATTAGTTCGTAAAGACCATCCATTAGCTCACTTAGATGTCGTCAAAGTAAAAGATTTAGCTCATTTTGAATGGGTCATGCAGTCTCACCGCGCTCCCATACGCGAAGCGGTTGAAGCCGCCTTTATGGAAGAACGCGCCGAATTGCCATTAAGTATCACCAACAGCACGTCATTATTGGCATTGATCGCGATTCTTGTGTCTTCCAACGCCATTGCGCCTATGGCCAGAGAAGTGAGTGACTTGTTAGTTGGCCATAAAGTAAAAGCCGATTTAAAAACACTCAAACTAGACCGAAAAATAATCATGAGTCCTTATTATTTATTGCAAATGCGTGGCCGCCAATTGTCGCCTCTTGCCAACCAGCTCAAGCGTTTGGTGCTTGCTGAGCTCGAACAGAAACCTACCAACGCGTAAATACTCGCTCTTAACCTTTGCGAAACAGCAAAAAAAAGCGAGTCGGTTGCTTTCAAAACCGAACTCGCTTAATAACCCGCCTTGGGATATTTAATGCTTAAGAACTAGCCAGCTAGATCTTTTGGTAACAATGCCTTTGGTATGTTTTGGTAACAAACAGGACGCAAGAAACGACGAATCGACAAGGTGCCGACTGAGGTTGCACCGAAATTTGTCGACGCCGGATACGGCCCGCCGTGAACCATGGTGTCGTTCACTTCAACTCCTGTTGGGAAACCATTTGCTAGCAAACGACCAGCTTTGCGTTCCAATACAGGCAAAAGCTTCTGACATGCTGAATGGTCACCTTCATCAAGGTGAATCGTACACGTCAACTGACCTTCCAAATGACGAGCCAACTCGACCATCTGCTCGACGCTTTCCGCCAGAACCACCAAACCAAGAGGACCAAATACTTCTTGATGAAGAGTTGGGTGATCTAGCCATGCTTGACCCGTTACCGTGAACAAGTTTGGCAATGCCGTTCTATCCGTTGTGTCTGTTGTACGAACAACCGACTCAATACCCGTTTTTTCTATTGCAGCAACACCAGAACGGTACGCATCAGCAATGCCATCAGTCAGCATGGTTTGCGCAGAGATCTCAGATAAGGCCGCACTCGCTGCTGCAATCATGGCTTTTGAATCTGCGTTATCCAACATCACCGCAATACCAGGGTTAGTACAGAACTGCCCTGCGCCCATAGTCAATGAACCCGCCCAGCCTTTACCTAACTCTTCAGCACGGTTTTTCAATGCTTCCGGCATCACAAACATTGGGTTCACAGAACCCAGCTCGCCAAAGAAAGGAATTGGCTCTGGACGCGCCGCACACAAATCAAACAAGGCACGACCACCCGCCAAACTACCAGTAAAGCCAACCGCTTTGATTAACGGATGCTGAACTAGCGCTTGACCAACTTGGCGATTACCGCCTTGGATCAAAGAAAAGACGCCGGCTGGCATCTTGCAACGTTTTACGGCCGCATCAACGGCTTGAGCGACTAATTCACCCGTTCCCGGATGAGCTGAATGACCTTTCACTACAACAGGACAACCTGCTGCTAATGCCGCTGCGGTATCGCCGCCCGCTGTTGAAAACGCCAATGGAAAGTTAGACGCGCCGAACACAGCAACAGGACCAATTGGACGCTGCACCATGTACATATCTGGACGTGGTAATGGGGCACGATCTGGCAAGGCTTCATCAAAACGACGATCCAAGTATTCACCAGACAAAATACGCTCAGCGAATAAGCGTAGCTGACCTGTTGTACGGCCGCGTTCGCCTTGCAAACGTGCGACTGGCAAACCGGTTTCTTGTACGCCAACTTCAGTAATTTGATCGCCCAAAACATCAATTTCGTCAGCAATGGCATTCAGAAAAGCCGCGCGATCTTCACGAGTGGAATAACCAAATTCCTCAAAAGCAGCTTCGGCTGCTTCTACCGCTGCATCCACATCTGACACGCGACCAACGGCAAATTCATGAGAAGGTCCTGTAGCAGGCGTTGAAGAAAATGTTGCGTCGCCCTTTACCCATTTACCGGCAATAAAATGCTGTCCCGTTAACATACTCACTCCTCTCTTTAATAAATGAAATTCAATACATTAAATTAAATTAAATTAAGCTCTGAAGTAGCCTAGCGATGGCAAGCATCAAGCCCAAGGATGGGCGTTACGCCCCTCGCGGACAGGGATGTCCGTTGGGGCGGTGCTGCCATCACAAGGCAGAGTCAGACTTAAAAAACTTAATTTAATGGCTGTCTTTTGGCACCGCAGCGCCTCGACAACCTTTTAGGAAGTCAAAATCAGCACCGGTATCGGCACCCTGTACGTGGTCATGGAATAATTTGATATAACCACTTTTTGGTGCTTCCAAGTGACTTTTCCAGTTCGCTAAACGTGTTGCCATTTCTTCATCCGAAATGTCTACATGAAGACGACGATTTTCTACGTCTAGTTCAATCATGTCGCCATTTTGAATCACAGCCAATGGCCCACCCGCAGCGGCTTCTGGCGTAGTATGCAACACCACAGTGCCATAGGCGGTTCCTGACATACGAGCATCAGAAATGCGCACCATGTCTTTGATGCCCTTACGCAGCACTTTTGGTGGCAAGCCCATATTGCCTACTTCCGCCATGCCTGGGTAACCTTTTGGCCCACAGTTTTTTAGTACCATGACGCAGTTTTCATCGATGTCCAAGGCTTCATCATTGATCTTAGCTTTGTAGTCATCAATGTCTTCAAACACCACAGCACGGCCACGGTGCTGCAATAAATGCGCCGACGCTGCGGAAGGTTTCAATACCGCTCCTTGTGGCGCAAGGTTGCCTTTCAATACAACAATACCGCCCTTTTGTGTCAGTGCTTTTTCAACGGGCAAAATAACATCTGGATTCCAGTTACGAACCTCTTTTACTTCTTCCCAAATGGATTCACCAGACACGGTAATGGCGTTTTTATGCAGTTTGCCAGCCTCAGCCAAATGCTTGATTACCACAGGCAAGCCGCCTGCGTAGAAGAACTCTTCCATCAAGTATTTGCCCGATGGCATCAAGTTCACAATTGTGGCAATTTCTTGGCCCAATTTATCCCAATCGTCTAGGCTTAAATCCACACCAACACGACCAGCAATAGCCAATAAGTGAATCACGGCATTAGTGGAGCCACCAATTGCGCCATTAACACGAATCGCATTTTCAAACGCTTGGCGAGTTAAAATGTCAGACGGTTTCAAATCGTCTTTCACCATATCAACAATACGACGACCAGTAAGGTGCGCCATCACTCGACGTCGGCTATCTACCGCCGGAATTGCTGCGTTACCAGATAACGCCATACCCAAGGCTTCGGCCATCGATGCCATGGTGCTAGCGGTTCCCATGGTGTTACAACCACCAGCAGAGCGAGACATAGATTGCTCAGCTTCAAGGAAATCTTCTTGCGTCATCTTGCCAGCTTTAATGTCTTCCGACATTTGCCACAAGGCTGTGCCGGAGCCCACACGCTCGCCTCTGAAATAGCCATTCAACATTGGGCCACCAGATACGACAATCGATGGAATATCGACACTACACGCGCCCATAAGCAGCGCTGGAGTAGTTTTGTCACAACCTGCCAACAAGACAACACCGTCGAGCGGATTCGCACGCAAGGCTTCTTCCACGTCCATGGCCGCCATGTTGCGATACATCATAGCCGTCGGACGAAGTGAGCTTTCACCCACAGAAAACACAGGAAATTCCAGTGGCAAACCACCCGCCTCATAAATACCATGCTTCACTCGATCAGCAAGATCGCGAAGATGGGCGTTACAAGGTGTTAGCTGCGACCAAGTATTACAAATACCAATTACTGGACGGCCATCAAACAAGTCCGCCGGTAAGCCTTGGTTTTTCATCCAGCTGCGATGGTAAATGTGATCACGTGATGTCCCACCAAACCATTCAGTGGAACGTAATTTACGCGGCCATGTTTTTGGTACGAACGTGCTTTTCTTAGAATCACTCATACCCAACCTCCATCAACAATAAAGTTCTGCGCCGAGCACATTGCCGCCGCATCGGACCCTAAGAACAACGCCATGTTGGCGATGTGTTCGGGAAGCACTTTGCCTGCTAGGCATTGGCTTTGTTTAATCTTTTCTTCTGCAGCATCATCAACCCACATGCGCAGCTGTTTTTCTGTCATCACCCAACCCGGCACCAAAGTATTCACTCGAATACCTGCACCACCTAAATCACGGGCAAGAGAGCGAGTTAAACCATGGGTCGCGGCTTTGCTCGTACCATAAGTTGGGTAGCCTGCTGTCGGCATCATCCAGCCCACAGAACCAAAATTGATAATCGAGCCACCACCCAGTTTGCGCATCATTGGCGCGACAGCTTGCGCTGCGAACATAGCGTGCTTGATGTTCACACCAACTAATTCATCGAAACGCTCTTCGGTCAGCGATTCCAAAGAATGACGCACATCGTTGGCCGCGTTATTCATCAATACTGAAATTGGGCCAAAAACCTCTGCAGCCGCACGGATTTTGCTTTGATAATCTTGGATATCGGTGATGTCACACACGTCAAAGCGCACTTCGTAGCCTTCTTTGGTAAGACGTTTAGCAAGCGCAGAGCCTGCTTTTTCATCCAAATCCACAAAGGCCGTTTTTGCACCTTGTTTGGCATACGCTTCAACAATGGCGGCACCGATACCTGTCGCACCACCAGAGATAAACACAGAACGATCTTTTAAGTCGGGGTAAACGGCCATTGGCTTTTTCATAGCACGTCTACCTCAGTGGATAACTCTGCTTCTTTCGCCAAGGCGTTACGTAATGGCAAGCCAAAAGTAGGAGAGGAAATTTCAAATACATCGCCTTCTTTAGCCTGAACACCATCTGCAAACGACAAGGTCGCTGTGCCAAACATATGCACATGCAGGTCGCCTGGTTGGCGGAAAATAGAGTATTTAAAATGATGGTGTTCTAGGTTCTTAAAGGTGTGTGACATATTGTCCTCACCAGATAAAAAGCCTTTCTCCCAAAGCGTTTTCTCGCCACGTTCTATACGTGAATGACCATCAATGTGCATTGGCAATTCGCCCACGAGCAATTCTGGACCAAACGACGCTGGACGCAATTTTGAATGAGCCAAATACAAATAGTTCTGGCGCTCTGTCACGTGATCGGAGAATTCATTCGCCAAGGTATACCCAAGACGATGCACTTTGCCGTCATCACCCACCAAGTAAAAACCAGCGATTTCAGGCTCTTCACCGCCATCTAATGCAAAGGATGGTGAAGGCAAAGCATCACCCGGCGCAACCACGCCAGCGCCATTGCCTTTATAAAACCATTCTGGCTGTACACCCTCTTCACCGTCTTTTGGCTTGCCGCCTTCAACGCCCATTTGGAAGATCTTCATCGAATCCGTTAGCTCTTCACTTTTTGCATGCATGGCGTTTCGCGTTGCAGCAGAGCCTAAATGAGTCAAACCCGTTCCAGTTAAATACATATGTGCAGGATCTGGATGGCGTACAGGACAATCTAATTGGTTTTTGTTAGCAAGTTCGGCCAAATTGACCGCCTCACCTAGACCATGTTTCTCGATAATAGACTTCAGCGGCACGCCATTTTTAACGGCTTCTTTTGCGAGCTCATAAACACTCGATGCATGAAGAACAAGGTGTGCTTCATTGCCTTCACGACAGACCACACCACCTTGTTTAATTTGAGATAAAAACAACATAAATCGCTCCTTAACCCGCGTTCTTAGCGCGCTTTTTGTTTGTTGTAGACGTCGAAGATAACCGCTGCAAGCAAGACCAAACCTTTGATAACTTGCTGCCAATCAATCCCAATACCTAAAATCGACATCCCGTTGTTCATTACACCCATGATGAAGGCACCAATCACCGCACCGATGATTTTACCGACACCACCTGTCATGGACGCACCACCGATAAAGACAGCGGCAATAACATCTAGCTCCATAGCGAAACCGGCTTTTGGCGTCGCTGTATTTAAGCGCGCGGCAAAGATCAAACCAGCCAATGCGGCCAACATGCCCATATTGGCAAAAGTCAAAAAGGTTAAGCGTTCTGTATTAATACCTGAAAGCTTCGCGGCTTTTACGTTGCCACCCAAAGCATAGATGCGACGACCAATTGTGGTGCTGTTGGTTAAGAATGTATAAACCGCGATCAATACAGCCATTGTCATTAAAACGTTTGGCAAACCACGGTAAGTACTTAATAGGTAAGACAAATAAATAATAGCGATGGCAACCAAGGCATTTTTTACGATAAAGAAAGAGAAAGGCTCATCTTGAATACCGTATTTTAATGCTCTAGATCGGCTACGTGCCGCCAAAAAGACAATAGAGCTCGCTGCTAATACGCCTAATACAAGCGCAGTGACATTTGGACGACCCACACCAAATACATCAGGGATAAATCCTGTACTTAATAGCTGAAAACTTTTCGGAAAAGGACCAACAGATTGACCTTCTAGTAACGCCAATGTCAAACCACGGAATACAAGCATGCCCGCTAAGGTCACGATAAAAGCCGGAATTTTCCAATAGGCAATCCAATAGCCTTGTAGGCCACCAATGATCAAGCCAACAACAAGACACACAGGCACAACCAGAATCGTTGGCAAGTCATAGTTAACCGACATCACCGCAGCCAATGCCCCAATGAAGCCTGCCACAGAGCCAACCGACAAATCGATATGACCAGCGACGATAACCAGCAACATGCCAATCGCCATGATGATGATGTAGCTGTTTTGTAGGAATAAGTTAGTTAAGTTAACCGGACGCATCAGAGTGCCATCGGTCAAAAATTGAAACATGCCCATGATCACAACCAGTGCGATCAACATACCGTAATCACGCATATGCGACTTCAAGTAGCTGGTAACAGAAGGTGCCGATTGGACCACTGTAGAGGTTTCTTTTGTTGTCATTATTATTACTCCGTTACGCTTTCACTATCATTGACATGATTTTTTCTTGGCTCGCATTCGTTTTGTCTAACTCACCAACAAAACGGCCCTCGTTCATCACATAAATACGATCACACATGCCAAGTAACTCTGGCATCTCTGAAGAAATCATCACCACACCTTTGCCATCATCGGCAAGCTCATTGATGATGCTGTAGATTTCAAATTTGGCACCCACGTCAATACCGCGAGTTGGTTCGTCCAGAATCAGCACATCTGGCTGGGAATAAAGCCACTTACTCAACACCACTTTTTGTTGATTACCCCCAGACAAGTTCATCACTTTCTGGAACACACTTGGTGTACGAATATTGAGAGCTTTGCGGTAATCTTCAGACACTTGGCGCTCGATGTTTTCATCAATCACGCCTTTTGAGGACACACGATCTAGGTTTGCTAAGGTGGTATTGGTTTGAATAGTTTCTTCAAGAATCAAACCCAATTCTTTACGGTCTTCCGTTACGTACGCCAAACCACTTTTTATCGCTTTAGGTACCGTGGATAAATCGGCGACGTCGCCACGTAAGCGCACTTCACCTTGGACATTTTTACCGTAACTTTGTCCAAATAGGCTCATTGCTAATTCTGTTCGACCCGATCCCATCAAGCCCGCAATACCAACAATTTCACCGGCATGCACATTGAAGGCGATGTCATGAATTATTTGACGGTCTACTGCTTCAGGATGCCAAACATTCCAATTGCTGACCTCCAACAAGGTTTTCCCTAAGTGACCTTCTTCGGTCGGGTTCTTTCTTGCTGGGTAGCGGTGTGCCATATCGCGGCCAACCATGTCGCGAATAATGTCTTCTTCACTGATGCTTTGCGCACGACAATCTAACGTGGAGACTGAGGCACCGTCACGGATGACTGTGATACTGTCTGCTACACGGCTGATTTCATTTAATTTGTGGGTAATCAGGATGGAGGAAATACCCTGAGCTTTAAATTCCAGCAATAGATCAAGCAGCTTAGCGCTGTCGTTCTCTTGCAGCGCAGCCGTTGGCTCATCCAGAATCAACAACTTCACATCTTTAGCAAGGGCCTTGGCAATCTCAACAAGTTGCTGCTTGCCTACACCTAATTGCCCAACTAAAGTGGAGGGAGACTCTCTTAAACCAACTTTTGCTAATAACTCTTGTGTACGAGAATAGGTTTTTGGCCAATTGATGACGCCACCTTCAACATTCTCATTACCTAAAAATAGATTCTCAGCGATCGATAAAAGCGGCACGAGCGCTAGCTCTTGGTGAATAATGATGATGCCTTTCTCTTCGCTGTCCGTTATGCCAGTAAATGCAACGGTTTCATCGTTAAACAGAATATCGCCTTCATAACTTCCATGTGGATAAACGCCACTCAGCACTTTCATGAGAGTCGATTTACCCGCGCCATTTTCACCCACTAAGGCATGGATCTCGCCAGCACGAACTTTCAGGTTCACAGCGTCGAGGGCTTTTACTCCAGGAAACGTCTTGGTAATGCTGCGCATTTCCAAAATAATATTTTCCATAAAACATCCCATTAGCGAGCGCGTCCTGACCGTATTGATTCACGATCAATAACGCACTCGCTGATTTATTATTGTTGAATTAGGATACTAATCGTGCGCTTATTCGACCTGAGACTTCGTATAGTAGCCACTACCCAATAGCACATCTTGCCAATTGGATTTGTCTACTGTTACTGGCTCAAGCAAATAGCTAGGAATTACCTTGATACCATTGTCGTAAGTTGTCGTGTCATTGATTTGAGGCTTCGCATCATTTAACACCGCTTGCACCATGCCAACAGTCACATTGGCTAACTCACGAGTATCTTTGAAAACAGTAGAATACTGCTCACCGGAAATAATGGATTTCACTGATTGCACTTCCGCATCCTGACCAGTAACAATTGGCATTTTTAGATTGCCAGAACCGTAACCGACACCTTTAAGGGATGACAGAATACCGATAGAAATACCGTCATATGGTGACAATACACCATCTACACGTTTGGTTGTGTAATGGGCAGACAGTAAGTTATCCATACGCGCTTGAGCAGTTGCACCGTCCCAACGTAGTGTACCGACTGTATCCATGCCCATTTGACCTGAGACAATATTCACTTTGCCAGAATCAATCATTGGCTGAAGTACAGACATGGCGCCGTTATAGAAGAAATAAGCATTGTTATCGTCAGGAGAGCCGCCGAACAATTCAACGTTGTAAGGACCTTGACCGCGTTTTTCCATACCACTCACTAATGACTTAGCCTGCAACACACCCACTTTGAAATTATCAAATGTCGCGTAGTAACTAACATAAGGGCTGTTTTTGATCAGACGGTCATAAGAAATAACTTTAATGCCAGCGGCATCCGCATTTTCTAGCGCATTAGACAGAGTCGTGCCATCAATCGCAGCGATGACAAGGACGTCGACGCCTTTTACGATCATATTTTCAATTTGAGAGAGTTGGTTAGGGATTTCATCTTCTGCATATTGCAGATCGACTTTATAACCTGCATCTTTGAAGAGTTGCACCATGGAATCACCATCAGTGATCCAACGAGCAGAAGACTTAGTTGGCATAGCAATACCCACATAACCCTCAGCAGCCAAGGCGCTCGCAGAGCTTAGTGCAGTGGCACCCAGTACTAAACCAGCAATGGCATTTTTTAGATAGTTCATTAGCTTCTCCTGTTACAGCCAAGGCAAGTACCATAAGGAACAAGCGTCAGTGGCCGTAGATTTTTATGATTATTTTTTCGAGCCAATCAGGTCTTAAAAAACCTATCATCCAGAGTAGGCAAAATAAACATACCAATCAAATAGAATAAATGTTTGTTTGTATATCATTTTTGATATGCGATTTTATTAGGCAAGAATCAGTAATTTCTACATTACGTGCTGCGCGGCTTAAACAAATTCCGTATGATAAAATTCCCCTTTACCACTCTGGATATCAGTAGGAATCTATGGAATTCATTTGGATCTTATTCGCATTCGCCTGCGGACTGGCTGTCAAGTTAATCAATTTACCGCCACTAATAGGTTTCTTGTTGGCTGGCTTTCTACTTAATTACGCAGGATTAGAGCCAAGCAATACTCTGGATTCTCTTGCCAACATTGGCATTACCCTGATGCTGTTTAGCATCGGCTTGAAATTACATGTTAAGGATCTTTTAAAACGAGAAGTCTGGGCATCGACACTTAGTCATATGGGCATAAGCACCATAATGTTTGCCGGTATAGCCTTACTACTTGGCACATTAAGTCTGCCCTACTTTGGCGTGCTGGATTTCAAAACCGCGGCGCTTATTGGTTTTGCGCTCAGCTTCTCCAGTACTGTTTGTGTCATGAAGCTCTTAGAGGAAAGTAGCGAATTAAAAACACGTCACGGACAATTGTCTCTTGGCATTTTGGTAATGCAGGACATAGTGGCGGTTATTTTCCTTGTCGCAGCCACAGGTAAGGTTCCGTCTATCTGGGCGCTTGGATTATTTGGTCTACTGCTGGTTCGACCTATTATTAACAAGATCGTCGACAAGGCAGGTCATGGCGAAATGCTTCCATTAACAGGACTGTTTCTTGCGCTAGGTGGCTACGAGCTATTCTACTTGGTGGGCGTTAAGGGCGATTTAGGCGCGCTGATTTTCGGCATTCTATTAGCTTCTCATTCTAAAGCCGCCGAGCTCAATAAGTCCCTAATGAACTTCAAAGACTTGTTCTTAATTGGCTTCTTTTTATCCATTGGTTTTACCGCCCTACCAACATTAAGCATGATCGGCATGAGCTTGATTCTCACCTTAGTCATCTTAGTGAAATTTGCGCTCTTCTTTATCTTGTTAACCAAGATGAAATTACGCGGCCGAACCTCTTTCCTATCGTCAATGATTCTGTCTAACTACAGCGAATTTGGCCTCATTGTCGTTGCTCTGAGTGTGGCGAACGGCTGGTTAGAAAAAGAATGGCTGGTTGTTTTGGCTCTCGCCGTTTCGTTCTCTTTCGTCATCACCAGCGTTCTGTATCGCAACGTTCATCGCATGTACCGTAAAAACAAAGACGTCATTCGCCGGTTTGAAAGTGCAGACTGCTTACCTGAAGACCGCTTCGTGCAACCGGTAAACAGCGATATTTTGGTGGTAGGTTTAGGTCGAGTTGGACGCGGGGCATTCGAGTCGTTGAAAGGTTTTGTGGGAGATACTGTTGCCGGCATGGATGCCGATCGGAACCGTATTAACCAAATGCAAGCCGACCAAGAAAACGTCTTCTACGGAGACGGTGAAGACGCCGACTTATGGGAGCGCTTGGACACTTCTCGCATTGATTTAGTATTGCTTGCTCTACCAGCAGCAGAAGACACCACCAATGTCGCCATACAGCTACGTAAAGCCAACTACACAGGCCAAATCGCAGCCATAGCACGTTACCAGGATGAAAGAGAGATCCTCATCAACAGCGGCATAGACAACGTCTTCAACTTCTATACCGAAGCCGGTACAGGGTTTGCGGAAGAGAGTTTGGCGCTGGTTCGTCCAATGGACAACGCTACACCGTCTTAATCTTAAAAAGAGCCAAGCGCTCACAATTTATGCACTATAATTAAAAACGCGGCGCCACTAACATGGCACCGCGTTTTTTTGATTCCTTTTATGCTGACCTAGCTTCGTCTATTTTCGCTTTCACCGCTTCGGCTTGCTCCGTCAGTTCTGAATAAAGTCGGATGTCGCCACTGCGTTGGGCTTGCATGGCTTTTTCTAGTAACTCACCATATTCTTTATCGAGTTTTTTAATCGGGTCGGACTTAAGAAAAGAAAACATAAATAGCCTGTTGTTGTGAGTTGATAAAGTTCATACGACACGGAGCGAGATTTGGATCGATTCAACTAACAAATCACCAAAACAAAAACGCCAACCAGACGAAATCTGATTGGCGCTTTAACTCACAACTCCACAAGTTAGCGGCCTTGTGATTAAACGTCTAGGAAATCCATAATCCCTTCCGCAGCCTTACGACCCTCATCGATAGCCGTTACCACTAAGTCAGAACCACGTACCATGTCGCCACCAGCAAAAATTTTCTCGTTGGTCGTTTGGAACATGAATTTGCCTTTCTTAGGAGCGACAACACGGCCACGAGCATCAGTCTCGATACCGAATTTTTCGAACCAAGGCGCAGGGCTTGCTTGGAAACCAAAAGCAATCAATACCGTATCAGCAGGAATGATTTGTTCGCTGCCTTCAACAATCTCAGCCGTACGGCGACCGTTTTCGTCAGGCTCACCCATTTGCGTTTCGACAACCTTGATGCCTTCCACTTTACCATCACCAATGATTTCCACTGGTTGGCGGTTGAAAAGAAACTGAACGCCTTCTTCTTTTGCGTTTTGTACTTCTTTGCGAGAACCCGGCATATTTTCTTGGTCACGACGATACGCACAAGTTACGCTTTTCGCACCTTGACGAATCGCTGTACGGTTACAGTCCATCGCCGTATCGCCACCACCCAAGACAACGACTTGCTTGCCTTTTAAGTTCACGTAATCGGCTTCGTCTTCTTCGAAGTCTAGGCAATGATTAACGTTGGAAATCAGGTAATCCAAGGCGTCATGAACACCTGGTAAATCTTCACCTGGGAAACCGCCTTTCATGTATTTGTAAGTACCCATGCCAAGGAACACGGCATCGTACTCTTCCAATACATGTTCAAATGGCACATCGTCACCAACAGATGTTCCAAGGACAAACTCCACGCCCATCTCTTCAAAAATTTCACGACGGCGTGTCATGACGCTTTTTTCCAGTTTGAACTCTGGAATACCAAAGGTCAGCAAACCGCCAATTTCTGGGTACTTATCAAATACTACAGGCTTGATGCCGTTACGCACCAAGATGTCTGCACAAGCCAAACCAGCAGGACCTGCACCAACGATAGCAACGGTTTTGTTAACCGGAACAACGTTGGACATATCTGGACGCCAGCCTAAAGCAAAAGCCGTGTCTGTAATGTATTTTTCAACAGAACCGATCGTCACCGCACCAAAGCCACCTTCGCCAAGAGTACAAGCACCTTCACAAAGACGGTCTTGTGGGCAAACACGACCACAGACTTCTGGCAAAGAGTTGGTTTGATGACTCAACTCCGCTGCTTCTAAAATGCTACCTTCGCTTACTAACTTCAGCCAGTTTGGAATGTAGTTGTGTACTGGGCATTTCCACTCACAATAAGGGTTGCCACACTCTAGACAGCGATGTGCTTGATCTTTCGCTCCCGCTTCTTCGAATGGTTTATAAATTTCGACGAATTGCCCTTTGCGCGTAATTAAAGGCTTCTTTTTTGGATCCTTACGATCCACTTCGACGAATTGAAATGCGTTGTTCAAGCGCTCAGACATAAGCTGCTATCTCCTCGGCCGCCTGTAAACAAGCGGCGCTTCTCTCAAATGGGTCAGACTGATTCATTCACAACGCTTGGTTCGTTTCATTACAAACCAAGCGCTATAACAGCGTGTTTTATTCCGGACGTTGACGAGTGTTAGCCAATAGCGCACCTAAACTGGCGGCTTTTGGTTTCACTAGCCAGAACTTGCCAATGTAGTCGTAGAAGTTCTCTAAGATCTCTTGGCCCCATTCGCTGTTAGTTTCTCGGACATATTCTTCGATCACAGAGCGAAGGTGTGAACGATACTCTTCCGTTAATTCCGTACCGATACGGTGAATTTCCACCAATTCGTGATTGTATTTATCTACGAAGGTACGATCCAAATCGAGTACATAAGCGAAACCGCCTGTCATACCCGCACCAAAGTTGTAACCCGTATTACCAAGTACTGTCACCATACCGCCAGTCATGTATTCACAGCAGTGGTCGCCAGCGCCTTCTATAACCGTATGCGTACCAGAGTTACGTACCGCAAAACGCTCACCAGCCGTACCAGCTGCAAACAATTTACCGCCCGTCGCACCGTACAAACAGGTGTTACCGATAATGGCAGAGTCTTGCGATTTGAACATTGAGCCTTTCGGAGAGCGAATAACCAACTTACCACCAGTCATACCTTTACCAACATAGTCGTTAGCATCACCCTCTAGGTACATATTCAAACCACCAGCGTTCCATACACCGAAGCTCTGACCTGCAGTACCAGTCAATTTCAATGTTAGTGGCACATCAGACATGCCTTGGTTGCCATAGCGTTTCGCAATTTCACCAGACAAACGCGCACCGATAGAACGGTCACAGTTGGTTACGTCAAAGGCAAACTCACCGCCTTCTTTTTCTTCCACTACGTCTTTCACTGCATCCCACATTTTCAAAGCCAGCAGACCTTTATCGTGTGGAGGGTTAAACGGCGAGTTGCAGTATTGTGCTTTGTCAGCAGGAATCAGATCGTTTTGCAAAATTGGAGATAGATCTAAGCTGCGTTGCTTGTCCGTTTCACCTGGCAAAATAGCCAGTAGATCAGTACGACCGATCAAATCTTGTAGACGAGCCACACCCAATTTAGCTAGCCATTGACGTGTGTCTTCTGCCATAAAGCAGAAGAAGTTCTTGATCATTTCAACGGTGCCGATGAAGTGCTCATCGCGCAGCATTTGATCCTGAGTCGCCACGCCCGTAGCACAGTTGTTCAAGTGGCAAATACGCAAGAACTTACAACCCATGGCAACCATTGGTGTCGTACCAAAGCCAAAGCTCTCTGCGCCAAGAATTGCCGCTTTCACAACATCCAGACCAGTTTTTAGACCACCGTCAGTTTGCAGGCGAATTTTGCCGCGAAGATCGTTAGAACGAAGCGCTTGTTGTGCTTCTGCTAAACCTAATTCCCAAGGAGAACCCGCATGGCGAATTGACGTAATTGGCGACGCGGCTGTACCACCGTCATAACCAGAGATGGTAATCAAATCCGCGTAAGCTTTCGCTACACCCGCAGCGATTGTGCCAACACCCGGCTCAGAAACCAGTTTCACCGACACCAAAGCGTCTGGGTTAACTTGTTTCAAATCGAAAATCAGCTGAGCCAAATCTTCAATCGAGTAGATATCGTGATGCGGTGGTGGTGAAATCAAGGTAACACCAGGAACCGCATAGCGTAGACGAGCAATTAAGCCGTTTACTTTACCACCTGGTAGCTGACCACCTTCACCCGGTTTCGCACCTTGTGCCACTTTAATCTGTAGCACTTCAGCGTTAACCAAATACTCTGGAGTCACACCAAAGCGGCCAGAGGCGATTTGCTTGATCTTAGAGCGACGCTCAGTACCGTGACGAGCAGGGTCTTCACCACCCTCTCCAGAGTTAGAACGACAGCCTAATTCATTCATCGCTTGCGCTAGCGCTTCATGTGCTTCTGGTGACAAGGCCCCCAAGGACATACCGGCAGAATCGAAACGAGGAAGAATAGCCTCAATAGATTCAACGTCGTCCAACGCAATGGCTTTCGCTTTATCAGATAAAGTAAACAAGTCACGCAACATAGACGCAGGACGATTGTTCACTAGATCGGTGTATTTGGTAAAATCTTCAAAGCGACCGCTGCCTACGGCGACTTGCAAGTTACGCACGACATCTGGGTTAAAGGCATGATATTCCGCTTCGTGGACGTATTTTAGATAACCGCCCTGCTGAATTGGTTTGCGCAATTTCCATGCATTATTCGCGATGGATTCTTGATCCTTTTGGAAATCTTCAAAACGCGCACCTTTAATTCGACTTGGAACGCCTTTAAAGCATAGGTCGACCACTTTCGTATCCAAACCTACGGCTTCAAATAACTGCGCACCACGATAGGAAGCGATCGTCGAAATACCCATTTTAGAGATGATCTTCATCAAGCCCTTGTTAATACCTTTACGGTATTTAACGTGGCAAGCAATTGGATCACCCAAAACTTCGCCTTTATCGACCATGTCGTTAATCAAACGATAAGAAAGGTATGGATAAACCGCTGTCGCACCAAAACCTAACAACACAGCAAACTGATGAGGATCACGAGCAAAACCTGTGTCTGCAATGATATTTGAATCGCAACGCAAACCTTGCTTAGACAAATGATGGTGCACAGCACCCACTGCCATTGGTGCAGGGATAGGCAAGTGGCCTTTTTCGATATCACGATCCGTCAAGACCAAGATAACTGCGCCATTACGTACCACCTCTTCCGCTTTTACTTGCAAGTCTTTAATCGCTTGCTCAAGGGAAACTTTTTCAGGATTGTAATTTGTATTCACACGAACCAAACGGAAACGGTGATCATCTAATGCCAACAAACGGCTGTATTTGCGTGGTGACAATACAGGTGAAGACAAGATAATTCGATTGGCGTGTTTTGGCGTTTCTTCAAATAAATTTCGCTCTACACCGATGCACGTTTCCAACGACATCACCACAGATTCACGTAGTGGATCAATTGGTGGGTTGGTCACCTGTGCAAACTTCTGACGGAAATAATCTGTCACTGGGCGAGTTTGGCTAGACATAACGGCCATCGGCGTGTCATCACCCATAGAACCAACGGCTTCATGACCGCTTTCAGCTAAAGGGCGGAAGATTTGCTCTCGTTCTTCAAAAGACACTTGGAACATCTTTTGATAAGTGGACATTTCTTCTTTAGTGAAAGGTTCAAACTCAAGAGACGATTCTTCCAACAAAGATTCGATGCGAATCGCTTCCTGCTTCAACCATTTTTTATATGGGTGCATGGATTTAAGGCGATTGTCAATGTCATCCGTGTGCAGCACCTTGCCGTTTTGAGTGTCGATTACCAACATTTGTCCAGGACCAACACGGCCTTTCGACACAACGTCTTCTGATTTGTAGCCATAAGTACCGACTTCAGAAGCAAGCGTAATAAAGCCATTTTTAGTGATAACCCAACGCGCAGGACGCAAACCGTTACGGTCAAGCATACAAATAGCATGACGACCATCGGTCATTACCAAGCCTGCTGGGCCATCCCAAGGATCCATGTGCATGGAGTTGTACTGATAGAAAGCACGTAACTCTGGATCCATGTTTTCAACGTTCTGCCACGCTGGTGGAATGATCAAACGCGCCGCACGGAAAATATCTACGCCACCCGTTACCAAGACTTCCAACATGTTATCCATGGAAGAAGAATCGGAACCCGTTAAGTTAACCAAAGGCTGAAGATCTTGTAGCTCTGGAATCAATGGTGTACGCAATTTGCTAGTTCGAGCCAACGCCCAATTGCGGTTACCTTCAATGGTATTGATCTCACCGTTATGCGCCAACATGCGGAACGGTTGAGCCAATGGCCACTTAGGAAGCGTATTAGTAGAAAAGCGTTGGTGGAAAACACAAATCGCTGTTTGCATTTTTTCGTTGCCCAAATCTTTATAAAAGAAGGGCAAATCCACTGGCATCATCAGGCCTTTGTATGCCAACACTTTGTCAGACAAAGAACAAATGTAGAAGTTTTCGTATTCTGCCAACGCGATTTCAGCTTGACGACGAGCAACAAACAAACGTGTTGCAAAGGTACGAGCATCCATACGGTTGCTGTCGACAAAGACTTGCTCAATACGAGGCAAGCAATCCATCGCGATAACACCAAGACAAGATGCATCGATTGGCACTTCACGCCAACCCACAACATTCAACCCTTCGTCAGTCAGTTTTTTTGTTAAGGTTTCACGCTGTTCGCTAGCTAATGTTTCATCTTGATCAAGAAACACCATGCCAATACCGTAAAGGTCAGACAAGGTGTGATTAAATAAAGCGTGTGCTTCACCACGTAAAAATAGATCCGGCTTCTGGATAAGAAGACCACAGCCGTCACCTGTTTTACCATCTGCAGCGATACCGCCACGGTGTGTCATACATGTCAAAGATTCAATGGCTGTCTTAAGTAATTCATGGCTGGTATTGCCTTCCATATGTGCAATTAAGCCAAAGCCACAGTTGTCTTTGAACTCGCCAGGACGATAAAGGCCTGCATTCATACACCAACTCCCACAGTTGAAACGTAAAAATAATAAAGATTAGATATTAATTCGATTATCAAGTGGCTGGGTTAAAAAGAAAAAGCGCGAATGCTTTCGCTTCGAGAATGACTATCATCTACCCAAAACACCACCGAAATGGACGATCATACTACCCTGACAAAGAGCACTACTCAAACTAGCACTGCCCTGCTTTATGTTATTTAGACGGTTTTTATAGGGGTTTTAGCGTCAAATAGCGGCGACTTAGAGAATTATCTATGGTGGGAGTTTTTGCAAACAGAAAATTCCACTGTTCATTCAAGTTTTTCAGAGGATTACAGTGATTTTTACTAAATTTAGATAATGACTATACAAAAGCGTCACAAAACGCCATTTATACGGCGTTTTATACTTCACTCAGTCGATATCACTGAGCTTTCCTAATATCGTCCTGAATGCCTCGAGCACTTCTCGCCCAAGGATTGAGGTCGCGGATATCTTTTGGAAGAGATTCGGCTCCCGCTATGGCTTCACTGCGATTACGATACGTACCATAAACTACAACAAACCAGTCCCTGCCATTATGTTTCGATTTAAAGTACCCAAACGCATCCACGCCACCTTGATCACGAATAAAGTCCTGAACGGTCCCCTTATTATGCGTTCCCAGTAGCTGCAATGTGTATCGATTTGGGTTTTGAGAAAGCCACCATTCCGTCTTATCAAAAGGATCTTGGGTAACTTTCAGGTTTGCCTGCTCAGCTCTCGGAGAGACAACTTCTGGCGTCTCCTCGATTTGCGGTGCCGCTTCCACTTCAGGTACTTCTGAACGAATCGGTGCCGTAGAAATGGCATTATTTGTCATTGATGGTGTTGTCGCTGGCAACGATCGCGAAGTACTAATGGCTGGTAACGATGAATTAGTTGGAATCGGTGGAAGAACCACATCACCTTCTTGACCGATTTTGCGCTGCATAGCATCAATTCTAGCAATAGTTTCCGCCGATGATTGACCTTGCCTTGGGCTTAAAGGAATAACATTACTGGCTCTATCAGCAGTAGTAGTTGATGTATCCGGCTTATCAGAAAACAACACAGCAACCAAAATACCTAGCATCACCACAGACAAGAGCGCCATATGTGCTAACGGGAACCCCATAGCAAGATTGAAGCGCATACCCGATTTCGCGGGTTTATTACCATTCCCCATTAACGCCTGCGCCGCTTGATTTATTCGCCCAGGATAACCACTCGATTCTTGATAAATTTGTTTCACCTGCTTGTCATTAAAGGGCAGGTTAATGCCACCGCTTACCGCGCGAATACGATGCAATAAATAGGCTTTCGTTTGCTCCAGTGAATAAGGGGCAAGCGTGAAAGAATGGCTTAATTGTTCATAACGAGAACTTTGATAAGAGTCTAGATTTCGAGAAAGTGAATACTCACTAAACAACACCACATGCGGCACCGTTTGATTGTCTGTCGCTAAAGACATCATATCCAGTAGCATGCTGACAGCGTCTGTATTTAATTCTTGAGCATTATCAATTAATACCAATGCCGCTTGGCCTTTTTCTTCTAAATCATGAGAGAACTTAAGCAAAGGTCCAAAAGTAGTTTCATTAGGTGGCTGAGTAAAGTGGCCTGAAAATCCAGCATATATGGCCTGCAGCAACTGGCCTGCCGTCATTAACATGGTGCCTTTCACATGGCTGACAATGGTTGTGTCGTCTTGATGGCGCGCGAACTCCATAAGAAAACGACTTTTACCGCTGCCTTGTGGGCCTTGCACAACAGACAGCAAATTACTGTAACGACTTAAATGTTCTAGCAAAGCCAATTGCTGATTGCCTTCTTCAGACGCAAAGTAAACCGATGTGTCTTTCGAGCCAAAAGGATCCCTCAGCGTTGCTTTTGGCGGCTGATTAAGCGCATCCTCTAAATCAAACTGAAAGTCTGGCTTTGCCATAATCGTCCTTCAACAATAAGTCGCCATTAAGAAATGGCGAGGTTAGCTTGCTTACTCGCTTCAAGCGCGTCCATTAGACAGGCATTGAAATCTTCCATTGGAAAATCAGATGTTACAATGGCTTCACCTAGGGCGCCAAGTAGCACCAAACGCAAACTTCCATCCAATACTTTTTTATCTAATGCCATACGCTCAACAAAATGAGCCTGAGTCATATCAACCGGTGGCAATACTGGCAGCTTAGCCGCCTGAAACAGGGCAACAGCACGACCAAAGTCTTCACAGGAGACATTGCCCATGCGCCATGAAAGATCCATTGCTAATACACTTCCTGCCGCTACAGCTTCACCATGCAACCAGTTACCATAACCCATTTGCGTTTCAATGGCGTGCCCAAAAGTATGACCTAAATTGAGGATCGCACGAATACCGCCCTCTCTTTCGTCTTGAGCAACAACATTGGCTTTAGCCAAACAAGAGCGATAAATAGCTTCACTGATTTTTTCATTGTCCAATGACATCAAAGCAGGCATCTCTTGTTCTAACCAATCAAAAAATGGCACATCACAAATCAAACCATACTTAATCACTTCTGCCATACCCGCTGACAACTCTCGTTGTGGCAAACTTAACAGACTATCAGTATCTATAATCACCGCTTGAGGCTGATAAAATGCCCCAATCATATTCTTACCAAGCGGATGATTTACGCCCGTTTTACCTCCTACAGAGGAATCTACTTGAGACAATAAAGTTGTAGGCACCTGAATAAATGGGACGCCACGTTGATACGTCGCAGCTGCAAACCCAGCCATATCACCAACAACACCACCACCTAAAGCAATCACTGTCGTAGTTCGGTTATGCTTAGCTTCCAGCAATGATGTCATTATCATGCCGTAGGTATCTAGTGTTTTAAACGCTTCACCATCAGGCAAAATACAGATATCGACCTTATAGTCTTCTGACAGCATGGTAACCATGGCGTCTAGGTACAGAGGGGCAATTGTGTCATTTGTCACTATCATGACTTGTTTGCCATGAATCGCTTCATCAAAAAGAGCTTTTTGCTGACGTATGCCACGGCCAATATAAATAGGGTAGCTACGATCATCCAGATCAACGGTTAATGTGCGCATTAGGATGTAGTTGTCTCCTCTTTTAAATGTCGCTTAATAGCATCTAAAACTTTGTTGGCAACAGATCTTGGGTGGCGAGAGTCGGTCTCAATAACCAAGGTCGCCACTTCTCTGTATAAAGGGTCACGAACTTCAAACAACTTTTTGAGTGTTGCTTTAGGGTCACCTGTCTGCAGTAGCGGACGATGAGTGCTTTTGGATGTTCGGTATAACTGCTGAGCAACAGATGCGTATAAATACACAACAAGAGCATTTTCACGGAGAATATCTCGGTTTTCTTCACGCATCACAATTCCGCCGCCAGTCGCCAAGACACTGTCACCTTTATCTGACTGTGCAACAGACGCCAAAGCTTGCGTTTCACGTTTACGGAATCCGTCTTCGCCTTCCCTCTCAAAGATCCAAGGAATGTCAGCACCAGCGTTATCTTCTATGACTTTATCTAGGTCATAAAAGTCTTTATCCATTGACTGTGAAATCAAACGGCCTATTGTCGTTTTTCCAGCGCCCATCGGGCCTACTAAAATAATATTGGGGGCTTTTATCATTGTATTCAATTACATCGGAATTAAGCAGAATTAGACTGCGGCCTAGTTAACTGACATTTGTAGCAGCTTTGGCGTAATAAATACAAGTAATTCAACCTTTTCTTGCTGTTCTGATCGCCTTTTAAACAGCTCACCCAGCAATGGAATCGCGCTAAAGAAGGGCACTCGACTCTCTGATTCAAAGCGCTCTTCACGAAAAATTCCCCCTAAAACAAGTGTTTCTTGGTTTTTCACTACAACCTGCGTTTTTAAACGATTGGTTTTCAAGCTAGGAACGCCATTCACTAGATCGCCAACAGAATCTTGATGAATGTTGAGGGATAGCAAAATATGCTCTCCTTCTTTTACAAAAGGCGTTACTTCCAACATCAGTGCAGCTTGGCGAAATTCAATACTAACTTTATCGTCAGTAACGGTTTGATATGGCACTTCCGTACCCGATTCAATTCGAGCAGGCTGCCCCTCAGAAGTAACAATCTTAGGTTTGGACACCACATTAGCCAAACCTTCCCCCTCCATCATATCCAATGTGAAGGCCAACAATCCAGAGCCACCAGCATTAGAAAAGCTCAAGCTTGTTGAAGGCGCAAGAGCCCCCAAATCCACAGCACCACCCAGCGAAGACCGTACACCGTCTGACAACTTTGCTTGCCAATTAACACCAAACTGAGATTGCGCCGTACGACTAACTTGTGCAATTTGCGCACTGATTTCAATCTGCCTTAACGGCGCATCTAACCAAGCCAAGGTTTCACGAATACCTTCAAATGATTCACACGATGAGGCAATAATCGAGTTGGTCCGATTATCAACAACCAAAGAAAGCGAAGGATATAACGTTTGTAAGTGCACACCTACAGCCTCTGCTTTGGCATGTTTCAATACCCAGTAAGCTTGCTGACAAAGTGCCTTCGCGATGCTACTTTCAGGCACCTCGTCAATGGTGTTGGGCATCAATACAGCAACAGATCCTTGCCATTCAAGACGTAAGTGCGGCGGCTGAGCAACAGCTTCCATCACCTCTTTCCAGCTCGCATTTTTGATCGACAAAGTTAATACATCATCTATCTCTTGGCTTATAACTACACTCTCATTCATTTGCGCAGCAAGCCAAGGTAGTACTTCTTGCAAGGAACGGGACTCAAAATACACATCCATGGCATTAACAGAACGCACGCCGATCACAAAAAGAATAACTAACACACGGACACCTAAGCTAGTCATCGTCATCCCCCACCTGACGTATTGCCAAGGTCTGTAAGGAGCCATCTTTTGCAATAAGTGTCACTTGATCAGATGATACAGAACCAACCGAAAAACCTGCCGCAGGCAACCAACTGCCCTCTTGTACCCAGTGGCGATGATGTTTATATTCAACCAAGGCAGAGGCATTTTCAGACGTACGCATCGTCGACAACAGCTGCCAATCTTTTTTGATAAAGCGCTCGATCAAAATACGTGCAGGCAACCAATTGTGGTATTCACGATTCATCTTGGGTGCCTGAATCGAAAATTGCATTTTTCCTTGCCACTGCTCGCCACTCCTTCTTTGCCATGACACTGACAGCAACGCTAAAGCGAATCGCTCCTCAACTTGCTCCAATGCTGTTTGCCATTGCGGTAAAGACGCAGCACCCTCGATTTCCCAGATTGAAGTAATTTCCTGCGCCGTATCGACTGTTCGGTGCTGTAGCCAAGGGTGATCTTCAAACTCAGCCATTGCTAACGCGCGGCTTTGTTGTTGAATGGAATTCCATGAATGCTGTGCACCTTGCTTCAACTTAAGTTGCCGGCCTGCATTATCGTAAGCATTATCAATAAATGGGTACCAAACCGCCAACTGCAATATTATCAACAACAGTACAAGCGAGAGATTGATACGAAGTAAGAACGCCCTAAGAGCCTGAAAAAATGGAGATAGAAACATCCAATACCTCCACTTTTTTATGAACAGATTCAGCGGGTTTTGAGGTTTGACTTACTTCCCAGAGCCAGTGCGGAAATTGATGCTGCCAACCAATGAAAACTGAATCTAAATCAGATTGAGACAGGGTCATTCGAACCTTGGCCTTCGCACCATCACTTTCCACCGCAGCCAGCCGAACCGATTTGGGTAATGCTTGTACTACGCTTAAAATAGACTGAGTGAAATCATTTTCTACGTGGACAGCTTTCCAAGCGGACTGAAGTTCCAATACTTCCTGGCGGGCTAAAATTGCTTCTTCAGTGTGTTTGTGGAGAGAAAAAAGATATGTCAGTGCTCCTCCTTGAACGAACAAACTTAGTATCAATAGATAACCTAACAACGTACGTACTTTTTGATTTTTCACCTTATTCGGCTGATAAGAGGACAGAGCCTGCTTTTTACAATTTGACCAAGACCGGCGGCTGGGTGCTTTCATATCCAGCCATTGGCTAGACGGCATAATCACACAGTCTTTTGCAGTATTGTAAAAAGGTCGACAAAGCAGTTCCGCCCACTCATTCGAACAAGCAAACACAGTCAACTCAGCACGCTTATCCGACAATGCAATTTGCAAGTAATTGAACTTCACCGCCTCTGGAGTCAAAAACGTGGTTTCGGCCGCATAACTGAGGGCCGCCAAAGGCAGCAATGTGGAAGGAATCAGGTGATCTATCTGAGATCGAGAAACTACAAGCCATGCATCAGGCACCAAAATCAGGACAGGGGTTCTTTTTGCTAAAGACTCAAGGGATAATGTTTGATGTATTGCAGATAATTGAAGAGTATCAGGAGTAGAGCTGCCCTGATTAATAGCTTGTAATGCGACTAACTCTGCCGCCTTAAAAGAATCATAAAATATACACTGCTCAGCCGTATAGACAGCCACAGAATAGGCAGAAACTAACCGCATCATTCATCCTTGAAATTATAGGTTATTCGGTAAAACGTTTAATTCGACGTCCATGCCAAACTTTTACCAAGATAACACGATTTGATGCAAAGTTAAGCGCCTATTCTAGGATAATCTTAGGTATAATGGCTTTTTTTTACACAGCATTTATTAGATTAATATGGCCAAGACACTTAAAATTCTCTTCTTTCTCGGTCTTTTCGGGGCCCTTTGCGCCGTCGGCATTACCTATGCTATTTACTACAATGTAAAAGACCGCATTCCCACCGTAGATGAACTTAAGGCCATAGAACTTCGAATTCCATTGCGGATCTATACTGCTGACGACCAGCTTATTGGAGAATTCGGCGAGCAACGTCGCTCGCCGATTAATTACTCAGAAATACCAACCAATCTAGAACACGCCATTTTAGCGGCAGAAGACACCAATTTTTACCATCACCCTGGCGTAGACATTCTTGGCTTAGGCCGCGCAGTCATGCAGCTTATCACCACAGGTCAAAAACAAGGCGGCGGCAGTACCATCACCATGCAGGTGGCACGTAACTACTTTCTTTCGTTCGAGCAAACCTACACACGTAAATTTACAGAAATCTTTATTGCTTTAAAAATGGAACGAGAGCTAAGCAAACATGAAATTCTTGAGCTTTACGTCAATAAAATCTACTTAGGGAATCGTGCTTATGGCTTCGAAGCCGCCGCTCAAGTCTATTATGGCAAAAATCTAAGCGAGCTAGACCTTGCACAACTAGCAATGATAGCAGGTTTGCCAAAAGCACCCTCTCGCTTTAATCCAGTTGTAAACCCTTCTCGTGCCTTGATCCGCCGCAACTGGATTTTACAGCGAATGCTGTCCCTTGGCATGATTGATAAAGACGCCTACCAAGATGCTGTTGAAGCGCCGATTACCGCTAAGAATCACGGAGTAATGCCAGACATTGAAGCTGGCTACATTGCAGAAATGGTTCGCGCAGAACTGTATAACACCTTTGGCGATGACCTTTACAGCACGGGGATGACCGTCTATACCACCATTGATTCAACTCGCCAAAAAGCCGCCAACAGTGCCGTTTTTAATGGTGTTTTAAGCTACGATACTCGCCATGGCTACCGCGGTTCCATCGAAACCCGAGTGGATCTAGTTGAAGCACCACTCGAAGAGCAAGAAAAAGCGTTACAAGATATAGAGCGCTTCTATAACTGGCAAACAGCCCTGGTTATTAACATTGATGAAAACACAGCGGATGTTCGTCTAGCCGACGGTAAACGCGCTACTCTAGCGTGGGACGCCATAAAATGGGCCAAGCCTTATATCAATGAAGACTCGCAAGGGGCAACACCAACCACTGTCTCTGACGTCTTGGTTCCGGGTGACATTGTACGTTTGCGCCCAGACGCTAAACTTGGCTGGATATTGGCACAAAAGCCAACGGTTCAAAGCGCGTTAATCTCTTTGAACAGTAAAGATGGCGCCATCCAAGCTCTTGTGGGCGGCTTTAACTTTTTTGAAAACAAGTTCAACCGTATCACTCAGTCTAAGCGTCAACCTGGATCAAACTTTAAGCCGTTTATTTATGCCAGCGCATTAGACAGAGGCTATACAGCAGCCAGCATTATTAATGATGCACCCGTGGTGTTTAATGATTCAAACTTGGCCTCCGCGTGGCGTCCAACCAACGACGGCGGCAAGTTCTATGGGCCAACACGTTTACGCCAAGCATTGTATCGCTCACAAAACATAGTCTCGGTTCGTCTGTTAGATGAACTAGGCATTCGACCTACACTAAACTTCCTAAGACGCTTTGGCTTTGATCCTAATGAGTTACCACATAATTTGTCGTTATCTTTGGGTAGCGCCAACTTATCTCCACTACAGATCGCAACAGGCTACGCTGTTTTCTCTAACGGTGGCTATCAAGTACAGCCTTACCTTATTGATAAAGTAATAGACCGTAACAATGAAACTCTATTCCAAGCGAGCCCAGTTACCGTTTGCCTGACGTGCACTATGCTAGAAAAACCAAATGACGGCGACTTGCAAATGGGATTATTCAACACTCCTAAAGGCATTCAGAGTTTACCTGTCGCGCCACAAGTGCTTGACCCTGAAGTGAACTACATCATTTATGACATGATGAGAGATGTAATCAAATACGGTACTGGGCGACGCGCTCGCGTCCTCCAGAGAGATGATATTGCTGGTAAAACAGGTACCACTAACGATGGACGCGATGCTTGGTTTTCTGGCTTTAATGGTGAATTAGTGACGTCCGTATGGAGTGGCTTTGACAATTCATCTCCGCTAGGTCGTGGCGAATGGGGTGGATCAGTATCACTACCAGCTTGGATCGATTACATGCGTGAAGCACTTAAAGGTACAGAACCTTCTTATGTAGCAAAACCATCCTCTTTGGTTACAGTAAGAATCGACCCAAATACAGGTGAGCGGGCACTTCCTGGCCAGTCTAATGCAATTTTCGAGATATTTAGAAGAGACCACGTGCCAGCACAAAGAGAGCTAAATTTGCCAGCCTCTAACAACAATGGTAATGGTAACGAAGCACAAGAAGAGAAACAGGAAAATAATGTACTAGAGAACTTGTTCTAACAGCGCTTAGTACAAGAGCATAAAAATGCCAGCCTCGAGCTGGCATTTTTATGCTATCAAGCACGTTAACTCCACTTAGGTTGAGGCGCTCTATATGCTTGAAAAGCTGATAATAGGGCCTCAGGTGAATTCACCTTGATAATCATATCGATATAAGATTGTTTCACAAACCCTGCCTGTTGCATGCTTTCAACCATAGTAAACAATGGATCATAAAAGCCATTTATATTATAAAAAGCACAAGGTTTATCGTGTAACCCGAGCTGCCCCCAAGTCCAAATTTCAAACATTTCCTCTAGCGTTCCTACGCCACCAGGGAGCGCCACAAAAGCATCGGCCAATTCACTCATCTTCGCCTTGCGTTCATGCATATTGGCGACTATATGAAGCTCAGTTAAGCTAGGGTGGGCAATTTCTTTTGATTTTAAATGCTGAGGAATAACGCCGATAACTTTACCGCCTGCTTGTAACACAGCATTAGCAATCACGCCCATTAAACCAACATTACCTCCACCATAAACAACACCAACGCCCTGCTCCGCCAAGTGCCTTCCTAAAGCTTTTACGCAATTGACATAATCGGGAGATTTTCCCTCTGCTGAGCCACAGTAAATAGCTACTTTCATTCCATTTCTCCCATACTTTAATCCATGGCATTACAGCTTTGCATCTGAAAAATATCGCAAAAAAAGGCGACTCCTTATCAGGGAGTCGCCTTTTTAGTTGACCTTAATTCGATTAAGCACCGAAGTGGTCAAGATTCTCTAAAGGGTAGAAATCTGGGTATGGAAGCATTGCCACTCCAGAATCCACCGCTGCGCGAGCTACCGCTGCAGAAACTACATTCAGCAAACGAGAGTCCATTGGTTTCGGCAAGATGTACTCTTTACCGAAGCTCAACGCACCGCCGCCGTATGCAGCAACAACATCCGCTGGCGCTTCTTCCTTCGCAAGGTCTTTAAGTGCATGAACCGCTGCTACTTTCATTTCTTCGTTGATCTTAGTCGCTCGAACGTCTAATGCACCACGGAAGATGAAAGGGAAGCCAAGCACATTGTTTACTTGGTTAGGGTAGTCAGAACGTCCAGTCGCCATAATCAAATCATCACGAGTCGCGAGAGCAAGCTCTGGATTGATTTCTGGATCTGGGTTCGAACAAGCAAAAACGATTGGATTAGCTGCCATTTTAGCTAATTGGTCAGCAGACAATAGATCTGGACCAGATACACCGATGAATACATCAGCACCATCAATGGCGTCATCAAGAGTGCGCTTGTCAGTATCAATTGCAAACATTGCTTTGAACTGGTTCAAGTCTGTACGGCCAGAATGAATGACACCGTTACGGTCTAGAACGAAGATATTCTCACGTTGTGCACCACAAGCGATGATCAGTTTCATACACGCCGTTGCCGCAGCACCCGCACCTAAACAAACGATTTTAGCATCAGCAATGTCTTTGCCTTGAAGCTCAAGCGCATTCAAAAGGCCAGCTGCTGTTACAATCGCTGTACCGTGCTGGTCATCATGAAAAACTGGGATAGAGCAACGCTCGATCAACTGACGTTCGATTTCAAAACACTCAGGTGCTTTGATGTCTTCTAGGTTAATACCGCCGTATGTGTTCGCAATACGAGCAACGGTATCAATAAAGGCTTGTGGGCTTTCAGATTCAACTTCCACATCAACAGAATTAATGCCAGCGAAGCGTTTAAACAATAAACCTTTACCTTCCATAACTGGCTTGCTTGCCAATGGACCTAGGTTACCTAAACCAAGGATCGCAGAGCCATCAGAAATGACAGCAACTAAGTTGCCTTTACCTGTGAAGCGGTAAGCTGCTTCTGGATCTTTTGCGATTTCACGGCAAGGCTCAGCCACACCAGGGCTGTATGCAAGAGCAAGGTCACGAGCAGTTGCTGTTGGTTTAGTAATAGTAACGCTCAATTTTCCTGGAACTGGGTACTCATGGTAGTCCAGTGCAGCTTGTTTTATATCTTCTGCCATTATTATGTTTCCGTCTATTTGGTGTAATTCATTAGTTTTATCATAGCCAAATTGGGCCTTGTTCCCAAGCCTAAAAAAGCTTCGAAAGTGGCACCTTATAATTTTGTTTCATCAGAATAATCGATATATCTAATACTTTAAAGCGCAAGATCATAGGAATATTCTATCAGTCAAGGACTGACAGAGTCTTTGATCTCAAGCAAATCATTGGGGTGCCTTACAGAAAGAACCCAAGATTTAAAGTCCGAATGTCGACTTTTCCTTCGATGCTGCCAACCCCGTACCTCTATCTTCCGCCCCTCAAGATAAAATATTTCTTGAGCTGGCCAATAATCGGTAACACTGGGTGGTAAGTTGATTACTAGATCCTGATCGGTTTCTAGCCACCAACCTCCTCGGTTCTTAGTAATTGAGGTGATGTTAACACGAGAGATTGCAAAGCCAGCTTGTGGCTGCCATTGCAAAGATTGCTGCCATAATTTCTTATGTGCTTTGCGAGCTATACTTTCGGATGCCTCAAAACAAGCCTGATAGGCTAGGTTTGGAGGGATTGCAATACGATAACCAAGTCCTTCGGATAGTAGCTGACTTGTTAATGAAATACGATCTTTATCGAAAAGATAGTACAACTTACGACCATATCTATCCTTGTCGACCTTTGCTGTTTGAATATAAACATATTGATCAAGACGAGAGCGTACAAACTCTGTCGCCTCAACGGCAAAAGGTTCATGATTGCCTTTTTTGTGGTCTAGTTCGGGAGTATCTATTCCCACCAGTCTAACTTTTCGACCATCAACAAGATGAATTGTATCGCCATCGACAATGCGTTTTATCTTTGCTTTTTCAAGCGGACCAGTCGCGACACAAAGCTCCTCAGCTTGAACCGCAAAGGACAAAAACAAAAAAAGCGCCAAGAGAGCTTGGCGCTTTTTTAAAGAGATCACAGTCATTCCACCAATTACTTAGTAGTACGACGCGCTCCGAAACGCTTGTTGAAGCGATCAACACGACCACCAGTATCCAACATTTTTTGCTGGCCTGTGTAGAATGGGTGACAGTTGCTACATACGTCGATGTGCATGTCTTTACCATGTGTTGAGTTCAAGTTCAAAGTGTTACCACAAGTACAAGTTGCAGTAAGCGCTGAGTAAGTTGGGTGGATATCTTTTTTCATCGTAGTTACCTTAAAGTTTGGTGTGCCGCCACTTGATCGATATATAAATGGGCTATCGCCTCGCCAAGCACCGCACGTTTCGTTGTACAGACATTGTACAGTGGATCCAAGAACAGCGTATTTTAGGGATCTATGATCCAATCAGCAACCTTTTTATCACGCTTTTCTTATAAAAATGTGGCTCGCCCTTAGTCACCACTCTGACGTACACTTATCTTATTCACTAAGAACTCTAATTTTTGCTTTACTATAAGGTTCAACCTAACGCATGTCTGAAGCGCTTCTAACACTTCACCCATACATTAAAGTCGCTTTGCCCGTACCAATGCGGACACTCTTTGACTATAAAGTTCCCAAAGCAATTGCCCTAAGGCATGAATTAAAACCTGGCATGCGCGTTAAAGTTCCCTTCGGAAAAAGCAGCCGACTTGGCGTTATTGTTGCCCTCAGCGAAACCTGCGACTGGGACCCTGAACAAGTTAAGCCACTGACATCTCTCCAAGATGAAAGCCCTGTGATTAGTGCCGAGCTAATGGCGCTGTGTGAATGGGCTGCACGTTATTATCACCACCCTATTGGCGACGTGATATTTCACGCCTTGCCAGTCTTACTTCGCAAAGGTGAAAATGCAGAGTTTCGTACAGAAAATTGGTGGTTCACTACGCAACAAGGTCAATCTCTACCGCTTGAACAACTTAGCAGAGCTCCTCGTCAGCAAGACTTTTTGAAAGCAGTGCAACAGCATCCTAACGGTTTAAGCCAACATGCGGCTTCTGTGTTAGACCTTGCTCCTGCAGCGGGAAAGAGCTTAGAAGAAAAAGGCTTATTACGACGCGAACCTCGCTCTTTTAACAAAGGTGGCGAAAAGCACGCTCACCAAACTCAAGTGCCACCAACTCTCAACCCAGAACAAATGAGGGCTACAGAGCATTTATTAGACTATCGCCATCAATTCAATGTCGCCTTATTGGATGGCGTAACAGGTAGCGGCAAAACGGAAGTATTCTTGCGAGTCATGGAGCGCCTAATAGAAGAAGGCAAGCAAGTGTTAGTGATGGTGCCAGAAATAGGTCTAACACCACAAACCCTGAAGCGATTCGAAATTCGATTTAATACTGACATTGTCTTAATGCACTCCAACATGAGCGATAGAGAGCGTCTGGATGCTTGGCTATTGGCCGCCAGCGGCCATGCAAAAATCATCATTGGCACACGTTCTGCGGCTTTCATCCCCGCTCCTAACCTCGGCATGATTGTCATTGATGAAGAGCACGACACCTCCTATAAGCAACATGAAGGCTTTCGTTATCACGCTCGAGACCTTGCGGTAAAGCGCGCTCAAGCGCTGAATATTCCAGTACTACTTGCCTCGGCTACACCGTCTTATGAAAGCTTAACGAATGCACTACAAAAACGTTTTGCTTGGTTAAAGCTTCGCCAACGAGCTGGCAATGCCCACATTCCAGAAATGGAAAGAGTAGACCTACGCGGAAAAACACTCGTGCATGGCTTCAGCGAACAAGCACTTGCCAGTATGAAACTCTGCTTAGAGCGTAAGGAACAAGTCTTGGTGTTTTTAAACCGTCGAGGCTACGCCCCTACGTTAATGTGTCACCAATGCGGTTGGATCGCTGCGTGTGATCATTGCGATGTCAACCTTACCGTCCATAAGCGCGCGAATAAACTACACTGCCATCATTGCGACACGCAAAAAGCCCTTCTTCACACTTGCCCTGAGTGTCAATCAGAAGAACTATTTACCGTCGGTGAAGGCACAGAGCAAATCGAAACTCAACTCAGCACCCTATTCAAAGAAGTGCCAATCCTACGCATAGACCGCGACAGCACCCAACGTAAGTCTGCCATGGCGAAACTAACCCAAAAAATACATGAACACGATCAAGCTATTTTAATCGGCACGCAAATGCTGGCTAAAGGTCATCACTTTCCCAACGTCACCTTGGTGATTATCATGGATGCTGATGCGGGCCTATTTTCGTCCGATTTTCGAGGTATGGAACGAACTGCTCAGCTTATTACCCAAGTCGCTGGTCGTGCTGGTCGTGCCAAAAAGCCTGGACACGTTTTGCTACAGACATATCACCCAGACCATGCCGCAATCGAATGTTTATGCAATCTTGGCTACGAGCATTTTGCTATAGATGGCTTGGCTGAACGTAAATCGCTTTCGCTTCCACCCTTTTATCATCAGGTTATAGTGCGAGCCGAATCGGGTAATGAACAAGAAGCCATGCAGTTATTATCTGCCATGAGAAATGACCTTGAACCCTACTTTGCAAAGGATGTTTATCTGGTTGGACCTTACGCAGCCATCATAGTTCGTAAGGCTGGACAGCATCGAGCGCTGATTTCGATCAAAGCCGCCCACCGAGCACCTTTGCATCAAGCAACCCAAATGATCAGTGATTGGCTAGAGCAGTCTACTCGACAACACAGAATTCGTTTTGCAATTGATGTAGATCCACTGGAAACTTACTGATCTTGCACGCATAATGTGCGCAATTGATCCAGTATCCTATTTACACATAGCAAAAAGCCAAAATTATGTTTAGCCCCATTCAAATTGCAGCAAAAGGAAGCCGTCCCAAAAAAGGGGCAACTCGTCGAACGCCCCCACCACAGAAACGCAAAACAGCATGGTGGTTATGGCTGCTGGTACCTGCAATCCTTGTGGCTTTTATTTATGGACTAACGCAACTGAACCAAGTCGCACCGAAATCAGTGCCTGTACCGGTAGAGAAAATAAAAGTAACGCCAAAACCTAAGCCTACTCCAGTTAAGAAAGAAGAAGTTATCAAGGTGATGCCGAAAAAGGACACCTTCGAGTTTTACCAAATATTGCAAGATAGCAAAGTCGATACCAGCCATGTAGATGCGTATCAATCTACGCCTCGTGGCGAGCAAGATTTCTATTACATGCTGCAAGCCGCTTCTTTCAGAAACCCTGAAGACGCAGATCGCATGCGAGCCCAGCTCATCCTATCTGGGCTCGTAGAAAGCAGCATTCGAAAAACCATAGGGCAAGGGGAACAACCTTGGTACCGCGTGGTATTAGGCCCTTATGAATCGCGCTCTAAAATGAATCGAGCCGAAGACAAGCTCGTTTCAATGGATATCTCTCCCTATTCTTACAAAGTAAAAAAAGAACAATAACCTTTCTCTCAATCTCGTATAGATTGCATACAGAAAATGGAAGCTAACTCTGTATGCAATCCTTGCTTGAAATCCTTCTGCTCGCCCCCATTTTATTAGAATCGAAACTGGAGTAGACCCATGACAACGATTCTTACTGTACGCAAAGGCAACCAAGTCGTCGTAGGCGGCGATGGACAAGTATCTTTAGGCAACACTGTGATGAAAGGCAATGCTCGTAAAGTGCGTCGCTTATACCATGGTGAAGTGATTGCTGGCTTCGCTGGCGGTACAGCGGATGCCTTCACTCTATTCGAACGCTTCGAAGGCCAGTTAGAAAAACACCAAGGCCAACTTGTTCGCGCCGCTGTAGATCTTGCCAAAGACTGGCGATCCGACCGCGCATTACGCAAGTTAGAAGCTATGCTGATAGTTGCCAATAAAGAAAGCACACTAATCATTACAGGAACTGGCGATGTTGTTGAGCCGCAGCACGGCGCATTAGCCATTGGCTCTGGTGGCAATTACGCAGAAGCAGCAGCTCGTGCCTTAATCGACAACACAGACCTAACAGCAAAAGACATTGTCGAGAAAAGCCTTAATATTGCAGCAGACATCTGTGTCTTTACCAATCACAGCCTAACCATCGAAGAAATTACGATAGACCCGCAGCTTGAAGACAAATCCGCCTAGAGTAGTAGTCTACAACGCAGACAACATCATTCAAGAACATAGAAGAGAATTGATAATGAGCAGCATGACCCCAAGAGAGACGGTTAACGCCTTAGACAATCACATTATTGGTCAGCAAAAAGCAAAGCGCGCTGTTGCCATCGCACTACGCAATCGCTGGCGTCGCATGCAACTTCCTGAAGACATGCGTGCGGAAGTTACACCAAAAAATATTTTGATGATTGGGCCAACTGGTGTTGGTAAAACTGAAATAGCTCGTCGTTTAGCCAAGCTATCTAACGCGCCATTCATTAAGATCGAAGCCACTAAATTTACCGAAGTAGGCTATGTTGGCCGCGATGTGGAATCCATCATCCGTGACCTGGTCGAAATGGCAATCAAAATGCTGCGTGAGCAAGAAACCGCAAAATTGCGCCATAAAGCTGAAGACGCAGCAGAAGACCGTATTCTTGATGTGCTATTACCACCCGCTCGTGGCGGCGACCCGGAACTAGAAGACAACAGCACGCGCCAGACTTTTCGCAAGAAATTACGCGAAGGCCAACTGGACGATAAAGAAATCGACATCGATGTTGCTGACTCGCCAATGGGTGTAGAAATCATGACACCACCTGGAATGGAAGAGATGACCAGCCAGCTGCAAAACATGTTTTCTAGCTTTGGCTCACAAAAAACCAAAAAGCGTAAATTGAAAGTCAAAGAAGCCTTACGCCAAGTTCGTGATGAAGAAGCCGCGAAACTGGTTAACGAAGAAGAGCTAAAAGCCCGTGCGGTTGAAGCGGTTGAGCAAAACGGAATCGTATTCTTAGATGAAATCGATAAAGTGGCAAAAAGCTCTGAACGTTCTGGTGGTGAAGTTTCTCGTGAAGGCGTACAACGTGACTTACTACCATTAGTCGAAGGTTGTACAGTTAGCACAAAATACGGCATGGTCAAAACTGACCATATCCTATTTATTGCGTCTGGTGCCTTCCATCTGTCTAAGCCATCCGACTTAATTCCGGAACTGCAAGGTCGCCTACCGATTCGTGTTGAATTAGATGCACTAACAGTAAACGACTTCAAGCGTATCTTGGTAGAGCCAAGTGCCTCTCTTACTAAACAATATGTGGCGCTGGCGAAAACAGAAAATATCAATTTAAACTTCACCGAAGAAGGTATTCATCGTATTGCAGAGATCGCATTCCAAGTGAATGAACGCACAGAAAACATCGGCGCCCGCCGCTTGCATACGGTACTTGAACGCTTACTTGAAGAAGTGTCTTATTCTGCTAGCGATATGCCTGATGATCAGACCGTCGACATTACTGCAGCTTATGTAGATGAACAACTTGGGGAAATCGCTGAAGACGAAGACCTAAGCCAATACATCCTATAATTGATTCAACCATATAACATACCCCTTCATTGAAGGGGTAATATAGGAAACAAGACCATGGCAACGCCTACGCCAACTTCAATTAACTACCATAAACAGTCCCGTGAATTGGCCATCGCCTTTGCTGATGGGCAGAGCTTCCGCCTAAGCGCAGAATATCTTCGAGTACATTCACCTTCTGCTGAAGTGCGTGGTCACGGGTTACAAATCCCTATTCTGCAATACGGTAAAAAGCACGTTGGTATCAATAACGTAGAAGGTGCTGGTAATTATGCACTTAAGATATCTTTTGATGATGGGCACGATACAGGCCTCTATACGTGGGAATATCTCTATAACATCGGTAAAAACCATGATGAACTCTGGCAAATGTACCTGGATCGCCTTGAAAAAGAAGGCCAGACGCGTGACACTGCAGTGATTCAAATCCACCAGCTTTAGTTTTAACCGTATTTAAGCCATTATCGGGAAGATATTTTTATGGGTTCACTTAGTTTATCGGCTCTTAGCGCGATTGAAAATGCGATCAACCTCGCCCTTAAACAAGACACACCATCACAGGAGCGACTAGGCAAATTAGCTGGTCAACAGGTTTTTCTTTATATAGAAGACTTCTCTTTTATTCTACAGATTCACATCCTCGAACAGGGCGTGATGCTAGACCGACCAGAGAGCTTGGATGAGATCGAACTCGACCCACGACTAGATACTCTTGTTAAAGGACCGAGTGTAGCCTACCGGAAATTGCTCGACGGCGATGGTTTCTTTGATGGCGACCTGCGCATTCAGGGTAATGCTCAAGCCTTAATGACACTGCATAAAGTGATGGAAAACTTCGAATTTGATTGGGAAGAATTGCTTGCTGATCACATTGGCGATTTGTCGGCAGCGGCTCTAGCTCGACTATTTCGTGCTCAATGGTCTTGGAGCAAAGAGTTTACCACCAACGCCAGAATGCAGATGGTTCACCATCTACAAACTGACAGCCAGCTGCTGCCAAGCAAAATTGAATTCAACAATTTTGTCGATGAAATAGAGGGCTTTGGTACCTTGATTGATCGTACGGAAGCCAAAATCAGAATCCTTGAGAAGAAAAGCTAAAACCGCCTTTCTTCTCTTTCCTCATGCCTCACTGGTTTTTGCTCGACTGAAATACACACCAACAATCGTTATGACAAAGCCGATAATCTGAATCATGGTCATGGATTCACTAAATAGAAAGTAACTTTCTATTGCGGCTAATGGCGGGGCCAATAGCAGCATAGTCGACACCTGTGATGCTCTGACTTTTCTCAATAACCACACCATCAAGAAAACGCCGCCGCCAGATAAAACGAGCACACCCCAGATAACGAGTAAGAAGGACTCCAACTGCACTGCAAACAAGGTTTCACCGAGTAGCAACATAAAGCCTATCGAGACAACGCTCGCAGCGAGGTTTTGAATCGCCATTGAGCTAAAAATATCCGACGATGATATGGACATCTTTTGATAGGTCACACCAAGAGATAAGGTAAATATTGCTGCGCAAGCTAAGGTAAACGTTAGCAAAGTGACTCCACCATGACTCATATCTAACTCTAGTGCTGGACTGATAACCAACACGAGCCCAACGATGCCAACAAGCATGCCGAGGACACCTTTCAAAGACGTTTTCTCCTTGATCAACAAGAAGGCAAGTAGCGCCACCAAGGCTGGCTGTAATGCGCCAATTAAGGCCATAACGCCAGCGGGCAAGCCTTTTGCAATGGCAACATAGGCAAAGCCCAAGTAAAAACCATTCATCAACATACCGGCAATAATGTGCTTGGGTAACTCTTTCAATGCAGGAAAGCGTCGACGCTGCCACAAGGCAATGACAAGAAACAACAAGCCCGCCAACACAAAACGAATACTTAAAAAAACGTTAGGATCAATCAGACCGACGATAAGTTTGCCAGTGATAAAGCCTGTTGACCAAATCGACACTAAAAGCACATATAAAAATGCCATACAAAATTCCTTTTAGCTTTTCGTTATGAGAAGCTGCTTTTAATTTCTTCGCTCGAAAGGCCTAAACCGATCAAGAAGCTCAATTTCACAAACGAGGCTTCGTAAGTCATATCCCCTCCTGACACTACACCCGCTTTAACCAATGCAGAACCTGCAGCATAAGCGCCTGCCGCCACGCTTCCCGCGCCACATTGACTCACATTGACAATCACCACGCCGCGTTCTGAAGCGGTTTTTAATAGCGCTAAAAGAGCAGGATCTTTATCAGGGGCATTACCAGCGCCATAACTTAATAACACCGCGCCTTTTACGTTTTCACTCAACAAGCCTTGCCAATGAGCAGCTTGAACACCAGGGAAGACAGGCAAAATAGTTACAGAACCTTCTTGCATTTCTGGAATCTGAATTTGCATTGGTTGCTTAGCAACATCGACAGAGCGCCAGCGCCAATCGATGCCTAACACGCCTCTCTCTGGGCAGTTTGGAGAGCTGAAGGCTTGCCAATCACTGGTGTGCGCTTTATGAGCTCGGTCGCCTTCGATCAAACGACCAGCAAAGAATAGAAACACACCTTTTTTATAATTTTCACAAGTAAGCTCTTCGCAAGCAGATATGGCGCCCATCACATTAATCATGGCATCAGTTCGCACTTTATACATGGGCACTTGCGAACCCGTGACAATAATAGGTTTGTCACTGCGGGCAAACATAAAGGACAACGCCGCTGAGGTATAAGCCATGGTATCTGTACCGTGCAGAACAATAAAGGCATCGAAGTCATGCCATTTGCTTTCTATATCACGAGCGATAGTTTGCCAGTCTTTCGGCGTAGCATTGGATGAATCAATCAAACTTGGGTAACTAGTGATTACAAAGTCGTGGGCAAGCTCATCGGATGCATTTAAGTGTAGAGTAAGATGGTCAGCAAAGGCCGCATCGGGTATTAAGCCTTCCTCTGAAGGCACCATACCAATCGTGCCTCCAGTGTAGGCTATATAAATTCTCATCTGCTGATTATTCCTCTTTATTAATCCTATTTTACGTGTGGATTATGTCACTTAAGATTTAAAACATAAAAGGCGCTAATCAACTAGAAAAGCGCCTTTTATTTTCTTCATTAAAACAAAACAGTAGAGAAATTTTACATTCGCTCTAGTGTTTCAATCCCTAGCAAAGACAGGCCAAGCTTCAGAGTTGAGGCTGTATTCAAAGCCAATTGCAGACGGCTATGTTTCACGTCATCTTCGGCGTTCAAAATAGGACAAGCTTCGTAGAAAGTCATAAAGGTACCCGCTAAATCGTACAGGTAAGCACACAAGAAGTGCGGCATACCGTCATTAGCAACCTGTTGAATAGCCTCTTCAAACTGACACAATTTCATCGCTAAGGCGCGTTCTTGTGGTTCTTCAACCGAAATATCACCTGCCAGGCTCGCTAGATCGATTTCAGAGCGTTTAACGATACTTGCTACGCGAGAATAAGCGTACAACAAATAAGGTGCTGTGTTGCCTTCAAAGCTCAACATGGTGTCCCAATTGAACACGTAATCACTGGTACGGTTTTTCGATAGGTCAGCGTATTTAACCGACGCAATACCGACTATACGACCGATGTTACGTAGCTCTTCTTCACTCATATCTGGGTTCTTCGACGCCACCAATTGATAAGCACGCTCTTGAGCCTCTTCCAACAAAGAAGACAATTTCGCTACGCCGCCAGAACGAGTTTTGAATGGTTTCCCATCGCTGCCCATCACAGTACCAAACGGCATGTGTTCCAATTGAGTTTCTGGTTTTACAAAGCCTGCTTTACGAGACAAGGTAAAAATCTGCTGGAAATGCAAAGACTGGCGCGCATCCACAAAATACAACACACGGTTGGCATTCAAGGTATGCTGACGGAAACGTACCGCCGCTAAATCGGTTGTCGCATACAAGAAACCGCCACCGGTTTTCTGCACGATAACCGGCGTAATCTCGCCTTCTTTATTAGCAAACTCCTCCATGAATACACACTGTGCGCCATTAGATTCTTGCAACATACCCTGTTCTTTCAGCTCACTAACCACGTTCGCCAAATCATCGTTGTAGGCACTTTCAGGCATTACGTGCTGGCGCTCTAAAGATACACCAAGCATCTTGTAGGTTTCTTCACAGTGCGCCATAGAGATTTCGATAAACTCATCCCAAAGCGCCAAGCATTCTTCATCACCAGACTGCAAGGAAACAACCAATTCACGAGCACGAGCAGCAAAAGCTTCATCCTCGTCAAAGCAGGTTTTAGCGGCACGGTAAAAAGTTTCAAGGTCAGCAAGGGCCATACTGATCTTGGCATTTTCGGCGCGTAGGCGTTCCATGTACGCCAACAACATACCGAATTGCGTTCCCCAATCACCTACGTGATTTTGACGAACCACATGATGACCAAAAAACTCCAGCGTACGAACAACGGCATCGCCAATCACCGTCGAACGTAAATGGCCCACGTGCATTTCTTTAGCGAGGTTTGGTGCAGAGTAATCCACCACAACCGTTTCAGGCGTTTCAACTGGATTTACATCAAGACGCTCACTGGTACGCAATTGCACCAACTCTTTACTTAACCAAATATTTTTCAAGAAGATATTGATAAAACCAGGCCCGGCGATTTCGACTTTGTCGGCAAGATCTGAAATATCCAATTTCTCAAGTGTGGCTTGGGCAAAATCACGAGGGTTCATTTTAAGCGCTTTCGCCGCGCCCATAATGCCATTTGCCTGGTAATCACCAAATTGAACTTTTGCCGATTGACGCACTAACGCTTGCGCAGTATCAGATGCGCCAGCCGCAACCATAGCCGCTTGAATGCGTTGATTTAGAAGAGTTTGAATATTCACAAGGGAGACCTTTAAACAGTAAATATGTCACTAAGAATAGCGACATATTAGAATCACACAGCCCTCTCACTGTCACCAATGAGAGGGCTGAATTCAAAAAATAGTTGCGCTAATGATAACCGATTTTCACGCTTTTAGCGAAAGAACAGCTTACAAGCATCGTTGTTATTTTCGTCTTGATAAGGATAGCCCAGCTCATCTAAGAATTTAGTCACATCGGTTTCTTCTCCTACCGCTTGCAACCCAACCAAAACACGCCCATAGGCATCGCCATGATTACGATAATGGAACATGGAAATATTCCATTGACCACCAAGCGTGTTTAAGAATTTCAACAAAGCTCCTGGACGTTCAGGGAATTCAAAGCTGTACAACAACTCGCCTTTATCGCTGCGTAAATGCCCACCAATCATATGACGGACATGAACTTTGGTCGTTTCATCGTCGGTTAAATCTGTGATCTCGTAATCTTTCAGGTCCTCCAATAGCTCTTTACGACTATGCGGACTGCCACCTAAAGCGACGCCAACAAAAATAACGGCTTCTTGGTCATCGCCATAACGATAATTAAATTCTGTAATATTACGGCCCACCAAGGCTTGGCAGAAATCTTTAAAGCTACCTGGATGTTCTGGAATCTTCACGGCAATAATGGCTTCGCGTTTCTCGCCCAATTCCGCTCGCTCAGAAACATGGCGCAAGCGGTCAAAGTTGACGTTCGCACCACTATTGATGGCGATAAGCGTTTGGCCTTTTGCATCTTCACGCTCGATGTATTTTTTCAAGCCCGCCAAGGCACACGCACCAGCAGGTTCAGTAATCGCACGTGTATCATCGTAAATGTCTTTGATCGCCGCACACATTTCATCGGTTGTAACAGTGATCACTTCGTCAACAGTATCTTTAGCAATCGCAAAAGTATTCTTACCAATTTCTGCCACAGCTACACCTTCGGCAAAAATCCCCACTGTCGGCAAGCGAGTGGGTTTGCCTTTTTCTAAGGCAATTTTTAGACAAGCAGCGTCTTCTGGTTCTACGCCGATGATTTTAATGTCTGGACGAAGATATTTGATATAAGCCGACACTCCTGCGATCAAACCGCCGCCGCCGACAGGAATAAAGATCGCGTCGATATTACCTTCGTGCTGATGAAGAATTTCCATGCCGATCGTGCCTTGACCTGCAATCGTGTCTAGGTCATCGAATGGATGAACGTAAACTTGGCCGGTTTTTTCCATAATTTCACGAGATTTTGCCGACGCTTCATCAAAAGCATCACCGAACAAAACCACTTCCGCGCCATGATTACGCACCGCGCTGACTTTCACTTCTGGCGTCGTTGCAGGCATTACAATAGTCGCTTGAATACCCAGTTTTTTCGCCGCCAAGGCCAAACCTTGTGCGTGGTTACCTGCCGACGCAGCAATAACACCTCGAGCACGCTCTTCTGGTGTTAACTGACAAATCTTGTTGTATGCCCCACGAATTTTGAAAGAGAAAACAGGCTGTAAATCTTCTCGCTTCAAAATAATCTCGTTACCTAATCGATTCGACAACTGATTGGCACGAGATAGTGGTGTTTCTACGGCAACGTCATAAACGCGCGCCTGTAGAATCTTTTTAATCATGGTATGAGGCATAGTGCTTCCTAAACGAATATAAATCGACAACACGATGTTCTAAACGACATCTACGCTGACTGCTAGTCAAAAAAAACCGAGTAGGAAATATACTCTTTCAACTCACTGGGCGCAAAGACAGATAGCCTCTAAACCAAGATGAAAAAAGCATAAAATCGTTAAATGAGCGCATAAAGCAGGGGTAACAATCATCTGTTTAAGCGCCTATAATACGACCACTATCAGAGGTCGCTTATCATTATAAGTAAGCCGAACAATACCGCCCCCTTGTAAAACTATAATAGAAGGTGAACATCACCATGACGCAAGACGAATTAAAACAAGCCGTTGCAGAAGCTGCGGTAGCTTACATTCTTCCTATGTTAGAAACCGACACTATCGTCGGTGTTGGCACAGGCTCGACAGCAAACCTTTTTATTGATGAATTAGCTAAACACAAAAGCTTATTTGACGGCACTGTAGCAAGTTCAGAAGCGTCTGCAGAGCGACTAAAAAAGCATGGAATTCCTGTTTATAACCTAAACAGCGTTGATAGCATTCGCGTGTACGTTGATGGGGCGGATGAGTCAGATGAACACTTACACTTAATCAAAGGCGGCGGTGCGGCATTAACCCGCGAAAAAATCGTGGCGGCATGCAGTGACGAATTTGTCTGTATTGCGGATGAATCCAAGCTAGTTAAATTACTGGGGGATTTCCCTCTTCCTGTAGAAATCATTCCAATGGCACGCGGCCATGTAGCTCGTGAATTAGTAAAACTAGGCGGTGACCCGGTTTATCGTGAAGGCGTTGTTACCGACAATGGCAACCATATTTTAGATGTCTATAATCTAGAAATTCTTGATCCTATCGCGCTAGAAAAAAGTATCGACAGCATTGTTGGTGTGGTGACAAATGGCTTGTTTGCAAAACGTTCTGCGGATATTTTGCTGTTAGCCACAAAAGATGGCGTTAAAACACTGAAGAAATAATCTTCAGTGTTTTTGTTGCTATTCATAAGATAAGGAAAGGCCGCTTTCTCAAAACCAGCGGCTTTTTCTCATTACCACAAATTGGCCACCGCCTAGTACCACTAAAGCGATACAAAATAGCCAAAACGCTGAACCATTATCTGTACCCGGCATACCGCCAATGTTGATACCAAACAAACCGGTTAAAAAGCCTAGAGGCATAAAAATGCCAGACAGAATCGATAATACGTACATTCGAGCGTTCATCTTTTCAGCCTGTAAATTGGCAAACTCTTCCTGCATCAATAAACAGCGTTCACGCAATGACTCTAACCCTTCGACATAACGAGTGATATCGTTGGCAGCTTCATGCACTTGTGATGTTTGATCAGGAGTCATCCAAGTAAGTGACTCTTGAGCTAATTTATTGATCGCTTCTTTCTGAGGTACAAGAAAACGTCTTAAGCGAATCGTTTCAAGGCGACGTTGTACAAGAGAATCACGCTGATCAGCTTCAATCCCCTCTCCAATGCTTTCCTCTAAGTCCGCTAACTCATCCTCTAAGTCATGGATAATTTTCGCCATGCGGCCAGTCAATGTCTCGGTTAAAGTCGCCACAATATCACCAGTATTCGTTGGGCCTTCATTGTTAACAAGATTCTTCACTGTATCTTGTACAGACAAAAGCTTACGACGACGGCTAGACACGATAAAATGTGGCGTTACCCAAAGTCGCAGAGACACCATGTCGGAAGGGTTAGATTCTGGGTTTAAATTAACGCCTCGTAACGTCAGTAATAAACCATCTCCCATCTTTACCGCACGTGGGCGGGTTTCTTCAGCGAATAAAGCTTCTACTGCTGTTTCAGGAATTCCCTCTAAATCTGAGAGCCATGTAAACCCTTCCTCCTCAAGGCAATCTAAGTGTATCCAGCGACAGCCACTTTCAGGAACAACTGTAGGTAAATCGAGAGAAGATAATGCTGTCGCACCGCCTTGACCATTTAGTTCCAGATGATGAACAATAAAATCAGACATAAAGATTCCTTTTCAGTATTTTGCGTAGATTATCCGAAAATATCCGTTTTCCCTATTTATTTTATGATCAAAACACAACCTTGGCTGACACTAAGTAACTAGAATGGCATAATTTCGGCAACTTCAAATAACAAGGAAATGCCAGACCATGCAAAACCTACCTGATGTTTTAGCATCCAGTGCAACACCAACGTCATTACAAGCAGTTTTAACAGTAACAACTGATACCTGCATCGCGATATCTGATGCACTAAAACAAGGCTCGCTTGCAGGTATTTTAGGTATGGCTGGCAATGAAAATGTTCAGGGTGAAGAGCAAAAGAAACTGGATGTTATTTCTAACGACATGCTTAAAGAAGCACTGCTTGCTTGCCCAGCAGTAAGAGCCATTGCTTCAGAAGAAGAAGACTACATAGTTCCCGCTAATACAGATGGAGAATACTTCATCGCCTTTGACCCATTAGATGGTTCATCGAATATCGACATTAATGCTATGGTCGGAACAATCTTCTCCATCTACCGCCAAACTGGTGATAAACCAGCTACTGAAGCTGATTTTCTAATTCCTGGTAAAGAACAAGTAGCTGCCGGTTATGTTTTATATGGCCCATCAACCATGTTGGTTCTTACAACAGGCAATGGCGTCAACATGTTTACTTATGATCCAGTTAACCATGTTTTCACACTAACTCGTGAAAAAGTTCAAGTAGCACAAGATACTCAAGAATTCGCTATTAATATGTCGAACCAGCGTTTTTGGTCAGTCAATATGCAGAACTATGTGAGTGACTTAGTGAAAGGTAAAGAAGGTACTCGTGATAAGAACTTCAATATGCGCTGGGTCGCTGCTATGGTAGGTGACGTGCATCGTATTCTTTGTCGTGGTGGTATCTTCATATACCCTTGGGATAACAAAGACCCATCTAAAGCAGGCAAGCTACGCCTAATGTATGAAGCAAACCCAATGGCTATGTTATTAGAACAAGCTGGCGGCAAGGCTCATACCCACACTCAACGCATTCTCGATATTCAGCCAGAAGCTATCCACCAACGTGTTGCCGTGATTCTAGGTGCTGCAAACGAAGTGGATAAGTGTCTAACTTATTAACAAATAATAAAAGCTGACTTTCCTCTCTATGTGGATAGGTTTATTGGTATAAAAAAGGGCAAACGTTCCAGCTTGCCCTTTTAAATATTGTATTGGGTTCTATGCACTAAGCTTAGCCGCAATTTCAGCCACATGCTTACCTTGGAATCGCGCCATCGCGATTTCTTTTTGTGAAGGCTGACGACTACCGTCAGCACCCGCAATGGTTCCTGCTCCTAGTGGAGAGCCGCCTTTTACTTCACTGACATCAGCTAATTCTGGACAAGAATAAGGCAGACCAACAACCACAAAACCATGATGGAATAACGTCGTATGGAAAGATTGCACAGTGGTTTCGTTGCCACCGCCGGTACCAGTAGAAGTAAATACACTACCGACTTTACCAACAAGTTTACCTTCAGCCCATAATCCGCCAGTCATGTCCAAGAAGTTTCTCATTTGAGATGCCATATTACCGAAGCGTGTTGGCGAACCAAAAATCACGGCATCATAATTCACCAAGTCATCAGGTTTGGCAACGGGAGCATCTTGATCTAGCTTCACGCCAGAGCTTTTAGCAACGTCTTCCGGCATAAGCTCGGGAACTCGTTTAATATCCACTTGAGCGCCCGCACCGCGGGCACCTTCCGCTATTTCATTAGCCATTGCTTCGATGTGACCATAACTTGAGTAATAAAGAACTAACACTTTTGCCATCTCAAACTCCTTGTTTAATTAAACAGTCTATTCATTGTAGACATGAATCTTTAAAATTAAAGCTGGCAGCCTAAGGTTTAAAATTGTTTGAACTTTATTTGGATATTAGTAAGCCTTGTAACCTACGATATTGATACAAGCTAATTAAGCTAAATAAAACATTGGTAAGCTGGAATGAAGCTATTGCTTAAGCTTATTAGAGTGAAGATAACTTTTCTTGAGCGGCCTTCTCCAGACGAAAAAAAGCCCTGACAGCATAGCTATCAGGGCCTTGTTAATATAAAGCTTGATGATACTTCCCCTATTGCGGGACGATCTACTCTTACATGCCTGTCTGTTATAAAGAGCCCCACATACTTATCTCCTTGCGGGACTAGCATGGGCGATGGTGATTCCCCATAACGAAAAAACCCCGACCTGCTGAGCAGGACGGGGTTTCTCTTAATATAAAGCTTGACGACGACCTACTCTCACATGGGATCTCCCACACTACCATCGGCGATGGCGCTTTTCACTTCTGAGTTCGGGATGGGATCAGGTGGTTCAACGCCTCTATGATCGTCAAGCAATTCGTTTTGCGTTTGTTTTGAGCTATGCGTTGATTGCATTGTCTTTCGACTTGTCTCAAAACACGCGAATACGTGCTTGGATCTTTAACAATTCTGTTTTGAAATAACGTGGATCAAGTATTAAACCGATGTTCATCATTGCTGATGCTTTATCGTAT
>NZ_QPJQ01000008.1 GCF_003337275.1 Marinomonas foliarum | reverse complement strand
TTGCTTACTCAAAATCTATTACACTAACAATAACTTAATCGACTCATCATCCCTAAGAACAATAAGCCAACATAAAGCGAATTGACGTGTTAGACGTTTCGCAAGACTTCAATTTTTTTGATCATCTCGAATCAGTTAAAAACCAATCCGGACAATCTTCTGAAGCCTCTAGCGAGCGCCCACACAAATTATCTGATTATCTATTTTAAAGAGCGTGCTAACTTGAATGACTAACCAAATCATATTTAGTTAGTTGAACTTGGTCTTCGTTGCTCTGAAGCCTTGTCCGTGTCAGCGAGGGCGTATATTAAGGATCTACAGATTTTGTGCAACCCTTTTCTGAGGTTTTTTATCATTTTGTCATATTTATTTGCTTCAACAGAAAAATCCGATTAATAAACAATCAAAAGACATAGAAAAGGCCACTATTTGTACAAATAGTGGCCTTTTCGATCGCAATTAAAGCACTCTATATTATGATGAACTACTAGAGAGCTCTCGACGACGCTTCAGTTCGTAAATGACAGCTAACAAGATAGTGACAGAAATCATCACTAACCCTAGCGCATTTACCGCAGGTGTTAACCCTGTTCTTACCTTGGAAGCAATGTAAACGGTTAATGTCGTGTCATAGCCTTTAACAAACAACGTCGTGTTGTAGTTTTCAAACGATTGTAAAAAAGCAATTGCTGCTGCCGAGAAAATTGCAGGCTTCAAATAAGGCAAAAGAATACGTCGGAACGCTTGCCATTGAGTTGCCCCCAAACTTAACGCTGCATTTTCAAGCGTACGATCAAATCGCTGCAAACGAGCCAACACCATCAACATGACATAAGCAGCAATAAAAGTAGTCTGAGCAATCACAGTTAGGAATACACCACCACTAACCGACAATCCTTTCCAAAAGATAAGTGTCGAAATCCCCACAATTACACCCGGTGTTAATAGCGGAGACATCATCAATGAATACAGAAAGGTTTTCCCTCTGCCCTGCACCGTCGATAAAAACAAAGCACAACAAATACCAATCGGCACAGCAACCACCAGTACACCGGCAGCCACTATGACGCTGGTCCATAAGGCAGTCCACATAGCACCATCTTGAGCAAGCGCCTCAAACCATTTGAGCGTTGCCCCTTTCCAAGGGGACACGGTAGGGAATCGGCTATCGTTAAACGTTGCCAGCCCCATAATAATAAGCGGTGTGAATAGATAGACAAAAAACACGCCAATATAAAAACGTACGGCGAAGCGCATGATAGTTTCGGATTTCATTTTGCAATGTCCCCCAAACCTACTTTAAAGATACGCATCACCAAGGCGATGAAACCGATACAGATAATTAACAACAAGAATGCATACGCAGCACCTTGGTTCCAGTCACCACCTTCAAAAAACCAATTATAAATAATTTGCGTGAACCAGCGACTTCCCGGTGAGCCCAATAAAGCAGGCACTGCATAACTACCCGCCGCCAACATAAAGGTCATAATACAACCTGTCGCAATACCCGGCTTGGCATGAGGAATCACTACACGCCAATGAGTACGGATCCAGCCAGCGCCTAAATTACGCGCCGCTTTAATTTGATTGGTGTCCAAGCTCTCAATCGCGTTGTATATAGGAAAGATCATAAACAAGATGTAGGCGTAAACCATACCGATAAGCACACCACCATCACCGGATAAAAACCGAATAGGTCGATCGATCAGCCCCAGCCCTAGTAACAGAGCATTCAGCGGTCCTTTATAAGCTAGGATGATGTACCAAGAAAATGTGCGCAGAATTTCATTGATCCAAAACGGAATAATCAATAGCAACAAACAAAGCGCAGCCTTTTGAGGAGTCGCGACTTTAGCGAGGTAAAACGCAATTGGATAACTAACAACTAACGTTAATCCCGTTACTAGCACGCTTGACCAGATGGTTTTGAAGAAAATGGCCAAGTGTATTTTATTGCTAAACAACGTCTCGTAATTTGTCAGTGAATAGACGTCTTTTGGCCCGCCAATGTCGGCAGGTAATAGATTCGGACGAAATGAGTAATCCACCATCAAGATCTGAGGCAAAATCACTAAGCCTATCAACCAAATCGCAATCATACCTATAATGCCAACCGCCAATCCGCTACCGAACCGCGACTTTAGCTGACTAAACATGACCCTCTCCTGCAATCACAATGGCATCTCGCTCATTATAAGAAAGGCTAACAGGCGCGCCCTTTTTCAACGATTCAGTGAACTGGTGGGTTCCAAGTTGAATAGACAATGCTTGCTCGGCAGGCGTTTTGGCATTTAATGTCAGATAAGCCCCTTCAAAATTCACCTCGTCAATAGTCGCTCCTAAGGTGTGCATTCCGTTTTCTGCTTGTAACCTAAAGTGCTCAGGTCGAATAAAAAGCGTGGCATCCGTTCCAATAGCAATGTTGCCCTGTGAGCGCCCAGCTAACTTACCAAGCGCACCACAATCCAACACAACAAGACCCGAGTTAACATCAATGACTTTGCCAGAGACACCATTGTTCTCACCCACAAAAGAGGCAACAAATGCGGTATGGGGATCTCTATATAAAGTAATAGGATCAGCAACTTGTTGAATGCGACCTGCAGACATCACAGCCACTCGGTCTGACATAGTCAGCGCCTCGCCTTGGTCATGGGTAATATAGATAAAGGTAATGCCTGTTTTGCGCTGAATGGCTTTCAACTCGGTGCGCATATGTTGGCGTAATTTTAAATCTAATGCGGATAATGGCTCATCCAATAACAAAACTTGCGGCTCTACAGCTAATGCACGTGCAATGGCAATTCGCTGTCTTTGACCACCGGATAACTCGGAAACTTTTTTTGCCCCACTGCCTTCCAGGGCCACCAATTCGAGCAAGCGGTCTGAGGCTTTTTTGCGCTCACTTTTCGAAACACCGCGAACCTCTAAGCCGAACTCAATATTTTCGGCCACTGTCATAAGAGGAAAAAGTGCGAGGTTTTGAAAAATCATCGATGTTGGACGTTTATTAGCAGGCACGCCACGCATGCTCTTACCACCAATTTTAATATCACCCTGTGTTGGGTCTATAAAGCCACTAATCATATTTAAAATCGTGGTCTTGCCACAACCTGAAGGACCTAAGAAACTAAAAAACTCTCCGGATTGTATCGTTAGATCGGTTTTCTGTATGGCGGTAAAGTCGCCAAATTGCATGACGGTATTATCTAGGTGAACACTGCTATCCATATTTCTCTCGCTGGTTATTTTTTCTCGATACAAAAAAGCCCCTTGTGACATACAATCACAAGGGGCCTTCGAGGTTATGCAGACAAGTAACGGTCTTGGTATTCGTTACGCAATGCAACGTACCATGGTTCTTGAATAGGCCACCACCATAGGTTGGCTAGATCTTGTTCGCTGTAAGAGTCTTGGAAGAACTGCTTAGTTTCAGCTGGCAATAAAGCATCCGCACCTTTTGATGTAGAGTTATAACCAGTGGATTTAACGAACATCGCGCCCGCTTCAGGCGTGTAATACCAGTTAATAAATTCATAAACTGAATCCACGTTATTGGCATTTTTAGGAATAACAAAGCCTTCCATCCATGCCAGAGCACCCTCTTTTGGCGCGCCGTAGGCAATAGGTTCGCCTTCTGATTGCAACTTGAAGGCAGTACTATCCCAAGTTTGGCCAATAACCGCACCGTTGGTGCGAAATGCCCCCTGCGCTTCATTTTCTGTAGACCAAAACTGAGCAAGAGCACCTTTATGTTCGGCCGCAACCTTTAAGATGACTTCGAAATTTGCGCGCATGGCTTTTTCAGTTTTGTAAGAATCTAAAAGAGGGAAAGGAAGTTTGCCCGCTTTTTCAAGCCACAACCCAATACCGACAAGAGCCGAGTGACCACGAACCGTTACGCCACCCGCATTTTCTGGCAACCAAAGATCACCATAACTTAGCTCTTTACTGGTTTTTGCATAGTCCTTATTGTAAGCAATCGCCTCGGTTCCCCAATCAGATGGAGCGAAGTAGCGCTTACCATTTACGATTCCGCCAACATCCGACCCGGATAAAGCGCTTTCCAAACAACCATCCCAGTTAACTCTTTTCACATCAAGAGGCTGAATTAAATCGTAATCTACATAACCTGGGACACGGTCTACTGTCGGCATAATAATATCAAAGCCAGTTCCATCTGTAGCACGCAGTGAGTTCATTAACTCGTCGTTCGTTCCGTACGGTGTAAACGTCGCATTAATACCTGTTTTTGCTTTAAAGTCCGCTAACATTTCATCGGTTATATAACCTGCCCACGCATAAATGCGCAGCTCTTTGTTAGCAGCAATAGCCTTGTTTATCGAAAAAGGGGTAGCGGCAACAGCACCTGCAATAGAGGCGCCTTTCACGAATTGGCGACGAGAAAGGGTCATTCTTGAGCTCCTTTGATTTATATAATTAATGGATATTTCAGTCAGAAAGCATCTCTTCAGCTAAAAACTCACTTTAATTAAATGCTTATTCAATAATCTTATAAAGCTAATACAAAATAATGACGAAAAAGTGACCATGGAAGGTTTTTTTGCTAATTAGTCAGGATTGGCACCATTTATGTCGCAAAAAAACAAAATTATGCCGCTTTAAGTCAAATCGTTGTAGATGTAAATCTTTTGCCCCATATACCTCACACAACGACTGTCACATTTTTGTCACATACACCTATTAAGGTAGTCGTATTCATCGATTTATGTAGATTAAAGTAGGTTCTGAATTGAAAATATCCCATGTCACACGCACCACAACTGTGAGCTATCTTGTTATTGCGGTCATGCTTGTCGCCCTGCTCCTTTGGAGTTTAATGAAATTTCGCAGCGCCTTTGAGCAAAGTGACGCCTACACACAAGTTTGGGAATACTCTTCTATTAATTTAAAGCAGAAAATTGAAGGCTATTTATCGTCAGGGGAAGCATCCGCGCTACAATCATCACAGGAATTCATCGCGAAACAGATTCGCCCCGCACTTAGCTCACTTCCCGACACGATCAAGGACCCAATTAACACCCAATTAATTGAAATAGAAAAAAGCCTTCAATCTGACGTTAGAGCGGCAGGAAAGCTATCTGGAAATCCCTATGCTTTAATCGAAAACAATGAAAGGCAAACCTTGTTATCACTAAATACCCTGTCGGATAAGATTGCACAATTTCAATCACTGCATGATATGCAATCCGCCGCAGTTTACTTAGCAAGCCAAGCTTTACTATACGCAGACCTTGCTAATATGAGTGACGCAAAGGGTAACTACCTTGCCAAGAATACAGCGGACAATAAGCAGCGCTTAGTTCAATCTATTACAACATTTCAATCTCATATCGCTGACTTTAATACACTCCCCATTCTAGAGCTGAATGAAGAACAAGATACCGAGACTGCTGATGACTTGTCCTCATTAATGGGGTGGGCAAGCGACGCAGAAGACGCAACCGAAGTAGACGATCCTCTCGAAGAAACCAAAAGCGAGCTTCATACTTGGTCAAGCCGCTATCTAAAAGACGTTGACTCTAGCCTTATCAATATCCAACAAGCCCTAACCGCACAAAACAAAATTCGGTCATTAATCAGCCAACTTGAAGACATTTTAAAAGCAGGCACTGAAGACATCCAGAAAAGTGCTCAAGAGACTCAACAACAAACCCTGATCGCATTTTCTATCTTTGTCATCCTGATGATATTAACCACTATTTCAGTGCATATATTTCAAAATAGAGTCGTTGTAAAAAGTGCTAGAGACTTATACACAGCGGTAAAAGACTTGGTTGAACATCAAAACATCAACTCCCTTAAAGTCGGAAAGAATAAAAATGAACTATCGGACGTAGCACACTATTTAAATCGCTACCTAGAACAAATAGCAGTGCAACGCCAGCAACGGGATACCGAGCTCAGTAACATTTCGACATCACTCAATGACATGCTCAATGCTTTTGGGCAAGTACACGAACTGAGCTCAGCATCGCGGCAAGAACTGGATGATACGCTTAACATGTCGAATCAAGTAGAGACCCTTGCAGGTAAAGCAGAAGTGCGTGCTCAAGAAGTAGCAAGTTATGCTACCGATACCAATACCGCGATGACGCATAGCGTGAAACAAGCCGCTTCGTTAGCCGCCGCCAATCACACAACGGTGGATCGACTCAGTAGCAGTAAAAAGGCATTAACCAGTTTAAACTCATCCGTGTCTAGCGCATCGTCTATTGTCGGTGGTATCAAAGACATTTCGGAGCAAACCAATTTACTCGCACTAAACGCTGCCATTGAAGCCGCACGAGCAGGTGAACATGGCCGTGGTTTTGCTGTCGTCGCCTCTGAGGTAAGAACCCTTTCAACCCGAACCCAACAATCCCTAGAAGAGATCACTAAGATTTTCTCTCTTCTTACATCGGCGACAGATAAACTTACCCAGAATATCGAACTGATTGAAACGGCTTCGATCGAGCAAATAGACTTAACCCACGCGCTTGGACAGTCCGCTCAAGATATTCTCGAAAAGTCTAAACAATCGAGTCACTTGGCGAAAAAGGCAACAGGCTATGCTGCGGAGCAAAAATTGGGCATGAATAAGCTAAATAGTGCTGTGGTAAAAGTCAGAGAGCAAGCAAACGAATCGGAAGAATTTATGACAGGCGTGACAAACAACATCAAACAGAAGATTCAAGACATCACGACAACCTTAGGAATTAGCTAACTCCCAAGGCTGAATTCTCATCCAAAATGAAAAGTCACAGAAACAAAAAATCCAGCCGTAGCTGGATTTTTTATTAAGAATACAAAGTAAAAGCTTAAAACAAAACGCGTGCTTTAACGGTTCCTTCGACTTCTTTCACTTTCTCAAGCGCTAATTCGCCTTCTTCTGCATCTACGTCCATTACCATGTAGCCAAGTTTCTCCGTGGTACGAAGGTACTGACCTGTGATATTGATGTTGTTCTCAGAGAAGATCGCATTGATCTTAGAAAGCACACCTGGGCGGTTTTCATGAATATGAAGAATACGATGATTATTAGCCTGAGCTGGTAGCGCCACTTCAGGGAAGTTAACCGCTGCGGTTGTCGTACCAACGTCAGAGTATTTAACCAGCTTATCAGCTACTTCAATACCAATGTTCTCTTGCGCTTCCATTGTGCTACCACCGATATGAGGCGTTAGTATCACATTGTCCAAACCCCGAAGCGGAGAAACAAATTCTTCGTCATTGCCTTTGGGCTCAACAGGGAACACATCGACTGCCGCACCACCCAAAGCACCCGTTTTAATCGCTTCTGCCACTGCGTCTAGATCAGCTACTGTGCCGCGAGAAGCATTAACAAAGATAGAGCCTTGCTTCATCTGTGACACTTCTTTCGCACCAATCATCATCTTAGTGGAACTCGTTTCTGGCACATGCAAGCTGATAATGTCACTTGTTGAAAGCAATTCTTTCAGACTTTTAATTTGACGTGCATTACCCAAAGGTAGCTTGGTAACGATATCGTAAAAGCATACTTCCATGCCTAAAGATTCCGCCAAAACACTCAATTGAGTACCGATACTTCCGTAACCAATAATGCCTAAACGCTTACCACGAGTTTCGAAAGACCCTACAGCAGACTTAATCCAACCGCCGCGATGACATGCTGCGTTTTTCGCAGGAATGCCGCGAAGTAATAGAATTAATTGACCCAACACCAACTCAGCAACACTACGAGTATTAGAGTAAGGCGCATTAAATACCACAATGCCTTTTTCGCTTGCCGCATCTAAATCAACTTGATTTGTACCGATGCAGAAACAACCAATAGCAACCAGCTTATTAGCATGCGCTAAAACTTTTTCAGTCAACTGAGTGCGAGAGCGAATACCAATGAAGTGCGCTTCTGAGATCTTTTCGATGAGCTCATCTTCCGCTAATGCTGTCTTATGATATTCAATGTTGGTGTAACCAGCGTCATGCAATGCGTCCAATGCAGATTGATGAACGCCTTCTAATAACAAAATTTTGATTTTGCCTTTGTCTAGTGAGTTGTTGCTCATGGCTCGTTCGACTTCTCTATTATGGTGGGGGAAATGTATGCGCATATGTTACCACAGAACATTCTTTGTCGTATTCAAGATACAAGAATGTCTTTCATTATGATAAGAGTGAAACTCATACAAAATATTGATACTAATACAATCTAAACGTCTTCAAAAAATGTGAGTCACACTGTCTCAATATAAAAAAAAGAGGCCTCACTGCCTCTTTTTTTTTATTTTAGGAATTAGTCTTACGCTCCAAGTAAATGCCAGTTTCCACATGATGCGTATAAGGAAACTGATCAAACATCGCATATCGAACCACATCATGAGTACTTGATAATGCTTCTAAATTTGCTTTGAGCGTCTCAGGGTTACAGGAGATATACAGAATAGAATCTATTTTACGTATGAGCTCTACCGTCGCATCATCTAGACCTGCACGAGGTGGGTCAACTAACACAACAGAGGGTGATAACTCACTCACGCCAGCCTGAAGTAAGCTTTTAGGCAATTCGGCGTCACCATTCAAGGCTGCAGAAACATCTTCACTAGCCATTTTAACCACTTGAACATTATCCATACCGTTAATTGCGATATTCAGCTGCGCAGAGTTTACCGAGACCTTAGATATTTCTGTCGCGACCACTCGCGTAAACTGGCGTGCCAGAGGAATAGAAAAATTGCCATTACCACAATACATCTCTAGCAAGTCACCCGATGCATCTTTGGTCACATCCAAAGCCCACTCTAACATTTTTTCATTAATACCAGCATTCGGCTGTGTAAAGCTATTTTCCACTTGTTGATAGTGAAACTTTTGCCCGCCAACTGTGAGTGTTTCCATTACAAAGTCACGAGTCAAAATTTGCTTTTTCTTACGACTACGACCAATAAAGTGACACGCAGGAAATAATTTATTGAGCTGCTGAGCGGCAAGATTCCACTCGTCATCAATTGGCTTATGGTAAAGCAAACTAATTAGCGCTTCGCCCGTTGTCGTGGTTAAAAAATCCACTTGGAATAATTTGTATCGCAAAACTGGAATATCGCGAACCGCATCCAGAAGCTTTGGCATAAGTTCATTAATAAGGCTCGATGCCGCCAAAAATTGATCGGTACGAATAGGAGTTCTTGGGTCAGCTGAGTCAAACATGGCATAAAACAGGTCATCGCCATCGTGCCAAATACGAAATTCAGCTCTCATACGATAATGAGAAGATGCACTTTCATAGACCTCCAGCTCGGGCAATGACAAGGCTGCCATTAAAGAAGCGAGATCAGACTGCTTTTTTTGCAGCTGTTCTTGGTACATTTCTGGTTGAATTTGATCCGGTCTCATAGCTGACTCTCTTGGAAGCGGTAAGTACTAATTATCGTAGAGCGCGGCATTATACGAGTTACAGGAATGCAAATCTAATAGCACGCAAGAAAATTCGACATTTGACTCAGCAACTAATGCAAATACTCAGGCCCTAGTAGAATAGCCAGCGACAAGGTTAATGAAAAAACGCCATCATAATCGTCTTCGGCCTCATAAGTCATTTGCGGTTTGATTTGTCCAATTAACCAATCTTTATAAAGCAACCTTTCGTATTGAACATTATATAAATAGCTATCCGGCTCAATACTATGTTCGCCAGATTGCAAGAAGCTCAATTGGTAACCCAAGCGATTTTTGTCATTCACGCGATGTTGTATCGAAAAGTTTTCTCGTACATAAAAAAGCCCTTCTTTATCTAACCAAGTGGTACCAAAATCCATTCCGAAGTTCAGTGTCGGACTAGTAGCGTAGCCAACACCAATACCATAACGCGCACCCACTCCTTTAGAATAATAGGCAAACGCCTCTTGCTTCTGCCACCATTCAAACGAACCAATTGCTTCTCCCTGCGTTAAACGAAAACGCAAAAAAGGGTCTAGAGGGAAATCCACCTTTATCCCTGCGTCAACATCTAAGCCGATATCTTCTTTTATGTAACGTACAGCGGCAGAAATACTGTTTTTTAAGGCTGAACTGACTACATTGTCTTGCTGAGAAGATTCGCCTCGTAGGCTTTCCGGAGCTAAAGAGTCACTCTCAGACTCGACGACAAGACGCAATCTATCTTGAGTATTTGGTAATCTTAATTTGGCACTAAAATCAAAAAAACCTGAGCTTTCATCCTTTTCTAAGACTGAACCAAATCGAATCTCCACATAACTATCATTATGCTGCAGGCTTGGTTCACCAGACAAAAAAGAATCTATATTAGTCGACCAATTACCGATCGTATTTGACACTGTTTCATGTGAACTAAACCACCATGGTATTTCAGTTTCGTCGGACGTCTGCTGATCTACAGGCTGAGTCTCCGCAGCTTTAGCCACTTCATCTGTAGCCAGTAAATAGAAGGGACAGCATGCAACTAAATAAGCCGCAATGCGACCCTTCGATCTCATTGTACTAATCGCCTTTAAGCATTTGTTGAATCATCAAAGAAGAATTCTCAGCAGCTACTTTTAGATACTCCTCAAAACTCTTAGGTGATTCTTTTCCTGCGATATCAGATAAAGAACGAACTACCACGAACGGCGTTCCAAATTTGAAACACACTTGAGCAACAGCCGCAGCTTCCATCTCAACAGCAACAAGGGCTGGAAATGTTGCACGCACAGCTTCAACACGAACCGGATCATTCATGAAGCTATCCCCAGTGCCGATCAAACCCACTTTAGCTTGAACCTGAGTCACTGTTTGCAAGGCGCTCTTAGCTTTGTTAATTAAAGCCACATCGGCTGGGTAAGTCGCTGGCATATTGGGAACTTGCCCCATAACATAACCAAAGGCGGTCACATCCACATCATGGTGGACAACCTGATCTGAAATCACCACATCGCCAACCTGTAGTTCAGGATCGAAGCCTCCTGCAGAACCAATATTAATCACATATTCAGGATTAAACTCAGACAATAGCAATGTAGTAGACACAGCGGCGTTTACTTTACCAATACCAGATTTAAGCAAAACAACGTCTTTACCTTCAAAGTGGCCGATAAAAAAATCACACCCAGCAATAGACTGCTCTCGAAGGTCTGTCATCCAAGCTTTGATGACTGCGACTTCTTCATCCATGGCGCCGATTAATCCAATTACGCTCATTCATTACTCCTAGAATTTGTATTGTGTTGCATAACATCTTTTGCAAAAAACCGTATTTTCTCACCAGAGTTAGGTGAAACCAAATCAAACACAACCACATTATCCGGCATTTCCAGCCACTTTTGTACAGCATAGAAGCGCACATTAGGAAAAGCAGCCTGTGCAGCTAAAATGACAGCCGATGGCTGGGGCTCCAACAACACGATAATGGCATTAGGCTGATACGATAACACCACATCATAATCAACCAAATCTGCCAGCCATTGCGTGGCAATAGTGCATTGATCCAGTTCATTGTACCAAATAGCCTTGGTGACTCGGCTGCCACCGACCATCACCCAACACACTTCTTCTTCGTTATAATGTGCAATGGAGATCCCGTCTTCTTCGCATGCCTTAAGTAGCACTTGATACAAATTGTAATCGAAGAAACAACCTTGCAAGGTATAAACACTATCATCAATATGTAAAGGGAATCGGCTATTCAGCCAAATAACGGGAAGATGGTCTCGTTTATGTTTCAGCTTGAGAGCCAATGTCATATCAATTTGAGATTGGACGTCTTTATCACAACCTATCAATACCGCATCAAACTTCGTTAAAACACTGGACTGAGTAAAAAAGCTATCTGAAGAAGCATACACCTCCACCTCCAAGCCAAACCTTTGTAACGCCTCAGTGATATTAGAAGCGTAAGGATAATCATTGGCGACCCAAGCGATAACTTGGTTTGGTTTTAACGATAAAGTTTCCTCTGCTGAGTGGTTAACCTCCATCATTAAATTTAGCTGCAAAGCGTTATTTTGAAGTGTTTGTTTCTGTCCACCAAGACTTTCAGACAACATTTTAATCATCCAAAAAAACAATGGCCGAAAAGCCATATCGTTCATTGCGATGATCTCTAGCTCCATATCGCTGATAAATCGAATACTTAAACGTCGTTCGGCCATATCATTCGACATAACCATCATGAGTAACGTACGAACCAACCCACGAAAATGCTTTCCTATCGCCACGACTTTGCTACCAGACTCAACAGAACAGTCAACCACCGCCCGCGTAGCTTCCATGCCCATGGCTGCCATCACTCTATCGCTTTCCTGTCGAAAGATATCCCCAAGAGGAAGGTAGGAGACATCCGTTTCTTGCTGACTAATGTCATCTAAAACAGACAACAGCAAGGTCATCCATCCTTGTAAATGGCTTGATTCAATATGATCTGGTAATGTAGAAAGGTAGTTTAATTCATTCAATATGGCATCCGTATCTACTTTTTTCTCTACCAGAGATGACAATGGATGTAATTGTTCTAACTGCCAAGTAAGGCTAGTTTCTCGAGTAATATTTTTCCCTACCAATAGCAAACCACGGTAGTCATTTTCATTTCTAAATGTATAAGCCTGCCATTGATATATCCGACCTAAATCATTCATAGTCAAATCAAAGGTAATACCGATATTACCCTTCAATGCATCTTGAATAGATCGATGGCTGGCAATAGGCATAAAGTCAAAAAGCGTTCGGGCTTTGACTGAATCAGGAAAAACATGACGGGCTTCGCTATTAATCAACTCAACTTCTGCAACCTCATTGCAGAAGATAACAGCACTGTTTATCGAGTCTGATAGCAAAAGAAAACGCTTATTTTTCGCTTGAATCTCAGCCATAAGCTGACGATTTTGACGTTGGATAGGCTGCAACTCAATGTAGGGAATAAGCTCTTCTTGATGTTTATATACTACCGTTTCGATAGGCTGAAAGATTAATATTTTCATCTGTCGAGCAAGCAAAAAATAAAACACCAACAAAACAACACCCACAGATAGGATTAGCGGCAAAGCATTCGTAAAAATGGCAGAGGAAATGGAATGCGCTTCTATCACATCCAACTGTAGATTTGCCTGAATAGGTGAAACTAAAGGCAAACTCGCACGCAATGTATTATTGGATAAATTCACTCCCGCTTTACGCTCTTCCAATAAAACACGGTTATGTGACACATCGTAAATACGAACGGCACTCACACCTGCGCTTTCCAACAGCTCATTTGCTAAGGTCAAATTGTCATTTAATGAAATAAAGCCATACAGAAAGCCAGTACTGTCCTTCTCAGCCGATAACAATTTCGTTTTCAGCATCAGCAAGGATGCACCATCGTCTGTCTTAACAGATGCCCACCGATTTAACAGCCCTGCCCCAATGACTGCTTTAAAGTCCGTCTTAGTAAACAGACGAGCTCTTGGATCCATGGAAGAGTTACCATTGGCCCATTCGATATAGAAAAAGTCTAAACCTCCGAAAAACAACACTTCATGATGACTGAATAATAAGTCCAACTCACGCCCAGCAATATAGTCACTCGAAGAAAGGTCTTGCCCAATAAACTTCATCTCATCTTCAGCGCGTGCTAAATACGCATTAAAAGCTTGCTCAGCCACTTGGTGCTTTAGCACCAAGTTTTTGTCTTTCGCAGCTTGAGTCAATGTTTCAATAAAAAAGACACTTAATAATGCGACGACCAAAAAAATCGCGCCCATCAACAAGAGCGATTTTTGCTGTAATCGACGCTGTAAACTCTCCGTTACTGCTGCCATAATTCCACCGAATATTGATAAGCTTGCTGAACCATCAAACGTAAACTCTCTGAGTCTAATTCAGCAGGCATTAGGGTTGAATTCCCAACATAGAGAGCTGGCATGTTCTTTCCTTCGAGATCAAGCTTAATGGCCTCAGCAACAGCAATGGATAAATCATCCTTCATAAACAGAACACTCACTTTGACGTTCCGGTTGACTAAATCCGCAATCCCATTAGGAGACAATCCCCACGCATTGGTTTGCGTCTTCAAGCCAGGAGAGTCTTCTTCCAAAGCCGCAACAACGCCCTCAGATATATGTTGAGAGCAACTAAAAATAAAATCTGTCGGTGTCTCTTTTAAGAATACTTTCGCTGCCTTAAACGCTTGCACCTTATCATCTGCAACGACACGGATACGGCTAACTTGTCGGTTGTACTTCAGCATTTCATCTAAAAATAAATCACAACGTGAATGACCAAGGTAACTGGCTGGTAATACCAAAGCTGAAATGGTGGTTTCTGGAGGCAATTGGCGATCAAGATAGCTTGCTAATCTAGTTGTTGCTCTTTTCTGATCAAAACCGATATACATTAGTGGGGGATTATTCATCCAATGGGTTAGCGGCGAGGCAAAATCATACAAAATAACTTTGCTCTTCCCCGTTCGTAGAAAACGCTCTAAAAAACGTCGCTGAACAAAGCCAAGCTTCGTCATCACAATATAATCGGGAGGCGTCGCAGCTATTTTAAGGTACGCCGAAAAATCTGTTTCACTTTCCGTACGATCTAGATAAACATCCAACCGATAATCAATGCCCAATTCTCGCATACGTTTTCTGAGCGCAACCTGAAGCGCTCTATTTTCAATAGAGTCTTCATCCCCAAATAGAAACAACGCAATACGTACCGCACTTTTTTGCGTTATTCGGACTGGACTAGGGGGAGAATTAATAATGGTTGTAAACTGTTCGGCTAAAGGGCCTTGCCTCGGGCTCATCTGATAATAATCATGGCTGTCCATAATATTTAACGCCATATTTGCAGCTTGCGCTGTCAGGCAAGCACATCCAAGAAAAAGGAATACGACAAAAATACGAAGCCTATGCATTATCAAACCTGATATACCATCCGCAGAAAGATTTATTCTAACTAAATTAACGAACTTTCGTGACAACAGGAACAAGAAAATACCGACAGACACCCAAAAATGGCAGAAAGAGTAACCAAAAGTAGGAACATGACAGGCTAGTACAAATTTCAGACATAAAAAAAGCCGACATAAAGTCAGCTTTTTTTAAATTTGGTGCGGAAGGAGAGACTCGAACTCTCACGCCGTGAAGCACTGGAACCTAAATCCAGCGTGTCTACCAATTCCACCACTCCCGCAAGGAATGGCGAGCATTATAGGTAATTGAGTTTTTCGGTCAATAGTTTTTTTATATTTTTAGTAAAAAACTTAAAAAATATTTCCCTAGCCCCACTTGCTCGCCATTTTTAGGAGCTACAGCGTTTAAAAAACACGACCGTTAGCGTATTCGCCACGCTCGTAACGCACAGCCATTTCTTCAAGATCCATCGTGTGGATACGAGAAGCCTGACCAGCACAACCAAACGCTTCATAGCGGTCGATACAAACTGCCTTCATCGCTTTAATACTTTCTGTTAAGTATTTACGTGGATCAAAGTTACCTTTGTGTTCAGCCAAACTACGACGAATCGCGCCTGTTGCAGCCAAACGTAAATCCGTATCGATATTCACTTTACGAACTCCGTAACGAATCGCCTTAACGATTTCATCTACTGGCACGCCGTAAGTTTCTGGAATTTCACCACCGAACTCGTTGATGATAGACAACCAATCCTGAGGAACAGAAGACGAGCCGTGCAATACGATATGCGTGTTTGGTAGTAGTTCTACGATTTTCGCAATACGTTCAATGTCAAGAATATCGCCAGTAGGCGGACGCGTAAATTTGTAAGCACCATGGCTTGTACCAATCGCTACTGCCAATGCGTCAATACCTGTCGCATTAACAAAATCTACAGCTTCTTGTGGATCCGTCAGCATTTGATCGTGAGAAAGAATACCTTCTGCGCCCACGCCATCTTCTTCACCCGCTTGGCCTGTCTCTAGAGAGCCCAATACACCAAGCTCGCCTTCCACAGATACGCCACAAGCATGAGCGAACTCAACCGTACGACGGGTTACGTCTACGTTGTAATCATAACTTGCTGGCGTTTTACCATCAGCCATCAAAGAGCCGTCCATCATCACAGACGAAAAGCCAAGCTGTATAGAACGTTGGCAAATAGCAGGAGACGTACCATGGTCCTGATGCATAACAACAGGGATATGTGGATAATCTTCAATGGCAGCCGCAATCAAGTGACGTAAAAAGTGTGAGCCAGCGTACTTACGAGCACCAGCTGATGCTTGCATGATAACTGGCGAGTTCACTTCGTGAGCCGCTTCCATGATCGCCTTAACTTGTTCCATGTTATTCACATTGAACGCTGGCAAACCATAGCTGTGTTCCGCTGCATGATCGAGCAGTTGACGCATACTAATTAAAGGCATAAAAGCTTTCCTCTGACAATTTGTCTTATATTGTATTTATAACGTTTGGAGTTACGGTGTTAGTTAACTCACATTATTTGTAGTCATAGCATTGTTCATCACAAGCTATGTGGCTTACGCCTTATCGTTATTGTCATACTCGGCTTTCGCTGAGTAGGTCACTCTCTAGTTTTGTTTTTCATCAACACCGCTTTCAGCACAACTCACATTAAGCTTACACCGGTGCTAACGAAACAGGCTTTACGCCTTTTTATTTCTTATAAAGTGTTTTAGAACAATCTTTGTCATTCTTTGATACTAATTTTGCGCGCGTGATTCCAACATCGCAACCGCTGGAAGCACTTTTCCTTCAACAAATTCTAAAAACGCCCCACCACCGGTTGAAATATAAGAAATCTTGTCTGCCAGACCGTACTTATCAATCGCCGCTAATGTATCTCCGCCACCAGCAACAGAGAAGGCATCGCTATCAGCAATGGCTTGAGCAACAACCTCTGTGCCCTTAGAAAAATTATCAAACTCAAACACACCACACGGGCCATTCCATAGAATGGTTTTAGCATTTTTTAGAATATCAGCAAGCACTTGAGCGGAATCCGGACCTAAGTCCATGATTTCCTCGTTATCAGCTACCTGGTCAACAGGCTTAATCGTTGCAACCGCCGTTTCTGAAAACTCTGTGCCCACACGAACATCTGTCAACTCAGGAATATCTAAGTCAGCCATTAGCTTTTGAGCTTGAGGAATTAAATCTTTTTCATGCAATGACTTACCTACATTGTAGCCTCGAGCAGCAACAAATGTATTGGAAATACCACCACCCACGATCAGCTGATCGCAGACTTTAGATAAGGACTCTAATACCGTTAATTTAGTCGATACTTTTGAACCACCAACCACAGCAACCAAAGGACGTGCTGGATTATCAAGCGCTTTACCTAATGCCTCTAACTCTGCAGCTAATAATGGGCCAGCACAAGCCACAGGCGCGTATTTGGCAACGCCGTGAGTTGATGCGTGAGCACGGTGAGCCGTTCCAAATGCGTCCATTACGAACACATCACACAAAGCCGCCATTTTTTTAGACAAGGTTTCGTCATCTTTTTTCTCGCCAAGGTTAAAACGCACGTTTTCAACCAAAACAAGTTGACCAGATTCAACCTCAACGCCATCCAACCAGTCTTTGGCTAATGGCACATCTTGCCCTAGCAAACTAGCAAGATGTGTCGCTACAGGTTGAAGAGAAAATTCTTCTTCGTACTGCCCTTCTGTTGGACGACCAAGGTGTGACATCACCATCACTTTAGCGCCAGCGGCTAACGCCAACTTAATAGTTGGCAAGGCTGCGCGAATACGTGCATCACTCGTCACTTTGCCATCTTTAACAGGTACGTTAAGATCTTCACGGATCAATACTCTTTTGTTCGTCAGATCCACGTCTTTCATATTAATTACAGTCATGTACGATGTCCTCGTCGTTTAAACTTCTGATGTCTCAATCCAAATTTGATTGTTCAATCACACCTGCCCAATGCTTAGCCACGTCCAACATACGGTTAGCGTAGCCCCATTCATTATCAAACCAACACAGTAACTTCACCATTCTCTGATCAATTACTTGGGTTTGTGTACTATCGATAATTACAGAACGTGGATCATGATTAAAATCCACAGACGCATGCGCTTCTTTGGTAAACCCCATTAATCCAGCGTATTTTGAGCTTGCCGCTTGTTCTAACTGGGTATTTATTTGTTCTACTGTTACATCCCGCTCTGTACGCAATACCAAATCAATTACAGAGACATTTAATGTTGGCACACGCACTGCATTACAACCCAACTTTCCGTCAAGTTCTGGCATCATCCGTGTAATACCTTTCGCTAAACCGGTATCAACTGGAATAATAGAGCTCAACGCTGCACGGGTAAGACGTAAATCCTTGGTGTGATAGCCATCAATCACAGGCTGATCATTCATCGCCGAGTGGATTGTTTGCGTCATGCCATGCGCCACACCCGCAAACTGCTTCACCACATCCAAAACCGGAATCAAACAATTCGTCGTACAAGATGCCGCTGACACAATGTTTTGATTTGCCTGAATGTCCTGATGATTAAAACCATACACAATAGTCGCATCCACATCAGCCGCAGCAGGCTGGGATAGCAACATTCTGGGAACACCGGCATTCAGATAGGCTTGCGCACCTTCTCGACTAGAAAAACTGCCCGAACACTCCAGCACCATATCCAGTTCAAGAGACGACCAATCCAACTCATCAGGAGTAGCACAAGAAAAACATAAAATACTATCGTCACCGATCAACAAGGCATTGCCTTGGGTCGAAACAGGCTTAGGGAAACGGCCATGAGTGGTGTCATAGCGAGTAAGATAACTGATTGTCTCAATATCGGACAATTCATTAATAGCAACCACTTGAATGTGATCGCGGTAGCCGTTTTCATACAACGCTCGCAATATCGAACGTCCGATACGACCATAACCATTTATAGCGACTCGCAACATATTCCTACTACTTCATCGCAAAGAAAGTGATCAAAAACCATCACCTTCCGCCTTAATAAAAGGAAAAAGAGGCATACAAACGTATACCTCTTTTCTTATCAAGCACCAGATTACGCAGCTAGAATTTTCTCAGCAGTCGCAACCACATTGTCTACTGTAAAGCCGAAGTGTTTCATAAGATCACCACCAGGAGCCGACTCACCAAACGTCGTCATCCCCACCATAGCGCCGTCGAAACCAACGTATTTGTACCAGTAATCTGTATGGGCCGCTTCGATAGAAACGCGCTTAGTCACGCTACTTGGCAATACAGATTCTTTGTACGCGGCGTCTTGGGCATCAAAGACATCAGTGGATGGCATAGAAACCACACGCACATTCTTGCCTTTCGCTGTAAGTGCTTCAGCAGAGTCCATTGCTAGGCCTACTTCAGAACCTGTAGCGATCAAGATAAGATCAGGTGTACCAGTGCAATCTTTCAGCACATAGCCACCTTTCGCTGCGTTAGCTAATTGCTGTGCATCACGTGCTTGCGCAGGCAAACCTTGGCGAGAGAATACCAAAGACGTTGGGCCAGTACGACGTTCAATACCCGCTTTCCAAGCAATCGCTGTTTCCGCGGCATCACATGGACGCCATACAGACATATTTGGCGTCATACGCAAATTCGCTAACTGCTCAATAGGTTGATGCGTTGGACCGTCTTCGCCTTGACCAATAGAATCGTGCGTGTAAACAAATACGTTTTGAATGCCCATCAAAGCAGACATACGAACCGCGTTACGGGCATATTCCATAAACATCATAAAGGTCGCACCGTAGTTAATAAAACCACCATGCAAAGAAGCACCATTCATGATACCGCTCATACCAAACTCACGAACACCATAGAAAACATAGTTGCCTGCTGGATCGTCTTGAATACCTTTTGAACCAGACCATAACGTCAAGTTAGAACCAGCAAGATCCGCAGAGCCACCTAGCAACTCTGGCAACATAGCACCAAAGAAACCAATCGAATTCTGAGATGCTTTACGGCTCGCGATGCTTTCACCTTTGTCTTGGCTTTCTTGAATGAAAGCTTGTGCTTTCGCTTCGAAGTCTGCAGGCAATTCACCCTTAATCACACGACGTTCAAATTCAGCCGCCAATTCTGGGTAAGCTGCTTTGTACGCTTCAAATTGTGCATTCCACTGAGCTTCACGAGCAGAGCCCGCTTCTTTCGCATCCCAACCAGAGTAAACATCAGCAGGAACCTCGAACGGAGCATGCGGCCAACCAAGGAATTCACGTGCAGCCGCAATTTCTGCATCGCCTAGTGGCGCGCCGTGGCAATCATGACTACCAGATTTATTTGGCGAACCAAAACCAATAATGGTTTTGCAGCAAATCAACGTTGGCTTAGTTGTTTCAGCTTTTGCCGCTTCAATCGCCGCTTTGATCGCTTCTGGATCATGTCCATCTACATCAGCAATAACATGCCAGCCGTACGCTTCGAAACGCTGCGGTGTATTATCAGTAAACCAACCTTCAACATGACCATCGATAGAAATACCGTTGTCATCCCAAAACGCAACCAATTTACCCAAACCTAGCGTTCCAGCAAGAGAAGCCGACTCGTGAGAAATACCTTCCATCAAACAACCGTCACCAAGGAAGCAATAGGTGTTGTGGTCGACGACAGTATGCCCTTCGCGGTTAAACTGCGCAGCTAAGGTTTTCTCAGCAAGCGCCATACCGACGGCGTTACTAATACCCGCGCCCAATGGTCCCGTTGTGGTTTCTACGCCATCGGTATATCCATATTCTGGGTGACCCGGTGTTTTAGAGTGAAGTTGACGAAACTGTTTTAAGTCTTCAATTGCCAATTTATAACCAGATAGGTGCAATAAAGAATAAATCAGCATAGAGCCATGGCCGTTTGACAACACAAAGCGGTCGCGATCAACCCATTTTGAATTGTTTGGGTTGTGCTTTAAAAAATCATTCCATAGCACTTCAGCGATATCCGCCATACCCATTGGTGCACCGGGGTGACCAGAGTTAGCTTTTTGTACGGCATCCATACTCAATGCACGTATGGCGTTAGCAAGTTGTTTACGAGACGGCATGGTTATTCCACTCCTGATAGCTTAACGAACAATAGAAGTAACATTCTCTACGGGATAGAACCACGATACAAGGTTGGCACCATCGTAACGCCCAAACACTGGGCAAAGAAAATGAAATCACTTAGAAATCTGCACCATCGTAACAAAAAAACCACCTTTTGCCTCATTAAAATCCACATACTGGGTTGATATTTAAACAATGCTAGTTCATGATTCGCCCTACTAATACAGCGTCGATTTGTCTCGGCTTGCGGGCGCTATATAAACTCAGCTAAACAGATACGCAAGAACCTGTTTAGCACTTTTGATGCCGAACAGGTTTTTTTATGCCTGTTTAGCGACTAACTCAGCTAAAGAGGAAAACTCAATATGTCAGAATATTCTTTATTTACCTCAGAATCCGTTTCTGAAGGCCATCCAGATAAAATCGCCGACCAAGTCTCCGACGCCATCCTTGATGCCATTTTGGCAGAAGACCCTGAAGCACGTGTTGCCTGCGAAACTCTCGTTAAAACCGGCATGGTCTTGGTTGCAGGTGAAGTTCGTACCAACGCATGGGTCGACATCGAAGAAATCGCTCGCGGTGTTATCCGTGAAATCGGCTACAACAGTTCAGACATGGGTTTCGACTGGGAATCTTGTGCCGTAATGAACGCCATTGGTAAACAATCTGCCGATATCGCGGTAGGTGTTGATGAAGCCAGTGAAAAAGAGCTGGGGGCTGGCGACCAAGGTTTGATGTTTGGTTTTGCAACGAACGAAACTGACGTGCTAATGCCTGCCCCAATCACCTACGCACATCGTTTGGTTCAACGCCAAGCTGAGGTTCGTAAAAACGGCACCCTAGACTTCCTTCGCCCAGATGCGAAAAGCCAAGTCACTTTCCGTTACGATGAAAATGGCAAGCCCTGCGCAATCGATGCGGTTGTTCTTTCGACACAACACAGCGCATCTGTTAAGCAAGCGGATCTTCGTGAAGCCGTCATGGAAGAAATCATCAAACCTGTTCTTCCTGCTGAATGGCTATCCAAAGACACCAAATACTTCATCAACCCAACAGGTCAGTTCATCATTGGCGGTCCAGTTGGCGATTGCGGTCTAACAGGTCGTAAAATCATCGTTGATACTTACGGCGGTATGGCTCGTCACGGTGGTGGCGCTTTCTCTGGTAAGGATCCTTCTAAAGTTGACCGTTCTGCTGCTTACGCTGGTCGCTATGTAGCAAAAAACATCGTTGCAGCAGGACTTGCTGATAAATGTGAGATTCAAATTTCTTACGCCATCGGCGTGGCTGAGCCAACATCCATTAGTATCAATACGTTTGGTACTGGCAAAGTAAGTGATGCCGTGATTTCACAATTGGTTCGTGAGCACTTCGAATTACGTCCAGCAGGCCTTATCAAAATGCTCGATTTGAAACGCCCGATCTACCTGCCAACAGCGGCTTACGGTCACTTTGGTCGTGAAGGTGAAAATTTCACTTGGGAAAAAACGGACAAAGCAGACGCATTACGCAAAGCTGCTGGTTTATAATTTTCTCAATTTCCGTTATAAAGCCTTCTTCTGCCTTTCTTTTAGAAAACAGACGAAGGCTTTTTTATTTCTACGTCCTCAAGCATTAGGGAACATAAGACACGTATGCGTATTCCACGAATTTTTATCGATACAGAACTCAGCGAGAATACTAGCCTTGTCTTACCTGACTCATCCTTCCAGCACCTCTGCAAGGTTCTGCGCCTCAAATCAGGCCACCCTATTCGCGTGTTTAATGGTAAAGGTGGTCAATATAATGCGATGTTAAGTGATGTCGAAAAACGCTCAGCCAGTATCCAGGTAGCCGATTTTGAAATGCTTGAAAACGAATCGCCAATCCAAGTCACCGTTGGGCAAACATTGTCTAGAGGCGAACGTATGGATTACGCTATTCAAAAAGCCGTCGAAGCTGGCGTATTTGCTATCCAACCACTTTTTAGTCAACGTTGCGAAGTGAAACTACAAGACAACCGTGCAGAAAAGCGCCAACAACATTGGCAGCAAGTCGCAACAAGTGCAGCTGAACAATGCGGTCGTGGTATTGTACCTGTTGTGTATCCACCAATAGAATTAACTGAGTGGATTTTAAATTGTAATGAAATGTTAAAGCTAACATTGCATCACCATAGCGCTAAACCCATTCGACAATTCGAAAAGCCAATCAATAATCGTATCGCGTTATTGATTGGGCCAGAAGGTGGCCTTAGTGAAAAAGAAGTGCAACTGTCTGAAAATTCTGGGTTTAATGCTATTTCGCTGGGACCTAGAGTACTAAGAACTGAAACTGCGCCAATTGTTGCGCTCAGTGTAATCAACACGCTATGGGGAGATATCTAATCTACTCATCATAACAGAATAGCAACATATTCATAAAATAAATGGATTTATCATCCCAATAGGAATTATAAAGGACAGAGAATCACATGTTTTACCGAATAGTGTTAACTTGCACGGTTTATATTGGAGCTGCTTTTGTACCTGCAATATCGCACGCTATATCCCTTGAAGAAGCCACTTACACAGCAATAGAAAATAGCCCATCAGTACGACAAGCTGTAGCAAAATATAGAGAATCGCAAGAAAGTGCAGACATTGCTCGACGTTCGGGCTATTACCCAAGTGTCGACCTTTCAGCAGGCATAGGACATGAAACTACCTACGCCGACGACAACCCCAACTCTGCTGACATTGATCTTGCCCGTCGAGAGTTAACACTGTCTTTGAATCAGCCTCTTTTTAATGGTTTTTCTACCGTAAATGAAATAGAGCGTTTAAGCAGCGAAGCCGAAGCTGATCGCTGGAGCGCTCTCATTTCGGTCGAAAATACTGCACTTGAAGTTGCTCAAGTTTATGCCAACATTTTACGTTATCGAGAGCTGGTGAATTTGGCAGAACTGAATCTTGAGACCCACCAACGCATTTATGGCCAGATCAAGCTTAAAAGTGATTCGGGCATAGGGCGGCAATCTGATCTCAGTCAAATCACCGCACGACTATCGAAAGCGCATGCAAATTATTTCGCCGCGGTTAACAACTTAAAAGACGCAGAAAGTAACTACAACAACATCGTGAGCGAAATGCCACCCAAAGAACTTATTTACCCAGTTCCAGACCAGGACCTACTGCCAAAAGATCTTGACTCAGCACTTAACGACTCCCTTAAGAGAAACCCTGCAATTGAAGGGGCTCGTTGGGACGTAGCCGCAACAGAGAGTGCACAGAAAGTCACCGATGCAGGAAAATACCCGACTGTTAGCTTTGTTCTAGAGCGAACATGGAATAACAATATTGATGGTGATGAAGGCCCAAGCGAAGACCTACTTGCAATGGTTCGTCTAAATTACAACCTTTACAGTGGCAGCACACAAAAACGCCAAGCCGAAGTGGCATCTCAACAAAATATACAAGCCACTGAAATACGACGAAAAACAATCAGAGATACTGAATTAACGGTACGCTTAGCATGGGCAGCTTTTGAAGCAACAACAGGGCAAAAAGAACATATTCGTCAATATGTTATTGCCACGAAAGAGTCTCAAATTGCCTATGAAAAGCAATTCCGTTTAGGCCGACGTACATTGCTGGATGTGTTGGATAGCGAAAATGAACTGTTTCAAGCTCGTCAAGATTACGTGAATGCAGACTACGATCAGCTTTTCTCTGAATTCAGGCTGTTTAATGCAAAAGGCGAGCTAATGCGCGCGTTCCGTATTTATCGCCCGCAGGTACTTGGATTTAATGACTCTTTTGAAGCAGCCAAAGTGCCAGCAAAGATTCCACCAACAGCTACTGAAGAATTGCAAGCTGCGGAGAACGCACTGACAAAAAAAGCGTCAGTCAACTCTCAACGTACACCACCCACCAACAACGAAGAAGTGCCAACAGAGAGTGAACTTTTCCTTGATGCAGGTGAAAAAGGCAGTAGTTGGTAACAACAGGCCAGTTAATACAGAGTCTTTGCGTTCAAAGACTCTGTTGCTATATGGCTTCAAGTCCTAGATGACGATTAATTCAGACCTTAATCATTCGTAATACGCCCGATTTTTATTTCTCAAATCAACTATATGAAAATCATGGGTGTTTTTTCTTCTCAGCGTCCCCATATTTCTATAGCATCAACACCTATTAATCGTTTTATCAAAGCGCTAAAACGTCGCTTTCGCTTTAGGAACTACCCCTATGACTATTAAGCTCGGCATTGTTATGGATCCAATCGCATCCATCAACTACAAAAAAGACACCTCACTCGCCATGCTATGGGCCGCTGCAGACAAAGGTTGGCAGCTTATATACATGGAGCAAAAGGACTTATTTCTAGACAATGGTAAAGCCTATGCCATGACTCGTCCGCTCAATGTATACAAAGACCCTGAGCATTTTTATGACCTAGGCAATGAAAGCAAAATGGCACTTGGTGAATTAGACGTTATCTTGATGCGTAAAGACCCACCGTTTGACAGTGAATTTGTTTACAGCACCATGATTTTAGAACAAGCAGAACGTGATGGCGCTATGGTGGTAAACGATCCAAAAAGCCTACGCGACTGCAATGAAAAACTGTTCGCGACACAATTTCCGCAATGCTGTCCAACGGTGCTTGTAACACGTCGCACAGATTTACTGAAAGACTTCCATAAAGAACATGGCGACGTCATTTTCAAGCCTTTAGATGGTATGGGAGGCACCTCTATCTTCCGCCTTAAACCAGACGACTCCAACGTCAGCGTCATTATCGAAACATTGACTAACATGGGTACAGAACAAATCATGGCGCAAAAATTTATCCCAGAAATCAAACAGGGGGATAAACGCATTTTAGTCGTTGATGGCGTACCAGTACCTTACACTCTGGCCCGTATCCCTGCATCCGGTGAGACACGTGGTAATTTAGCCGCAGGTGGTCGTGGTGAAGGCCGCCCACTCAGTGACAGAGATCGCTGGATTTGTGAACAAGTGATTCCTTCTTTAAAAGAAAAGAATTTAATGTTTGTTGGCTTAGATGTTATCGGCGATTATCTCACTGAAATCAATGTCACCAGTCCAACTTGCGTGCGTGAATTAGACTCACAATTCGATCTCAATATCGCAATGACATTAATCGAAGCCATTGAGAAACGTCTCCCGTAATAGCCGATGCGAGTAATTGATAAATTTTCTATCGCGCTCTTCATTGCCATTAGCCTTCATGTGCTAATGGTGATGATTATTGGCTTCGATTTCGAGCTGCCTTCACCAAAACCCAAAACACTGGAGGTAACGCTTGTTCAACACACTACAAAAGCGCCCAATGAAGCGGACTTCATCGCACAAGCCAATCAACAAGCAAGCGGAACGGAGCTTCGCAAACAGAAGCTAACCACCACAGAAAACGCACAATTTTTATCTGATACTATCCAAGAAATTTCGCCTCCGGTTCAACCTCAACTCGCTTCCCAAAGACCCATAGATGAACCCAGCTTGCTGGCGACACAAAATCAAGAAGCCGTTTTTGAGATCATCAACGAGCCAGATGAGGCAGCTAAAACACTCGAAGAGCAGTTTCGTGGTGAAACGCAAATACCCAGCCACATATCCAACGATATTGCGACTCTAGAAGCACTGCTCGATCAACAAAGGCAATCCTATGCGAAACGCCCAAGGATTCGACGACTGACTTCAGTGTCAGCAAAAGCAGCAGTTGATGCCCAATATTTGGATGACTGGCGCCGTAAAATAGAGCGGATAGGAAATATTCACTACCCAGAAGAAGCCAAGCGTAATCACCTATATGGCGAACTACGCCTTGCTGTGATCATCCAGCCCAGTGGTTACGTCGATGATATAGAAGTGCTACAGTCCTCTGGAATTAGAGTCTTAGACGACGCTGCAATGCGTATTGTTCGCCTTGCCGAACCCTTTCAAGCCTTCCCAAGCGAATTAAAAAAAGAAGTAGATAAGCTAGAAATCATCCGCACTTGGCGATTTGTACCTGGCAACCAACTGCAAAGCCGATAAACATAAACCAATATATTAAAAACATTAGGCACAAAAAAAGCCCTCATATAGAGGGCTTCTTCTTACCGTTTACTAAAGTTAACGATCAGTCAAATTGACCATCACCCATAGCAAGACGTATTTTCTTCATCGCATTTTTTTCGAGCTGTCGAATACGCTCTGCAGACACACCGTATTCATCTGCCAGTTCATGCAATGTCGATTTCGCATCAGATAACCAACGCTGTACTAGAATATTTCGGCTACGCTCATCAAGGTCTGACATTGCAACTTCTAAACGCTGGTTAGAGTCTTCTTCCCAGTTACCGTTTTCAAGCAAGGTTGCAGGGTCGGATCGATGATCCTCTAAATACTGAGAAGGCGCTTGGAAAGCACTGTCATCATCGTCATCAGCAGAAGCATCAAATGCCATATCAGACGCGCTTAAACGCCCTTCCATTTGGCGAACCACTTCCGGCGTGACACCAAGATCACTAGCAACTGACTCAACTTCGGAGTTACTGAACCAAGACAGGCTCTTTTTCGCACTGCGCAGATTAAAAAACATCTTACGTTGCGCTTTCGTTGTCGCGACTTTCACAATACGCCAGTTTTTCAGAATAAACTCATGAATTTCAGCTTTGATCCAGTGCACAGCAAAAGACACAAGACGCACACCCACTTCAGGGTTAAATCGTTTTACTGCTTTCATCAGGCCAACATTGCCTTCTTGAATAAGGTCGCCTTGGGCTAAACCGTATCCTGAGTAACTTTTTGCAATATGCACAACAAATCTCAAGTGCGACATAACCAATGTACGTGCCGCTTCAAGATCTTCTTTATAATAAAGACGCTCAGCTAACGCTTTTTCTTCGTCTGCCGTAAGAATCGGAATTCGTCCGACTGCTTGCATATAAGATTCAAGGTTTTGACCTGGAATCATCATGTCTGTAGGTTGGAGAGCTTTACCCATCTCTGTTTCCACCTTCTAGTTGTTCATACTGTGTATGACAAAATACTAACAAGTAAATTCTGCCTGTGTGTGACATAAATGTGAATAAACCATGGCTATTATCTTTAGACTGATTCTAGCCTTTCATCGTCACTGCAGTTCAATATTTGCGATATGTCGGTTAACGGCAATCCACGCGCCGAATACTCCAACAAACGCGCTGATAGTTAAACATAAAACAATCTCATCTGCATTAAAAGACTGAAGATCAAAACCACTCTGATAAAGATCAATCAATCGCTCCGCTGGCGCACTTACCCACCAGCTAAGCAAGAGAATACATAGGCTTGCAAAAAAACCGCCTAATACACCGAACCAAAACCCCATGTATAAAAAGGGCCTACGAATGTACGCATCTGTAGCGCCTACCAACTTCATCACCAACACTTCGTCTCGACGACTTTCTACCGCCATGCGAATGGTATTTCCCACGATAAGTAATACAGCAACTACCAACAATACGGATAAGGCATACACAAAACGCTGGCCAAAACTCAGTATATTCGCAAGACGCTGTAACCATTGTGCATCTAATTCTGCATGATCCACTTCTTTTTCAGCGGCCAATGTATCGCGTAGGGCTTGCAAGCTCGACAAAGTCGTAATGTCCACTGCTTGCTTAGGAATCACTCGTAAAACGATCGGCAACGGGTTCTCTGGAAGTGCAGACATAATCTGCTCATAACCACTGGATTGCTCAAAATACCTTAGCCCTTCTTCCTTAGAAATATATTCCACCGATGCGATGTCATCTTGTGCAGATAAACGATGGGATAATGCCAAAGCCTGAGTGTCTTCCATATTAGGGAAAAGATACAGAGTAATAACAGACTGCTGTTCCCATTGATCAGTCACCGACTGCACGTTTTTCAATAAAACATACAAACCACCGGGTAATGACAATGCGATAGCAATCACCATCACTGTCATGACGCTCGCCAAAGGATAGCTGATCAAACGCATGAAGCTTTCTGCTAGCGTTGCTTGGTGCTGACGAAAGTACTTATTGGGACTAAACGTAGTCCGTGTCGGCCAATTATGTTTCGTCGCTTTAATGGACTCTCGAGTGGCGCCTCGCTGATTCGGCTTTTGTGCCATTTAGCCAAACCCTCCATCGTTAACCATTCGACCTTGATTTAACGTCAAGACTCGATGTCGCATACGTGCCACCAACGCAAGATCGTGACTTGCCACAAGGACTGTCACGCCAACACGATTAAACTCTTGGAATAGATTCATAATTTCAGCGGACAACTTAGGGTCTAAGTTACCCGTTGGCTCATCCGCTAACAGTAATTGAGGTTTGTTCACTACCGCTCTGGCAATACCAACACGTTGCTGTTCACCACCAGACAATGCCATAGGGTTATATTTTTCTTTGTCTAATAAGCCGACTTTGTCCAACGCTGCTCTAACACGTTTAGCAATCTGCGCCGGGTCAGCACCGCTCACTTGTAGGGGCAGGGCTACGTTATGGAATACGCTTCGATCTAATAACAACTGGTGATTTTGAAAAACCACACCGACACGACGTCTATGGTGAGGCACGGCTCGTCGGCTTAAGGTACGCAGATCAACCCCATCAACCAAAATTTGGCCAGAGGTTTGACGTTCAATCATCATCATGAGTTTCATTAAGGTACTTTTACCTGCACCAGAATGCCCAGTAAGAAAAGCCATTTCGCCCTGTCGCAAATGAAAACTCACTTGTGACAATGCTTCTTGACCACTCTCGTACTTTTTACCCACCCGTTGAAATTCAATTTCCACGTTTATCCACTATCCTTAACTAAAAAGGTTGAATGTTTTTCTATTCGCCATCAAACAAGGCATCAATGAATTCTTGCGCAACAAAAGGACGCAAGTCATCCGCTTGCTCGCCCACGCCAATGTAGCGTATTGGCAGAGCAAACTGTTTAGAGATCGCAAAAATAATTCCGCCTTTTGCCGTACCGTCTAGCTTAGTTAATGTGATACCGCTCACACCAACCGCTTCAGAGAACAACTTCGCCTGACTAATTGCGTTTTGACCTGTCCCCGCGTCAAGTACAAGCATCACCTCATGAGGCGCATGTACATCTAGTTTTTTCATGACACGAACGACTTTAGACAGCTCGTTCATTAGGTTTGCTTTGTTTTGCAAACGGCCCGCCGTATCAGCAATCACAACATCAATACCTTTGGCTTTAGCAGATTCAATAGCATCGTAAATGACTGAAGCGGAATCCGCGCCACTATGTTGCGCCACAACAGGTACATTATTGCGCTCGCCCCACACTTGCAACTGTTCAACTGCGGCTGCACGGAAAGTATCGCCCGCCGCCAACATAACACTTTTACCTTCTGCCTGATATTTTTTCGCTAGTTTGCCAATAGTCGTCGTTTTGCCTACGCCATTTACGCCAACCATCAAGATAACAAAAGGGCCTTCTTGGTTAGCTGGCTCTAGCTCTTGTTCAGAGACAGCAAGAATACCCTGCATATCGGCTTTCAATTGATTCAACAAGGCATCAGAATCTTTTAACTCTTTACGGTTCAGCTTCTCTGTTAAACCAGTCATTAAGGCCTGTGTTGCATCAATACCAACATCCGCCATTAATAGCTGAGTTTCTAATTCCTCTAAAACGTCTGCATCTACTTTTTTATGTCCACGGACAACCGAAGACAAACCATTACCTAAACCGCTTCGTGTACGAGATAATCCAGACTTAATACGCTGAGACCAAGATAACGCTGGCGCCGGTTCTTCAACAGGCAGACTTTCAATAGGGCTATGATCACTTATTTCTTCAATTGAAGAGGAATCCACATCAATTGTTTCCGGCGTGCTTGTAGTGCCATCTTTAGCTTCAGATGCATCTATATCCTTTTTCTTAGCCGCTTTAATATCTGCATTCATTTTATTCACAAACCGGCGGCGAATAATAAAGGCTATAATGGCTAATAGCGTTCCAATCGCAATAGGAACATAACGCGCATATTCACCAAAATACGGTGTAAAAAAAACAATGATTTGATTAACAACTTCCATTAAATCGGTCTCTTTATTTTGACTGATGCAGTTAACATCAGTGAAATGCTATGATTGGACATTGTGCCACGCAGATAAGCACTAAAACGACTATTTTAACATCATTTTAGTGTGCAAACAGGCCTAGTTTCACACTAACACATACCGATTCAAGGTTAATTATGTCTGACAGTAACAAACCTCTCTTTAGTCGACCTGTTTTAGCGGCCATTATGCTGTTCTGCACACTGGCAATTTGGTTGCTCAATTTAACCGCGACCAGTAGCACACTTCCTACACCTAAGTTAGAAACCTGGACAACCTCATCAGGCGTTCCTGTGGTGTGGCTCAAGCAAGAGACGTGGGAAAACAGCAATAAAGTAGAGCTTCGCTTTGCTTTTCGTTCCGTCACCACCAATACCGTATTGATAGAAACAACACTGGCCATGTTGATGAGCGACTCTCTTCCATTAAGTACCGCCTCAATTAACCAAAGACTTGCACCATTGGCAGCCAGTGCAAACAGCTATTATGACCATGAAAACCAAGTCATTGGCTTAACTTTAAACAATGAAACCGATTATTTACTGCCCTCATTATCATTAGTCACCAAATGGCTAAAGAGCCCAGATTTCAAACGTCGTACTTTTGACAATTGGCAAGCTCAGAGGCCTTTGTCACCAGATGCACAGCACGAGCTTGAAGATGCCTTATTCTTTGACAGTGCGGCAGAACAAATCAGTAGAAACCGTACACCAGCATCGCTAGAACGCATTATCGATTACTACCAGAGTTTAAAAAACGCGGCCGTTGCCATTTATATAGTCGGAGATCTAACGCTTGAAGCACAGAAAAGCCTTCAAACAGCACTGAACGAGATCAGCCAAGACTTTCAAATAGCCAAGAATCCAGCAGAGCAAATCCAACACGAACCACTCAGCACCATCATTCAACAGAACCAAGGTGAGCTTTGGCAGACTCGCAGTGCCATTGCATTAAAGCCAGTAGCCACGATAAAGGAATGGATTAGCTTACAGATTTGGGGAGCAGACCTAGTTGCCACACTAAATCAGCAACAACATATAGACTTTGTTCAACTTGCCCTCACCCTTTCCCCAACCAATCCTTGGGCATGGTGGAGCATTCAATACAGTAATAACCCTATCATTGCACCTACAGTATCGAACGAAGAAATGGACCAATTAATTGATGCAAAAAGCCTCGTGTTTACCGAACAAGTGCCCTCCATCAAAAGTGAGAAAAGGTTTCAGACCTTACTAGATACCTTTAAAACGCAACTCGAAACACAAGCGTTATCACCCACATGGTGGAGCTACATCGCCACACAAATCACCCACGTAGACAGCCAACTGACTCTAGAGCAATTCGCCAATAACTACCAAGAGGCGGTCGATAGCTTCAGCGCAGAAGATTATCAAGTGGCTATCACTCAGCTATTAATATCATCCTCTTACCAAGAGATTCAGGTTTACCAATGAAAAAAAAACCACTAAATAACGCGTCAAGTAAAAGCCAAGCGAAAGCCGCCAAGTTGCGAATTATTGCTGGTGAATGGCGCTCACGCCAACTGCCAATTCCAAACATCGAAGGGCTGCGCCCCACTCCCGACAGAGTCAGAGAAACTCTCTTCAACTGGATCAACCATGAGATTCCGGGCGCTGTTTGTGCCGATTTTTTTTGTGGTTCAGGTGCGCTTGGGCTAGAAGCCTTATCACGGGGAGCAAAACATCTAACTTTCGTCGATAACTCCCGAGTTGTCACCCAACAAATGACGCAAAATCTAGCCACCTTAGGTGCCACCAATGCGAGCGTGACAGCACAAAACACCGCCGTATTTCTCGACACGGCAACCCCACAGCCTATGGACATAGTATTTTTAGACCCGCCATTTCGTAAAGGCTGGCTAGCGCAAATTATCCCCTTACTTGAAAAAGGCTGGCTGGCGGACCGTGCGTTGGTGTACATAGAAATGGAAAAAGAAGCACTGCTACCGGAATTACCAGCGCATTGGTCTTTGATAAAAGAGAAAACCGCCGGACAACTTGTCTACCGATTGTTTAGCATTACTAAATAATTGACCTAACTATTATTAGCCCTGCTCAAAACAGGGCTTTTTATATTTTCATCTCCCTAGATCCTGCACCAATTAAAAGCATTTTTTAAACAAAATCGACTAATTATTTGACCCTAACCTAAGCGCACTCACCTCTTAAACTTTTTAGCACGATGATTGCATAGCCAAACAGCCTATGCATTTATTATATGCATGTTATTTCTATAAACTGACGAGCTGGAAGGTCATTAATTATGCTGTTAAACCTATCCTTTAAAACGAAGTTGTTAATACTATTGATCACTGCAATTTTAGGTCTCGTCATTGTCACTTTTGTGGCTATTGGCGGACTGTCTTCTCAACAAAAAGCCAATAATGAGCTGAGATCCCTTTCCAAGATACAAGCGTCTAACGACAACCTCAGCATTCAAATGCTAGACATCGCGGACCGATTAAGATCGGTTTCGGTTGAAACCGTTCAAGAATATCTGGCAACAACACACCAACAGATAGAGCAAAATGCAAACACCATTACCGCCAGCATCGAGAAAGCCAATGGCCAAGATCTAAAAAACGCGCTTGAGGAGAGCTTAGAGCACATCAATCTCTACAGCCAATCGCTCGTAGCCCTTATCAACGAACGTAACATCATTGGTTTTAACTCTTCTTCTGGCTTACGTGGCAGCATTGATAGTATGGGGACAGAAATCAGTGAAGACATTCAAAAGCTCAGTTTATTAAAACGCGAGTTCACCAACGTTCGAAAAGCGGAAGCCAATTATTTATCTGATCCTACAGAGGATAATTTAGAAGAATTTAGCACCAGCTTCACTCGATTAGACAACCGAATCGAAAACTTTGGTTTTCAAGATACTCATGGCGTAAAGGCTAACGCCTATCGTGAAGCAATTTTGCAGTATGGTCAGGCATACGTCTCTCTTCAAGAGACAGAAAACATATTTACGCAACAAAAAAATAACTTTACAGAAGGCCAGCTAGCCACCAACAAACTCATTGAAGCCAAACTAGTTGAAGCCGAAGAAGAGGCGCAAAAAAGTTCCTCTCAAGCAAACGCGACCTTACTAACGGTAAGTATTGCCATTATTCTGGTAGCAGCATTGTTGATGATCGCAATTGGACGCAGTGTAAACACCACGCTACAAGGTATTATCTCCGACCTTAATAAAGTTAAAAAAGGTGACATGTCCTCCAAAGCAATCGTCAACACAAAGCGCAATGACGAATTTGACCAACTAAGCCAGTCACTGAATGAAATGACCAGTGGATTAAGCAATGTTCTAAAGGACGTAGTGTCGACTACGGATAATGTCAGCTCCATGTCGACGGATTTAAATAACACCATAAGCAGCATCTCTGGCAGCAACCACTTGGTAAACCAGCGCACCCACTCTTTAGCAACGGCCACAGACGATATATCAAATCGCTTAGCAGAATTGTCGAACACCACCCACGCGCTAAAAAACCACTCCAGCGAGACCTATCAGTCAGCAAAATCCGGTGCGGACACCATAAAAATGGTATTGAACAGTATTAGCGATACTGTAGAGATCGTTAATACAACCAGCCAACAGCTGAACGAGCTAGGCCGTTTGTCCAAGGATATTGATAGCGTTATCGCCATGATCAATGACCTTGCCAGCCAAACAAACCTTCTTGCATTAAACGCAGCCATTGAAGCAGCTCGCGCTGGGGAAGCCGGCCGAGGTTTTTCTGTCGTGGCCGACGAAGTGCGAGCATTAGCAGAAAAAACAGTTGATGCCACCTCAAAAATTACAGGTATTGTTAGCACTATCCAACATTCAACCCAAACAGCAATCACCACCATGGAAAGCGGACAAAACAACTTAAAGGTCATCGGTGAAAATGGCAGCAAAGCAGAAGACGCCATGCGTGATATCGAGAGTAATGCCATGACTGGGTCTAAATCCACAGACTCAATGGCGAACGCTATCCAAGACGTTGCCAGCACTGCGGTGCAAATGAGCTCTGAAATGGAGCAAATCGCTCAACAACTGAACCAAGATACAAACTCTATCGATATTATGGCGGACAAAACCAAACAGATTCAGCAGCTCTCCGAGCAGCTGGCCAGCAAGACACAAGTGTTCACCCTCCCTTAACCTGTCAATCACATATTTAAAGACGCTTCTATATACTCCAAAAAAAGGCAATAGAAGCGTTTTTTGCTGCGCATGTTTTCCTCCTCCCGCCTCTTGATGACACTAGGCGCAAACGCTAGACTGTACGGCATCATTCATTGATGGACTTTCCCACGTCTCTTCACGGGAATTCGAGCACTTTCATTAGGATACAAACAAACCTATGCCGGACGTCATTCCAGCCGACTCTATTGGTATTGTCACGCCGCAGATTGCGCAATTCGACACGCCATTAACGCTTTCTTGTGGGCAAACACTGTCATCATACGAACTCGTCTATGAGACATATGGAACGCTGAATAAAGCCGCCTCCAATGCCATTTTGATTTGCCACGCACTCAGCGGCGATCACCACGCAGCGGGCTACCATGCTATGTCTGACAAAAAACCAGGCTGGTGGGACTCGGCGATTGGACCTGGCAAAGCCATTGATACCAATAAATTTTTTGTTATTGCACTTAACAACCTGGGCGGTTGCTGTGGCTCAACAGGCCCAACCAGCATCAACCCAGAAACAGGGCAACGTTGGGAAGCTAGCTTTCCAATTGTCACTGTAGAAGATTGGGTCGAAAGCCAAGCTCGTTTAGCGAACTTATTAGGTATCCAAACCTTTGCTGCCATCGTTGGTGGTAGCTTAGGAGGCATGCAGGTACTTGAATGGAGTATTCGCTTTCCAACGCGTTTGCAGTCCGCCGTGATAGTGGCTTCAGCACCAAAGTTATCGACACAAAATATCGCCTTCAACGAAGTGGCACGTCAATCTATTCGCCGTGATCCAGACTTTTTTGATGGAAATTACCTAGACAACAGTTCAGTGCCAACCAATGGCCTTGGCTTGGCACGCATGCTCGGCCACATCACCTATTTATCTGACGATGCCATGGGGGCTAAATTTGGCCGTCAAATGCGTCATGACAGCTACCAATACAACTACGGTGTTGAATTCGAAGTAGAAAGCTACTTACGCTATCAAGGCGAAGCCTTCACCAAACGCTTTGACGCCAACACCTACATGTTAATGACCAAAGCGTTGGATTATTTTGACCCTGCAGCACAAACCAATGGCGACCTCGCGACAGTATTAAGTCGAGCGCAATGCGAATTTTTATTAGTCTCCTTCACTACCGATTGGCGTTTCTCACCAGAGCGCAGTGAAGAAATCGTCAACGCACTCGTCAAAGCTGGCAAGCAGGTGTCTTACGCTAAGATAGAAGCGGCAGAAGGTCACGATGCCTTTTTATTCCCGATTCCGCGCTATATGTCCGTGTTGAATACCTTTTTAACCCGTGTTGCCAATCGCTTAACCACGGAGGTCAAATAATGCGTTCTGATTTAGAAATAATCGACGAATGGGTACTGCCTAATATTCGCGTACTCGATTTGGCTTGTGGCCCCGGAGAATTACTTCATCACCTGATTCAAAATAAACAGGTAAACGGCTATGGCTTGGAAATCGGCCATGACGATTTGAATACCTGTATTGAAAAAGGCATTCCGGTTTTAGAGCAAAATATCGACGAAGGTTTGCAAAACTTCGACGATCAAAGTTTTGATCTCGTTCTAATGACCCATGCTTTGCAACAGTTCCGTCGTCCCGATTTATTGATCGACGAAATGCTGCGTATTGGTAAAGAATGCATAATTACCTTCCCGAACTTTGGCCATTGGCGTAGCCGTATGCATTTGGCATTAAAAGGCCGCATGCCTGTATCGGACTTTTTGCCATACAACTGGTACGACACGCCAAACATTCACTTTTTTACCTTCCAAGATTTTGAACGCCTGTGTGAAGAGAAAAATATAAAAGTGCTACGTTGGGCCGCAGTCGATGGTCAGCTAAAAGACCACTGGTGGATTCGATCTATGCCGAACTTATTCAGCGAAACAGCGATATTTCACATCAGCCGCTCATGATAAGCCATTGAAATCGAGCAACTAAATATGGCAACAAGGCGGCGAAAGAGCCGTCTTTGTTTTACGACATCGAGGAAAAATCCGTGAATAAAACCATCGTACTCGCCAGCAACAATGCCGGTAAAATCAAAGAATTTAATGCGTTACTGGGTGACATGGGCATTGATGTAAAACCGCAAAGCGAGTTTAACGTCGAAGAAGCCGAAGAAACGGGCTTAAGTTTTATCGAGAATGCTATTTTAAAAGCCCGCAATGCTTGCGCTCATACTGGCTTGCCAGCCTTAGCAGATGATTCTGGCATCGAAGTCGACTATCTTGATGGTGCACCGGGAATTTACTCCGCTCGTTTTGCCGGTGAACATGGCGATAATGAAGCGAATAACGCATTGTTATTAGAAAAACTAGAGGGTGTAGCAGAACTTGAACGCACTGCTCGCTTTCATTGTGTTCTAGCTTATATGCGTCACAAAGACGACCCTACTCCGCTGGTGTTTCATGGTGTTTGGGAAGGCCGCATTATGACTTCTACGGAAGGTCAGGAAGGCTTTGGTTATGACCCTTTGTTTTACGTACCAGAATGCGCTTGCAGTGCCGCCAGCTTGCCAAAAGAAGTAAAAAACCAAATTAGCCATCGTGCCAAAGCCTTAAAGCAGCTTTTTAGTGCTTTCCAAAAACAACCATCTGTACAGCAAGGTACGCCATTTTGAGCACCCAGTTACCACCGCTAAGTTTATACATACATTTACCTTGGTGCGTGCGTAAGTGCCCATATTGTGACTTCAACTCCCATCAAGCAGATCGCTTTGAAGCCAATGGCAAGCTTCCAGAAGACGCTTATTTGGCGCAGCTTCTAGCCGATCTAGACGCCGATTTGCCTTATGTCGCTGGACGACCAATCCAAACGGCTTTTATTGGTGGTGGTACGCCAAGCTTAATGAGCGAAGATTTTTATTATCGACTCATGGATGCGCTACGCGGCAAGCTGACATGGGCAGACAATGCTGAAATCACCATGGAAGCCAACCCAGGCACCTTTGAGCAAGAAAAATTTCGTCATTTTCGCCAAGCCGGCATCAATCGCTTATCAATTGGTATTCAAAGTTTTCAACCAAACCTGTTGAAAACCCTAGGAAGAATCCACAACCGTGAGGAAGCGATACACGCTGTGGATAAGTCTAGAGCCGCCGGCTTCGATAATATCAACCTAGATTTGATGCATGGTTTACCCGATCAAAGCCTTGAAATGGCATTAGAAGACCTGTCGCTTGCTATCGAACTGAATCCTGAGCACTTGTCTTGGTATCAGTTAACGATTGAACCAAACACCGAGTTCTACCGCCGCCCTCCAAAGCTGCCTGAAGACAATACTTTGTGGGGCATTCAAGATGCAGGACAAGAGCTGCTTAATAAGCATGGTTATGCGCAATACGAGGTATCAGCAAACTCAAAAGAACATCATCGTGCAGCGCACAACCTGAATTATTGGCGCTTCGGTGATTACATCGGAATTGGCGCGGGCGCTCATGGAAAGATCACATTGGTTAATGGTCAAATATTTCGTACACGAAAGACCCGTCACCCAAATCATTACTTAAATAATCTACCTGAAGCCTTGGTCATTAAAGAAGCCATAGAACAAGAAGACCTTCCTCTTGAGTTCATGATGAATCGTCTGCGCTTGTTTGAAACCTTTGATTTAAAGGATTATGAACGATTCACTTATCAAAATGTGCCTGACGCTCTAATCAAAGCCTGTGAGATAGCAATAAAACAAGGTTTTTTAGACGCTGATGAGTGGAAAAAACAGAGCATAAAAACCACCGAAAAAGGCAAATTATTCCTCAACGAGTTGCTTGAATTATTCCTTCCTTAGCCGGTCAATTTGTTTACTATAATTTGACATCTAAACATATTGATGTAACTCTTAACCAGTTAAGAACAAAAAAGGCCATCATCGATGGCCTTTTTTGTTCTCTTTCAAAGCTTTAACGTCGAGTTACGCTAGCTTAAATAGTCAGTCCTTATTGACAGGAAAAAGGCTTAAACAGACAAAAATTTAAACGAAAACTCAAATGATACTAAGACTGACGGAAACTGTTGAAATGGTTCCAAAAACGTCGCGTTCAGAACAATTTGATGTTATGAATTCTCTTAATGTTGATTAGCAGTATTGTGCAAAAAATATTCATGTGGGTTTTCGTTTAAATAACGTACCAAGAGTCCCTGACACATGGCATGGCTATATAAGCAAAAAATTCGGGAAAAGTTTTCACTAATTCGGGAGAAGATTTATGACTAACAAAGTACCTGACAATGGTCGGGCAGAATACAATACATCGTATAAGGTGGGACAAGATAACGTTCAGTTTCTTGGCCTAGATGTATTGAACCCAGTCTTTAGTACTAGCGCTGTAATCATTTTCGCATTTATCATCGGCAGTATCTTGTTCCCTGCTGATGCAAGTGTCATTTTATCCGGTGCAAAGAATTGGTCGATCAATAATTTTGATTGGTTCTTTATGGTTGCAGGTAATATTTTCGTTCTCTTTTGTTTGCTACTAATCCTTCTTCCTCTCGGTAAAATCCGTCTTGGTGGCACCGAAGCAAGTGCAGAACATTCAACGATCACATGGTTCTCTATGCTGTTCGCAGCAGGTATGGGTATCGGTCTGATGTTCTGGAGTGTGGCTGAGCCTGTTGGCTATTACACCGGTTGGTACGGCACACCTTTTGATGTCACAGCCAACACACCGGAAGCAAGAGATTTAGCAATGGGCGCAACTATGTTCCACTGGGGCCTTCACCCATGGGCTATTTACGCTGTAGTTGGTTTGTCTTTGGCTTTCTTTGCATATAACAAAGGTCTTCCTCTTACGATTCGTTCTGCTTTTTACCCATTATTCGGTGAGAAAGTTTGGGGCGGCATCGGTCACGTAATCGATGTTATTTCGGTTATTGCGACTATCTTTGGTCTAGCAACTTCGCTAGGTTTTGGCGCGCTACAAGCAACAAGTGGCCTTCACTTCCTTTTTGATATTCCAAATACGCTAACGACACAAATTATTGTCATCTTAGGTGTCACTGCGGTTGCCATTATTTCGGTAGCTCGTGGTCTTGAAGGCGGTGTAAAACTACTGTCTAACGTGAACATGATCATTGCGGCCGTATTAGCAATCTTCATCGTGATCGTTGGTAACACTGGCGCTATCTTTGCGGCAATGGGCTCTTACTTCTTAAACTACGTTGAAAACATCATTCCATTAAGTAACTGGATTGGCCGTGACGATACTACTTTCTACCACGGTTGGACTGTATTCTACTGGGCTTGGTGGATTTCCTGGTCACCATTTGTCGGTATGTTTATCGCGCGCGTTTCTCGTGGTCGTACTGTTCGTGAGTTCCTTGTAGCTGTTCTATTGGTTCCAACAGTTGTTTCTCTTGTCTGGATGTCTATTTTTGGCGGATCAGCTCTAGATCAATCTGCAAATGGCATTGGTGCATTAGCAAACGGAATTTCTGATTCTTCTCTAGCTATGTTCCAAATGTTTGCCAGCCTACCAATGACGTCTGTGATTTCCTTCGTTGGTATCATTCTTGTGTTGGTATTCTTCGTAACCTCTTCAGACTCTGGTTCTTTGGTTATCGATGGTATTACCGCTGGTGGTAAAACTGACGCACCAATGATCCAACGTGTTTTCTGGGCGGTCCTAGAAGGTATCATTGCGATTGCATTGCTTGTTGGTGGTGGTTCTGAAGCACTTGGTGCTATCCAAGCTGCAGCCATTACCATTGGCCTACCGTTTACTTTGCTCATGTTGGTCATGTGTGTAAGTCTATGGAAAGGTCTACATAGCGATATGCACTTGTACAAATAATTTATATTGCAGAGCAACGCGGACAGCAGTGTCTGACCGCGTTGTATTTTTAATATAAATGCTATATTCTCTGCGTCCTCTTAGGGGAGTAATCTTCTTTGCACATACAAACTGCAAAGATTCTTTGTCAACATAATTGAGCCTCAAGCTCATGGCAAAGAAGTCCTGACTCGATAATAAATCGTTGGGATTGGTGAGACTTAAGACAATGACTTGGCTCAGGTGGGCTCAGGTTTGTTGTCTTTCGTTTTATTGCCCACCTAGGACCTATCAAATGGAAGCACTACTCACATCAGTCTCCACTGTCGCTCTCGCGGAAATGGGAGATAAAACCCAACTTCTCGCTCTATTCCTTGCTACGCGCTTCGCGTCTAAATCCTCTATTGTCCTTGGTATTCTTGCCGCCACATTACTCAACCATGCATTATCGGCTTGGATTGGTGTTGAGGTCGCACAATGGATTCCAGAAAGTGCCATTAGCTGGGTAGTTGGTCTAAGCTTTATAGCGGTGGGTCTATGGCTATTGATTCCAGACAAAGACGACAGTGATGATAATAGCATGCTGAAATTCGGTGCATTTGGCGCCACCTTTGTATTATTTTTTCTTGCAGAGATTGGTGACAAAACTCAAATTGCCACAGTTTTGCTAGGCGCACACTACGGCAGTGTCTGGATGGTATTGCTCGGGTCCACTATTGGCATGATGTTAGCCAATGTGCCTGTTGTCTTTGCTGGCAACTGGATCATGGATAGAATAAATGCTGACCGAACTCGTCAGCTTGCTTGTTTGTTGTTTCTTATCTTAGGCGCAGTGACCATTGCTTCGCCATTACTTCAATAAAAAGGCTCTAATAAACAGGAATGTATTATGGACGTCGAATTAACAGAAATACTTGAAGCGCTTTGCCAACATGCCCCATTCAATGAAATTGCAGACGACCCGCAACTTAATGATATGGCGAAAGAAATAGAGATCCAGTATGTTCGCGCTGGGGAAATGGTTATCGCTCAAAGTGCACTGAACAACACCTTGTTCTTTATTCGTAGCGGTGCAATAGAGATTCTCAGCAAAGAGAAAAAGTTAATTCGACGTATGAACGAAGGTGAGCTGTTTGGTTACGCCTCTATTTTACGTGGCGGTAAATCCTCTCAGGCGATGCGAACCATTGAAGATAGCCTTTTGTATCGTATTCCTGCTCGCTGGTTCCTCAAACTGCATCAAGAAAATGATAATTTTTCTGATTTTTTCCAGCTGGCTCGCGAAGCAAGATTACGTGCTGCCATGGATGCGCAAAATTCGGATGTCTCCTTAATGACGTGCCCTGTCGTCAGCTTATTAAGACGACCTCCGATCAGCACACACATAGACTCAAACATTCGTGTCGCCGCTCAAATCATGGCAGAGCACCGTGTTTCTAGTTTATTAATTACTGACAACGACGAACTTATAGGCATACTTACAGATCGAGATTTGCGCACACGAGCAGTGGCTCAAGGTCTGGCTTACGACACTCCGGTATCAGAAATAATGACGCGCGACCCTATCGTCATGGACAGCGGTGACTATGCATCAGAAGCTGTGCTAAAAATGATGGAGCGCAACGTTCACCATATCCCAATCGTCAAAAACGGTCGACCTATTGGCGTTGTCAGCACAGGCGACATCATTCAAAAAGAAAGCCATGGCAGTGTCTATCTGATCAGTGATATTTATAAGCAAACCAGCATTGAAGGCTTAAAAAGCATCAGTCAAAAAATGACCCATACTTTCACCCAACTTGTGGTCGCAGATGCCAATACGCAAATGATCGGTAATGCCATGTCGCATATTGGCACCGCCTTTGTGAAACGACTTTTGCAATTGGCAGAAGAGATATACGGACCGCCACCAGTACCCTATTGCTTTATTGCACTTGGCTCACAAGCACGTGAAGAGCAAACCATTAAAACAGACCAAGACAACGCTCTTATTTTAAGCGATAAATATGATAAGAAGCTCCATGGTGAGTACTTTGAAGCATTAAGTGACTGGGTATGTCGGAACCTTGACGAATGTGGTTACACACTTTGTACTGGCGATATCATGGCGTCTAACCCACGCTGGCGTCAGCCGTTAAAAGTGTGGCAAGAATACTTTAGCGATTGGATACAAAAACCCAAAGCGGAAGCCTTGTTGCGTATGTCTATTTTCTTTGATTTACGCGGTATCTATGGAGACAAAACTCTCGCCAAACAGCTGAACCAACACATACGTCAACAAGCTCAACAGCACTCTGGCTTCTTAACCTTTATGGCAAGAAACGCCAACCAGCGCAAACCACCGCTTGGCTTCTTTAGACAATTTGTCTTAGACGGTGAAGGCAAGCAGTCACGTACCTTCAACTTAAAAGAACGAGGCATTGCTCCGATTATCGACATTGTCCGAGTACACGCCCTTGCCTGCGGGAGCGACAAACTCAACACCTTGGAGCGAATAGAAGACATCGAAGCGGCAGGCTTGTTACCAGGTGGTCGAGCCAAAGATCTTGCTTTGGCACTAGAGATGATCGGCATGGTACGAATTCGCAACCAAAAAGAGCAGATTGAAGCAGGCGAAGAGCCAAATAATCACGTTAACCCAGAACATCTTTCTTCATTTGAAAAGCGTCATTTGCGCGATGCATTCCACATCGTTTCTCGCCAACAGGAGTTCATCAAATTCCGATATGCAGGGAAGCGTAGTTAAATGTCAAAACACGTATTGAAAAATAAAAAAGAAGAAGAGATTCAAGACTGGCAGGAAATGTTTGCGCAATGGGCTGAAGAAGCACCTGAAGGCCCATTAAAACGTTATTACCAAGCTGGTATGATTGCTGCCAACACTTCTCTGAAAGACGCGCCTTTACTGGCGTTGGACTTGGAAACAACAGGGCTTGACCCACACCAAGACGAGATTATCAGCCTTGGTTTGATCCCACTAAGCAGCAAGATCATTCGCTGCCAAGGTGCGAAATACTGGATGGCAAAACCAGAGCATTCATTGAACGCTGAATCCGTAACGATTCATGAAATAACCCATGCTGAGTTGGCCGGAGCGCCCTCTTTGAATGCTATTTTAGACGAGATACTCATCGCGTTAACAAATCAAGTGGTTGTTGTGCATTGCGTCTCTATAGAGCGACAGTTTCTACTCGAAGCCTCAATGAAAGCCTACGGTTATCCGCTGTACTTTCCGGTACTTGATACCATGGATATTGAGCGCCAAGCGACCTTCAAACCTTGGTGGCAGCGCTTTGGCAGACGACCATCGCTGCGTTTAGACGCGTGTCGACAACGTTATAAACTGCCTCGCTACAAGGCTCATCACGCACTCACAGATGCCTTGTCATCGGCGGAACTACTGCAAGCACAGATTTCTTATCACATGGACCCCGAAGCTGACATTTCAAATTATTGGATGTAAGGCTCTATATAATCGAGGGGCAGCTCTCACGGACGACCAATTCGGTTTCTAATACCACGTCCCTGGCCTCTCTAAGTCCTAAGAACACTTCGGCTGCCACGCGACCTTTTTCCACTGTATGCTGGTGGATTGTGGTGATCGAAGGGTGAATATTGGCACTTTCCGCAATCCCATCAAAGCCCACGACCTGTAAATCTTCAGGCACTCGCAAACCTAAATGCAAAGCGGCTTGCACTGCAGCAATAGCAATACAGTCGCTCATGCACAGTAACAACTGTGGACGTTTCGCCATGGTTAATGCTTCGCGGGCGGCTTGATACGCCTGCTTATGATTATTCTCTGGAATATTCCATATATACTCAGAGGCCACCGATAATTGATGCTCTTCCAAGGCTTCGAAGTAACCATGCAAGCGCTGAATAGAAATCGACGCTGCACGATCAAATAGCTCATCTTCTCGGATACGACAAACGCGATCTGTATCCAACAAGCTCAATCCTAAAATGGCGACGGCCTCAGGTTTGTGCTGCAACGCATGGCTTGCCACACGATAAGCACCACTGTGGTTTTCAATGTTGACCGACGTAGTACCTGGAATAAAACTGTCTACTGTAATGATGTTTTTATTCGGCATTAACCAAGGAGCGTTAATACATTGCTGAGGTTTGTGGCCGTAAACGATAAAACCATCCACCATAGAAGACTGCATCCGACTTTGTGCATCTTGTTCCACATGGTCAGACGACAGCAGTAACATATTGTATTCATTGGCTTCAAAGACTTCCGCCATGCCCTTCAGAAACTGATTCGCAACGGGGTCAGTTAGGCTATAACTCAAGTCATCCGAGAGCACTATACCAACAATGCCTGTTCGCCCTGTTCGCAAGCTTCGAGCAGCGGCATTAGGGCCAAAGTAGCCCATTTTTTCACATTCACTCAGAATGTTTTCACGCAAATGAGCCGATAATTGATCTGGGCGATTGAACGCATTTGAAATAGTTGCCGTAGACACCTTCAGGCGCTCTGCGACATCTTTTAAAGTCAGCTTTTTTATATTTTTTGTCATGCTCACTGTCCATAATTGCAAAATAACAACGACAAACAAGCCGATTTAGGTCTCCCAAAAATCGGCTTGTTTGTTACTAAAACAGAATGTCGTATAGCAGAGAGGTTTAAGAAAGCTTAGCGAAAAACGCTTGATACGCTGGTAACGTCAAGGTTTGGCCATTCAACGTTGACACAAAGCCATGTCCTTGTAGTTCAGTCATGATATCAGCCCCTACAGTCGCTTGTTGCGACTCTCCTGTCATATTCAACACCACAAGCAAACGCTCACCTTGATATTCACGAACCAAAGCAACTAATTGAGCATTGTTCACGTCACGCTGTGATAACTCACCATTAACCAGTGCTGGTTGCTGTTGGCGCCAATGAATCAGCTGACGCACCTTATGCAATAGTGCATCTGGATTCGCTTCCTGCTCAGCCACGCTCAAAGGTAACTGCTCTTTAGATACAGGTAACCAAGGTTCTACCGTAGAAAAACCACCTAATAGTGACTTATCCCACACCATTGGCGTACGACAACCGTCACGGCCTTTAAATACAGGCCACAATGGAATGCCATAAGGATCTTGAATTCGTTCAAACGGCACATCCGCTTCAGGTAAACCTAACTCTTCACCTTGATACAAACACACACTACCACGTAGAGATAAAATAAGCGCTAAAGCAACCAAAGGGTAGGCTTCACCATCTTCATTAGCCCCCCAGCGAGTACGAGAACGCTCTACATCGTGGTTTGACAACGCCCAACATGGCCAGCCATCGCCCACAATTTCCTGCATGTTTTTCAACACATCACGAATATAGTCTGGCGTATGTGGTTTATTCAAAAAATCAAAGGTGTACGCCATATGTAGCTTGTCGCCACCAGAAGTGTATTCCGCCATGCGCTTGAGTGGAAAATCGTCACCAATTTCGCCCACTGTTGTCGTACCCGGATATTCGTCCATCATGGCACGCATGTCTTTTAGAAAATCGAGATTTTCTGGGCGGCTCAAATCGTATACATGACGTTGGTAAGTATAAGGATTATCGTGTGGCGCCCCCATAGTTTTTGGCTCACCAGCGGGTACAGGAGGATTATCTTCCAAACCTTCACTGTGGAAATAGAAATTCACCGTATCCAAACGGAAACCATCAACCCCCATATCTAACCAAAAACGCATATTATCTAAATGTGCTTTACGTACATCAGGGTTATGGAAATTAAAATCAGGCTGAGACTCCAAGAAATTATGCAGATAATACTGCAAACGACGACTGTCCCACTTCCATGCACTACCACCAAAAATAGATAACCAGTTATTTGGTGGTGAGCCATCTGGTTTTGGGTCCGACCATACATACCAATCGGCTTTAGGATTGGTTTTATCTTGTCGACTTTCTTCAAACCAAGGGTGGGCATCTGCAGAATGACTAATAACCTGATCGATCATAACCTTGAGGCCTAACTCATGAGAACGGTCAATTAAGGCTTTAAAATCCGCTAACGTGCCAAACATAGGATCGATATCACAATAGTCTGACACATCGTAACCAAAATCTTTCATTGGCGATGTAAAAATAGGCGACAACCAAATTGCATCCACACCCAATGACGCTACGTAATCAAGCTTACTCGTAATACCCGCTAAATCACCAATACCATCGCCATTCGCATCCATAAAGCTACGTGGGTAAATCTGGTAAATCACTCCACCTTTCCACCAATTCAAACTGGTCGTCATAACGGCTCTCCATAAACAACTAAAACAGGGAGCAACACAGTGCTCCAATAAAAAGAATTCAAATGATTAACGACGATAAGACACTTCTTTATCATCAAATAAATGCATTTTTTCAGGCAAAGCAGACAGATGGACAGTGTCTCCACGTTGAGTTTTCAAGGTACCCGCTTGCTTCGCAATCACCATTTCTTCACAGCCTGGAACAGTGACGTACAGTAAAGTTGCTTCACCTAAGGACTCAACAAACGTTACCTGACCTGATAAGAAGCCTTCAGCCTCAGTCGCTACAACCAATAAATCTTCTGGCCGAATGCCAAAGAATGCCGCTTTAGCTTGCTCGCTGCTGCCAGTAATAATGGGAGTTTCAACCATAACGGTAGAAGATAAAGACACCTGGGTTTGCTCGCCGGTTTTCTCGATACGACAAGGCACCACATTCATTGCTGGCGAACCAATAAACTTAGCAACAAAGACATTAGCTGGATGCTCATACAAGTCTAATGGCGACCCCACCTGTTCAATGTTACCCGCAGACAACAACACGATACGATCCGCCAAGGTCATAGCTTCCACCTGATCATGGGTCACATAAATCATGGTTGAGTCCGGCATGCTGTCTTTTAAGTTAGCAATTTCCATACGAGTCGCGACACGCAATGCTGCATCCAAGTTCGACAAAGGCTCATCAAACAAAAATACTTTAGGTCGACGAACAATCGCACGCCCAATCGCCACACGCTGACGCTGTCCACCGGATAGTGCTTTTGGCAATCGATCCAAGTAAGGAGTGAGTTGCAACATATCAGCCGCTTTACGCACCTGCTGGTCAATGCTCTCTTTACCGACCTTAGCGATCTGTAGACTGAACGCCATGTTGTCGTACACCGACATATGCGGATACAAGGCATAACTTTGAAAAACCATCGCAATGCCGCGCAGTGCCGGCGGTATATCATTCACCACCTGACCATCTATCTCTAAAGTACCTGCTGAAATTTCTTCCAAACCAGAGATCATGCGCAACAAGGTTGACTTGCCGCAGCCTGAAGGCCCAACAAAAACGATAAACTCGCCTTTTTTAATGTCTAAATTGATGTCTTTTAACACTTCCACTTTATTGGAATAAATCTTTTTAACATGGGTTAACTTTACATCTGCCATGATTCAATCGCCTCAATCTAAATACGTACTTTGAGTGAGGAGCCAAGCTCAACTCACTCGCGCAACGGGTGTTATTTCACAGAACCTGCCAACAAACCGCGCACTAAATAGCGCTGTAAGCTGAAGAAGACACACAAAGGAACAATAATGGTAATAAACGCCGACGCCGTCAGAATCTCCCAATTACCACCTCGAGACCCTAGTAGCTCTCGCAGCTGACCGGTTAAGACCAAATGCTCTTCATTATTTCCCAAGAAAACCATGGCGATTAGCAAGTCGTTCCATACCCAAAGAAATTGAAAAATGGCAAACGAGGCCAACGCAGGAAATGACAAGGGCAAAATGATTTTGCGGAAAATATCGAAGTCTGACGCCCCATCCACACGAGCTGACTCGATGATTTCACTCGGCAGTCCGGCGATATAGTTACGTAATAAATAAATCGCTAAAGGCAGACCAAATCCCGTATGCGCCAGCCAAATCCCTACATAGGTTTTTGAACCAACACCAAAGAATTCACCAATCAAATTGTAGCTTTTTAACAAAGGAATCAACGACATTTGCAGTGGCACTACCAACAAGCCCACTACTGCAGCGACCAATAACGCTCGGCCTGGAAAACGCATCCAAGCCAATGCATACGCAGCAAACGCCGCCACTAAAATAGGAATAATCGTCGCAGGAATCGTCACCGTTAAGGAGTTTAGGAACGATTGGCCTAAACCTTCAGCACTCAACACCTCACGATAGTTGTCCAAGGTAAAACGCGGAGGCACTTCTGCCGTATAAAAAATTCGTTGTCCTCGAGATCCCTTCCATTGCGCAGGGGAAGCAAGAGCGTAGTCACCATTCGCCATCACTTGTAATGTCTGACCATTCCTCATTTCAGCCAAGGTTCCCGCGGCAAATGCTTCAGGATCTAATGAGCTAAAACCAAACTGCGTGATAACTGCAGATGAGTTCGTCAACAAATTACCGCGAATAACGAACTGATCACCCTCTTGGGTTTGAGTTTTCGGACCATTCGCACGGTCAACAATACGCTGTTCAGAAGTCGATAGTGCCGTCCACCAGCCAGACACAGACAACTGGTCTTTGTCACGGATAGAGGAAACAAATAACCCTGCTGTTGGGATAGTCCAAATCACCACCAAAAACAACACAGTGGCGTGTACCAAGTAAGTCAACGGGGAACGTTTCGATGATGCAATCATATTAACGCCCCTCCATTTCTGCGTTCGCACGCTTAATATTCCAAATCATAATAGGGATAACCAACACCATAATCACAATAGCAACCACAGCGCCACGACCAAAATCGCCGCCACCACGGAACATCCAATCAAACATTTGATTCGCTAAGACTTGCGTATCCCATTGACCATTTGTCATCGCCAGCACGATATCAAACACCTTAAGAACCAAAATGGTGATCGTCGTCCAAACAACAGCAATGGTTCCCCAAATTTGCGGCACCATAATTTTAAAGAAAATCTGTACGCCGTTAGCACCATCTAATACCGCTGCCTCAATGGTCTCATCGGGGATTCCGCGTAGCGCAGCAGACAAAATAACCATCGCAAAACCGGTTTGAATCCAAATTAGGATGATCATCAAAAAGAAGTTGTTCCAGAAAGGAATCGTGATCCAATTTTGTGGCTCACCACCAAAGAACACCACAACGGCATTGAGCAAACCAATTTGAGCATCACCGCCACTGCGAAAATCGTAGATGAATTTCCAAATAACCGATGCACCGATAAACGAAATAGCCATCGGCATAAAAATCAGACTTTTCGCAATATTTCCCCACCAGATACGGTCTGTCATGGTGGCGATAACCAAACCAAAAAACGTCGCTGCTGTGGGCACAACAATTAGCCACAACATGTTGTTACGGAAGGATTCAAAAAACTCATCACTGCCAAATAGCCACACGTAGTTTGAAATACCAACAAACTCGTCGCCGCTACGGTCAAAGAAAGACAAGCGAATGGAGTCGATAACGGGATAAAATAGGTAAAACGTCAGCAACAATACCGCTGGGCCTAAAAACAGCCAAGGACGAATGGTATTGGAAATACGCAGATTTCGAGCGACTTTTTGAGCAGGTCCACTTTTTGTCGGAAACACTTTATCCAATAGGATATTAGAACCGTAAAAATACACAGCACATCCCAGTACACCCAAAAGCATGGTCACTAACGCGGAAGCGAGCTGAGCCATATAAACTCCAAAATACTTAGAACAAACAGATCACCCAAGGGCCATCTGGTAATGTGAACAACAAATAATAAAGCCTCTAAACGATCACTCGTTTAGAGGCTTTTAGCTAGCTTATTTCAACGCATCCCATGTTTTTTGAATATCATTAGCAACTTCTTTTGCGTCTTTACCGCCAGTGTAATCCACCATTCCAGTCCAGAAAGAGCCTGCACCGATTTTACCCGGCATCAAGTCAGACGCATCAAAGCGGAACGTGGTTGCATAACGCAGGATCTCACCTTGCTTCTTCGCTGTTTCACTCGCATAGGTTTCAGGATTGGCTTTCAAATGAGCCGAAATAAAACCTGTTTGCGCCATCCACAATTCATGAGCGATTGGAGAACGAATGAAGTCAATAAAAGCTCGCGCGCCTTTTGAATCATTCGTAATACTTACCAAAGTACCCGCACCCAAAACTGGATTACCGAGGTCTTTAGACTCATACGATGGGAAATAGAAGAAGTCAGCGTCTAAACCAAGCTCAGTACCTTCTGGGAAAAACGCCGGAATGAAAGACGCTTGACGATGCAAGTAACATTTAGGAGGCGATTGGAATAAGCCTTTAGGGCTGTCACGGAAGTCAGTAGAAGATACCGCGCCAGCTCCGCCATCCACAAAGTCATCATTACGAGCGAACCAACCAAACTCCTCAATCGCACCAACAACACGAGGGTCATCAAACTTAATTTCGTTGGTTACCCATTTGTCATAAACAGAGGCAGGTTGTGTACGCAACATTAAGTCTTCTACCCAGTCTGTTGCAGGCCAACCTGTTGCAGCACCAGAACCCAGTCCGATACACCAAGGAGTGCCGCCATCAGCAACAATCTGTTCAGTAAGTGACTTTAGGTCTTCCATAGTTTCAGGCACATCATAGCCAGCATCTTGGAAGTTATCTGGCGAGTACCAAACCAAAGACTTCAAATCAGCACGGTAAAAAACACCGAAGAACTCTTTATTACCCTTTTGATTTTTAAAGCTCGCTAAGTCCACCCAAGACTGCCCCGCAGCATAATCGTTCACTACAGCATTTTTTACGGTATCGCTAAGTGGCGCTATAAAGCCTTTCGCAGCTAAATCTGCCGCTAGGCCTGGCTGAGGGAAAACAGAAATATTAGGTGCACTGCCCGCTTGGGCATCAATCACAATTTGTTGCTCAAAGGAATCTGAGCCCGCGTAATTTACTTTAGCGCCAGTGGCTTGTTCAAAATACGCAACAACACGTTCAAAGTTACCTTTCTCGTCACCCATCCAAGGGCCAAATACAGAAATGGTTTCACCAGACAACTTGGTAGACTTCAACGCATCATAGCTGCTCCAGCTAAAGCGAGAGTCCTCACCAGGTGTAAACATAAGATCAGCTGCATGCACAGCATTTGCGGAAAGCGTCAGGGCTACCGCCGCAGACAATAGAGACTTTTTCATCATAGCTCCTTACGGCACACTGGGAATCCTCCCCTAGTACGCCTTTGTTTTTATTATCGTAGGTCGAAACACACTAAACATGTCTTCTATAAGGATTAAGAAGGAATTTGATTATTAACAAACAAAACCCGCGCTTCAAGCACTTAGCATCCTTAATATTGACTTAATTAATTACTAAATTTAGTTGGATATTATGAAAATGCGAATCTAATCTATTCGCACCAACCTGTATAAAAAACAAACAATATAGGGTTTTCTCTCTGAATTCAGCAAGTTATTGCTCATTTATCGAACATTTCATACGTGCTTCATTCTCAATTCTTGCTAAATTTGAGATCAGGATTTAGGCATAAAAAAGCGCAGACAAACTGCGCTTCATAGGTAACAAAACAATTTTATCGTCTTCTTAACCGTTTAACTAAACGATGAGCCAATGACCTAGATCAATGTCGGTTAAACTAGAACTTCGCCAATTGCGTTTCAGCTTCTGCCACAGTGGGTAAAGAAGGATACGCGCCTAATTTGGTCACAGAGTCCGCACCGCAAGCCGCAGCAAAGCGGACAATGGCGATAAGCTGCTGCTGCGATAGCTCTGCCAATGCCGCACGATCTCCACCTTGCTCAGCCAGCTTATAAAGTAAACCTCCAACAAAGGCATCTCCCGCAGCAGTGGTGTCTTTTACCTCGACTTTCGGCGTAATCACTTCACTAACACCATGTGCCTGTGTGTAGAAGCGGATTGGATTGCCGCCATCGGTTAACACAAACAAGGTAACACCCGCTGCCAGTGATTGCTCGATCAAAGCAAACGGGTCTTCCGCAAGCACGGCCAGTTCTTCAAGGCTAGCTTTCACCACATCGCCACTTTGCATCCAATCAATCACGCGCTTGGTATCGACTTGCCCATTGGGCCAAAGGTTCACACGTAAATTAACATCAATGCTGACAATCCAATTGGCAGAACGCGCCATGCCGACACCCACCAAGGTGGCTTTAGTAATATCTGCATCGGTTAATGTATTGGAACAAGTATGAAAAACGCCTTTGCCCCCCGCAAACCAAGCCGCATCAAAATCCTTCTCGCGAAACAAAATATCAGCGGAAGGGCTTCGGTAGAATTCAAAGCTACGCTCACCTGTTTGGTCCAGACTCACAAAGGCCAGCGCTGTTTTGGCTTCTTTGGTCATCAGCATATTGCTGGTATTTACCCCATAATCATCAAGGGATGCTTTCAAGAAATGACCAAACGCATCATCACCAACTTGACCTACAAAGTGACTATTGCCACCTAAGCGAGCCACAGCAACAGCAACGTTCGCTGGAGCACCGCCAGGAAACTTCGTAAAAGATTCAAGCTCTCCGGCTTTGGTTGCTCCATTTGAAAGAAAGTCGATTAAGGCTTCACCGAATGCCATCACTTTTGTTGTCATTATTGTGTTCTCTTTTAAATACGTGGGTAAAAATAAGGATAGTTGAAAAATTATGCAGGTGGAAAAGCCTTAAATCAATTTAATTTATTTAATTGACGAAACGTCGCCACGTCATTTGAACAATTGGTTCACTCTCACTTTCTTGCTAGACTCGAAACTTAACAGACGGTTTTACACAAAATGAAACCTGTTCGCAGGTCTCTATAAACACTTCCACCGAGCAAAAGAATGACCAACGCAAAATGTATCTATGTTGTAGACGATGACGACGAGATCCGCACCCTGCTCAAAACATATTTAGAAAAGCACCAATTTAACGTACTTACCGCCGACTCCGGCGAAGCGTTCTTGGCTAATTTTCGCGCAGAGCAAGACATAGACCTTGTCATATTAGACATCATGCTTCCAGGGCAAGATGGCTTTGCTGTATGTCGTTCTTTGCGCGCTCTTTCACAAGTTCCTGTGATCATGCTGACCGCCAACTCTGATGAAATGGATCGTATTATTGGCCTAGAAATTGGCGCCGATGATTACTTAGCAAAACCTTTTAATCCCCGCGAATTACTGGCGCGCATTAAAGCGATTTTGCGTCGTATGGAACACACCGAAGTCGTTGAAATAACGCCCGTAAGCCACCGTTTTTATCGGTTCGCTCAGTTCTCCTTGGATACCTTGTCACGGGAACTGCACTTTGATGATAAGAAAGAATCCTTATCTGGCGCCGATTATAATTTGCTCATGTTGTTTTTGACTCACCCGGGAGCGGTACTCACTCGCGAGCTGATTGCTGAAAATACCCGCGGACGCGACAGCGCGCCATTGGATCGCTTTATTGATGTCCATGTCAGCCGCTTACGCCAACGCTTGCATGAAGACGCGCGTCAGCCCCAACTAATAAAAACTATCCGTGGTCAAGGCTACATCCTAACCGCCAACGTCGAAGTTCTCAGTGATGTCCAATAACAACGCTGAAAGCACAAGCTCACGCATTAAGCGCTGGTCACAATCACTAACAGGACAAATCTTGATTATTATGGCGCTAGGAGTTGCTAGCGCTCAGTTCATCAGCTCAACAATATGGCTACGCCAACTCGAATCTGACACCGAACAAAACGTCCGTGAAGTATCTAAGCACATGGCCTTTCGTATTGCCGCGACTGTCAGTTACTTCAAATCCTTACCAACCAATTATCGCCACATTGTCATTGACCAGTTACAAGACATGGGGGGCACACGTTTCTTTGTTACCCTCAACAAAGAAGAAATCCTCATCAACAACATTCCCGACTCACCTCTCAAAAATATTGTGAAAAACGAGGTGCAATCGACACTGGTGAAGCAATTAGGTATCCGTAATGCTCATATTGCCTTTTCCAGCCCGAGCGATTTACATGTCATCAATAACCACACTCGCCTCGTGGATTTACCAGAGCGATGGGGACACCATAGTTTATTAGTAAAACCTCTTACTCCACCGATTATTGTCATTCAAATCCCTATCAACGACAAAGACTGGCTGTATTTAGCGAGTCTTATGCCAGACCCGTATTTTCTAGAGGGCAACTCGGCACTCACTGGCGACCGCTTATTTTCCATGGCGATGTCGGTCATCACCGTACTCTTGCTGAGCATTGTTATTCTGCGCCGTGTCACTCGTCCGCTGGCGACCTTGGCTCGAGCAGCAGAACGCTTTGGACAAGGCGACTGGAAACCGATAAAGGAAGTGGGCAGTGTCGAAGTTCGTAACACTGCCAAAGCCTTTAATGATATGCAGCGTCGTATCCAGCGTTATTTAAATGACCGAGAAAGGTTATTTGCGTCTATATCACATGATTTAAAAACCCCAATCACTCGCCTACGATTGCGTGCAGAAATGCTCGACGAAGACGATACGCGCGACGCTATGATTCGCGATTTAGAAGACCTAGACATGTTGGTGAAAGGCGCACTACAAAGTGTGAAAGAAACCGATATCCATGAAAATCGTATCGAGGTAAATATCTCCCGCATGTTACGAGACATGCAAACTGCAGCCAATTTACACGATGTGAAACTCACCGTTGTTGGTGAACTGGAGCACCCATTTATAGGTAAACCTCTCGCAATCAAACGCTGTTTGGGGAACCTAGTTGATAACGCACTGTATTACGGAAAAACCGCCATTGTGTACATTGAAGATGATGAAGACGAAGTCTGTATTCGTATTTGTGACCAAGGTCCAGGCATTCCAATAGATAAAATTGACAAAGTCTTTCAACCCTATACTCGTCTTACTCCAGATCACTCCGGTCACCCAGGTGGAATGGGATTGGGGCTGAGTATTGCACGAAATATTGCCCGCGCTCATGGCGGTGAAGTAACATTGAACAATAATATACAACAAGGACTTGAAGCCAAGCTTTGGCTACCAAGACACTGATTTCACGGACTTTTGTGCAAAAAAATAGCAATAAAGTCGGCAATAAAAAGCAACCTTGCAAGACTTTGTTACAATAGGTTGCTCTACTTTACCCCCCCTTGTCAGATCCTTTGCTAAATTCTGTAACTCGAACACTCGCTTAAGCTGGTCTTCAGACAGCGAGGTCGATACAAAAATAACGCAATATCAAAACACTAGATGATTTTGATTAGACGCAATAACAATAACAAAGGTTACTATCATGAAAAAAATTGCTTTCGGTTTAACCACAGTTGCACTTTCTCTAGCCGCGGCTACTGCTCAGGCTGGTGAGGTAGAAGTTCTACATTGGTGGACATCAGGTGGCGAAGCCGCTGCGATCAATGTACTTAAAGAAGAAATGGTAGACGCTGGCCACACTTGGAAAGACTTCGCAGTCGCAGGTGGCGGTGGTGAATCTGCTATGACCGTTCTAAAATCTCGTGCCATTTCTGGCAACCCACCTTCCGCTGCTCAAATTAAAGGCCCAACCATTCAAGAATGGGGTGATCTTGGTTTCCTAACAAACCTTGACGATGTGGCAGAAGCAGGCGAATGGGACGTTATCCTTCCTCAAGTCGTTAGCGATACAATGAAATACGACGGTAATTACGTTGCAGCACCAGTAAACGTTCACCGCGTAAACTGGATGTGGGCAAACCCAGAAGTATTCCGTAAATCTGGCGCATCTATCCCTACAACATGGGAACAGTTCATCGTAGAAGCGAAAAAAATCAAAGCAGCGGGTTTCACGCCACTTGCACATGGTGGTCAGAACTGGCAAGACGCGACTTTGTTCGAAGCAATTGCTTTGGCAAAAGGCGCGAAATTCTACAACAGCGCCTTCATCGGTTTGTCTGACAAAACGCTACGTAGCCAAGACATGATCGACGTGTTTGATACTTTCAAGCAAATGCGTGAGTTCGTTGACCCAGGTTTTTCTGGTCGCGATTGGAACGTTGCTACTTCTATGGTTATCAATGGCGATGCAGCAATGCAAATCATGGGTGACTGGGCGAAAGGCGAGTTCACTGCAGCGGGCAAAAAAGCGGGTATCGATTACGTTTGTTACCCAGCACCAGGCACAAGCGGCTCTTTTACTTTCAACATAGACTCTCTTGCTATGTTTAAAGTAGACGGCAAAGAAAAACAAGCAGCTCAAAAAGACCTTGCTCGTTTGATTCTTGAGCCTAAATTCCAAGAAACATTCAACTTGAATAAGGGTTCTATCCCTGTTCGTTTGAACATGCCACGTGAAAAATTTGATACCTGTGCACACGCATCTATGGATGCTTTCCTAGCAAGCTCTACTACTGGCAACCTAGTGCCAAGTATGGCTCACGGTATGGCTGCAAACTCTATGGTTCAAGGCGCTATCTTTGACGTTGTGACTAACTTCTTCAACGATGAGTCTATGACATCTAAAGAAGCTGTAGACAAGCTAGCACGTGCAGTAAAAGCAAGTATGTAAGATCACGTTTGCAAACATCGTTTGTAGATAAGCATACGAGGCTGGTCCTCTGACCAGCCTCTTCTTAATATTTCTTAGAGAATGCCAGAAACAACACGAGTAAAGATGAATTAGGTTTAATACCACTCCATCAAGCGCAGTCGTTTTATCGCACTCTCTTCTATAGTGAAGCATCAAATATGAACACTAAAGCCGCCAATACTGGGTCAGGGCCGACTCAGTCAGGACGTCCTGCGCGCCTCAGCCTGGCAGATTGGATGCCTAAAATCGTCATGGCGCCAACGGTAATTGTTACCTTGGTGTGCATTTACGGCTACATGATTTGGACAGCCGTTCTCTCTTTCACTGGTTCTCGTATGTTGCCGTCGTACAATTTTGTCGGCTTTGACCAATACGAGCGCCTATTCAACAACGACCGCTGGATGGTAGCCCTATCCAACCTTGGGATCTTCGGTGGTTTGTTTATTGCTATCTGTTTGTTCCTTGGCGTGACTTTAGCCATTTTCTTGGATCAAAAGATTCGTGCCGAAGGCGCGATCCGTACTATTTATCTTTATCCGATGGCGATTTCTTTCATCGTCACAGGTACCGCTTGGAAATGGTTACTTAACCCAACCAACGGTCTAGAAAAAATGATGATCGACTTTGGTTTTGAAAACTTCAAATTCGATTGGTTGATTAATCCAGACATGGTTATTTACTGTTTGGTTATCGCGGCCGTTTGGCAAGCCTCTGGCTTCGTCATGGCGTTGTTCCTAGCCGGACTTCGTGGCGTAGATGGTGATCTTATTAAAGCCGCACACCTTGATGGCGCAAGCACATTTACGACTTACCGTCGTATTATTTTGCCATCACTTAAACCTGTCTTCTTCAGTGCCTTGGTCGTTCTATCGCACATTGCGATTAAGAGTTTCGACTTGGTGGCGGCGTTAACCAATGGTGGACCAGGTTACGCATCCGATCTGCCTGCTAACTTCATGTACACCTACACCTTTACCCGTAGCCAAATCGGCTTAGGTTCGGCGTCTGCTATGGTGATGCTAGGTTGTGTCTTGGCGATTTTGGTTCCTTATTTGTATTCTGAGTTGCGAGGTAAACGCCATGAGTAATAAAGCTGTTGGCCGTAAAACATCTGGCCTAGACAAAGCATTACGCGTTGCCTTGTACACGGTATTAATCGTCGTAGCTGCGTTTTACTTGATGCCTTTTATCGTCATGTTATTAACCTCACTTAAAGACGTTGAAGAGATTCGAACTGGAACACTGCTGTCTTTGCCTGCTTCCTTGAATTTCGATTCTTGGTCAAAAGCTTGGTCAAGTGCCTGTACTGGCGGTAGCTGTGGCGGTATCTCGCCTTACTTCATGAACTCGTTTCAAATCGTCTTGCCAGCCGTAGCTATCTCAACTTTGGTTGGTGCACTAAACGGTTACGTTATTTCCCTATGGAAATTCCGTGGTAGCGATTTCTTCTTTGCCGCCATGTTGGTTGGTTGTTTCATTCCATTCCAAGTTATTTTGTTGCCAATGGCACAAACGCTAGGCTGGTTGGGAATTGCTAATACCACATCGGGGTTAGTCTTCGTACATGTGGTTTACGGTATCGCTTTTACAACCTTGTTCTTCCGTAACTTTTATCAGTCAATTCCAGGTGAATTGGTAAAAGCGGCTCGCCTTGATGGTGCTGGCTTTTTTACTATTTTCTATCGCATTATTTTGCCAGTCTCTACGCCGATTATCGTCGTAACCGTCATTTGGCAGTTTACGCAAATTTGGAATGACTTCTTATTTGGTGTGGCTTTTTCTGGTTTTGATACTCAGCCAGTAACAGTGGCCTTGAACAATTTGGTAAACACCAGCTTCGGTGGTAAGGAATACAACGTCGATATGGCCGCCGCTATTATCGCAGCCCTACCAACACTGGCTGTTTACGTGTTCGCAGGAAAATACTTCGTCCGTGGCTTAACGGCTGGTGCTGTAAAAGGCTAACAGTGGTTTAGCAACCTAGCGAACAACGATAAAGACAAAATGCACTCGTGCCTTCTATCTAACACAGCACGAGTGACCTAAAAAATTCGGAGTAATAACATGGCAAACCTAGTCATTGATAATGTAAAAAAGCGCTACGGCGAGACTGAAATCTTAAAAGGCATCAATATTTCCATCAAAACGGGTGAATTCCTGATTTTGGTTGGGCCATCTGGTTGTGGTAAATCCACCCTGATGAACTCGATTGCAGGCCTTGAAGACGTTAGCGAAGGTCGTATTCTGATCGCTGATAAAGACGTGACTTATACCAGCCCAAAAGATCGTGATATCGCGATGGTGTTCCAGTCTTACGCCCTGTACCCAAACATGACGGTAGAGCAAAACATCTCTTTCGGTTTGGAAATGCGCAAAGTACCAAAAGAAGAGCGTGATGTGGAAGTACAACGCGTTGCGGAATTGCTGCAAATCAGTCACCTACTTGACCGTAAACCAGCACAATTATCTGGTGGTCAGCGTCAGCGTGTTGCTATGGGTCGTGCCTTAGCGCGTCGTCCTCAGCTTTACTTGTTTGATGAGCCATTGTCTAACCTTGACGCCAAACTGCGCGTAGAGATGCGCACAGAGATCAAGAAGCTACATAAAAAGCTAGGCACAACCATCGTTTATGTAACACACGATCAGATAGAAGCCATGACATTGGCCGATCGCATCGCAGTAATGAAGGACGGACAAGTTCAACAGCTTGGTACGCCACAAGAAATCTATGACAACCCAGCGAACTTGTTTGTTGCGGGCTTCATGGGTTCTCCTGCAATGAACTTCATTCCTGCGAATGTCGTTGAACAAGATGGCACACCAATGTTGGAACTGGCCACCAGCACAACCGTAGCGCTGCCATTCCCGAAACCAGAATCACTAAAAGATTACGTTGGTAAAACCGTGTTGCTTGGCTTGCGCCCAGAAATGATCACTGAACCGCAGCCACACAAAGAAGGCCAGCCATTTGTCACGACCACAGACATAGAAGTGGAAGTAACAGAACCTATGGGTGCCGATACGATGATTTTGACTCGTGTTAACGATGCTGAAATCAACTGTCGTTCTAACCCTATGTACCCAGCCGCTGCAGGTTCAGTTATCAAAATGATGTTTGATACCTCTAAAGCGGTTGTTTTTGATCAAGAGTCTGGCAAACGTCTTGATGTCTGATAGTAGTTATTTATAACGTTTTAGCTTTTATAAGCGAGCCTGTGAAAGAGTGAACCTCTATCACAGGCTTTTTTTTACCTGAAAAGCGTAAGATATTGCACAAATGGTCAAAATTACTGCACAGTCTCTCGAACTTGTCACAAATATGAGATACATTTTCAGAACTGCAATCAAAGAAGTCACTCCAAAGCGACATTTGATTACTCAGAATCGAAGAACGGCCGACTAATATCATGTAAGGAACGAATCCATGAAATTTACCAAGCGTTTGATCACGAATCTTGCCATTACAGGCGTTGCTCTCTCTGTAACGGCCTGTTCAATGATGGGACCTCAAAAGCCAGATTGGCAAGCGGACAAAGAATATCGGGTCACCATTTTGCACACCAATGACCATCACGGTCGTTTCTGGCAAAACAGTAAGGGCGAATACGGTATGGCCGCTCGCAAGACCTTGATCGACAACATTCGTGAAGAAGTATCATTAGACGATGGCAATTCCCTTTTGCTATCGGGTGGTGACATCAACACAGGCGTTCCAGAGTCTGATCTACAAGACGCAGAGCCAGATTTTCGTGGCATGAAGATGCTAAAATACGATGCAATGGCACTGGGTAACCACGAATTCGACAACCCGCTTTCTGTACTGAAGAAACAACAAGAATGGGCAGGTTTCCCTTTCCTTTCTGCGAACATTTTAGACGCGCAAACGGGCAAGCCTTTGTTTGACGCTTACAAAATTTTCCAAGTAGATGATCTTAAAATCGCGGTTGTCGGCTTCACCACAGACGATACCGCTAAACTGGGTAACCCTGAATTCCTAGGTGGCATCAAGATTGAATCGCCTATCACGGTTGCGAAAAAACTGATTCCTGAGCTACGCAAGAAAGCTGATCTAGTGGTTGCTGTAACTCACATGGGCCACTACAAAGATGGCAACTACGGTGGCAATGCGCCAGGTGATGTAACGCTAGCTCGCACCGTTCCTGGTATTGATGTTATCGTTGGTGGTCATTCTCAAAACCCTCTGACTCAACCTGACGAGCAGAACGGCACACTAATTCTACAAGCCCACGAATGGGGTAAATACGTTGGCCGCCTCGACTTTGTCTACAAAAATGGCGCCATTGTGTGGTCTGAATACGAACTCATTCCGGTTAACCTGAAGAAAAAAGTCACCAATGCCGATGGTAAATCTGAGCGAGTTTTCATCCAAGAAGAAATCGCCCAAGACCCAACCATGCTGGAAATGCTAACGCCTTTCCAAGAAAAAGGTCAGAAAGAGTTGAATGTCGAAATTGGCTTCTCAAATGCTGACTTTGTTGGCGAGCGCAGCATTGTCCGCAGCCAAGAAACCAATTTAGGCAACCTAATTGCCTTCGCGATGAAGCAAAAAGTAAACGCAGACATTGGCGTCATGAACTCTGGCGGCATTCGTGACAACCTAGAAAAAGGGATAGTCACCTATAAGAGCGTGTTGAAAGTTCAGCCTTTCGGCAACATGGTGTCTTATGTTGATTTCACAGCGGACGAGCTAACCGATTACCTTTCTGCTTTGGCTGCGAAGCAGGCAGGCACAGGGGCGTTTGCTCAGTTCAGCGGTGTGTCTTTGACATTAAAAGATGACAAAGCGAGCAACATCATGGTCAACGGTAAAGCATTAGAAGCTGGGGAAACCTACCGTATTGCGATGAATAACTATTCTGCATCAGGCGGTGATGGCTACCCTAAAATCGTTGATCACCCAAACTACGTTAACTCAGGTTATGTAGATGCCGATGTTTTGGTGGAATATATTAGTAATAACTACCCGCTTGATGGCGCGAAGTTTGCGCCAACAGGTGCGGTGAAGCGTTAATCAAAAAACAGCATAATAGCTACAAAAAAGCCCCAATAGATGTATATGCGTCTATTGGGGCTTTATTATTAACAGCCTTAAAAAGCAGCTTAGCAACAGGATTACTCTTTTTTATAGGACAAGGACCAAGTTAAAGGTGTTGGTAGCTTTTCGGATTCTAGCTTAACCGTAAACAGCAATTCATTATCGCCTACTTGCTTCCAAGTATTGGTGCGTTTACCGCGTTCTGATTCCAATACCAACACAACGGCATCAGTTGTACGCTGATAAGTACCCGATATATCAATCCCTTCTTCGTCTTGCTTAAACACATCGCCTTGAGCGGCAAGAGGCATTGAATCCACCTCGGCACTGTCACATTGCCATTGGAACTGCTCGGTTTGCCAACCTAGCGTCCACTGCTGGCAAATCTGTGTTTGTTTTTTCAATACCGGTCGCGCCAACGCACGAATAAAGAAATTCATCTCCTGCGCCACGTTTTCAACCGCTTCGTCTAGCTTATCTTGCGTGCTTCCCGCATCTTGCAAAAGCCACTTGCCTGCTAAGTCGTCATTTGACGCTTGCGCTCCTGTGCTTAGCGCCATAACCGCGACGATACCAGCACAAACACGAACACCACCAATCAGTTTGTTCACCTTGCTTCTCCTTATTTTTATTGTGAACAGATAATGGCAAAGAACTCAGCTATTGTAAGGCGCAAAAACGCGCACAATGACTGACATTTAGCGCCAAAAACATAAGAAGACTCGACGCTATGTGCTAAACATTTTCTGCTTGTAACGGAAAAACCACCGCACTACGAAGATATTCAGTGGCGAGGTCCTCTTTTACTGGCATCGAAAAATAGTAACCTTGGTAAGTTGTGCAGCCGATGTCGCTCAAGATTTCTTTTTCAATAACTCTCTCCACCCCTTCTGCTAAAACAGACAAGTTCATATGCGCCGCCATTGAAACGATAGTATTAATAATCACATGACTCTTAGGATCACAGGAAAGGTCTCGAACAAAAGATTGATCCACCTTTAACTGGTTAATCGGGAAATGCTGAAGATAACGTAACGATGAATAACCAGTACCAAAATCATCAATAGAAAAACGCACTCCCTGCTCTTTAAGGCGCCACATTTTCTCTGCAACAGAGGAGATGTTTTCGACCAACATACCTTCGGTAATTTCTAGATCCAGCAAACCAGAGTCAATGTCAGCATTCTCTATGACGCCTTGAACTGTCTCTACAAAGTTCTCTTTGGAAAATTGATGAGGGCTGATATTAACCGCTACGCCCTTAAATTCTGCCGGTAAGCCCATGGTTTGCCATATTTTCAATTGTTGGCAAACGGTTTCAAGGACCCAATTACCAATATCGTATATTAGGCCGATTTCCTCAGCGACAGGAATAAAGCGATTTGGCGGAACCAAACCCAATTCCTTGTTAAACCAACGTAACAGCGCCTCAAAGCCGATCAATTGGCCGTATTCATTCACCTGAGGTTGGTACACCAAGTAAAATTCATCATTGCTAATCGCACTGTGTAGCGCCTTTTCAAGTAACGCGCGCTCGGTGACTTGCTGCTGCATACCTTGCCGATAAAAACGGAAGGCATTGCGACCACTCTCTTTTGCTTCATACATAGCGGTATCGGCATAACGCAAGATTTGTGCGCCATTTGCATCATCCTGTGGAAACAAGCTAATACCAATACTCGCAGAGATAAATAAATCCGTCTGCTCCAAACAAAATGATTGAGACAACTGCAGCAATAATGTCTCTGCAAGCACAGTCACTCTATTTTGTGCTCTTTCAAAATCATCAGCGAGCACTGGAACCATCACAACGAACTCATCACCGCCCATTCGAACGGCAATATCTGCGTCGGATAAGCAAGATAAAATACGCTTCGACGCTTCAATCAAAAGCGCATCGCCAATATGGTGGCCCATGGAATCATTGACGTTTTTAAAGCGGTCTAAATCAATAAACAACAGACCACCAATGTGACCCTCGCTCTGTGCCATGGCGATTACTTTCTCGATATTTTGATTTAAAAAACGTCGATTAGGTAAGTTGGTTAATGCATCGTAATACGCTAAAAACTGAACTTGCTCTTGGTCTAATCTACGCTGTGTGATATCACGAAAAGACGCCAGAAAATGCGCATCGTGGTCCAAAACGATAATATTTCCACACACTTCGACAGGGAAATCGACACCATTACTACGACGGTAATTAGTCTCATAAACTTGAGCCTCTCCATGAGGCCTTTCGGCCCACTCTTTCAATCGCTCTGCAGTATGGTCAAAATCGATATGTTGAATTTTTAACGTCAATAATGTGGCTTTGTCATACGCCAATAATCGACAGGCTTCACCGTTGCAATCGAGAATTTGCCCTTTTAAGTTGGTCAGTAGCATACACTCACTGGACTGATGCAGTACCGCCCTGAAGTAGGCTTCACTTTTGGCCAACTCTGTTTCGACCTTCTTGCGTTTATGCCAGAGCGCCGTGATCGTTCGCGCTAAAATACCCAATTCATCTTCACGAGCCGTCTGAGTAAAACGCAGCTGTGCAGGGCCGTTATCCTCTTTCTCTAGCATGCCTAACTGCTCAATAAGTCGAGAAAGTGGATGAGAGATCTGCACGTAGAACAACATAAACATAGCCGCACCAAGCAGCAATGCCGAGATTAGTGACGTCGCAAGTAAACGAAAGTTACGGCACAAGAAGCCATTCGTTACGGCACCGCTATCGATCGAGACAACAACAGCCCCCACAGACAAATGAGCATGGCGCATTAACGTCAGCCGGAAGTCCTGTGGTAGACCACTAAAAACTTTTCCAGATAAGCCCCGTAAAAACATAGGTTGTAAGGGACGATATGCACTTGCCAGCTCGTAGCCCAAATCATCTTCCAAACGCGCTTTATAAAAACTGTCCGAACGCATCAACCCAGTAAGTACTTTTTTGGCCAAGTCCTCATCCAATGAATACGCCGCTTCCGTCGCCGCATTCTCGGCGATGTACAATGTCGACATAACTTGGGATTGAATGGTGGCTTTCTCGTCTTGCCAATCCACAAAAATTTGCAGAGAGCTCATCGACAAGCTGAGCAATAAAATCAGCATCAATGCCCATTTGGCTTGTTTATAAGAAAGACGCTTGCGAAGTGGTAACATAATTCCTCATGCTGTGCGCTAATGTGATAGAAACGGAAGACCATATCTTTCGAATATCGCGTCCCTCTCTCCACTTTCATTCAATTCTTTTAACCCTTTATTCAAAAGGTCGCGCCATTGTTCAGCGTTCGGGTACTTCTTACTAAAACAACCGGCATAATGGTCAAGGCCTAACCCTGAAACGTCATAAAAACTGAGCTGGTCAATGACTCCCATACGCCTTGCTGCAAAAATAGCGCTATCGCGCTCCGTCATAAAAATATCGTGGTTGCGGCGTAACACAAGGTTAATGCCTTGGTCTAACCCAGAAGCCGAGTAGTACGGAATATTGGCCCCTTTCAAAATATCAGTCTGAGACCAACCATTTACTGCAGCCACGCTGTATTGATTTAGCAAAGACAAAGTTGGTACTTCATCATCTAGAAACGCGCGACGAGTAACAAACGCATTAGCAGAATCACTCAGCGGTGCTGAAAACAACGCAAAGGTTTCACGTACTGGAAGCCGTCGACAAGACACTGCACCCAGTATCAGCCCCTCTTCAACGTCACGCATAATACGCTTCCAAGGCGTTAGTTCGACTCGTACTAGCACACCTTGTGTTGCATAAGCCGCACGTAATATATCCACATCAAACCCGTATACAGCGTCTTCATCCAACCCTTCCGGTGGAGGAATAATGTTAGGGTCAATAATATGAGGCGGTAAGTGAATTGTGTGTAAAACAATTTCTTCGCCATAAATAGGCGCAGTAGACATTAATAGGTAGCCTAGAAGACAAGAAATAAAAAAATGATTGGCTCCTTTCATATAACGCTATTCTCCGCTCTATTCAGGGGAATTAGACTAAAACATCACCTATTTACCATTGTACAAATATGCAGCAGAATTGAGAGTGACTCAAGCTTTAAACGCCCTTATGACGGCTGCTTTGCAAATCGTTACAAACCAAAAAACTCACCATATTGCGATATAACAGGCAAAAAAAATCTAGCCGAAGCTAGATTTTAAAAATTCTCAATTAGAAGACGAAACCATCTATCGCCTCCTATTAATCATTCAGATAACTTTTATTTGTCGAACAAGGCCGCGCGCTGCGCTTCCATGATTTCATTAATTCCTTTGCGCGCCACAGCCAACATGCCCATCATCTGCTCATCACTAAAGGCTTCACCTTCGGCAGTGCCTTGGATCTCAATGAAACCGCCTTTGTCGTTCATGATAACGTTCATGTCTGTTTCAGCGTTTGAATCTTCTGGGTAGTCCAAATCCAACACAGGCACGCCTTTATAAACGCCCACAGAAATCGCTGCAATTTGCGATACGATCGGATTCGCTTTGATTTTTTTGTTCTCAACCAAGACACGCATCGCGTCCGCTAACGCAACAAAACCACCAGTGATAGACGCGGTACGAGTGCCGCCGTCGGCTTGAATCACATCACAGTCAATCGTAATCGTGTTCTCGCCCAATTTTTTAAGATCCACCGCGGCACGCAAAGAACGGCCAATCAAACGCTGAATTTCAACCGTACGGCCAGTCTGCTTACCACGGGCGGCTTCGCGATCCACTCGACTGTGTGTAGAACGGGGCAACATACCGTATTCCGCTGTGATCCAACCTTGGCCCTTGCCTTTCAAAAAACGCGGCACGCCATGAACCACAGTCGCAGTACAAATAACTTTCGTGTCGCCACATTCGATCAGCACCGAGCCTTCGGCATGTTTGGTAAAATTACGTGTGATTTTCAGGGGACGTAATTGATCAGCTTCTCTTCCGCTTGGACGCATACTTGCTCTCTCTATCGATAAACATCATAAAGGCGCAATTATAACGAACCCACATAAAATTGCGCCCCCAGCGACAGGAAAACATGACATTGAGCACACCTGTCGAACACAGTCTGGTTAGGCTACAATGTCGCCTCTATTTTTAACAAAGTACTGGCAAGCACAGTAATCGTGCAAAGGTCTCTCTATTTATTTTTTACTTAGGTACTCAACATGACAGCAAGCATGACAGCCTTCTCACGCCAAGAAGCCGTATACGATTGGGGAACCATCAGCTGGGAAGTTCGCTCAGTGAATCAGCGCTACCTAGAGCCTAGCTTTCGTCTACCAGAAAACTTCCGCGAGCTTGAGTTTGCTTTTCGTGACGTGCTGCGTAAAAAAATCAACCGCGGCAAACTAGAATGCCAACTGCGCTTCCAAGGCGTAGACAAAGCCGCTACCAATCTGACAATCAACCCAAATAACGCCCAAGCGTTGGCAAACGCCATAGAAACGCTTGGCACATGGTTCAAAGATCTGGACCCTGCCAATCCTCTCGACATCCTGAAATGGCCTGGCATCCTGAGCGAAGAAGGCAGTGACTTTGAGATCATCAAAAAAGCGGTCGTGGAACTCTTTAACACAAGCGTCGATGAACTGATCCAAGTTCGCCTACGTGAAGGCGCGCAACTCAAAGACATTATCGAACAACGTCTTGATGCCATAGACGCCATCGTTGTAGAAGTGCAAGCCAAACTGCCAGAGATCATCGCGGCGCAAAAGCAAAACTTACTGGATAAACTCGAAGCTGCCAAAGTCGACCTCGACCCAATGCGCGTCGAAGCGGAAATCGTCCTACTGGCGCAAAAAGCCGACGTGGCCGAAGAACTGGATCGCCTAGCGACCCACACCAAAGAAGTCCGCCGCCAGCTACAACAAAAAGGCCCCATCGGCCGCCGACTCGACTTCCTAATGCAAGAACTCAACCGCGAAGCCAACACCCTTTCGTCAAAATCCATCGTAGTGGAAACCACCCAAAGCGCCGTGGAATTGAAGGTGTTGATTGAGCAAATGAGGGAACAGATACAGAATATTGAGTAATGTATACCAGCATCGGTATTGCTCTTTTTATTGCATCAAAGAGCATTCATGCTAGAATTTATTCCACGACTCAGCCTTGTACGCAGCGATTCAGTTACGCTGGCAGTTAAGGCGAAAAAACCGGCTTCGGCCGGTTTTTTCATATCTAAGGAGCAAGAAAGAACGGGGTTCTTCAATGATGGGTATCCCTCTTGGACAACTTAGTTGCTAACCACTGTAGTGATCTAACATAATCTACCCCACCGCCAGTTTTGCGGCCTGTTGCCACATGAAGTGCGGCATGGGTGTTTTCAGTTGCCATGTAATGCTCATCGGTTGTGAACCGGTGTGAGACACGTATTCCACTTCCCCGTAGCTCACGAAACCCATGGTGCGGCCGTATTCGTCTTTGCTTTGCTCTCGCACAAATAGGAATAAGCGCTTACCTATCTCACGATGCTGGATGTATTCCAAACCACGCCCACGATCCGGCCTTGCGCTGTTTTGCGATTGCCAATGAAATAGCGACTCGTTGATGGCGTAGTCATGGTACATAGTAGTTGGTGAGAACAGCTTTTCATTTTTATCGAGCGTGACAAACATTAGCTCTATATTTTGATCCTGAATAACAAACACACCTTCTCGTGCAGGCGGTTGACGTTCAAACGTGGTGGCTCCAAATGCCGCTAATATCTGCTCGCGGGCGTAGCGAGCATGGACTTTAAGCGGCACCTCTGGCAGCTCGTTCATATCTACCAATTCATGCTTGATACGTGCCAGCTGCCAGCGAATCACATCGGCCAGCTCCTCCGTTACGCCAAGGTGACTGAGCTGTTTGATGCTCTGTGCTAAAGATGCAAAGCCAGCATTCGGGCCCGGCTTTTGCCAGAAGTCATAATGGCACATCACCGTACGACGATCGTCAGCACTGATGCCGCTGAAGTCAGACTGACAAAGCAATGCAAGAAAGTTTAAATAACCATTATCGTCACAGGTCAGAATGCGATTATGAATTGCTTTACGCACTATTTTAAAGGCTTCACCGATCCGCGAGCCCTCGTTAATTTCATCTTTGGATTTCGCTACCAGCTCAGCCCAGCTGCCACGTTTATACAGCTCATTTAAATCAATGTGCGGATGCTGAGCAATAAAGTTCGCTAGTGTCAGAGGTTGTGTGGAATGCTGTGGAAATTGGCGAATCATGTCCGCCAGACGGCTTTTAGTAAGTGTTGCTAGTCGGATGTTACTCAAGACCAGCTCTTGGGTGCGTTTCGTCAGCTCAATTCGGCACCCTAACGGCGCATGAGGGAAGCCTTGTTTGATTTCATCAATGATCGCTTTTGGACTTCTACCGATTAACGCTCTGAATTTATTGGCAAAATCGTACTCTGGTCGTGAGTTTCCAACGAAGTCTAGTACCGTACAGCATCCCTTTCCTTCAGCTAGGCGCAAACCACGGCCAAGCTGTTGTAAGAAAATGGTGAGACTTTCCGTTGGCCGTAAAAACAGCAAGGTATCGACTTCTGGAATATCGACCCCTTCATTGAAAATATCCACGACACACAACACATTGATTTGTCCGCTACGAATCGCCTGCTGCTTCTGTTGACGCTCATCGCTGTTATCACTGGTCAGCACATCCGCCTTAATACCTTTAAGCACAAATTGGCTCGCCATATACTTTGCATGCTCACGGCTAACACAGAATGCCAATGCCTTCATTTGGCTAATATCGGTAACGATCTCCTGCAAACTCAGCAGTATTTTGTCAAAACGAGCTTGGTTGTGAGTATAAAGATTGGTGAGCTGCGCAATATCGTAACGGCCACGGTTCCATGGAATCGACCGTAAATCCGTATCGTCATCAACACCAAAATACTGGAACGGTGATAAATGGCGCTGGTTAATGGCTTCCGGTAAACGTAACTCAGCAGCAATCACACCACCAAAGTCGGCCAAAATATCACCGCCATCATGACGCTCCGGTGTCGCTGTTAAGCCCAACAATAAACTCGGCTGAAAATAGTCCAACACAGCACGATAGCTATTCGCTTTAATATGATGCACTTCATCAATCACGATGTAATCGTAAAAGTCTGAAGTAAGCTTGAGCTGATCCAATTGGTTATTGAGCGTCTGAATCGAAACAAATAACTGACGATAATGCGCTGGCGAATGGCCGCCAACCCAAAGCTCACCAAAGGCACCATCGCGTAATACACCACGGTATGCCGCACGAGCCTGCTTTAAAATTTCTTCTCGGTGCGCCACAAATAAGAAGGTCGCATTTGGTTTTTGCTTCACAAAACGAGCAAAATCAAACGCAGAAATCAGTGTCTTTCCTGTACCTGTGGCGGCCACAACAAGATTGCGAAAGCGTTGGTGAATTTCTCGTTCTACGGTCAACTGTTCCAAAATCTCACTTTGATGCGCAAACGGCGTGACATCAAAAAAGTGAGTCGTGCTTTGTTCATCGCCACCACGCTGTTGTCGCAAGGCTCGATTGAGCTTTTCTGTGCTGCTTGTATCGCCATTAAATAACTCAAACTCATTGGAAGCCCAATAGGTCTCAAATGTGCTCAACGACTTGTCGATGATATGAGGGATTTCTTGTGACGTTATTTTTAGATTCCATTCCAAGCCATTGGTCAGGGCGGAATGGGATAAGTTAGAAGAGCCAATGTAGCCCGTGTGAAAGCCGGTATTGCGAAGAAACAAATAGCTTTTAGCATGGAGACGTTCGCGTTCGGTGTTGTAGCTCAGTTTTACTTCGGTGTTGGGTAAACTCGCCAAATACTCCACCGCTTTCGCATCGGTCGCGCCCATGTAGGACGTTGTAATAATCTTTAGCTCTCGACCGCTGGCGGTGAATTCTTCAAGCTCTTTGCGGAAGATTCGAATCCCCGCCCACTTGATAAAGGATACCAACCAATAGATCTTATCCGCAGACAAGATCTCTCGCTTCAATTCGGATTCAAGGGATAACCCCGCATTGCTGCCACAAAACAGTTCGCTTTGCGTCAGTCCCGTCAGTGGAAATACATCTTCCACATATTGCTTAAGGTTGGCTGCGACAGGGTTTTCCAGCTCATATAAGGCAGTCAGAATTTTGCCTTGGCTATCAATAAGGTTTTCTTCGATTAAGCCATCTTCCTGCAAACGCTCTTTCAACCAAAGCAGCAATTCATTGGACAACTCTATTTGCTGCTGTAATTGTTGGTCCCCCTTAGGAATAGAGCCAATAGCGTAATCAAGAATGTTGCCCAAAAAGCGAGATAACCAAACTGACGCCTCTGCTGCTGTCAATTCGCGTTCACCTACATAGAAACGCTCGCGATCGAGACGCTTTTCTACTAGCTGAGTAATCAGCTGCTCATATATGCCAGACTGTTGCATAAACTCCCTTTTGTACGATTTCAGCATAGTGATTAAAAGCAAGCCTCAGAGGTATTCGCTCTTATAACGGTGAACTATATTCCCACTTTTTAAAAACGAATGGGACCATAAAACTATGTTTAACCGTAAACCATCTACCAAAAGCATGTGGAGAGCAATCAGAACTCTCACTCCTTCCCTTTTTTCATTTCCCGACGCAGTTCCTTTAACTCCAGCTGTAGCTGTTGCATTTGCTCCAATAGTTGTTGCTGGGTGGCTTTTTCTGTGTCGATCTCTTCTTTGTGTTCGTCGTCGTGCATGGTTTGTACGGCATTAACGATGACAGCTATGAAGAGGTTGAGTAGGGTTGGTGTATGGCTAAGTGTTGTTAACGAAGGATTTGCCCATATTGCCCCAAAAGCCCAAGGGATAGCGTACTACTTGGAAGCTTCCTACTCAAAGCCCGGTGTTGGTGAGTCGTATGGATTGAGCTTTATTATGTCGATACCATCGACATAACAAGCCTTCATGTCGAAATTCTCTCACTTTTTCGACATGAAAATAAAAATCCTGATGACCTGTCTATTTTTTCGTGTTTTTTATACATAACCCAACAGACATCTGTTTTCCTATGCCTCCTATAAACCGCTTTCAAGCATTAAACGTTTCTTGTTTAACAAGTTATTCGCTGAGGCGGATGCAGGGCTGATTTGCACAGCATTGAAGAGGTTAAGCATGGTTCAGGTCGCCATCTGAATAAAAGGAGAAATATTTTTACAATTCCCCTATCTTCTTAATCTTTCGAAAGATCTCCCCCCTCTCCTCTGTCGGCATATCGTCACTAAAGTGTCATGTTTTCACGCTAGAGTGACTGTCACGCTCCCAATGAATTAAATCAAATCAACCATTATCTCATGGGTAAGGAAGACTTTATGAAACGCCTTTGCACACTCGCTTTTACCTCTGTCATCGCCGCTAACGCTGCGTACGCGGATTTTTCTCTAGATAGCCGCTACGTGGATAACGATAACGATCTGGTAGCTGATATTCCTACGGATAAATCTAAGCTAACAGACCCTAGCACGTTGATTTTTGCCTACACTCCAGTGGAAGACCCAGCAGTATACGAAGATGTTTGGTCAGACTTTTTAGAACACATGGAAGACGTAACAGGTAAAAAAGTAAAATTCTATCCAGTTCAATCCAACGCGGCGCAAATTGAAGCCATGCGTGCAGGTCGTCTTCATGTAGCGGGTTTCAACACAGGTTCAAACCCTCTAGCGGTTGCGTGTGCGGGCTTTCGTCCCTTCGCAATGATGGCGGCAGCAGATGGTTCATTTGGTTACGAAATGGAAATCATCACTTACCCAGGTTCTGGCATTAATAAGCCAGCAGACATCAAGGGTAAGAAGCTAGCCTTTACTTCTCAAACCTCGAACTCTGGTTTTAAAGCGCCATCAGCAATTTTGAAAGCAGACTTCGACATGCTTCCTGAGCGTGATTTTGAACCTGTTTTTTCTGGTAAGCATGACAACTCTATCCTAGGCGTTGCGAATAAAGACTACCCAGCCGCAGCCGTTGCTAACTCTGTTTTACACCGTATGGTCGAGCGTGATGTCGTGAAAGCCGACCAAATTAAGTCTATTTATAAGTCTCAAACCTTCCCAACTACGGGCTATGGTGTGGCATATAACCTAAAGCCAGAGCTACAAGAGAAGATCAAAGAAGCGTTTTTCACGTTTAATTGGAAAGGCAGCAAACTGAAGCAAGAATTCAAAAGTGAAGATCAGTTCTTACCTATTACGTTCAAAGAACATTGGAACGTCATTCGTAAAATTGATACCGCCAATGGCGTTTCTTACAGCTGCAAATAGGCGATAACGTGTTAAAACTTGAACATTTAAAGAAACGCTACAAAACTGGCCCTTGGGTACTTAAAGACATTAGCTTTGAAGTACCTGAAGGAGAAATCGTTGGATTAATCGGCCCCAGTGGGGCCGGTAAATCTACCTTGATCCGCTGTATCAATCGTTTGATTGAACCGTCCGAAGGTAACATTTACTTGGCAGACGCTTGCCTTAGCAAGCTGTCCACCAGCCAAATGCGTACCCAACGTCGCAAAATCGGTATGATCTTCCAAGAATATGCGCTGGTCGAACGACTAAGCGTGATGGAAAACGTTTTATCAGGCCGATTGGGTTACTTGCCGTTTTGGCGCAGCTTCTTGCGTAAGTTCCCGAGCAACGACATAGACAACGCCTTTGAATATTTGGACCGTGTTGGCTTAATCGATCACGCCAACAAGCGTGCAGATGAGCTATCTGGCGGCCAACGCCAACGTGTCGGCATTGCTCGTGCTCTGGCGCAGGATCCACGCCTTCTACTGGTAGACGAACCAACGGCTAGTTTAGACCCAAAAACCTCACGCCAAATAATGCGTCTGATCCAGTCTATCTGTCGTGAAAACGGTTTGCCGGCCATCATCAACATCCACGATGTGCCATTAGCTCAGCAATTTGTGGATCGTATTATCGGTCTTCAAGGTGGCGAAGTCGTATTCGATGGCAAACCAGATGAACTGACCGAAGATGTGCTGACGCGTATTTATGGTGACGAAGACTGGCATCCAGAACCTCAGGATGATGCGGATGAACTTGAACAGGTGGAGGTGGCTTAATGCGTACTTGGCAAAGGCCGCATTACCTCGTCCCCAATAAACGCTGGCGCTTAGCGCTGTGGGTTATGTTTATTGCCTATTTAGTGGTTGGCATTGGCAGCGTCGAGGTTAACTGGATGCGTGCTTATGAAGGCTTAGACCGCGGCGCAAAATTCCTTGCTGGCTTTTTACAGCCAGACTTTACCAGCCGCGCGAAAGACATCTACGCTGGGATTTTAGAAAGCCTGACAATGACGGTCACCTCGACCGTAGTGGGCATTTTGCTGTCATTGCCTTTTGGGGTGGGTGCAGCGCGTAATATTTCTCCTAAACCTGTGTACTTGTTCTGTCGCTCTTTCATCGCTTTGTCGCGCTCTATGCAAGAGATCATTGTGGCGATATTCCTTGTCGCCTTGTTTGGATTTGGTGCATTTGCCGGCTTCCTAACGCTGACTTATGCGACTATTGGCTTTCTTGGCAAGTTGCTGGCCGAAGAAATCGAAGGCATTGACCGCAAGCAGTTAGAAGCAATCAGCGCCACGGGCGCCTCTTGGTTACAGCGCGTTCACATGGCCATTTGGCCGCAAGTGATGCCACGTATGATTGGTTTGTCTTTTTATCGTTTTGATATCAACTTTCGCGAATCCGCGGTGATCGGTATTGTTGGCGCTGGCGGTATTGGCGCGACCTTAAATACAGCCATCGATCGCTACGAATACGATTCAGCTGGCGCCATTCTTCTTATCATTATTGTCATTGTTATGGCGTGCGAATACTTATCAGGATGGATTAGAAAATGGGTCAGTTAGATCAATCGACGCTTTGGCATAGCAATAATCGTCGCCACGCGCGGATCATCTGGGGGTTCTGGTTTATCACTGTGTTGCTAACGGTTTACTGCTGGCAGGTGATGAACGAAGAAACCATGTGGGTGTTTGTCTACGACGCTCCCGAACAAGGTGCAGATCTTCTAAGCAGGATGTTTCCGCCAAACTGGCTTTATATAAACCAGCTGTACGAAGCCTTGTGGGACACTCTCAACATCGCTACGTTAGGTACTTTGCTTGGAGTGATATTGGCGTTTCCGGTGGCCTTTTTAGCGGCCAGAAACACCACACCATCAACGAAGTTTGTTCGCCCTGTTGCGCTGTTCATCATTGCGGCATCGCGTTCTATCAACTCCTTGATCTGGGCATTGCTGTTGGTGTCTATCTTAGGGCCAGGGATCTTGGCTGGCATCATCGCCATCGGCTTACGTTCTATTGGTTTTGTCGCCAAGCTGCTTTATGAAAGCATAGAAGAAACCAATGGCACCAGTGTGGAAGCGATCGAATCCACTGGAGCATCACGCTTTCAGGTCATCAACTACGCAATCATCCCGCAGATATTGCCAGCCTTCTTGAGCATCGCGATATTTCGCTGGGATATTAATATTCGAGAATCGACGATTCTAGGACTCGTTGGCGCGGGCGGCATCGGCTTGTTCTTATCCTCGTCACTGAATACCTTGGCGTGGCCTCAAGTGACTCTGATCATCCTTGTGATCCTTGCCACCGTGGTCGTATCGGAATACTTCTCGGCAAAAGTACGTAGCCTGCTTATCTAAACCAAAAGCACCATTAGACCTCACGGCCTAATGGTGCAACTGGGTTCCTTCTTGTTGCTACGGTTTATTCATATCCCGGCGCAGTGCCTGTAGTTCGAGCTGCAATTGCTGCATTTGCTCCATTAACTGCTGCTGGGTGGCTTTTTCAGCGTCTAGCTCGTCTTTGTGTTCATCGTCATGCATGGTTTGTACGGCGTTGACGATGACGGCGATGAAGAGGTTGAGCATGGTGAAGGTAGCAATCAGAATGAATGGAACAAAAAACGCCCAAGCGTAAGGGAAGGCTTCCATAACAGGACGTGCGATGCCCATGGACCAGCTTTCTAAGGTCATCACTTGGAACAGGGTATACAAAGAAGCGCCTAGGCTGCCAAACCATTCAGGAAACGCCTCGCCAAATAATTTGGTCACCATGACCGCAGCCACGTAATACACCAGACCCAGCACCATAGCGATGGACAACATGCCATTCAGGGATTTGATCAAAGCACCGACTATTTTCTTCATCGATGGCACGAAAGTTAGCACGCGCAATACCCGCAAGACTCTGAGAGCACGCAGTACAGCGAAAGGCCCGCTGGCTGGTACTAAGGCAACCCCTACGACAATAAAATCGAACACATTCCAGCCGTCTTTGAAAAACGCTAAGCGATGCACAAACAAACGGATAGTGAGCTCAACCACAAACACCGCCAATATGGCTTTGTCCAAGGCAATTAAAAACGGACCAACGGCGGCCATTATATCTGATGAGGTTTCTAACCCTAGAATAACCGCATTAATTAAAATAAATGCCAGCAAAATACGCTGTACAGTGATGTTTTCAATAAACACCTTTAAGCGCTGACGAATGGAATTCTCAGGCACAACCAGTGTACTGGACATGTATCACCTCAATGTAAACAATCCCAAGTAGAGATTAAATGAAAGCCATTCTATGGCAAGACCAAATAAGATCAATCTATTTTGATGTAAAAAAATTGACCTATTAAAGGATTATAAAAACACACTGTTTGCTTGACCTTTTAATATGAAACACGCAAAAAATAACAGTAACTAGTAACAGAAATACCTGAATGATATATGATCAAAAAACATGTTTTACTAGGCTCTAAGTTGCGTCTGCCGAAGTCGCTCAACGATTGGCTGTACTGCCAAGGCCTTGTCCTAAGTTAAATCAAAATAGTGGATTACCCTTTACGAAGCTTTTTGTTACCCTGTAAAGACTCCAAACGAAAAAAGGTGTGAACATGAAGTTTCCATTATTAGTCATTGCGGTAACACTTGCATTAGCTGGCTGTGCAAATACTTGGGAAGGCGTGAAAGAAGACTCCTCAAAAGCCTACAACAGCACGAAAGAAACGATTCACGAAGCGACTGAATAAGTCGACTTTATAGGTCATGACAGTATTTTAAAGCCCACTTTTACGCCATGTAAAAGTGGGCTTTTTCACATACAAAGGTCCGCAGAAAACGCATTTTTACAAGCATCAAATAACCATTGGTAAGCTGGGCCGCGATTCGCGCCTTTTTTGGAGACCAAATCCACAGGAACGGACCAAGGCTTGTGGTCAAAAGTCACGTCGATTTTATGAATATCACCGGTTTCGATGAATGGTTGAACCAAGGATAAGGGCAAATACGCCCAACCTATTTTTTGTTGTATCAACTCTAAAACCGCGTAGTTACTTGTACACCACCATGCGTTTGGCGTCATGCTGATTAAGGCTTGCGACTCTTTTTTGAAAAAACCACGAACGGCTATTTGCCGATAGGGTGCAAGGTCTGATTCCGACAATAAGCTCAGTTCTGCCAAAGGAAAGTCGCGGTGGCATACGGCCATAAAGTCCACACCGCCCACGTAGCAGAAATCGACTTGTTTGTTCGCTTCCACCTCTGAAAACATAACCCCCATATCAATATTGCCATTCGCCACGGCTTCGGCAATATCGGGAGAAGCAAGGGATACTATGTCTAGCTGGACATAAGGAAATTGCTGAGCAAATAGCGCAAATATCGACGACACATGAGGGGCGATTAACGCATCATCAATGGCAATGGTGAGCGCACTTTCTTCGCGCCGATGAATGGATTCGGCAATTTTTTCAAACTCATGGGACTGGGCTAAAAGCGCTTTCGCACTGCGAATTAAGCGCTCCCCTTCTGATGTTAGCTTTGGACTGCGAGAGGTGCGATCAAACAGTTCAACCCCCAAGTCTATTTCTAAGCTGCTGATGCCGTGGCTCACGGCGGACTGCACCTTGCCTAGTTTTCTCGCGCACGCTGAAAAAGACCCTAATTCAGTGGATAACACCAGCATATTAATTTGTTCAAGACTTAACATATGAAAAATATCGATAGTTAATAACTTTTTATCATCATAAATATCGATACTATAAAAAGCAACTTCGCCCACATGAATGCGAATATTTTTAGTATGGAGTAATGGAAATGAGTTGGTTGTATTTGCTACTGGCAGGATTAACAGAAATCGGTTGGCCTGTTGGGCTAAAGATGGCGCAATCAGGAGGATCAAAACTGTTGGGAATTTCTATTGCCATTTTCTTTATGGCGGTCAGTGGTACCTTGCTTTGGTTGGCACAGAAAGAAATTCCGATGGGCACCGCCTATGCGGTTTGGACAGGAATCGGTGCATCTGGTACCTTTCTGCTAGGTATTTGGTTTTATGGCGATCCGACATCCTTGCTTCGCTACATGGGCGTACTGCTGATTATCCTTGGCGTGGTGGTGTTAAAGTTTGCCCATTAAGTTGGGCAATTTACCTTGCGTTATGGTGAGTAAAGCCGAAAAATAAGCTGACCACTCTTCAGCCTGTGAGCCTATCGAGATGATCTACCGTGTTAACCTAAATTTGTTGCGTTCCTTAAAGGTGTTGCTAGAGGAGCGCCATGTTAGCCACGCGGCCAATAAATTGAATCTAACGCAATCTGCGGTTAGCCGTCAGCTTAGCCAGCTTAGGTATTTATTTGCGGATCCATTGCTTATTCGCGAAGGCAATACTCTGATTCCCACACCTAAAGCGCTAATGCTGCAAACGAAGCTGACTCATTGGTTTCTAGAGTTGGATGATTTACTGGTAGAAGAGGCATTCGAACCAGCAAAATGGCATGGCGAGTTTGTGCTCTCATCCAGCGATTATGTGGCGCAGTATATTTTGCCTGATATTGTTGAGGCCTTGGCAGCACACGCGCCCAATGTATCAATGCAGTATCGTTTATGGCAGCCAGATTTATTGCCTCAGCTTGCCACCTCCGATATTCAATTGGCATCCAGCATGTCTCCGACTCAGCCAGAAGGCGTGTCTTCTGTTCAAATAGGTGAAGACTCCCCTGTTTGCGTGATGAGCCATGCTCACCCTTTGGCAAAACAAGACACTCTGAGCATTGACGATCTTCTCGCCTACGCTCATATTAAAGTGATCGGCGGTGGCGATAAAGACAGTTACGTGGATGAGGCGTTAGCCAAACTAGAAAAGCAACGCCGCTTTGCGCTGAAGGTGCCATTTTTCTATGCGGCAGCGCAATCGCTGTGTCAAAGTCAGCACCTTTTGGTGATTCCAGAACACATTGCTCGAAATTTAAAAAAACACTTCTCGCTGACCTATAAGCCCCTTCCCATCACCACACCTCGTCATAAGTACTGGCTCATTTGGCATGCAAAATACGACAACGATCCTTCTCACCTATGGGTAAGAAACCTGGTTTTGCAGACGATGTCAAAAGCGACTTATTCCATTGGCTATGATACAAAATCATAACCATAATGAGAAAATATGATTTCATATAATAATGAGGGCTTGCTAATCTGCTTCGATCATTAAGGAGCAAGCGTATGTCACTGTCTATTTGGTTTTCCCTGTTTACCATTTGTTTGCTTGGTGCTATCTCACCAGGCCCCAGTCTCGCGATGGTCATCAAACACAGTTTGGCGGGTGGTCGAGCAAACGGTTTGGCCACATCTTGGGCGCACGCAACAGGCATTGGCTTGTACGCGCTACTATCCATGCTTGGCTTGGCGGTGATTTTTCATCAGTTTCCTTTGCTATTTCATGCCATCAGTTACGCAGGGGCAGCGTATTTGGCTTACCTTGGTGTGAATGCTCTGCGTTCCAAAGGTGGCATTGCGGCCAAACTGGAATCCGGCACTCCCGTTAGCGTGTTTCAATCGGCAAAGGAAGGCTTTCTGGTGTCGATTTTAAGCCCCAAAATTGCTTTATTTTTTGCCGCGCTATTCAGCCCTTTCGTTGCCGAAGTTCATCAAATCAGTGGAAAAATGCTCATGGTAGCGACCCCTTGGCTGGTGGATGGTCTTTGGTACACCTTGATTGCGTGCCTGCTATCGAATGCGCGCTTTTTGGAAAAGTTGCGCAGCCAAGCCATGTGGATTGATCGCTTATCTGGCTTAGCATTAATTTTCTTAGCGCTGTATATTCTCACGACGATCTAAGCGAACCGTAACGGGCGCTCTGTCATTCCTTGCCCCAACGTTCAATCCGATATTGCCTTGGCGATTTCCCCAGCGCTTTTTTAAAGAAGGTGATGAAAGCGCTGACGGAGTCGTAGCCTAGCTCTTCGGAGATGGTTTGGATCGGCATGTTGATCGCTAGCTTTTGCAGAGCAAGAACAATGTGAAGCTGGCTTCGCCATTGGCCAAAAGTGAGTTGTACATGGCGCTTAATCATTCGTGCCAGTGTGCGTTCGCTCATGGCAAAGTCGCTGGCCCATTCGCCTAGAGTGCGTTTTTCGTTGGGTCTGGCAATCAGCTCAAGAGCGAGGCGATTTAGTGTCGGCTCGTCGGGAATGGGAAAATCAAACTCTTCTCGCTCAAGTTCAATAAGCTGGTCGATCAAGACATCAACCAGCCGATCTGTGGCAAGGTCGGTTTCTTCATAGCGTTGTTGCGAGTGCAGATGCAATATCAGTTCACGTACAAATGGCGTAACCGTCAAGGTACAAGCCACCTCTGGCAAAGGTAAATCACTACCATCGACAAACAACATACACACATCGGCATTGGGTGATATCTGATTGCGATGCATAACATTGCTGGGAATCCAAACCGCGCAACGTGGCGGTACAAGCCACATTTTGTCGTCGATAAAGCTGGTGACAACACCTGTTAGCGGTAAAACCAGTTGGCCTTTTTGATGTTTGTGCCAAGGCGTTTCCTCACTATGTGGTACCGATTGCGAGCGCAATACGAGAACGCGATGTGGATAATGATCCGCAAAACAAAGGTCGGTCAGTGTCTCAAAAATGCTTTTGTCTGTATTTCGCAATTTATTGTCCAAGTCGCTTAATTCAGCAAGCAGAGTAACCCATATAATAGCGAATCGACAATATCTCCCGAAAACCTCTTTTTCGAAATGGACGCCATGAAACGATTACTTAAATTAGCGCAACACGACGCGGCCTTTTTACTCTTGTTTATCTTTTTGGTAGCACTGAGTTTGCGTGGTCCCGTGACAGGTTTGCCACCCTTGTTAGATCGAATCAGTACAGATCTGCATTTAAGCAGCTCGCAATCCGGTTTGCTTACTAGCTTGCCACTGTTGGCGTTTGGCTTTTTTGCGCCTGTGGCATCTTGGTTAACTCGCCACTTTCGTATTGAGCGCATTTTGGCGTCGGGCGTGGGTTTGATTGCCATTGGTATGATTATTCGTACTTTTGGTTCGATAAGTACCTTGTATATCGGTGCGATATTTATTGGCGCCGGAATTGCCATTGGTAATGTCTTGCTGCCAAGTTTACTGAAACGCGAGTTTCCGCATTACGTGGTTCAGCTCACGGCGATTTATGTGCTGATGATGAGCATCGGCGGCTTTTTGATGTCGAGCCTTGCGGTGCCATTGAGTTTATATGCCGAACAGCCAAGCTTTGACCTGCCAATGAGTGGTTGGTCGTTTGCTCTGGCGTGTCAAAGTGTGTTGATTCTGTTGCCTTTGGTGGTGTGGTTCAGTTGCAAAATAACCCAGCATCAACCGCCGCAAACCGGTAACGTTGAAATATCTACTTCCGTTTGGCGATCCGTAACCGCATGGCAAGTAGCAGGATTTCTAGCTGTAAACTCGCTAGTGAATTATGTGGTCGTCGCTTGGGTTCCGGCTATTTTAATGAGCAACGGTTACACCGATTCAACGGCCGGCTTGTATCAAGGTTATTTGCAATTGGCTGGCGCAGTTCCTTCGTTGATTTTAGCGCCGTTTATTAATCGCTTAGGCAGCCATAGACGTTTGTGCTTGTTTGCCACAGGACTCACTACTTTGAGTCTAGTTGGCTTTTTATTCATTCCAAGTTGGTCTGGTGTTTGGTCGGTGTCTTTTGGTTTTGGCGTCAGTATGGGCTTTATTTTAGGCTTGTCTTTTGTCAGTTTACGGACCAACAGCCCAAAACAAGCGGCCGCCCTGTCTGGCATGGCACAGTTAATTGGTTATACCCTTGCAGCCATTGGCCCTGTGTTAATTGGTGCGCTTTATGATTGGCACCAATCGTGGACTGCGCCGCTTTATGTCATGCTGAGCATCGGCGTAATTTGGATGACATTAGGCTGGATGGCAAGCCCTAAGCCTAACCATTAGATTGCTCGCGAGATCGTAGACTAAGACTCTTCTTCTACGATCTTTTGCTGCAAGGGAATCGTTAACGTGAAAGTCGTTCCTACACCTACTTCTGACTTCACTTCAACCCTTCCTTGCATAAGTTTATTTACCCATTGGCTAACTAAATGAAGCCCCAGCCCTGTATGTTTTTTTGATCTTCCTGTCGTGGCAAAAGGTTCAAAGATGCGTTTCTGCATTTCAGGAGCAATTCCTCTACCATTATCACTAAGCACCAACTCTAAGTTGCCATTTTTCTCTGTCGCCTCCAGCTTTATTTCACCCTTATCAAGACGTTGAAAGCCATGCTCCAAGGCATTATCTATCAGGTTTTGAAAGATTTGTGAGAGTATGCCTGGGTAGCCTAACATTTGGATATTATCCGGAACCTCTAGCTTTAACATAATATCAGAGCGTTTTTTTAAAGCCGGCTTATAGGTAAAAGCAATATCGTTGGCGACGTCATGAAGATAGAAAGTCTGCATTTCATGAGCGGTACGATCCGACACAATACGTTTAAAACTAGATACAACATCCAATGCGCGAGAAAGGTTCTTTTCTGCAATCGCTAATGAATTAAACACTCCCTCATTCGTTTTCTGAGAAAGCGAGCTGGCTTCTTCATCCAGCCAGACTTTACAAGAAGACAAGGCCATTCTGACACCACCTAATGGCGTATGCATTTCATGCGCTAGCCCTGCAACCATCAGACCTAAGGAAGACAGCTTGCTGGTTTCTACCAGTTCATCTTGTAGATCAATTAACTTCTGGTTAGCCACGTTCAGACTTTGATTCATTTGCTCTGCTTGGTCTTTTTCTTGCTTTACCAGCTTCAGTAAGCGATAGGTCTCGAACTGAGCGGCCACCTGTCGCCATACTAACCATGCGATCACCAAAAAGCACAGGCTCGCGATACCTATAATGCGCATAATTAGCGTTCTCTGCCAGACCGTCAGCGCATTCGCATTAGATTGTGCAACCAGATACAAAGACGACGCGTGAGGTACGCCTTGGCTTTCGCTATCGTCTCCATCGATATGAAGCTCGAATAAACTCCACAATCGATTATCTTGAAAAAAACGTTCCAGTCCTTGGATGTTATTCATTTCTTGCCAGATAGCAGGAAAGTACGACTTGATATTAAACCTTGCATCGTTTGGATGAAGTATCGCACCCCATTCAAGCCTTTTGTCAGCCGCTAGAACCCAATAACCATTGGCATCCAATATTTCTAATGAAACATCATCACTGCTCAATGAACTCATTAATTCAAACAGCTGAGTCAGATCATAATTAACCACCAAAATACCTGATATCTCACCAGCCATACGTATCGCACCGCGTACCGTTGGTTGAAAAGGTCGAACAATTTCTTGGTTTTCTATATTCAAATCAAGAGGTGAAATATACACCTCTTGATTTGCTTCTTTAGGCGCATTTTTCACATAGTCTCGATTAGATTTATTCTGCAAGTGCTCTTCTGGTACTCTAGATACAAGACCCGCTTGAGCATTAACTCGCACCAATTCACGACCATCTAACGAGATCCACCTAACTTGGGAAATAAGATCCGACGTTTGGGCAAAATAACGAAACTCTTCGGCCACTTGTGCTTTCCAGTCATCAGGAAATGGCGCATTCTGCGACTGGGTCGATTGTTGTGGCGCAAGACGTGCCGTAACACTATTACGCAATAACATGGTCACACGTTTGATATAGCCCATTTCTCGGTTTACAACACTCGCGCTGCGTGACAGCATTTCCGATTCAGTCCAAGCTAACTGACTCACTTTACCATCTAAAAAATAACGATAGGTACCAAAGCTCAGCAAGGTGATAAACAAAAAAATGCCGACTAAATACATAAAAAACAATGGTTTTTTCTGTGATAAATACGTCTTTATTTGCATCGTGTTATCGGCCTTTTTGCACCCAATAAATGGTGTCGTCTATCGACATGGGCTTCGCAAATAAATAGCCCTGACCATTTTCACACCCCAACGCCAGCAAATGCGTTTTTTGTTGCTCAGTCTCAATACCTTCCGCCACCACGCTCAATCCGAGCAAGTTCCCCAACTCGATGATCATTTTCAGGATCTCCCAATCCTTTTCCGATTCCTCCATTTGCCACACAAAACTATGGTCAATTTTTAGCGTGGAGACCGCCAAAGTAGATAGATACGCCAAAGACGAATACCCCGTACCGAAATCATCAATATTCGTATTAACGCCTAGTGCTTTCAGTGCTGATAAGTGTCTGTTTATCGTGGCTTTCTCGTTAATCAATTGTGATTCTGTAATCTCTAACTCGATCAGCTCTGTTGGCGCCTGCTCTTCTTCAAGTATTGCCTTAAAAGTCGAGATGAAATCTGGGCGAATAATCTCATTGCCCGCCACATTAACAGAAATAGGCACATTGATTCCGATGCCTTTGAGCGTATGAATTGCCCGACACGACTGCCGTAAAATTTGTCGATCTAATTTAGCAATCAAACCACTGCTCTCAGCCAATGATATAAATACATCAGGGGGGATGAAGCTTCCATTTTTATGCTCCCATCGAGCTAACGCTTCAAAGCCGATTAAGGTGCTATCTTTTAAACTCACTTTAGGCTGGAAATACGCCATGATGTCATCATTTAAAATGGCTTCGCGCAAATCCTGCAGTAATTCAAAGCGGCCAAACATGGCAGAAGCCAATTCATTACTAAATGCCAAAAACGCGACATCTTCGTATTTCGCTCTTGCCAGCGTACTTTTCCCGACACTAATCAATTGCTCAGCACTGTATGAAGGGAAGTCTGACAAGGTCACTGAACTGATGGTTAAATCGAGCGAATGAGTGGCTTTTTCGACTTTAATTTTGGTATGGATAATCCGCTCCAATGACAATTCAGTGTATTCCTTATCGTCATACACCACCAACATCAGGGTATCGCGTTCGAGCATAGCAATATCAACAGACTGTCCAAAAAAGTCATTAAGGTAGTCATACAAAGATAAGATCAGCTGGTCACAATAGCTCGCGCCCAAAACCGATTCCGTGTAAGCCAAGTCATCGACGCAAACCATTAACAGCGTGGCTTTCTCCCGCTCCCAAGAAAACATGTCGCGAATATCGCGAATGAGCCAGTTTTTATTATGAATGCCTAGAGTGGGTTCTATGTACGCCAGTTCGGTTAGCTTGTTATTCAAAGCCACATTGCGAAAACCAGCGCCGATATTTTCGCAGAACACCTGAAGTAAATTGATCTCATTTGCTGCTAGTGTGCGGTTTATCTTAACCACAACCATGTAGACTCGACCGTCTAGCTCTTTGTTGGAGAAATACAGCACAGAGAAGCCATCAATAAACACATGCTTTTTTTGCTCATAAGCGTTCAAAACAGTGTCTTTCAGAACATCGTCTTCAATGGCCGGTAAAAAATATCTATTTTTGTGTACAGAAAATTCACCACTGGTCGCAACAATAGACGCGTTTGCTAGATCCTCTTTCTCTGGATGAAAGAAGCACACAATGCCGCCATTCTTCACCTTCAATAGCTGTCCAAGCTCTTCCAAGATGGAATGGGTATAATCTGAAATATCACTTTTAGAAGCGATGCGCTGACTGGCAGCAAGCAGTAACTGCATGCTATGACGAGCTTCTTTCATATCAGAAAGGTGCTCCCATGTGCGCAAATTGCTCAGTACAATCGTTTGCAGGTGCACCTGCGTAAGATCCGACTTACACCAATAATCATCAATATCATATTGGCTAATTAAATCATCTGCGGATGTCATGCCAGCTTGCCCCGTCAGCAGCACGATACGCACTAAATCATTACCGATGTCTTCACGTATAGTTCGAATTAGACGTAAGCCAGCGTGGTCTGTTTCCATAACAACATCGAGGAAAATAACCGATATATCAGGATTCTCAGCAATCACAGTCGCCGCTTCAAGAGCAGAAGACGCAGTTAAAAAGTCGACCTTTTTGTTATCGTAATTTAATGCATTCAGTCCATTCAGCAAGGCATCTTGGTAATCTTTATCGTCCTCGACAGACAATACTTTGCAATAATTTCTTGTCCTTGGCTTAAGTTTCATTGGAGGCAAATTGTCATTAAAGGATAAATCCATCTTACTTCCCATCCGTGTTATTCCGAATATGTTACGTTTATACAAATATACTGTTTACCTACTAACAGCCTAGCTGTATTTAAGAAAATAACCTCTAAATTAGAAAGTTTTTTTGTAACTCGATAATGTCCATAAGCGGCATGAAAAAACGTAATTTTTTCAATAAAAACTGATAAGCCGATAACGGACATTTAAAGTAAATGTTTGTGGTATAGTAAAACGTTGAAAAGACATCGACAGGCGGATTAAAAGAACCCTATGGACAAACATAAAGGCAATTTATTCATCTTATCGGCGCCATCTGGTGCGGGTAAATCGACCTTGTATAAGGCGCTACTAAGTCAAGACAAGAATGTGCGAATTTCTATTTCTCATACCACGCGCGAGGCCAGAAAAGGCGAAGAGCATGGTAGAGAGTACTATTTCACTGACGTCGAAGACTTTTTAGATATGATTGCCGATGACGCGTTCTTCGAACATGCTCAGGTATTTGATAACTATTACGGCACGTCAAAAACCTCTGTTTTCAGCATGCTAGAGCAAGGTTTAGATGTCATCTTAGAAATTGACTGGCAAGGCGCTCGTCAAGTTCGCCAACTTTACCCAGAAGCACTTGGAATCTTTATTCTCCCTCCTTCGTTGAATGCGCTAGAAGAACGTTTACGAGGAAGAGGCACCGACTCTGACGACGTCATTCAAAGACGTATGAGCAAAGCAGTAAACGAAATGTCACACTACGATGAGTACGATTTTGCTATCGTTAACGATGACTTTGATACAGCGCTTTCTCAATTACAGTCGATTTTCACCGCAATGCGCTCAAAAACCACAGTAATGCGTGAAAAACATGGCAATCTTATAAATGATCTCTTGTCATTATAAGAAGCCGTTAAGTAGAATTACCCTTGGAAAAATAGATAACCGAACACAGAGGTCAAAATGGCTCGAGTTACCGTAGAAGATTGTTTAGAAAACGTTGATAACCGCTTTGAACTAGTGATGGTCGCTTCAAAACGCGCTCGTCAACTTGCCACTGGCGGCGAAGACGCAAAAGTGCCTTTAGAAGGCGATAAAGTGACTGTAGTTGCACTTCGTGAAATTGCTGAAAACTTGATCAATGCGCATAATATTGATCAACAAAAGCGTCCATTACACGAGTTTTAATCTCTATGGTGTCGCTCATATCACATCTATCGCACTTCTTTTTCTGCCTAGAGAGGTGAGCGATGTATACCATTGAAGATTTAGCACTGACTCTCAGTCAGTATTTGCCATACGAGCAAATAGCCAAGGTTAAACGCGCTTACTATTACGCTGAACAAGCCCACGATGGGCAAAAGCGCAAAAGTGGCGAACCCTATGTCACCCATCCTCTCGCTGTCGCCGAAATTCTGTCGGAACTTCGAATGGATTGTGATGGACTGACAGCGGCACTACTACATGATGTTATTGAAGACACAGGCATCAGTCGTGAAGCGCTTACCGAGCAATTTGGTGAAGGCGTTGCAGGATTAGTCGATGGCGTAAGTAAGCTTACGCATTTGGAATTCAATAGCCAAGTCGAAAAGCAAGCCCATAACTTCCAAAAAATGGCCATGGCCATGGCTGATGATATTCGCGTCATTTTGGTTAAGTTGGCAGACCGTTTACATAACATGCGCACACTCGATGCCATGCCAGCCCACAAAAAACGCCGTATTGCCCGCGAAACATTAGACATTTATGCACCGATTGCGAATCGTCTAGGCATGTACAACGTTCGGGTTGCTTTAGAATCCCTTGCCTTCCAAGCTTACTACCCTATGCGTGCCCGCATGCTGCAAAAAGCTATCCATAAAAAGTATGGCCAACAGCGCATTAAAGACACCCAAAAGCTTGAAGATACTATCCGATCCGAACTGGCTGCAGATTATATAGAAGCTAGCATCAGCGTTCGAGAAAAACATATTTACAGCATCTATCAAAAGATGGACAAAAAGCGTCGCTCCTTAGATGAGATCATGGACGTGATGGGCGTACGTATCGTGACAGATCGTCATGATAGTTGTTATCGAATTCTTGGCGTTATTCACGCCATCTTCAAACCAATTGAAGGTCGTTTCAAAGACTATATTGCTGTCCCAAAATCCAATGGTTACCAATCTCTTCATACCACAGTATTAGGCACCAACGGCATACCGATGGAAGTTCAAATACGCACAGAAGAAATGGATTTGGTTGCGAATAATGGCATTGCAGCCCATTGGGCTTACAAGGTCAGCGGCACGTCTAACATGCCGAGTAACCATGATCGGGCAACGAAATGGGTGAAAAGCCTATTAGAGATTCAGCAAAAAGCGCGTAATCCCGTCGAATTTGTCGATAACGTGAAAAGTGACTTATTTCCAGACGAAGTGTATGTCTTTACACCTAACGGTCAGATTATTGAATTACCTTCCGGCGCAACACCTGTCGACTTTGCTTATGGCGTCCACACAGAAATCGGTAACACCTGCATCTCTTGCCGAATAAATCGTCGCCTTGCGCCATTAAGTACGCAATTAGAAAGCGGACAAACAGTTGAAATCATCACGGCAAAAAATGCTCAACCAAACGTCGCTTGGTTAAGTTTTGCGATTACAGGTAAAGCGCGAACGAACATTCGTCACTATTTAAAAGACAAACAACGCGAAAATGCCATATCTATTGGACATCGTCTGTTAACTCGATCTTTAAATACGTTCAAAACCAATGTTGAAGAACTCACGATAGAGCAAATTGCGCAAGTATTAGAAACTCACCAACTGGCGTCACTAGATGACTTATTAGAGTCTATCGGCAAAGGCCGCCATGTTGGCTATTTGGTGGCTCGCGAGCTCTTCCCGAACATTGATGAAGACACGCTAGTCACGCCGAAGTCCTTTAAGGTGAATGGCTCTGAAGGCATGCTTATTTCTTATGCCAAATGCTGCGCTCCTATTCCTGGTGACCCAATTGTGGGTTATGTACAAGTGGATAAAGGCATCATCATTCACCACCTTAATTGCCCGAACGTTCAAGACCATTTATCTAATCCTGAACGCTTTATTCATATGGCGTGGGGTAAAGAGATCGAAGAAGAGCTACACATTAGCCTCATTGTTACCTACATCAATGAACGTGGTGCAGTGGCTAAAATCGCCAGCTCAATCAGCGACACTGATTTCCAAGTATCGAACCTTGATATTATTGAACGAGGCCGAGTCAGTCGCTTACGGTTAAGCATCACCATTTCTAGTCGCGTAGGCTTAGCGGATGTGATGCGTCGTATTAAAGCGGTTCGTTGTGTCGAAAAAGTCACTCGCGAAACCATTGTAGGACGTTAGTCGACCTTGATTTATCTTTTGTTTATCACCGTCTAGAAAATAGGATACGTATTTATGTCAAAGCAAGTGATTCACACTGAAAACGCACCAGCCGCTATCGGCCCATATTCTCAAGCCGTACGTGCTGGCAATACAGTGTATTTGTCTGGCCAAATTCCTTTGGTTCCAGAAACTATGGAAATCATCAGCGAAGACATCGTTGAACAAACAACGCAAGTTTTCAAAAACCTACAAGCAGTATGCGAAGCCGCTGGCGGTTCTTTAGAAAACGTTGTGAAATTTAACATTTTCATGACTGACTTAGGCAACTTCGCCACAGTTAACGAAGTGATGACTCAGTTCGTAAAAGAGCCTTACCCAGCTCGCGCCGCAATGGGCGTTCGTGCTTTACCAAAAGGCGTTCAAGTAGAAATTGAAGGTATTATGGTGTTGGAAGACTAATTTCTTCGCTTTGATACTGATAAAAAAAGAGGCTACGGCCTCTTTTTTTATGTCTATTTTTTCGAGTGGTATTTATCGCAAAGTTTTAAATTCTCGCAACAATTCACTATAGCCTGTCACATAGCTTGGATACTGCAATAGCCAACCTTGTGATAAAAGATACTGGCCTTGAAGACGCTTACCTGAAGTGGGAGCAAAACCTTCACCGCCATTCACCGCTACTTTGACGCCAAGACTCGTCGCCAGCCACAACTTTACTTCCCACATGGAAACAGGCGTTTGATCCGTCACAATAACGTGCGCAGGCAATTGCTTTTCGCTTAAAGCACAGTTCGCCAGCAACACTAGTGCTGCAACCACATCGTCGCGGTGAATGCGATTGGTCCAGCTGTTCGCTCCCCAGTCACTTTCGCTTAAAACGGTTTCTAGTAACCGATAACGCCCTGAACCATAAATGCCAGAGCAACGCACTGATACGCTAGAAAATGCAGCCGCTAAAGATTGCTCAGTTTCGAGTAACACCTTAGCAGTAGCCGATGTTGGCTGTGCTAGTGTAGCTTCGTCAATCCACTCGCCTTGGCTTTGCCCATAGACGCTGGTACTTGAGATGAAAAACACCTTCGGTGGCGTAGCAACAGATTGGTAACGGCGGATCAATGTTTGGGCCGTGTCGAAGTAGGCCGTGCGATAGGCACTTTCTGTGCGGCCATTAGGTGTCATGATTAAAAACACCACATCCACATCAGGCAGCATGTCATCAGACATATCGACTAAGTCGCCCGTAATACCTTCAACGCCAGCAGGAAAGTCTGACTTAGTCCGACGAATACCAGTAACACGATGACCTTGTGCCACCAACTCAGTGGCTACACCAGAACCTAAATCCCCGCAGCCAGCGATCAAAATTTTTGCCATATCTTTTCTCCTGGGTGCTTAGACAGAATTTTTCGCTTACGAGTATACTTTATCAAATTATGTATTATCATAGTTATTAACAATGAATCAGCCAAGGTGAAAGGTGTGCTATGACATTAACGGAATTGAAATACATTGTAATGCTAGCGGATGAAAAACATTTTGGCCGTGCTGCCGATCGCTGTTATGTATCGCAACCAACGTTAAGTGTTGCTGTGAAAAAGCTCGAAGAAGAGCTCGGTACGGCGATTTTTGAACGCAGCAAAAGCTCCGTTTATATCACACCTTTAGGCGAACAGATCATCACTCAAGCTAAGCGAGTGCTAGATCAAGCCAACATGATTAAAGAGTTAGCAACATCTGGTAAAAACCAGTTGAAAGGACCTCTAAGAGTCGGCGCTATTTATACTATCGCCCCCTATTTGTTTCCCTTTATGATTCCAGCTTTGCACACTGCCGCCTCTGATATGCCATTGTCCATTGAAGAGGACCTCACCGAAAATTTACGTCCGAAACTACGTAACGGCGAGTTAGACGCCATTATTGTCGCTCTGCCCTTCCGCGAGCCAGATGTGGTCACTCAGCCGATTTACGAAGAAGAATTTGTTGTGCTGATGCCCAAAAACCACCCATGGACAAAGTTATCGCACATAGAAACCGATCAGCTTTCTACCGATAACTTACTACTACTTGGTAAAGGCCATTGTTTTAGCGAGCAGGTACTAGAAGCCTGCCCACTAGTAAACGAAGGGGAATATGGTGATGGTCGTACTATCGTTAATGGCAGCTCGTTAGAAACCATCCGTTACATGGTGGCATCAGGATTAGGGGTGACTGTATTGCCAAAATCCGCCGTGACCAATATTAATCATGATATGCTAGAAGTTCGCCCTTTCACGGAGCCAGCGCCGAAGCGTACCGTCGCTTTAGCATGGCGCGCTAGCTTCCCTCGACCGAAAGCCATTGAAGCCTTGAGCCAATCCATTCGCGATGCCAGCAAGCACCTTAAGTTATAGAGTTCCGGCATGATGGATGGATTAAACACTCAGGACGTTAGAGAGCTTAAAGGCGTTGGCGATGCCATGGCTGAAAAGCTGGCAAAACTGCATTTGAATACAGTTCAGGATTTGCTGTTTCATTTACCCATTCGCTACCAAGACAGAACCCGTGTTGTGCCAATAGGACAGCTACGCTTTGGTGACGAAGCTGTAGTCGAAGGCCAAGTCACCGGCTGTGAAGTCAAAATGGGCAAACGACGCAGTTTATTGTGCCGCATCAAAGATCATACAGGCACCCTGTGTTTGCGCTTCTTTCACTTTTCCGCCGCACAAAAGAAGCAGCTAGAATCCGGCAAGCGAGTTCGTTGTTTTGGTGAAATCCGTCGAGGCAGTACTGGCTTTGAAATTTATCACCCAGAATACAAGGTGATTGGTGACGACGAGACACAAGTAGAAACGGCTCAACTTACGCCCATCTATCCGCTCACCGACGGTTTAACCCAAACTAAAATCCGCCAACTCTGTGAGCAAGCCTTAGAACGTTTAACGCCATACAATCTACAAGAATGGCTGCCAGACGAAATCCGCACCCAATTCAGCTTGCCACCATTGAGCGATGCTATTCACTTTCTCCATCATCCATCCAAAGAAGCCAATCTAGAATTGTTGCGATCAGGAAGCCATCCCGCGCAATATCGCCTATCTTTTGAAGAGCTTATGGCGCATCAGCTTTCTCTGATTGGCAAGCGAGTGAAAGCCAAGCAAGACGCTGCAATCCAAGTGCAAACTGCAGGAGAGCTCAGCCAGCGCCTTTTACAGCAACTTCCCTTTTCACCAACGAATGCTCAGAATCGCGTTTTCCAGGAAATCCTTAAGGATCTCGGTTCAGGGCATCCTATGCTTCGCTTGGTACAAGGCGACGTAGGATCAGGGAAAACCTTGGTCGCCGCGTTAGCTGCCGCCTCTGTCGTACAGGCGGGCTATCAAGTTGCCATCATGGCGCCCACCGAAATTCTTGCCGAGCAGCACTATATAAATTTTACCCAGTGGTTTGAGCCACTCGGCTTAAGAGTCGCTTGGATGATAGGTAAGCTGAAAGGTAAAACGCGAGAAAAAGAACTCGCTGATATCGCCTCTGGTGCAGCACAAATCATTGTCGGCACCCATGCGTTATTTCAAGATACCGTCGAATTCGATCGCTTGGCTCTCGCAATTATTGATGAGCAGCACCGCTTCGGCGTGCACCAACGTATGGCATTGCGCGAAAAGGGCATGAAACACGGCTTCCAACCTCATCAGCTCATCATGACAGCCACTCCAATTCCTCGAACCTTAGCCATGTCAGCTTATGCGGATTTAGATTGCTCCATCATCGACGAGCTACCGCCTGGGCGAACACCAGTGAATACTATTGTTGTGTCGGATCAGCGTCGACAAGAAGTGATTGATCGAGTGAAAAGCGCCTGCGAAGAAGGCAAACAAGCTTATTGGGTTTGTACCTTGATCGAAGAGTCCGAAGCTCTGCAATGCCAAGCGGCGGAAGACACAGCGATTTTGCTACAGGAGCAACTTGGCGGTTTATCCATTGGCTTGGTGCATGGACGGCTTAAAGCGCAAGATAAAGCCGACATTATGGCCCGATTTAAGGCCGGTGAGATTCAGCTATTGGTTGCCACCACAGTGATTGAAGTGGGAGTAGATGTGCCTAACTCAAGTTTAATGGTGATTGAAAACCCTGAGCGCCTAGGGCTTGCACAGCTTCACCAATTACGTGGTCGTGTGGGTCGAGGTCAAACCGCCAGTCATTGCGTGTTACTTTATAAAGCGCCATTAGGGCAACAGGGCAAAGAACGTCTTTCCACCATGCGAGAAACCAGTGATGGTTTTAAAATTGCGGAAAAAGACCTTGAGTTACGTGGCCCAGGAGAGTTACTTGGCACAAGACAAACTGGACTTTGGGAGTTTAAAGTAGCGGATTTACAACGAGATAAGGGCTTACTTGATGACGTTCAAAAAGCCGCGGCGTTACTGTACCGCCACCATCCTGAGTGTGTTTCCCCACTGTTATCACGCTGGTTGCCTAACCATGACCAGTATTTGAACGTCTAAAATGTACTGATATTATCCGCATTGCCGATGAGGATAAAATTAGGGAATATTTACAACCGTAGTATTTTTGACTTCTTCCATCGCGACGTAGGTACGAGATTCACGAACGTGCGGTAGCGTCAATAATGTTTCACCGAGCAAAAGACGATACGAATCCATATTGGATACTCGCGCTTTAAGAAGGTATTCAAAATCCCCTGCAATTAAGTGACATTCCAATATTTCTGGAATTTCCGTCACGGCGGCTTTAAATTCGTTAAACCCTTCTGGAGACGTTGTCTTAAGTCGAATCTCTACAAACACGAGCAGTCCCGCGTCTACTTTTTTAGGATTAACCAAAGCACAGTAACCTGTGATGTAGCCATTACGCTCAAGCCGACGCACTCGCTCCAAACAAGGTGTCGCACTAAGCCCTACGCGACTTGCCAGTTCTACATTTGATAGACGGCCATTAATTTGTAATTCTCGAAGAATTTTTTTATCTAAGCGATCGAGTGGTTTTGCTGAGTTATCCATCTGATATGGATCTCCTTACATGACTTCAATTTATGACTAAGTCTACCATGCAGATTACAAATTATGGAAAGTGCTTTATTCATTATATTGCATGTGGGTATTCAAATTAAGCACAGTAGATTTCATTCAGGCACTAAAATGATGCGAAAAAATCATTTAGCGCAATAATTCTTTACAAAATTCCTACCGACGCCCCATAAACGAGCATAAAAATAAAGCGATAGCGATGGGAAGCCCTGAATTCTCTAGCATCGATCAGAAAAACCTGCTGTTTACATTTTTATCAATGCCATCATTTGGCACTGCAAAAGGTGTAAAAAATGAGTATCTCCTAACTGTTTTCTTACAGTTTATCCTTGACTACGCCTCAAAAGAGTAATTCTATAGGGGCATGTGATGATCTTTTAGAAGAATCATCTGCATATACCTAACAACAAGAATAATTACATGTTGGCATCAACTTTGCTTCGTTATTAACCACAGACGTAAAACTCTGAACTATAAATTTCAGCAAGATAACAACATATATAAAAACGCCTGGGAGGCTCAATATAATGAAATCGAATGTTTGTAAACTACTTTCGACTGCTGCAATCGCAGCAACCATAAGCACCGGTGCTGCTGCCGCAACACTTGATGATGTTAAGTCAAAAGGCTTTATTCAATGTGGTGTAAGTAATGGTGTTCCAGGATTCTCCAATGCCGATGATAAAGGCAACTGGTCAGGTATTGATGTGGATGCTTGTCGCGCTGTTGCTTCTGCAATCTTTGGCGATGGTCAAAAAGTAAAATTCACTCCTCTTTCTGCTAAAGAGCGTTTCACAGCGCTACAGTCTGGCGAAATTGATATTCTTGCTCGTAACACTACTTGGACTTACACACGTGATTCCTCTTTGGGCTTAGACTTCACCGCAGTCAACTTCTATGACGGTCAGGGCTTCATGGTTCGTAAAGATCTAGGTGTTACTTCTGCGTTGGATCTTGATGGTGCAACCGTTTGTACTGAGCAAGGTACAACCACAGAATTGAACATGGCGGATTTCTTCCGTAAAAACAAATTGTCTTATGTACCAGTTGTCGTACAAAAAGCAGACGAAGCACTATCTGCATACGACCAAGGCCGTTGTGACGTTTACACTACAGATAAATCTGGTCTAGCGGCTCACCGTACCAAGCTTGCAGATCCAGCTGCTCACGTAATTCTTCCAGAAACGATTTCTAAAGAACCACTTGGCCCTGTTGTTCGTCACGGCGACAACCAATGGAAAGACATCGTAACTTGGTCAATGTTTGTTCAAGTTAACGCTGAAGAAATGGACATCTCATCTAAAAACGTTGCCAAGGTCAAAAGCGAAACTAATGACCCAGGCATCAAACGTCTACTAGGTGTTGAAGGTGATATGGGGTCACAACTTGGTCTTCCTGCTGACTGGGCTTACAACATTATCGCTAACGTAGGTAACTACGGTGAAGTGTTTGAGCGCAACGTAGGTCCATCTACTCCAGTAGATCTACCACGTGGTCTTAACGCTCTATGGACTGAAGCTGGCGGCATCATGTACGCGCCACCAGTTCGTTAATACCTAAAGCAACCTGCTTGGGTATTTACCCAGCGGCGAATGCCGCTGGGTTTCTCCCCCCTTCCTTACACATCTGACGAGCATTCCATTGCCTGAACTAAGATGAGCGATAAAACAACTCCAAGCAATAACAGCTTTTTGAATGACGCAGGTAATCGCGCCCTAATTTTTCAAATTGTGCTACTAGCGATGGTGGTCTTTGCGGGTTATTACTTATTTAGTAACCTTCAGTCCAACCTCGACAACCGAGGAATTTCCACTGGTTTCTCATTTTTCAATGAACCAGCTGGCTTTCCAATTCTTATTCACCTAATTGAATACACTGAGGCAAATACATACGGGCGAGCGTTTTTTGTTGCCTTAATCAATACCTTCGTTATTTCCTTATTAGGGATTGTATTAGCCACCATTATTGGCGTAATAATGGGGCTAGCTCGACTATCTAAAAACTGGTTAGTGGCACGTTTAGCCACTGTCTACATCGAAACATTGCGTAATATTCCATTACTACTGCAAATGTTCTTTTGGTATTTTGCTGTACTTGCAGCATTACCAGCACCACGAGATAGCTATGAATTTGCCGACTTCCTATTAAACAAGCGCGGCATTTACTCACCTAACCCAATAGCTCAAGATGGATTTGGATTGGTTATTTTCGGCTTTATTTTGTCGATTGTAGCGTCTATTGGCTTGGTCATTTGGGCGAAAAAACGTCAGACTAAAACAGGCTTATGGTTCCCTGCTTACTGGTCATCTCTTGGCGTTATTGTTGGTGTGACACTCCTATTTTTAGCTGTCTCTGGGTTTCCGATAGAGTTCGACTTACCTCAGAAAAGTCGCTTTAACGTAACTGGCGGTATGGTGCTCCCTCCTGAGTTTGTTGCCGTTTTAGTGGCCTTATCAACTTATACCGGAGCATTCATTGCCGAGATCGTTCGAGCTGGCATATTGTCTGTGAACTGGGGACAAACCGAAGCGGCTCGATCTTTGGGGCTACGTGATAACCTCACTCAACGACTTATCGTATTGCCTCAAGCATTGCGCGTAATTATCCCACCGCTCACTAGCCAATATCTCAACTTGGCGAAAAACTCCTCTCTAGGGGCTGCGATTGCTTACCCTGAATTGGTTGCAGTGGTAATGGGTACGACGCTCAACCAAACAGGTCAGGCAATTGAAACCATAGGTCTTTGTATGTTGGTTTACGGTTCATTGAGTCTATCGATTTCGGTATTCATGAACTGGTACAACAGCAAAATGTCATTAATTGAGCGCTAGGAGGCAGATCATGGCTATTATCTTTAAACCATCACCAAGCCTCCCACCACCGGTTGCATCGGTTGGTGCTGTGGCATGGGTACGTCAGAATTTATTTTCGTCCCCTCTGAATATATTCCTAACTCTTTTCAGCTTGTACCTGATGTATTTGCTCATTCCACCTATCATAGAATGGGGGTTCATCAATGCAACATGGGAAGGTACTTCAAAAGCCGCTTGTACAGGTGGCGGTGCTTGTTGGGCGTTCATAGTTGTCTATTTTGACCAGTTTATGTACGGGTTATACCCTGAGGCAGAAACGTGGCGCATTAATTTAGCCGTTATTTTATTAATCGTTATGGTGGGTGCTTTTGCCATTAAAACGATTAATAAATTGCACCTTTCTCTTGCGATTATCTTTGCTTACCCCGTTGTAGCTTACTTCTTGTTCGCTGGTGGGATATTTGGCCTAGAAGTTGTAGAGACCTCTTTATGGGGCGGTTTGTTTCTTACTGTGCTGCTTGGTGTCATTGGTATCGTTGCCTCCTTCCCATTAGGGGTAGTATTGGCTCTTGGTCGACGCTCAGACATGCCAATCGCAAGATCTGTGTGTGTGGTATTCATCGAAACTATTCGTGCTGTACCATTGATCACTATTTTGTTTATGGCATCTGTAATGATCCCGTTGTTCCTGCCTGAAGGTTTGAACTTCAATAAATTATTGCGTGTTTTGATTGGTATCACCTTGTTCTCTGCAGCTTATATGGCTGAGGTGGTCCGTGGTGGTCTACAAGCGATTCCTAAAGGCCAATATGAAGCCGCTGATGCGATGGGCTTAACCTACTGGCAGTCTATGGTTCTAGTTATTTTGCCTCAGGCACTAAAACTGGTAATCCCTGGAATAGTGAACTCTTTCATTGCTTTGTTTAAAGACACGACCTTGGTTTATATCGTTGGTATGTTTGACTTCTTAGGTCGAATTCAAGCCGCTAACCATGACGCTAACTGGTTAGGAACGACAGTCGAAGGTTATGCCTTTGCAGGTTTTGTCTATTGGGCTATCTGCTTTGGTATGTCTCGTTATAGTATGGCTCTCGAGCGTAAATTAGAAACTGGGCACAAGCGAAATTAGTTAAGAATTTGAGGTCTTTATTATGACAGATACAAACATGGCTCGTGCCCAGCTAGCGCAGGGCGAAGAAGCAATCATCGAATTTAACGATGTAAACAAGTGGTACGGCGATTTTCATGTACTTAAAAACATCAATTTCAGCATAAAGAAAGGCGAACGTATTGTCGTTTGTGGCCCTTCTGGCTCAGGTAAATCAACGATGATACGTTGTATCAACCGCCTAGAAGAGCATCAGAAAGGCTCAATTTTGGTTGATGGTGTTGAGATGAACAACAACCTGAAAAACATCGAAGCGATCCGTAAAGACGTGGGCATGGTGTTTCAGCACTTTAATTTGTTCCCACATCTCACTATTTTAGAAAACCTGACGTTGGCACCAATCTGGGTACGCAAAACACCTAAGAAAGAAGCCGAAGAAATGGCGATGCATTACTTGGAGCGTGTCAAAATTGCTAACCAAGCTTTGAAATTTCCAGGTCAGTTGTCTGGTGGTCAGCAGCAACGTGTGGCTATCGCTCGTGGTTTGTGTATGCAGCCTCGCATCATGTTATTTGATGAACCAACGTCTGCACTTGACCCTGAAATGATCAAAGAAGTATTGGACGTAATGGTTCAGCTAGCCGAAGAAGGCATGACCATGGTGTGTGTAACACACGAAATGGGCTTTGCTAAAACCGTCGCTGACCGTGTTGTCTTCATGGATGCTGGTGAAATCGTTGAAGCGAATGAGCCTCACGAATTCTTCGACAATCCTCAACACGACCGTACTCAGATGTTCTTGAGTCAAATTCTGAATCACTAATCAGTTACTATTCAGAACTAGAACTTAAAATCTGTTATATTCACAAAGCCCCTTTTATAGGGGCTTTTTTTATATACGTCATTCACAACAGGAAAACACATGGACGCTTCCATCGACCTTCAAACAACTCCTAGATTACGCGTGGTACATCTAGCCGATCACACTGGTCGTTTGCAGGTTATTTTCCCTGAAAACAATATGCTTGATATTTCTGCAGTATCACGACTGACGAAACGCCGTTTTGAGCCAGTTAATCATTATCACAGCTCTGGCGACCCACTGATTAAACCAAATAGTGTGACCACAATTTTAGAAGCAAGCATGCTAAAAGAAGCTGTGTTTTCGATTCGAACTAAAGTCGATGGTGCCTATCATGACATTACCTCAGCAGAGTTAGAGGCGATGTTTTCAGGTCCTCTGAATCGCTTTGAAGCCATTTCCATTGATACATCACTCATCAATCGTCCTGTTGATAATCACGAACACGATGAAGAGCAAATTCTTCAGGCCCTTGGTCGATTCCAGTCCATTCGCCTTAAACAGCGAATTGAAGAAACATTAGAAATTCCGCCTTTGCCGGCATCATCTCATCGTATTATTCGCCTTTCTACGGACAAATCCGCGGGCACCGATGAGTTATGTGATGTCATTGCTCTCGACCCAAGTTTGGCTGCTCAAGTCATTAGCTGGGCATCCTCTCCTTACTATGGCGCACCAGGCTCTATAGAGTCTGTAGAGGATGCGATCATACGCGTTTTAGGCTATGACATGGTGATGAACTTAGCGCTTGGTTTATCAATGGGAAATGGCTTTCAAGCACCAGAAGATGGTCCACGTCACTATGAAGATTTTTGGCTCGATTCCGTATCAAATGCCGTATTAATGGAGTCTTTGGTAAAAGCCATGCCTCTGCAAAATCGCCCAAAACTTGGTCATGCTTACCTTGCTGGCTTATTACATAACTTTGGTTACTTGGGCATCAGTACGATTTTACCACCACATTTCTCCATTCTTTCACGTTACCAAGAAGCAAACGCGCACTTGCCCTCAGAACTGGTTGAGATGCAAATATTGCATTTCACCAAAGAACAGTTAGGTTCTTGGCTACTACGTTACTGGAGCCTACCGGATAACATTTGGATGGCGATTCGATACAGCAAAAAACCTCACTACTATGGGGAACACGCGATGTTAGCGAAATTACTGTTTGTCTCTAATCAGCTACGCCATAACAATCCAATAGAGCCTTCTGTGTTACTAGAAATTGGATTAACACTGGAAGAAGCGGAAGACTGCCGTAATGCGATTTATCAAAAATCCGCTGAACTGCATAAGATGGTCGCCTTAATCAATAAAATGAACACCTAACTTCAAATGACAAAGATGCATCAGGCAATAATGAATCCATCTGCCGCACAACAATTTGACTACCGCTGGTCTCCAGTACATCAAATTAATAAAATGAAAGTACCGCAAAAGCTTTGGCCTTGGTTGACCACTAAAGATTCTCTCACTGCGAAGTTACACTGCGTGGGAACATTAATTGTAGAAGTCCTCGAAGACGCCTGGGGAATTCCAACAGCAAGGGAACGAAAGCGCCTGAAGCTAGGACCAAGAGACGCAGCACGCATTCGTACTGTGCTACTCAAGGTCGATGGACAAGCCGTTATTTATGCTCGCTCGGTTATTCCTGCGAAGTCCTTGAAGGGACATTGGCGCCAAGTAAAACAATTACAAAACAAGCCATTAGGCGGCTATTTGTTCCAGCACAGAGCTCTCAAGCGAAGCGGTATCGAAGTCACACAATTACCAAAGCACATGTTCCCAAACCGACCTAATTCAGTGTGGGCACGGCGTTCTGTATTCCACCAATTTGGCCCGGGGATATTGGTTAATGAAGCTTTTTTTGATGAAATACACCAGCTAAAATCACCGTTTGGAATAGTATGAACAAGCTTAAAGACTACGCAGAATTAACACGATTCAACCGCCCTATTGGCTCTTTTTTACTAATGTGGCCAACATTATGGGCTTTATGGCTGGCGGCCGACGGCATGCCGCAATGGCATCTAGTGATTATTTTTGTCCTAGGTGTTTTTAGTATGCGTTCAGCGGGTTGCGTCATTAATGACTTCGCTGATAGAAAAGTCGACGGCCATGTTGAACGAACTAAGAACCGCCCTCTACCGTCGGGTCGAGTGTCTGAAAAAGAAGCACTTCTCCTCTTTTGCGCTTTGTCTATTTTGAGTTTCATCTTGGTACTCTTTACAGACCTAAGAACGATTCTATTGTCGTTTGCTGGCTTGGGCCTTGCTGCTCTGTATCCGTTTATGAAGCGATACACGCATCTGCCGCAGTTGTTTCTTGGTTTGGCCTTTTCTTGGGCGATTCCTATGGCTTACAGCGCACAGGGAGGAGATTTGGCAGACCCTGAGCTATGGATGTTGTTTGTCGCCAACTGTTTTTGGACAATGGCGTACGACACCTATTATGCGATGACAGACCGTCCCGACGACCTAAAAGTCGGTATTAAATCGACAGCAATCTTATTTGGTCGCTATGATTTATTTGTTATTGTTTGCCTACAGGGGCTCACCTTATCTTTATTGACTTGGATTGGCCTACTCGCTGGACTACATTGGTTATACTTTGTGTCACTTGTTGTCTGTGTTGGTTTGTTTTATCAACAATTTAAACAAGCAAAAGAGCGCGATAGACAAGCTTGCTTTCGTTCTTTTTTAGACAACAACCGCATTGGGTACTGTGTCTTTATTGGCCTAGTACTAAGCTATTTTGTGTAATATGTGGCAAAGTTGTGACAATGTAATCGAATTGTCACAATTGGTCGCTTTAATGAAACCGTTCCTGAGATGAGGATGAATCCTGTGACCGGTAAAAAAGTATTAATTATTGATGACGAATCTTCCATACGCGAAATGATAGCCATAGCCCTTGAAATGGCGGGTTACGAGTATTTGGAAGCAGAAAATATCCAGCAAGCCCATGAAATCATTGTAGATCATCGACCAGACCTAGTGCTTGTCGATTGGATGATGCCAGGGGGCAGTGGCATTGAGCTAACACGTCGCTTGAAAAAAGACACGACGACGGCGGAAATTCCCGTCATTATTTTGACAGCGAAAAGTGAAGAAGATAATAAAATACAGGGCCTAGAAGTCGGTGCTGATGATTATATTACGAAACCTTTTTCACCAAGAGAGTTAGTTGCACGCCTAAAAGCCGTATTGCGTCGCGCAACACCACAAGGTGTTGATGAGCCTATTGAAATCGAAGGCCTAACGCTTGACCCAATCAGCCAACGCGTCACCATTGGTAGCCGTCCTTTGGAAATGGGGCCAACAGAATACCGTTTGCTCAAGTTCTTAATGACCCACCAAGAGCGTGCATACTCTAGAGCACAATTATTAGATCAAGTATGGGGCGGTAACGTTTACGTTGAAGAGCGTACAGTAGACGTTCACATTCGTCGCTTACGCAAAGCCATTGGCAGTACTCATGATTTCTTGATACAAACTGTACGAGGAACAGGTTACCGCTTTTCAGCAAAAAGGTCCGTATGAAAACCATTTGGCGAAACACCATTCTGAGTTGGCTAGCAGGGTTAGTTGCCTGTGTTGTCATCGGCCTAATCGTTGGGCAATTATTAGGTGTTTTGCTGCTGTATGTTTTGGGCTCTTTGTATTGGCAACTTTATCAGCTTTATCAGTTTCATAATTGGTTACGCTATTCGGGACGCGCAGCCCCCCCAGAAGCCAGTGGTATTTGGGGTGACGTCTTTGACGCTGTCTATCGCCTACAGAAAAAGCAGCGCAAGTCTAAGCGCCGAATGCGCCAAGCCTTAACACGTATTGAAAGCTCGACCACCGCCTTGAAAGAAGGCGTGATCATGGCGGACAATCAAGGTAATTTAGAGTGGTGGAACAATTCCGCAGGGCATTTCCTTGGCTTAATTCGTCACACAGACCGTGGCCAAATCATAACCAACATCGTCCGCAACCCAGACTTCTTCCGTTACTTTAGTCAAAAGCGTTTTGGGGAACCTTTAATCATTAAGTCTCCCGCCAAAGACGGTGTCTATTTAGAAATTCAAACCACTTTATATGACAAAAATGACCACTTGATTTTTGTTCGTGATGTCACACGTTTGCACTTATTAGAGCAGATGCGCAAAGACTTTGTCGCCAATGCATCTCATGAATTAAAAACCCCACTTACCGTAATTAAAGGGTATTTAGAAACTCTCGACATGTTTCGAGACAGCTTACCTAGCAGTATGCAAAAAGGCATCGTCAATATGTCTGAGCAGTCTGAACGAATGGAACAGCTTATCGAAGATCTCTTGTTGCTTTCGCGTTTAGAAAGCAACGACAAACGTGAAGAAAATCAGTGGCATAAAATATCCAACATCATAAACTCCATCACTAATGCGATGGGACCAATCCTCAAAGATTCACACTCACTGTCTTTGCATATTCCAGAAGAGGCGCATTTATATGGCTCCTATAAAGAGCTTTACAGTGCGTTTTCGAACCTAATCGTCAACGCCATCAAGTATTCACCAGATGGTGGCGCCATTACAGTAAAGTGGGAATCAAGCGAATTTAACGGCGTGTTCTCGGTACAAGATAGTGGAATCGGGATTGACCCTCGATATATACCTAGACTCACAGAGCGTTTTTTCAGAGTGGACAAAGGTCGAGGCTCCAAAACAGGCGGCACTGGCTTAGGTCTGGCGATTGTGAAGCATGTATTATTGCATCATGAAGCTAAGTTACAGATTCGCAGCCAGCCAGGTTTTGGTAGTACTTTCTCGTGTCATTTCCCGGCTAACAGAATTAGGAATGATGCTGTAACAGCTGCTATTGCAATTACAACAGACGAAAGCAACGAGTCGCCAAGTGATTAATTAAACCCTCCTCACAGCTTCCCCCTTTACAAGGGGAGGCTGTGAGGAGGGTTTTGATAATGGAAGTTTATAAGCTTTCAAACAACTGACTAATAAAGGCCTCTTTTTCGCTGTCTTGGTCGATCAAGCTTAAAATTACCGTCAAAAAAGTCGAGTCATGTTTCTTCTCAGTCGTTGCTACGGATTGTACATAATAATTTAAGCGATTCGTTACGCCTTTATGCTCCAAATCCAATACAGCCTGCCCCAATACTTGCGGCACGACATCGTCACTCTTAATGAACATGGTCGCTTCGGTCTTACTAAACTGGATAACCATGCAACGAAACTGTTTGCCTTCGAAGCGCACTATGGTCGGGATTTTGACATCCTTTACTGACACAACGGGCGCATCGGGGTTGGTAAACTTGGTGGCTTTTACAGGAGCAGATTTACCCGCTCCCATGAGTACATCGAGTGATGCCGTGCTTACACCACCAGGAGAGGCAGATTCACGAGATTTCTGTGACGTCAGTTTCTTATCAAGCCCATGCTTCTTAGCTGCGGATATGACTTTGTTTGCTAATTGCTCACTAGAAAACGGCTTTCCAAGATAATCCGTTACGCCAGACTGAACAGCTTCCACCACATGGCTTTTATCACCACGGCTCGTAATCATCACAAAGGGCACATCTTCTTTTTTGTATTTAGGCTGCTCTCGACACCATTTAAGCAGTTCAACCCCTGTCATTTCAGGCATTTCCCAATCACACAAAACAATATCGAACTGCGTTTTGGTCAGCATTTGCTGGGCTTTACGGCCATTTACCGCTTCTTCAATCTCGACTGCAGGAAACTGCTTACGCAATGTCCGCCGAATCAAATCACGAGTAAAAGAGGCATCATCAACAACCAATATTTTTAAAGACATCACAAGGTTCCATTAGTGCGATCTAACAAGGCAGAATAATCACCATGCTGTGATCTGAAAACCGAAATCCACAACAGCGTGGCCGCTACAACAGCAATCGGCATCATAAATAAATTTAAAAACGGAATGGTCAAAGACACCATAACAATCCCGCCAAACGTCCAACATAATAAAGGCTTAGCTCGCAATGCCATTCTCATATCATGGAATTTGACCTTATTATTATCAAACGCATAATCCATATATTGCAAAGACAGCATCCAAGCAGAAAATAACAACAGTAATACAGGCGCTATAACATTAACAAGAGGAATAAAAGACAATAAAAGCAACAGAATAAAGCGTGGTAAAAAGTACAGGATTTTCTGACACTCACGCTGCAAACTACGACCAACAATGGCCATAATGACACTCGTGGTTAGCACCTCATCAAAGACTTTACCCGTTTCTTTTTCTTCCACTTTTTCTGCTAGAAACGCCATAAATGGCGCCGCTAAAATATTAACCCCAACCGAAAAGCTGTAAAACAGCAGCACACTAATAATGGCACCGAAAATAAGATAAAACAGCCAATTCAGAAACGAAACCCACTCTGGTAAATACCCCATAGCGGAGTCCATTAAGGACTGAAAATAACTAAACGCCACCATATAAAGTAGTCCCATCAGCACAAAATTTGCCAGTAGTGGAACCAATATAAACACTCTTAACTCTTTCGACAGAACCAAAGGGAATGCTTTAAAAAATGCCCCTGCGGCTTTAAATGGGTGAGTAATCACGATGGCGAATTAACCTTTTCATCTAGTTTATTTCAAGAACCACAGAGTACCACGAGGGCTTTCACGGCTCCACAACGCTATTAGCAATAAGCTCAACCCTTATGTCATTCAAGCACCTTTCGCGTTTTGTACCTCGTTTCCACAACTACTATTCAAAACTGACATTTATTAGACGCATGGGCTGATACGCAATTTCGATTGTGACCTTTTGTGAATTGGTGAACTATGAAACCGTAAGACGAATACGAACCAGTGCTGGTAAACGTCTGAATATAAAAAACGGCACACACAAAAGTTAACTCACAAGGGACACAATCAAAATGAAAAGAACCTTACTCGCCAGTGCCATCATGGCTACTTCTTTTTTCGCTCTGCAAGCTCAAGCTGCAGACGTACCTGCAGGCGTTGAATTAGCCGATAAACAAGAACTTGTTCGTGGTGGCGGTGCAGAACCTGCGACGCTTGATCCACAAAAAATGGAAGGCACACCTGGCTCTATTCGTTCAAAAGACTTGTTTGAAGGTCTATATAACCAAGATGGTGATGGCAACCAAGTTCCTGGTGTTGCCACCAGCTATGATGTAAGCGATGACAATACGCAATACACTTTCCACCTTCGTAAAGACGCAAAATGGTCTAACGGCGATCCTGTGACAGCCGAAGACTTTGTTTACGCGTTTACTCGCTCAGTTGATCCGGCACTGGCATCTCCGTACGCATGGTTCATGGAAATCCCATCCATTGTGAATGCGAGTAAAATCATTGCTGGTGAAGCAGACCCTTCAACTCTTGGCGTAAAAGCACTAGATGCCCATACATTCCAAGTGACACTTGAGCGTCCAGTGCCTTACTTTGTAAAAATGACGTCTCACCAAAACATGTTTCCTGTGCCGAAAAAAGTCGTCGAAAAATGGGGCGATGACTGGACAAAACCAGAACACATGGTATCCAACGGCGCGTACAAAATGGACGAGTGGATCGTCAACGAAAAAATGGTCTTCACTCGTAACACAAACTATTGGAACGATGCCAAAACCATCATCAACAAGGTGACTTACTTGCCAATAGAATCGCCCAACGCCGAGCTAAAACGTTTCCAAGCAGGCCAAATGGATCTTAGCTATGAGATACCAAACGACCACTACAAACAGCTAATCCGCGATATTCCAGACCAAGTTGTGGTCACACCAAAGCTGGGAACTTATTACTACCAGTTCAATACCACTAAAGCACCATACAACGACGTACGCGTTCGTAAAGCCTTGTCTTATGCCATCGACCGTAACGTGATTGCAAAATATGTAACAGGCACAGGTGAGCTACCTGCCTACTCTTTCACACCAGAAGTTGTGAATGATTTCTCACCAGCCACGCCTGAATATGCGACATGGACACAAAAAGAGCGTAACGAGAAAGCCGTAGAATTATTAGAAAAAGCGGGCTACAGCAAAAGTAACCCTTTGTCTTTCAGCTTGCTTTACAACACCAATGAAAACCACAAAAAAATCGCCATTGCGATTGCGTCAATGTGGAAAAAAACCTTGGGGGTGAACGTCACATTGGAAAACCAAGAGTGGAAAACTTACCTAGAAACGAAGAAACATCAGCAATTTGATGTGGCGCGTGCAGGTTGGATTGGTGACTACAACGAAGCCTCTACCATGTTAGACCTACTAACCACTACTCACGGTAATAACGACGGTAAATACAGCAACACAGAATACGACAAGCTGTTGCACGATGCTCGAACCATGCAGCATCCAGCCGCGAACTATAACAAAGCAGAAGAAATCGCCATTGAACAAGATATGGCCGTTGCTCCTATCTACCAATATACCGAAAAGCGTTTAGTAAAAAGCTACCTAGGCGGCTACATGCCTAACCCAGAAGACAACGTTTATGCGCGCGATATGTACATTATCAAGCACTAAGACGTTGTTTTATCACATTGAGTTTTTCCAACATGTAAAACCGATGTAAACACCATGCCCAGCGTAAAAGCGCTGGGCATTTCTTGAATTTCCTATAGGTTCCTAGCATTAGCCGTTGTTTATAGCGCCTAGTCCGGTAATTTTTATGCTGACATTTATTTCAAAACGCATTTTAGAAGCCATTCCGACATTGTTAATCTTAATTACAGTCTCGTTTTTTCTAATGCACTCTGCTCCTGGCAGTCCATTTTCAAGCGAACGTACGTTACCACCTGAAGTGTTGGCAAACATTAACGCAAAATACCATCTAGATGAGCCGGTAATTAATCAATATTTTTATTATCTTGGCGGCCTACTTCAAGGCGATTTAGGGCCTTCTTTTCGCTATAAAGATTTCACTATAAACGAGCTGATAGCGCAGAGTTTTCCTGTCTCGGCTGAAATTGGTATTTGGTCATTTCTGGTTGCCTTATTGATTGGCGTGGGTTGCGGCATTGTCGCGGCCTTAAGACAAAATTCGTGGCTAGATTACAGCGTCATGGGCTTTGCTAACCTAGGCATTGTGTTACCCAATTTCGTTTTAGCACCTTTGTGTATCCTATTTTTTTCTATTTATAACCATTGGCTGCCACCCGGCGGCTGGAATGGTGGTGCTTGGCCTTACTTGGTAATGCCAGTAATCGCTATGTCCACCAGCTACATTGCACAAATCGCCCGTATTACCCGCGGCAGCATGATAGAAACCATGCACTCCAACTTTATCCGCACCGCGCGAGCAAAGGGTTTACCGAAATATCGCATCATTTTTCAACATGCCTTACGTCCTGCTATGTTGCCCGTAATTTCTTACCTTGGGCCTGCATTCGTCGGCATTGTGACAGGCTCTGTAATTGTCGATGTGTACTTTGGTACCGGCGGTATTGGTCAGCACTTTATCAATGGCGCATTAAATCGCGACTATTCCATGGTCATGGGTGTGACTATTTTGGTCGGCACATTAACGATTCTATTCAATGCCATCGTCGATATTTTGTACGCTGTTATTGACCCGAAAATTCGCTACTAAGGCCTCGTACTATGATTACTACAAAAGACAAAATTCAGGCCGTCGAACAGTTCGCCGAAAAAGTGGTGGAAGTCGAAGGTCGCAGTTTATGGCAAGACGCACGTCGTCGCTTTTTTTCGAACCATGCCGCCGTAACTAGCTTGGTTATTCTGGCACTGATTACCGCCATCGCCTTACTTGGCCCCTTTCTAAGTCAATGGAATTACGATGATATCGACTGGGAAGCGTTATCTGATATTTCCGTATTGGGCCGCCCTAATATTGAAAACGGTCATTATTTTGGCACAGATACCCTTGGCCGCGATATTTTTGTTCGCACCATGCAAGGTGGTCAAATCTCATTATTAGTTGGCATCATGGGAAGCGCGGTTGCCATTATCATTGGTACGCTTTACGGTGCGACATCTGGTTACATCGGTGGACGCGTTGACAGTGTGATGATGCGTTTCTTGGAAATTCTTAACTCCTTTCCTTTCATGTTTTTTGTGATTATTTTGATGACTTTATTTGGTCGTCATATCTTCTTGATATTTGTTGCCATTGGCGCGATTTCGTGGCTCGACATGGCGCGGATAGTTCGCGGCCAAACCTTGAGCCTAAAAAACAAAGAGTACATCGAAGCGGCTTACGCTTGCGGTGTGTCGACTCCGAAAATCATCTTGCGCCACATAGTGCCAAACGTGCTGGGTATTGTGGTCGTTTATGCGACCTTGTTGGTACCAAATATGATCTTGCTAGAGTCTTTCATCAGCTTCTTGGGACTGGGTGTTCAAGAGCCAATGACCAGCTGGGGCGCATTGATTTCTGAAGGCGCGCAGAACATGGAAATTGCCATCTGGCAATTGGCTTGGCCACTGAGCTTCTTAGTAGTAACGCTATTTTGTTTTAACTTCCTCGGCGATGGCTTACGCGATGCGCTTGATCCAAAAGACCGCTAAGGAGAAGACATGATGAACGTATCCAAAACACAGAATTTACTAGAAGTTAATAACCTACAAGTGAATTTCAGAACGCCAGATGGTTTTGTCACGGCCGTGAATAACCTGAACTTCACTTTGGCTCAAGGCGAGACACTTGGCATCGTTGGCGAGTCTGGCTCAGGTAAAAGCCAAACCGCATTTGCTCTCATGGGCTTGTTGGCCGGCAATGGGGTCATTGAAGGAGAGGCACGCTTTAACGAGCAAAACATTCTGACCCTGAATGAAAAAGCCATGAACCGCATCCGTTCCAAAGAAATTGCGATGATTTTCCAAGATCCAATGACATCATTGAATCCATATATGAAAGTCGGCAAGCAGCTGATGGAAGTCTTGATGCTGCACAAAGGCATGAGTAAAGCCGAAGCCTTTGAAGCCTCCGTCAAAATGCTTGATGCCGTGAAAATGCCAGAAGCGCGCAAGCGCATGAATATGTATCCGCATGAGTTTTCTGGCGGCATGAGACAGCGTGTGATGATCGCTATGGCACTATTGTGCCAACCCAAGTTGTTGATCGCCGATGAGCCAACCACGGCTCTAGACGTAACTGTACAGGCTCAGATTCTGACCTTACTGAACGAGTTAAAAGATGACTTCAACACTTCCATCATTATGATTACTCATGATTTGGGCGTGGTCGCTGGTTTATGTGACAAGGTACTGGTGATGTACGCAGGACAAACCATGGAATACGGTACCGCCGAAGACGTATTTTATCGTCCAACGCATCCATATACACAAGGTTTGTTAAAAGCGATTCCGCGCCTAGATGGTGATGACGAAAAGCTATCAACGATTCCAGGCAACCCACCAAACTTGCTGCATATGCCATCAGGCTGCCCATTCCAAGCCCGTTGTGAGTTTGCCAGAGAACGCTGCGGGGAAAGCATGCCACCGCTAGAAGAATATGCACCGGGTCAGTTACGAGCTTGTCATAAATCCGTTGACGGATGGGTCGCCTAATGAACATGTCAAATAATGTATTAATGGAAGTGAACAACTTAAAAGTCCACTTCAACATCAAATCAGACAATGCCTGGCCATGGGAAAAAGGCCAAGCACTAAAAGCCGTGGATGGCGTTGATTTAACCATTTATGCGGGTGAAACCCTCGGTGTGGTGGGTGAATCTGGCTGTGGAAAATCCACCCTAGCCCGTGCTTTACTGCGCCTTGTGCCCATAACCGAAGGCAATGTGGTGTGGCTTGGACAAGATCTAACAGACTTGGACAAGAAGCAAATGCGCAGTAAACGCCAAGAGCTACAGATGATCTTTCAAGATCCTTTGGCGTCCCTTGATCCACGCATGACAGTGGGTGATATCATCGCTGAGCCACTAAAAACCTTTCGCCCAGAGCTATCAAAAGCCGAAGTGAAGGCCGAAGTACGTGCTATGATGGATCGCGTGGGGTTATTACCAAACGTGATTAACCGCTACCCACATGAATTCTCTGGTGGTCAGTGTCAGCGTATCGGCATTGCGCGCGCCTTGATTCTAAAACCTAAGTTAGTTGTCTGTGATGAACCCGTATCGGCATTGGATGTTTCGATTCAAGCACAAGTAGTGAATTTGTTGAAAGAACTACAAGCGGAAATGGGCTTGTCTTTAGTGTTTATCGCACACGATTTAAGCGTGGTAAAACACATTTCAGACCGAGTTTTGGTGATGTACTTGGGTAACGCGGTTGAACTCGCTAGCAAACGCGCGCTATACGAAAACCCTCAGCACCCATACACCAAAGCCTTGCTGTCTGCTGTGCCTGTGCCAGATCCAAAAGCAGAACGGGGTAAGAAGATCCAGTTATTAACAGGTGACTTACCCTCTCCTATCAGCCCGCCTTCTGGCTGTGTTTTTCGTACCCGTTGCCCTCATGCTAACGAAGGCTGTGCTCAGCAAAAACCCATTCTGAAAGCCATCTCTTCAGAACATCAGGTTGGCTGTTCACGTTTAGCTGAACTGCCTTAAACCAAATCACAGTCGTTTAAGTTCACCCTCTAACCCCTTTTGACTTTAATCAAAAAGGGTTAGAGGGTCCTGAACTGTAATATTCTGTTATCACGGACTGATTTTTGCCCACAGACCGACGGTTTTTGTCTATCATGGATTCTTTTACAGAATGACTTAGAGTTCCAGTATGCGTTTATTGTCTTTTATATTCCTTGTTAGTGGTTTTTGCCTTACCAGCTACGCCCTTGCTGACAATGTCCCTAATTCCCCAACAGGCAGAATCGTTTTGACTGTATCAGGAACAGCCATTGATGCAGGCCAAGTAGGCTTTGATATGGCTATGTTAGACGCCTTACCTCAACACAAGATCACAACACACACGCCTTGGACGCAAGGGCCACATACTTATCGAGGCTTTTCCGCTGTGGATTTATTAAGCTACCTAGGCAGTGATGGAAACCTACTGCAGGTCACTGCACTTAACCAATATATGACCGAAATCCCAATCAGCGATTTTATCGAAAAAGGTGCGATTTTTGCTACGCGCCAAGATGAAAGATTGATTAACGTGCGCAGTCTAGGACCAATTATGGTGATCTACCCATTTGACCAGCAAGAAGAACTCAAGTCGGAAAAAATTTATGGCCGCTCTATTTGGCAAGTTACCCATATCAAATCCATCTTGTTGGTAGACTAAATAATGCGCCTGTTTCAGAGAAAAATGTGGCTATCCATTTTCAAACAATGGGTTATGTATGGCTTTATACTTTTCATCATTACGGTGGCTTTAGCTATTTTTAGCATCATCACTTACACCAGTGATGGCTCCAAAAACAACAGCCGACGTGTTTTTGAAAGCTCCTTGTGGAACGCCCTGCAATTGCAACTGCAATCATATCGTTTTCTGAACTATCTTATTGAATTAGACCAACAAGCCCCTTCATTAAATGGTGAGGCTTTTTTCAGGTACGACGTATTAATGAGCCGAGTAGATCTGCTCAGAAAAGGTGAAATCGGTGAATTAATTCGTAATTTTGAAGGTGGTCGTACGACAAGATTGCTAAACATTATTAATGGCGAAATGGAGTTACTGAGTTTTCAGTTATCGAAAATAGAGGCTGGCGACTACAGCTATCTGCCTGCATTAGTTGAGCGGGTAAAAAGTGTCGACACACAGATCAACGAGTTCGTCACACTGGTCAACAAAGGCAGCAACGACTACATATCCGATCAACATAAAACGTTACAAAAAAACCTAGATACTATTCAGTTACTGTCGATAATACTTCTCGCGTGTTTACTGGGTCTGGGCTTTTTTACTATTAAGGGATTAGTTCAGCTTAAGCGTGTTTTTAAACTAAACAGCAACCTCAACGACAATATTCAAGCTGTTCACGAAGATAAAGCGCAGATGTTGACCTTTATCAATCAAGAAACACGACCTCCTATTAACGCGATTTTGGGTATAGCCAGCACTCTTAACAGTCCCGAGACGCCTAAGAACACCAAAGCTCTTGCTAAACATATTGAAGAGTCTGGTAACCAACTACTGCAGATTATCGAAATGCTCTCAGACTTAGCGTTAATTGACGCTAAAAAGCTGGCGCTGACCCCAACGATCGAGCCACTGAAAAGCAGTATCGAAGACTGTCTCATTCTATTTGAATCTCAAATGGCGCGTAAAAACCTACAAAGCATTGTCTATATCGATCCAAACTTACCGGCCTTTGTTTGCTTAGACCTAATCCGAACCAAAGAGATTATAGTCGCGCTTTTGCAAAACGCCATTAACCATACCCCGACAGGCAGTATCAGTTTGCAAGTTCGCCCTTCGGCGTCTGGTGCTCCGGTAATACCTTTACCAGCGGGCACCAAAGAAGTAAGCGTCATGCAAATCGCCCTAAGAGATACAGGACAAGGCATGACGGATGAGTTACAGCAAAACCTTAGAATTAACCCGTCTTTGCCGATGCAACAAGAAGGACCTCTGCCAAGCAAAGTCGGCTTGAGTTTGGCGCTGTGTCATAAGCTGGTGTATTTAATGAAAGGGGAAATGCATTTCTCATGTGCTCCACAAAAAGGCTGTGAGTTTTGGGTCGATATCCCGTTTTACGTTTCAGATACAGGCCCGATAATAGAACAACACAAACCGCCACAGTGCCCAGACAATACGCAGGCACTATTAATCGAGACGGACGCTCAACTAGCCAAAGTCATCAGCTTACAGCTCGCAACCATGAACATCAGTGTAACTGTCTCCAAAGAAGGCAGTATGCAAGACAATAGACACTGTAACCTAGTCATTTTAGGCAATACAGCAAGCTTTGAACGAGATGGTCACGATGCCCTTCAGCAGTGGAAAAATCGATCTTGTCCTGTGATGAGTTACCACCCTCTTGCAATTAACTACTCAGACTTTCAGGTCAAACCCTTACATTTTCCGATCACGCAAAGCCAACTTGAAGCACACATAATCACACTATTCGCCAACAAAAAGCCTCTCCAAGGGTCGACAAAAAATGATTGATCACGCACATCTGAATTCACTTATCCAACTCATTGGAAAAGACACTATGAACGACATACGTTTGGAGTTTATAGCCGACAGCCAAGAGAAAATGGCCCTGTTGTTTCAAGCATGGCACGACAAAGATTATGACACTTTAAAAAATATTGGTCATTCGCTCAAGTCCGCCAGTTTGAATATGGCCTTACGGATGCTTGCCGAGCAATACCAGCAAATAGAAAGGCTAGCGGCGCAACATAATAATCATGACATGCAAGCAATTATGGATCAGTTGCCAGCCCTTCATGAAGCGTCTTTGAAAGAGCTGGATAACCTCTTTATAAACGGCTTAGATTGACCAGTTCATATCCGTTGCAGCAATAAAGGTCGACACAAACGACTCTAGCCCTACTTGATCAGCTTCAGAAAAGCGGCCTACTTTGGGACTGTCCATATCAAACACGCCGATTAACTTGCCATCAACAACAACCGGGATAACCACTTCACTAGCAGACGCTGCATCACAGGCAATATGACCTTCAAATGCATGTACGTCTTCGATACGCTGTGTTTGTAAGGCGGTGGCGGCTTTGCCGCAGACGCCTCGGCCAAACGGAATACGCGTACACGCAACCTTGCCAACATAAGGCCCAAGCACCAACTCTTCACCACGGGCAAAATAAAAACCAGACCAATTCAAATCCGCCACAGTTTGCATCACGAATGCCGAAAACTGAGCCGCATTACAAATTAAGTCGCGCTCACCGCTTAACAAAGCCGCTAATTGAGTATTTAACTCACGATAAGATTCTTCAACAGAAGCGGTAGGATTGGTTTCTATGGTAAACATTGTATTTCACACCCGTTAAAACGAAAAGCAGATGATAACAAAGTCGGCTCAATAGCCCACTAATAAACAAAGAAAAGACGATGACAACAGCAGGAAAATATAGAAGGAGGAAAAGAAAATAATTGATCTCTTGGCTAGCCAATCAAATTAACCAAGAGATCAATAGTGCTGTTTATTTATCAGTTACTTGGGCAGCAAGATCATTCACATTCACGTGACGAACGTCCACGCCTTTCACCATGAAGATCAAATGCTGACAAGTATGACGAGCATGATCACCAATACGTTCTAGAGAACGTAAAACCCAAATAACATTAATAACGCGCGAAATGCTACGCGGATCTTCCATCATATAAGTCACCAAAGAGCGCATCGCCGTATTGTACTCTTGGTCAACGGCACGGTCTTGTTTAGCCACTTTAATCGCGGCCTCAATGTCTAAACGCGCGTACGCGTCTAGTGAATCGTGAATCATGCGTGCAACCATTTGGCCAATACGGTTAATCTCCACATAACCACGCGGAGACTCACCTTCATTGATCAGATTCAAGGTCAGGTTGGCAATTTTCTTTGCTTCGTCACCGATACGCTCAAGCTCACTGACCGCTTTACTGATCGACAAAATCATGCGTAAGTCAGACGCCGCAGGTTGGCGTTTCGCCAAAATACGACGACATTCTTCGTCGATCAATCCATCTAGCTGATTCACCGTCGAGTCTTGATTTTTGACGTCTTCTGCCAAAGAGCCATTTGCATCTAATAACGCTTGTACCGCATCTTGCACTTGGTTTTCTACAACACCGCCCATGGTTAAAAAGTGTTGGCGAAGCAGTTCCAGCTCGTTGTTAAACTGCTGAGAAATATGATCCGTGGTTAATTCTTTCATAATGCGTCCCCCGCCTAGCCGTAGCGGCCCGTGATGTAGTCTTCTGTTTGTTGTTTACTTGGATTCGTAAACAAGGTGTTCGTATCACCAAACTCAACTAAGTCGCCCATGTACATAAAAGCAGTATAGTCAGAAACCCGCGCTGCTTGCTGCATATTGTGTGTCACAATCGCGATAGTGAATTCGTTTTTCAGCTCATGGATCAATTCTTCAATTTTCAATGTTGAAATAGGATCCAGTGCAGAAGCTGGCTCATCCAACAACAGCACCTCAGGTTTTACCGCCACCGTACGAGCGATAACCAAACGCTGTTGCTGACCACCTGACATGCCCAAGGCACTTTCGTGTAGACGGTCTTTTACTTCGTCCCATAAAGCCGCTGAACGCAATGCCCACTCAACGGTTTCATCAAGCAAACGCTTTTTATTAATCCCTTGAATACGAAGGCCGTAAGCCACGTTTTCATAAATACTTTTCGGGAACGGGTTCGGCTTCTGGAACACCATACCAACGCGACGACGTAGCTCTGCCACGTCAGTGCCTTTCGCGTAGATATTCTGATCACGCAAGTTGATCTCACCCGTAATACGGCACCCATCAACTAAATCATTCATGCGGTTAAAACAACGCAATAGCGTCGATTTACCACAACCAGAAGGCCCGATAAACGCAGTCACCTTTTTCTCTGGAATGATCATGTTCACGCCTTTCAGCGCTTCTTTTTCACCGTAATACAGGTGCAAATCGTTTACAGATAGGCAAACGGTTTCATCTTCAATACGCAAAGCCTGTTGGCTACGCTGCATTGCTGAAATATCAATTGAGTGTGTTTTAACGTCGCTCATAATAATCTCTTCTCCGCCGCTTACATTTCCAGCGATTTGTATTTTTCACGTAAATGATTTCGGATCGTCACTGCAGACAAGTTTAATAGCGCAATCACAATCACAAGCAATAAGGCTGTTGCATACACCAATGGTCGCGCGGCTTCTACGTTTGGACTTTGAAAGCCTACATCGTAAATATGGAAGCCTAAGTGCATAAATTTCTGATCCAAATGGATATAAGGGTAATTACCATCCAATGGTAACGATGGCGCCAATTTAACCACGCCCACCAACATCAACGGTGCTACTTCACCCGCCGCTCGCGCTACCGCCAAGATAACACCAGTCATAATAGCTGGACTGGCCATTGGCAGAACAACACGCCATAAGGTTTCAAATTTCGTTGCACCCAATGCCAAGCTGCCTTCACGTACATTGCGAGGAATACGTGACAAACCTTCTTCGGTTGCCACGATCACCACAGGCACAGTCAATAAGGCTAGCGTGATAGACGCCCACATCAAACCACCGGTACCAAAGGTCGGAGATGGCAAGGCTTCTGGGAAGAAAGCTTGGTCAATGCCAGACCCTAGGAAGTAAATAAAGAAGCCTAAACCAAATACACCGTAAACGATGGAAGGTACGCCTGCTAAGTTGTTCACTGCGATACGAATAGTACGAGTAACCCAACCTTGCGCCGCGTATTCACGCAGATAAACAGCAGCAACGACACCAAATGGCGTTACCAGAACCGTCATCAGCAACACCATCATGACTGTACCGAAGATAGCTGGAAACACACCGCCTTCGGTATTGGCTTCACGTGGTTCGTCAGATAGGAATTCCCACACTTTTGTGAAGTAGAATCCCATCTTCTGCCCGACGCTCATCGCATTAGGGCGGAAGGCATGAACAATTTTTGCCACTGGCATTTCATGCTCTGTGCCGTCCATCACTTGAACAATGAAGGTATCACGATTTATCTGAGCATAAAGGTCGATCAGGCTTTGCTGTAAGCCTTTATACTCTTCATCGTATTGGCTACGCTCTGCTGCCAAGTCAGCTTCCGCGGCGGGTGTTAGCTTACCTTCTAGCTCTAAACGACGTTGCTCAAGGCGAATTCGTTCAAGTGCGTAGTTGATTTTGCCAATATCTTTTTTCTCAATGACATGAATTTCATCGAAAATTCTCGCCGCACGTTCAATGCTTTTTTCGAACGCATTCCATGTCGCCAAGGCAGAATCTGTAGGCTCTAGATCAGCGGTTTCAGAAACGATTGTGCCATCTTCTTTAACGGCTTTTAGGTAACCATATAAGTTGCCCCATTCACGACGTTCTGCCGTAAACATCATTTCTGGGCGCTTAGTTTCAGTTAAATACTCATCGATCACCCAACGAAAATCCGAACCGTACACATCACGGTTACCGGTTTTCATCAGAGTACGTTGCATTAGTTGGTGATTGTCAGGAATAGCGATCCCTGCTTCACGCAACTGAGCCGCAGGTACTTCAACGCTTTCAACACGTTCTGCAACCAGGTTGTATTCAGGCTCACCAGGCAAAGCGTAATGAGATTCCACCACGTCTGCTGGCCAAAAATGCCCTAGACCACGCACTGCAATTAAAAGTAACAACCCCACCACCATGATGACAGAAATCGCCACAGCACCAGCGTTCAGCCACACCCATGGATCACCAGATTTCACCCATTCGGATACGGACTTTTTCTTCATTTTCATTTCAGTACTCATTATAGCGACCCGTATTTTTTGCGTAGGTGCTGACGCACGGTTTCAGCGATTGTGTTCACCACAAAGGTGAAGATAAAGAGCACAAATGCCGCCAAGAACAAGATACGATAGTGAGAACTTCCCACTTCTGACTCAGGCACTTCCACCGCCAAGTTGGCAGCAAGCGTTCGCATACCTTCAAAGATGTTGAAGTCCATAATTGGTGTATTACCTGTTGCCATCAATACGATCATGGTTTCACCAACCGCACGACCCATACCAATCATGACAGCCGAGAAAATACCTGGGCTTGCAGTCGGTAATACGACACGCGTCATGGTCTGCCAGTACGTCGCACCCAATGCCAATGAACCTTGAGTTAAGACTTTTGGCACACTAAAGATGGCGTCTTCGGTAATAGAGAAGATAGTAGGAATAACCGCAAAGCCCATGGCAAATCCCACAACCAGCGCGTTGCGTTGGTCAAAAGTGATACCAAGATCATTGGTAATCCAGCCGCGAATGTTGCCGTCAAAGAAGCTCAGCTCGATGATTGGACTCATCGCCAAACAAAACCAAGCCAAGAAGACGATGACAGGAATCAACAACAATGGTTGCCAACCTTCAGGCACCATCCAGCGAATTTGCTGAGGCAGACGCGACCAAAGATAAGCAAACAATAAAATGCCAACCGGAAGTACAACGAAAATACTGAAGGTCGCCGCTAGATTTTCTTCTAAAAAAGGCGCGAAGAACAAACCGGCTAAGAAGCCCAAAATTACTGTCGGCAAGGCTTCCATTAATTCGATGACAGGTTTGATCTTACGACGCAGAGCTGGAGCCATGAAGTAAGCCGTATAGATTGCACCGCAAATAGCCAACGGTACCGCCATTAACATAGCGTAAAAAGCCGCTTTTAAAGTACCAAACGCCAATGGCATCAAACTGTATTTAGGCTCAAAATCATTGTTCGCTGCAGAAGACTGCCAAGTATAAGTCGGCTCTTGATACCCTTCGTACCAAACCTGCCCCCACAAAGAAGACCAAGACACTTCAGGGTGCTCGTTATCTACGTAGAAGAAGTGCAATCCCTTGTCATCTTCTAGAAGTAGGCCGTTTGCTCGCGGTGCAAAACTGATTAGACGAGCATTGTCATCACTCAATTTTTCGTTTAGCACTTGGCGAGTCGAAGTGGCATTATAAATAGCAACCAAGCCACGCTCATCCAGTGTGGCAAAGCCTTTACGACGTTGTTCCATTGCCAAATCCACTAAAGCAACGGGTTGTTTTACGTCTCGGATGAAGGTGAGTTTTTCTTCATTCGTGTCATCGTTACGTACATTGAACCACTGGCTCACTCGGCCAGAAGTGTCCGCCACCATGATGGATGATTTGCCTAGCAGATACGTCATCGATACCAGCTTGGTATCGGCCTCTTTGATTAAAGCGATCTCGTCTTTTAATTCAATATTATCAAAGTCACGCAGGTCAAACTCGCTCATCGCGCCAGATCGCGTTGCAACATAGAGATAACGTTGATCACCACTCAGCAGCATACTAGCTACATCAGGAACAAATGGTAACGGCTCGCTTTGCTCACTCAATTCCACTTCTTCGGTAATGAAGTTAACGTCTTTCGTTACCTTAGTAATCGAGCTGCTTGAGTCGCCAATCGCAGCGATAGTTAAGCTGTCACTGCCGTCGCGCACTGTTAATTTGTTGATAGTAAAATCCGCAACATCAATGGGATCTTCACCGTAAGGGTATTCAACTATAGGAGTGATCTTACGTGTGCCATCAGGATAAGAAATTTTGTAATTATGCTTTACGATTAACGCTTTGCCATCTTCATAACCAAACGCTATTAAACGACTGGTATCCGATTCAACTGCAAAGGCGGTGACTTTTTCAGAACGAATGTTCTTGATGTTGTCGATTACACTGCCATCAGCAACAGAGAAGAAGACAATGCTACCATTACTCGTCACTCGCATCCCGACTTCAGATTGCTCTTCAGTGGTTAAATAAAGACTTTTACCTTGATCTTCTGCAGGCAAAGAATAACTCGCCTCAAGATCAACACTGGCGCTAGAGAACAAAGGCGCCACTTCATAAAGTAAATAGAAGCAAATCAGCAGCACAGCTAAAATAACACTGCTGCCCCCTACGGCAATCCCCATTCCGGCCATCCGGTCTTTTAGGGCGCGAATTTTACGATGACGCTTTAAAGCTGGCGTATTGAAATCCAGTTCAGGCATCTGATGGTCAGTTGATTTAGTCATCCGCATTCATCTTTGTTGTGTGACGTTTTTATGTGACAGTAGTATGACAGCCTACGAAGAAAGAAAAGTAGGAGAGCGTTTCGGCCCTCCTACTTTAAGCATTTCATCCGTAGCTCGCTACAGCGTTACTTAGTTAATACCTAGATCTTTCAAGTACTTACTAGCTACTTTCGCTGGAAGAGGAACATAACCGTCTTTTACAACAACCTCTTGACCCATTTTAGAAAGTACCATTTTAACGAATTCACGTTGTAGTGGTTCGAGCGGCTTATTAGGCGCTTTGTTTACATAAACGTAAAGGAAACGAGACAATGGGTATGCGCCAGTTGCTGCGTTTTCAATCGTTGCATCGATGAACTTACCACCTTCTTTCTTCGTCAAAGGAACAGCGCGTACAGAAGAAGTTTTGTAACCGATACCAGAGTAACCAATACCGTTAAGAGACGTAGAAACAGACTGAACAACAGACGCAGAACCTGGTTGCTCGTTTACAGAGTTTTTGAAGTCACCTTTGAAAAGAGCATGCTCTTTAAAGTAACCATAAGTACCAGATACAGAGTTACGACCAAATAGCTGAACATCACGATTTGCCCAAGCGCCAGTTAAACCAGCTTTACCCCAGTTAGTGATGTCTTCACTGTGTCCACCCTTACGAGTAGAAGAAAAAATGGCATCTACTTCTGGAAGAGACAAACCTTTGATTGGGTTATCTTTGTGTACGAAAACTGCTAGAGCATCGATTGCCACTGGAACCGCTGTTGGCTTGTAGCCGTATTTTTTCTCAAACGCTGCGATCTCTTTGTCTTTCATTTGACGAGACATAGGGCCGAAGTTTGACGTACCTTCAGTTAGTGCTGGTGGCGCAGTAGAAGAGCCAGCCGCTTGAATTTGGATGTTCACATTTGGGTACAGGCGTTTAAAGTCTTCCGCCCACAATGTCATCAAGTTTGCTAGGGTGTCAGAGCCAACACTTGAAATATTGCCAGATACGCCACTTGCTTTGCTGTAAGACATCAAATTTGAATCAACATCAGCAAAAGCGTTAACAGAAACGCCTACCGCTGCTGTCATTGCTAAACTTGCAACTAGTTTTTTCATCACATAAACCTCAGTGGTTGTAGTCAAATATTAATGAGCAACTGCCCATAGCTCGTTCGATGTTTTGTACTATAGGAAAGTTATGTGACAGAAATGTTAAACAATGAAATATTTCAAAATTAATTTAATGACCTCACAAAGCGACAACTTTCAGATCGTCAATTTTTCTCGTTCAAACATCAGTTTCATCCTATTACATCGATGTTTGCCAGTGAAAATCATCTAATTTCTTATAAATAGCTTCTAACTTGCCTTTCAAGCCTCCTGTCATATTCCCAAGCATGACGTTATCCAATAGACTAACCATCCGGATTTTTTGGGTAAAATTGCCTGAGTAGATATCCGATAAAAATGATTAAAAAACTGTGGGTACTTTAATGTTAAATAAATTGGTCAGTTCCGCTGAGACCATCTCCCATTATCTGGGGAAATGTGTTGCTTGGTTAACATTGGCGATGATGCTACTTACCTGTCTCATCGTATTGTTGCGTTATGGCTTTGATATTGGTTCGATCGCATTGCAAGAGTCTGTTCTATATCTGCATGCTATGGTTTTTATGTTGGGCGCGGCCTACACCTTTAAGGACGATGAACACGTACGTGTGGATGTCTTTTACCGCGAGTTCTCTGCCACTAAAAAAGCTTGGGTCAATATCATTGGCGGCATCTTCTTTTTGCTGCCTTTTACTCTTTATACCGCCTATTTAAGCTTAGATTATGTTAGCGCAGCTTGGCGGGTATTAGAAACTTCTCCAGAACCAGGTGGTTTGCCTTTCGTTTATCTGCTGAAAACTCTCATCCCTATTATGATGGTGACTCTTATCATTCAAGGTGTTGCTGATATTCTCAAAAACATTGGTGTTATAACGGCTAAAAACGCGAAAGGACAAAACTAATGGTTGAATTTATCCCCTTATGGCTCTTTGCTGGCGTTTGTGTCTGCTTGTTATTTGGTTACCCAGTGGCATTCTCACTTGGCGGTACAGCCTTAATTTTCGCGGCTGTTGGCTCTGTCTTTGGTACGTTTGATGGCGTTTTCCTGGAAGCCCTACCAAACCGTTTATTCGGTATTATTGGTAACGAGACGCTGATTGCTGTCCCGCTTTTTGTATTAATGGGCGTGTTATTAGAAAAGTCCAAATTGGCGGAAAAACTGCTGGATTCTATGGCCATGCTGTTTGGCTCTATGCGCGGCGGTTTGGGTATTTCGGTTATTTTGGTTGGCATGTTACTGGCTGCGAGTACCGGTATTGTTGGTGCTACTGTAGTAACAATGGGGATGATATCGCTACCTACTATGCTACGTCGTGGTTATGACCCTGCGCTCGCCACAGGCACAATTTGTGCGACGGGAACATTAGGGCAAATCATTCCACCTTCGATCGCCTTAGTTTTATTGGGCGATGTCATGTCAAATGCGTTTCAAAAAGCGCAGCTAGAAATGGGTATTTTCTCACCGAAAACCATCTCTGTTGGCGACTTGTTTGTCGGTGCTTTGATTCCAGGCTTGATACTTGTCGGCCTGTATATTCTTTATGTCATTATGGTTGCTTGGTTACAGCCTCACAAAGCCCCTGCGGTTCCTCGCGAAGAGTTGCGCAATGGTTCTACTGAGCCGTTAGCCATCCAGCTGATCAAAGGTCTACTGCCGCCTTTAATATTAATTTTTGCGGTTCTTGGTTCAATCCTAAGCGGGATTGCAACACCGACAGAAGCTGCTGGTGTTGGTGCTCTTGGTGCAGCACTATTGGCTTGGGGCAGCGGTAAACTAAGCTTTCCAACGCTAAAAGATGCCGTGTACTCAACCACAAAAGTCACCTGTATGGTGTTCATGATTCTAATTGGTGCCTCTTTATTTTCATTGGTGTTCCGCGGCTTTGGTGGCGAAGAGTTAATTCAAGACTTCTTCTCTCAGCTACCTGGCGGTGTGGTGGGTGCCATGATTGTTGTGATGTTGCTAATGTTCTTTCTTGGCTTCATTCTAGACTTTATTGAGATCACCTTTGTGGTGGTACCCATCGTGGCGCCTGTGCTATTGGCCATGGGTCTGGATCCGGTTTGGTTGGGCATAATGATGGCGATCAACTTACAAACGTCATTCCTAACGCCACCGTTTGGCTTCGCGCTGTTTTATTTACGTGGCGTAGCGCCCCCAGAGGTTAAAACTCAGTCTATCTACAAAGGGGTGTTACCTTTTATCCTAATCCAGGTATTTGTATTAATAATGTTGTCAGTGTGGCCAGAGTTAGCGACGTGGTTACCAGAACAGGTTTACGCGGATTAATACGAATACATTTGAACAACTTATGAAAAACAAAAATGCTCATTAAGTTAGGACAAAAACATGAAAGCAATGCAAATGAAAGACTACGGTCCTGCCAGCGATTTATCGCTGGCAGAGGCCAATAAACCAAGCATTACCGAAGATCAAATTCTTGTGAAGGTAGGCGCAGCAGGTGTTAATCCAGTGGATACTTATATCCGCTCTGGTACCAACAATTATTCTGCTACTTTCCCTCATACTCCGGGGTCAGATGGTGCCGGTACGATTGTTGAGTTAGGTGCTAACGTCACTGGCTTAGAGATTGGTCAACGTGTTTACTTCAGCCGTAATCTAACAGGATCTTCTGCCGAATTTACAGCATGTGCAGCCACTCACACTTACCCGTTAGCCGAAGCTTTGTCTTTTGAAGAAGGGGCTTGCCTTGGCATTCCTTATACTACAGCACACCGTGCCTTGTTTGGCCGTGCCAATGGCAAAGCAGGCGATAAAGTATTAGTACATGGCGCAACAGGCGCGGTAGGCATTGCCACAGTGCAATTAGCTCTAGCTGCGGGAATGGATGTGGTTGCCAGTTCAGGCACGACAGAAGGCGCAGAGTTGCTGCGCCAGCAAGGTGTGAAAACCGTTATTATGCACAATGAAGCGGATCACCTTGCGCCTTTTCAATCACTAGAAGCAGGCTTCGATATCGTTATCGAGATGCTAGCAAACCACAACTTAGATCAAGACTTAAAAGCCTTGGCCTTTGGCGGTTGCGTCGCTGTCGTAGGGAACCGTGGCACGGTTGAGATCAACCCTAGAGATTTAATGGCGCGTGATGCGTCTGTCGTTGGTGTAGCCTTGGCAAACACTAAACCTGCCGAGCTTTCCTTGATTGCGAAAGCCTTACGTCCTTTGTTTGAAAAAGGCGTTCTAAAGCCTGTTATTCGTCACAGCTATGCGCTAACAGAGTTAGCTCAAGCCCATGAAGATGTATTGAAATCTGGTGCCCTAGGCAACTTGGTTATTCGTATCAGCTAACATTAGCGAATATGACTCAAGCACAGCGCTTTATTCGTTCTCTATGGGATAAAGTGCTGTGTTTACTATTTTCTTCACGTATTCATTTATACTGCGTTAAAACGCAATTCATGCGGTAAAATCCGATATCTTCACAAAAATCCGCTACTAAAGAGCCCTTAAGGCCGCTATACTTTCTCACTTATGTTTATTCCAAAGGCGCACTTTGACTCAGTCTGATTCCGATGTTTTCAGCCTACCTGCCGAAGCGGACACACACGATCACGACTATCACCAACTAGTGGTAGTACTGGATGGCAACACCGATTTCGACATCCAAGGTAAAGGCAAACAGCTACATACAGGCGAAGGTTGTATCCTTCCGTCTGCGAATAGCCACGCCTTTGCAGGGTTAGGTGAAAACCGCATCATGGTGGTCAATCTGCCCATTCCGCCGCAAAAAAGCATTACTGACGAAGAATACGAAGTAGTTTCTCGCTTATTTGATCAAGCGGCTTATTTTCAACTTAACCCCCGTTTGCAGATTCTAGCATCCGCCCTATCCGGTGAATTGCAGCAATATCCGAATGACCTGATGTTAGCCCGCGCCTGCGGTAACACTCTGCTAAGCGCCATACGCCATCAAATCAATAACAAAGATGTCCGCACCCGTGGTAACCAACTGGATATCGACAAATTAGACCAATTTATCGAATTAAACCTGTCTCGCCGTGTGCATATAGACCAACTGGCTAACTTTTGCTTTTTGAGTGTCAGTCAGTTTCACGAACGTTTCAAAGATCGCACCGGCATGACGCCGCACCAGTACCTAATGCGCAAACGCCTAGAGCGAGCACAAAGTTTACTGGCCGAAGGTTTTCCACCTATTCAAGTGGCAGAAATGTGTGGCTTTTCAAGCCAAAGCGCCATGACCAACGTGTTTTCTCAAACCCTTGGCATTACGCCATTAAAATACCAAAAACAATTCAGTAACCGCTGATTTTTGGTCTTAATTCATTAAGCACAACAACCCTGCCTCATTTGTAAGTATTACCATCACCTCCTCACAACTTCTGCATGATAATAAATTACTGCTATGCTTATTCTTGTCCAGTCGGACTTTCTTATAAAAAAAAACGACTTTTTCGAAAGACAATTTATCCCTTCTGTCACTAAAGTGTCAGCATTATCCAGACATGCATTTTTTTGATTCAGCAGAGTGAAAAGCAGTCAAAAAAACGCTTAATGCTCTATAACAATATGCGGCCTTAATAAAACACCAAGCGGTTTTTTATATTAACGCGGGAGAATCCAACCATGTTTAAAGCGATTGAGGTGTTACAACCTAACTTCATTCAGCGTCCACTCAATGAATTGTGGCAGCTTATTTCCCCTCTTTACAATATGGATGAAGAGAAGTGGTTAAAGGAATTGCTACCTTTAGCAAAACCATCTGAAGGTGAGCTAGAAAACCAAACCAATGCAGCCGCAAATTTAATTGCCGACGTGCGCCAAGACGACGACAGCATGTCGATGATTGACGCCTTGTTGCTAGAGTACAGCCTAGACACCAAAGAAGGCATTTTGTTGATGTGTTTAGCTGAAGCACTCATGCGTGTACCAGACAAAGAAACGGCCGACGCTTTTATCAAAGACCGTTTGAGCGTTGCCGATTGGGCATCTCACGCAAAAAATTCAGATTCCTTCTTCGTTAATGCCTCCACTTGGGGCTTATTGTTAACGGGCAAAATCGTCACTATGGACGAGAAAAAAGATGGAACACCAGCTAATTTAGTGAACCGCATGGTAAACCGTGTTTCTGAGCCGGTGATTCGTAAAGCGATGAACCAAGCAATGAAAATCATGGGGCATCAGTTTGTACTAGGTCGCAGCATTGAAGAAGCCTTGTCCCGTGGTAAAAGCTACCGTGACAAAGGTTACACATACTCGTTCGACATGCTTGGTGAAGCCGCACTGACCGCTGCTGACGCTGACAAATACCTAACGTCTTATATGAAAGCGGTCGAATCTGTTGGCAAAGATACCTACAGTCAAAAGCACCGCCCAACTATTTCTATCAAGTTATCAGCCCTTCACCCGCGTTATGAAGTGGGCTGTGAAGAACGTGTAATGACAGAATTGTTCGACAGTGTTAAAGGCTTAATCACCAAAGCTCGCTCGTTGAATGTTGGCATCACAATCGATGCAGAAGAAGCAGACCGTCTAGAGTTGTCTTTGCATTTGTTCGAAAAACTTTATCGTGACGAATGCACTAAAGGCTGGGGCTTATTTGGCCTTGTTGTGCAAGCCTATTCAAAACGTGCGCTACCGGTTTTAGTTTGGTTGGCAGCACTGTCTAAAGAACAAGGCGATCGCATTCCTGTGCGCCTGGTGAAAGGCGCTTACTGGGATTCTGAGATCAAGCTTTGCCAACAACGCGGCATCAATGGTTACCCAGTGTACACTCGCAAAGAATCTACAGACGTGTCTTACTTGGCGTGTGCGAACTTCCTATTAAGCGAACACGCTCGTGCAAACATATTTCCCCAGTTTGCTAGCCATAACGCACACACCATTGCGACCATCAGCTGCATCGCCAAACAATTAGGCGCCAGCGCTGACGAATACGAATTCCAGCGTTTGCACGGTATGGGGGATGCCCTATACAACCGATTGATCAAAGACAGCGACATCTGCGTACGTATTTACGCGCCAGTGGGCAGCCATAAAGACTTACTACCTTACTTGGTTCGTCGTCTGCTTGAAAACGGCGCTAACAGTTCATTCGTTCACCGCCTGATTGACGCCAGCTACCCAATTGCAGATTTGATCGACCACCCAGTGACAACGCTTGAAAGCCGTAAATCATTAGCTAATCCGCATATCAACTTGCCAGCTAACTTGTTTGACGACCGCAAAAACTCGTTTGGCCCAAACATCGAAATTGATTCTGATTGGACCCCTTTCAAAGCCAAAATCGACGTTTTCATGGGACAAGACACTCAATGGCGCGCTTTCCCTATCGTTGGTGGTGAAAAAGTAGCCACTGGACAGTCGCATTCAATCAAGAGCCCATATGATCACAGCCAAACAGCGGGACAAATCGATTGGGCAGACGCAGCGACCGTTACCAAGGCAATTAATCTTGCTGAAGCGGCATTCCCTGCTTGGTCAGCACGTCCAGCAACAGAACGTGCTGATTGCCTAGATAAAATGGCAGATTTGATGGAAGAAAACTACGCGGAACTAATGGCTCTTTGCCACCGTGAAGCAGGTAAAACCATTCAGGACAGCATCGACGAAGTTCGTGAAGCAGTGGATTTCTGTCGCTACTACGCGCAACAAGCTCGTAGCCATTTTGCAGACCCAACAAGCTACACAGATTTCTTAGGCAGTGAAAAACAAACCAAGCTAAACGGCCGTGGCGTATTTACTTGTATCAGCCCATGGAACTTCCCATTGGCCATCTTTACAGGCCAAGTAGTTGCCGCCCTTGTAGTCGGTAACACTGTGGTTGCGAAACCGGCTGAGCAAACCAGCTTAATCGCTTTCCGTGCCATCGAAATGCTACACCAAGCAGGCGTTCCAACTGACGTACTTCACCTATTACCAGGCGATGGCGCGACTGTTGGTGCTCCGTTGACGAGCGACAAACGCATTGCCGGCCTTGCCTTCACAGGTTCTACTGGCACAGCACAATTGATCAACCGTACTCTAGCAGCTCGTGGCGTTGCACCAGTGCCAGTAATTGCCGAAACAGGTGGCCAAAACGCTATGTTAATCGACTCCACGTCATTGCCTGAGCAAGTGGTTCGTGACGCGGTTCGTTCAGCGTTTGCTTCTGCAGGGCAGCGTTGTTCTGCATTGCGAGTCATGTTCGTACAAGCGGACATTGCAGACCGTGTCATTCCAATGATCAAAGGTGCCATGCAAGAGCAAACTGTTGGTCTACCTTACCTGCACAGCACTGACGTGGGTCCGGTTATCGACAAGAAAGCCCAAGACATGTTGCTTGAGCACATCAAACACATGACCAAAGAAAGCAAGCTGATTGCCCAAGCAGAGCTTCCAGACTTCGCAAAAAACGGTACGTTCGTTGCACCAACGGCATTTGAAATCAGCAGCATTGACCAGCTAACGGATGAGAAATTTGGACCTATCCTTCATGTTGTACGCTACAAAGCTCGCGACTTGGATAAGATCATTGACACCATCAATAACTCAGGCTTTGGTTTAACCATGGGTGTGCACAGCCGTAACGAAACCACATGTGCTCGCATCGCGAGTCGCGCTCGTGTTGGTAACCTTTATATCAACCGTGACCAAGTCGGTGCTGTGGTTGGCGTTCAGCCATTTGGCGGACAAGGCTTATCTGGCACAGGACCAAAAGCCGGTGGCCCACATTACCTTCAACGCTTCGCTATTGAGCAAGACCTTTAAGGGGAGACATTACTATGACAATCGTACAACCTATCCAAATTCAGGTCGCTCAAAAAGTCTTCGAAGCATGGGATAAGCTTGGTGTGAATGGACGTGCAGAAGCACTAAAAAAAGCCCTTAATACCTTCCCAGATGCACAAAGAAAAATGGCTGCATGGCAAATAGACAATGCCGAAAAATCCATCGCAGAAACCCGCGTAATGCCTGGGCCAACTGGTGAGCGTAACGAACTTTCAAATCAAGGCCGTGGTGTATTTCTTTGCTCGTCTTTTATCGAAGGCGATAACGCAAAAGTTGGCTTAGTTGGTCAAGTGTTTACTGCGCTTATTGCAGGTAACCCTGTCATTACAGTCGGCCCAACGGGTCAAGAAGTCATGGATATGATTGCGCCATTCGTAGCGGAAGGTGTGGTACAAAATATTGCCGAATCTGCGCAAGATTCGTTGATAGAAGCAGATCATCTTGCAGGTATTGCAACACTTTGCGACCCTGCGCAAGCACAGCTGTTTAGCCAGCGCCTTGCAGCAAAAAGCGGCCTAATCTGTCAATTGGTTGAAGAAACCGATGCAGAGAACCTGAGCAGCATTGCCAAGCCTCATTACTTGTTGCGCTTCGTTACCGAACGCACCGTGTCTAACAACACAACCGCAATCGGTGGCAACGCGACACTGCTTGAATTGGGTAGCATGAACGACTAATTCCTCGTTCGATAAATCGATATGCTATAGAACGAAATAGCCCTTCTACAAGAAGGGCTATTTTTTTTATCTATTGATCAGTACTTAACAAGTCTTACTCAAGCTCACGAGCATTGATGTAAGCACGCTCAGACACTTCGTGCCACGCTCTGACTTTACTATTAAATGCTTTGAAAGAGTCATACACTTTTTGACTCATTGGGTCAGCTGCCGCCACTTCCTCTAAGGTTTCTGCAGACGCATTTTTCAAAGCAATTAAGACTTCTCTTGGGAAGGCTTTAAAAACAACGTTGTGCTCATTCACCAGTGTTTCTAGTGCTGTATTATTACGTGCCGTAAATTCATCCAGCATGTCAGCATTCACTTGGCGAGTTGCCGCTCGTACAATCAATTGCAGATCTTCAGGTAAGGCTTCAAACGCGTCTTTATTATAAAGCGCTTCCATAGTGGAGCCCGGCTCATGCCAGCCAGGGTAATAGTAGAATTTAGCCGCTTTGTACAAGCCAAACGCTAGATCATTGTATGGACCTACCCATTCTGTCGCATCAATAGTCCCAGTTTGCAGTGCTGTAAATATCTCACTACCAGGCAAGTTAACGGGTGTTCCACCGACTTTTTTCAGCACTTCACCACCTAAACCTGGCAGACGCATTTTCAAGCCTTGGAAATCAGCAAGAGAGTTAATCTCTTTATTGAACCAACCTCCCATTTGTACCCCAGTATTACCTGCTGCCATCGGGATAAGATTAAAAGGCGCGTATGTTTCTTCCCATAGTTTTAAGCCACCACCGTAGTGAAGCCAAGAGTTCATTTCTTGTGCGGTAAAGCCAAAAGGAACCGCAGAGAAAAACTGTGCCGCTGGTGCTTTGCCTTTCCAGTAAAAAGCACCGCCATGACCCATTTGTGCTGTGCCACGAGAAACCGCATCGAACACTTCCAATGCGGGAACCAATTCGCCTGCTGCATACACTTTAACCGTTAAGCGACCATTGGACATGGCAGTAATATTTTTCGCTAGATCTTCTGCTGCGGTGCCTAAACCGGGAAAGTTCTTTGGCCATGTAGTGACCATTTTCCAATTAATAACATCGGCCGTTGTTTCTGCCTTTGCTGTTGTTTTTTCTTCTTCAGATCCACCACAAGCAACCAAGGTTGCTGCCGTCAAGCCAACTAATGCTAAGGAACATACGAACAAGTAAGACAATTTTTAGCTGACTTTCAGCTTGTGACAGTATTTCCTCAGAAGCGACATTTAATCACCACTTAACCCACTTG